>NZ_CP150667.1:3768084-4504946 GCF_038024065.1 Polaribacter sejongensis | reverse complement strand
TTAATTTTAGCGATTTTTTGTGTTATAATTAGGGTTTAAAAAGGGCTTATGATGCCTTTTTTAAGGTGGTACAAAAATGTGAATAAAATTCAGTATAAAAAAATCAATTTGCTATTGATTATTAACTATTTTTTACGTAGAATACACAAAACACTAATTAATTATATCACTTGAAAAAATCTATAACAAAAACTAGAATCCGATATTCAGAAACCGATCAGATGGGGGTTGTGTATCACGGTAATTACGCGCAATTTTTTGAACTAGGACGTACCGAATGGATGCGTTCTTTAGGGGTTACATACAAAGATATGGAATTAAGTGGGATAATGCTTCCTGTTATTTCTATAAATTTTAAATTTATAAAATCTGCTTTGTATGACGACGTTTTAACCATAAAAACAATATTGAAAAAGAAACCAATGGTTAAAATTGAGTTTGATTATGAAATTGTAAATCAAAATGACGAACTCATTTGTACAGGAAGTTCTGTTTTAGCTTTTATGAATTCTAAAACGATGAAACCAACTCGCTGTCCAGATCATTTATTAAAAGGTTTGGGGTATTAATTTTTTAAACAGAGAAAAACATTCTGGAACTAAAATACTACTCTAGTTCTTTAATATCTACTTTATATAAAGTATCAAAAATAGTATAAATTGCTTGTGCATCTTTTTTTCTGATAGAAATGGTGTACTCGCAATTCATTTCTAATTTTTGATTGGTAATCTCAATATTTTTCTCTTTGATAATTCTTTGTACGGCATTCATCATATCGTACTCAAAAGTTAACTTATAATAAATATTTATGGTTTTTTCTAATATGTCAGCAGCTTCTAAACTAATTTGAGCAGATGTTTTATATGCAGAAATTAAACCTCCAACACCCAATTTTGTTCCTCCAAAATAACGGACAGAAACAATTAAAACATTCGTTACTTCAAAAGATTGTATTTGACCATAAATAGGTAAACCTGCAGAATTATTAGGTTCTCCATCATCATTTGCTCTAAATTTCACATCTTCAATACCTAATTGATAGGCATAACAAAAATGACGTGCAGCATGATGTTTCTTTCTTAAGTCTTCTAAATGTTCTTTTACATCCTCTTCTGATAAAACAGGAAAAACATATCCAAAAAACTTAGATCCTTTTTCTTTAAAAAGGGTTTCTTCAGATGGTTTTTCTATTGTTTTATAAACGTCTTCTAACATATTAAGCAATGGTTACTAAAACAATTCCTACAATTGCCAAAATAACTCCTATTTTATTTTTTAAACTAAATTTTTCTTTAAATAAAAGTAATCCAACCAAGGTTGATACTACTACAACAGACACATTATTAATTGTAAACAAGGTAGAACTTTCAAAACCTGATGTTTGCATCGCTTTAATTAAAAATACAATTGTAAAATAATTCGGAATACCCAAAACAATACCTGCAATTATATTTTTAAAACCAAATGGTTCTCTCTTCCGAAGAGTTTTTACTAATAAAATTAGCAATCCAAAAAAAGCAGCAAAACCAAATAGACTTCCAGAAAAAAGAGCCGCCTCATTATTCTGAACAAAATTAATTTGAACGTATTTAAGTGTTGTATCTATAGCTCCAGAACCAAAAAACAGCAATATAGGAAACAATAACCCTGCTTTGTTAAAAGTACTTCGCTCCTCTTTTACAGAAGCTAAATAAACAGAAATTAAAGCAATTAAAACCCCTACAACTTTTAACAAAGTAACAGATTCATCATATAATAAAACACCAAAAACTACCGGAATAACTACAGACATTTTACCTGCAACAGAAGCCACTGAAACTCCATTTTGCTGTGCTGTATTTGCCATTACAAAAAAGATAGCAACAAATAATGCTCCTAAAACAATAGCTCCAAAAAACCATGGTTTTTCAGGTATCTCATTAATAGAAAATGTAATTTCAGACAAACCGAAACCAAAAGCGAAAGCAACCAAATAATTTACAACAATTGCTTTTAAAGTATCAATTTTATAAATATCAAAATATTTAAATATGACAAATAGTGAGGTTGAAAAAAGAATGCTGAAAATTAAATAAATCAAAATAAATTTTCCTTTTTTGTAAATAATTCTGTTACCTCTTCTTCACCCGGAATTAAATTCCAAGTATGAATGCCTAAAGTATTTGCAGAAACTGTATTTTCTTTAGTATCATCTATAAAAAGTGTTTCTTCTGCTATTAAATTATTCTCATTCAACACAAATTCATAAATATTAACATTGGGTTTTCTTAAATGAATTTCGTGTGTTAAATAAAACTGTTCGAAACAAATTTTAAAGGAATTATAGAATTCCATTCCAACATTATTTTGAATCCAAGAAATATGTAAATCGTTGGTATTGCTTAATAAAAATAATCTATACTTTTTACTTTCTGCTAAATCTTCAATAAATTTTAATCGGTTTAATGGAAAATCTAACAGAATAGAATTCCAAGCTTTCACTAATTTTTCTTTTGAAACATTGAACTTAGCTTCAAAAAAAGCAACAAACTCTTCTGTAGAAATCAGTCCCATTTCATACTCGTTCAAAATTGGCAAATTGACTTCTGCTTCTTGCGAAATCCCTAAGTCCAGTAATTCTTTTGCAAAACGTTTTTTATCTAGGTTGATAAAAATATCGCCAAAATCGAAAATGATGTTTTTAATCATTTGTATATATTTTTAAAACATCTGTTTTGATGTTTATTTCTTCTTTAACTACTTTCTTAAAAACAGGTACCTTCACTCCTACTTTAAATGTGGTTTCTCCAGTAAAAACACGCGCTTCATCCCAGAGATCTTCATCTATAAAGGTTTGCAAAGTTTGACTACCTCCTTCTATAATTACAGACTGAATTTGGTGTTTTTGTAAAACATTGCAAACTTGTTTTGCTATATTATTTTGAAAATCAATTGCTTCAAAAATGATGTTTATTATTTCAAGGGGTTGAAACTCCTTGCTATTCAGTATTTTTTTATCACAAATAACAATCGTCTTTACACTTCCGTCTAAAATATTACTGTCTTCCGGAATTCTTAAAGTACCATCTAAAACAATTCTAACAGGGTTATGACCCGTCCAACTCCTTACATTTAACTTCGGGTTGTCTGCAATAACCGTATTTGTCCCTACTAAAATTGCGTGTTCTTGTGCTCGCCATTTGTGGACTAATTGCTGAGAATATGGAGTAGAAATCCAAACTGGTTTCTGTTCATCTTTTGTTAAAGGAGCAACAAATCCGTCTTTAGTTTGTGCCCATTTTAAAATAATATAAGGTCTTTTTTTATTCTGAACCGTAAAAAAACGATTGTGATGTTCTTTACATTCATCTTCTAAAACGCCTACAATAACATTAATTCCTGCATTTATAAGACGTTCAATTCCTTTACCAGCAACCAAACTATTAGAATCTACACAACCAACAACTACATTTTTCAGTTGATGTTTTACAATTAAATCTGCACAAGGTGGCGTTTTACCAAAATGAGAACAAGGCTCTAAAGTTACATAGATCGTTGCCTTTTTTAAAAGCGCTTTGTCTTTTACGGCATTAATTGCATTTACTTCTGCATGATTACCGCCATAAGCGGATGTAAAACCTTCGCCAATAATTTTATTTTGATATACTACAACGGCACCTACAGAAGGATTAGGACGCGAAACGCCTATCCCATTTTTGGCTATTTGTAAGCAACGTTTTATGTATAATTTGTGATCTATCACCAACAATTAAAATTTAATTTCCTGAATTTGATCTATCGGATATACACTAGAATATCCAAAAACTTTGTATTTTAAATCCCCTGTAAATTGCACTTTTATAGATTTATTTAAAAATGAATTTAACAAACCTCCTAAGATTCCATTTTTGTTATTATCAAAGACTTTTTTAGCAGGAATTACTACAGTTAAAGGTATAGAAAACTCCTTTCTTGCTGGTACTTCAAACTCGTCCGAAGAAACCTGAGCAACTTCTGCTCCATTAATAATTACTTTAATTTCATCCGTAGAAATAACACCACCAACATCATTCGGGTTTTCAAAAAAAGCTGCTGCTTTTAAACGAATTGTATCTCCCTTAAAAGAGGTTACCTTTACATTGTCTACCTTTATAAAAATGGGTTTTTCTCTTACAGAACAACTTGTAATTAATGTAAAGAAAAGTATAAAATATATAAGGTTTTTCATGTTCAATATTTAAAAAAAAAGGTAAATTGCTCTTGCAAAAATACAGTAATAAATGAAAAGTACAGATTTTATCATTAGAGAAATTCAATCTAAAGACAATGCACAAATGGCAACTGTAATCAGAGAAGTTCTTTTAGAAATGGGGGCACCAAAAATTGGTACTGCCTATGAAGACAAAGCTACTGATAAAATGTTTGAAAATTTTGAAAAACCAACCTCTTTTTATTATGTTGTAGAGCATAATAACAAGGTAGTTGGAGGCGCAGGAATTGCACAATTAGATAATTTTGAAGGGAATACGTGCGAGCTTCAAAAAATGTATTTTTTACCAATAACACGAGGAAAGGGTTTGGGTTCTAAATTAATAAATACTTGCTTAGAAAAAGCAAAAACAGTTGGTTTTGAAAACTGTTATTTAGAAACCATGCCCTATATGAATGCTGCACAAGCATTGTACAAAAGGAATGGTTTTGTAAATCTTGACAAACCTATGGGAAATACCGGACATTATTCTTGCCCTGTTTGGATGCTTAAAAAATTATAAAAATTGATATATACTATTCTCTTATCGATACACCTTGTACTATTTAGTTGGGCTTTTTACAACATTTTATATTTTGGTGTAAAACCTTCTAAGTCTTTAAGCTGGATTTTAATTACACTCTTATTTCCATTCATGGGTGTTTTTGCTTTTATTTTATTCGGCATTAATAGAAGAAAAATAAAATACTTTGAACTTAAAGAGGCTAAAAAAAGGAAAGATTACATTGAAAAGAATCGCAAAAATGAAAAAAATAAAAATGTAACTGTACTTAGAAGCCACAAAGCTTCTAAAATATCTAATCTAATTTTTAATAACACAAATTTACCACTACAATTAAATAATGATGTTGTAGTCTTAAAAAGCGGAAAAGAAACTTTTGAAGCACTTTTTAAAGCTATTAAGAATGCTAAATCATTTATCCATTTACAATATTACATTATTGAAAATGGCGAAATCCTCAACAATCTCATTAACTTATTAGAACAAAAACGAAAAGAAAATGTAGAAGTCCGTATTTTATACGATTCTATAGGAACCTTTCCGTTAAACAAAAAAACGATACAACACCTTAAAGAAATAGGTGTAAAAATATATCCAGAAACTCCTTTTAAGTTTGGAAGTTTTCTTTTTTCTTTAAATTATAGAAATCATAGAAAAATTGCAATTATAGATAATGAAATTGGTTTTACAGGTGGCGTAAATATTTCTGATGAATATATTACAGAAGATACCAATTTAGGGATTTGGCAAGATGCACATGTACAAATATCTGGTTGCGCAGTTGCTGATTTACACGATACTTTTTTAAAAGATTATTACTACGCAACAGATATAGATTTAAGTCAGAAAGAAAAATACAACAAGGTTTGTAACGCTGATGGAAATACGACAATGCAAATTGTTTCTAGCGGTCCAGATTACAAACAACCTGTTGTAATGCAACAATATTTAAGCCTTATTAATTTAGCCGAAAGGAGTATTTGTGTATTAAACCCATATTTTATACCTACTTATTCGATATTAGAAGCGTTTAAAATTGCAGCTTTAAGCGGTGTAAAAGTAACTTTATTATTACCTAAAGTTACAGATTCTAAAATGGCTACCTATAGTATGTATTCCTATTTTGAAGGTTTATTAAAAGCCGGAGTAGATATTTATTTAAGGGACGATTTCTCGCACAGTAAAGTTATATTTATTGATGATGAGATTGCCTCTATTGGTTCTACCAATTTTGATTGCAGAAGCTTTGAACATAATTACGAATTAAATGCTTTGATTTTTGATAAAGAAATAACTTCAGAAATATCAAAAGAGTTCAATGAAAGAAAGAATTTAGCTACCAAAGTAACTCTAGAAGATTTCTTAAACAGATCTAACAAACAAAAAACACTTGAACGTCTTGCTAGATTTTTAAGCCCTTTATTATAAATTATCTATGACACTTCAAAATTTTCGTATTTTTTTTAATAGTGAATTATCAACGATATATCCAAAAACAGAAATTGATTCTTTCTTTTTTCTATTGATAGAAGCAAAACTGAACCTACAAAGAATTGATACCGTTTTAAAACCAGACTTTTTAATTGATGAAAGTATTTTATCAGAATTAAAAAGTATTGTAAAAAGACTTCAAAAAGAAGAACCTATTCAGTATATTTTGGGTGAAACAGAGTTTTTTAGCCTTCCTTTTTTGGTTGATGAGCATACGTTAATCCCAAGACCAGAAACAGAAGAATTGGTAGAATGGGTAATCAATGAGGTTCAAGAATTGAGAAATAAGAATCAAGATAAAAAACTAACTATTTTAGATATTGGAACAGGTACAGGATGTATTCCTATTTCTTTGGCCAAGAATTTAAATAACGTTTCTATTTCTGCTATTGATGTTTCTTCAGAAGCTTTAAAAAAAGCAAAACAAAATGCTTTATTAAATAAAGTTGACATTACTTTCTTTGAAATAGATATTTTAAAAGCTAAAGAATTACCTAAAAATTATGACTTCATAATTTCTAACCCTCCTTATGTTAGAGAATTAGAAAAAGTAGAAATTAATAATAATATATTACAAAACGAACCACACCTTGCTTTGTTTGTTGATGACGAAAACCCTTTAATTTTCTATAAAAAAATTGCAGATTTAGCTAAAAATCATCTTACTGAAAACGGATTGTTGTTTTTTGAAATCAACCAATATCTTGGAAAAGAGACTGTAGAAATGCTTCAAGAAAAAGGCTTTAAAAACATAGAGTTAAAGAAAGATTTTTCTGGAAATGACAGAATGATAAAAGCTACATATTAAAATCGGTTATCGCCGTCTAATAAATCTCCTATTCCACCTAAAACACTTCCTTCTCCTCGTTTTCCACTTCCTGTTCTTGGTGCCATTGCCAAAACTCGTCCTGCTAATCGACTAAATGGCAAAGATTGAACATACACAGTTCCTGGCCCTTTTAAAGAAGCAAAAAACAATCCTTCACCACCAAAAACGGTATTTTTAATACCACCAACAAACTCAATGTCATAATCTACATCCTGGGTAAAACCAACAATACAACCTGTATCTACTTTTAAAACTTCACCTGGTTGTAGTACTTTTTTTGCCATAGTTCCTCCTGCATGAATAAAACTTAAACCATCTCCTTCTAATTTTTGCATGATAAAACCTTCGCCGCCAAACAAACCTCTCCCTAATTTTTTTGAAAATTCTATTCCGATAGAAACGCCTTTTGCAGCACAAAGAAATGCATCTTTCTGACAGATAAATTTTCCGCCAAACTCTGTTAAATCAATCGGAACAATTTTACCTGGATACGGAGATGCAAATGAAATTTGTTTTTTACCAAATCCATCATTGGTAAAAACAGTCATAAACAGACTTTCACCTGTTAAAATTCTTTTTCCTGCTGAAAAGATCTTTCCTAATAAACCTGTTTCTTGATTAGAACCATCACCTAAAATAGTATTCATTTTAATATTGTCGTCCATCATCATAAAAGTACCTGCTTCAGCAACGACTCCTTCTTGCGGATCTAACTCTATTTCTACAAACTGCATTTCTTCTCCAAAGATTTTGTAATCTATTTCGTGAGCATTTCTATTGTTTGGGTTTTGTGGAATTTTATCTTGAAACATAATTCAATTTTTAAGGTTTATACATTAATTAGAAGCTTTTAAAGGATATTTGTTACACCAAAAAACTATTTTTTAAATTTAGTAAATTTTACTACAATCTAAATAAGTATACTTTTTTAACAAATCACTTCTTATGAAAGGTTTATGTAAAGAACCTTTTAAATTTTTGTTAATAAAGACAAAACAGCCGTTTTCAAATTATTTATGAATAGAAAAAGCCATATTTTTGCAGTGATAAAAAGAAAAACTATATTTAATACACGAATTAAAAAATAAAAAAATTATGAAATATTTATCTCCAGAAATAGAAGCTTTATCTAAAAAGTTTGAAGTAACAAAATCTTTAGCGCGTACAAATGTATCTTGTGGTATTTTTCAAGAATGTGATTATAACGAAGAAAGACCAGAACTATATAAAGGTAAAGAGTAAACTATTTCTTTACCCTTAAACTCCAATGGAATTGAAATCTAGAAACTACTACTCCATCTTTATTTTTTCCTTCGGATATTAAAACAATAACCTGACCTTCTCCTGTTTTAATAGATTCTTGAATTGCTTCTCGAATTTCATTCCCTCCTTTACATGAAAAAAGAATTCTTCCTGTTGCTTTTTTAAAAAACTCAGCTTCTTGCTTAGTTACTAACATCGATACTTTAACTTTAGAATCGTCTATTGCCTTCATTACCAAAACACCTGTTGGCATTTCTGCCGCCATACCTTGTGCTGCCCAAAACATACTTCTAAACGGATTTTGATTCATCCATCTGTATTTTATAGAAACCACCACTTCTGTATCTGTAATAGTGCGCACTCTTACGCCTCCTAAATATGCTAAAGGCAATTTTACCAGGTTAAAAAGGTTGACTTTTCTTGGAGTAAATTTCATTTTATATATTTAATTAATTTTAAAAACTACTATTAAAGTTGACAAGATAGTTAAAATAAATGAAACAAAAACTCAATAATAACAACGGGTACAAGACTTTTTAAGTGCTTTTTATAGTAAAACCTAAAATGTTAAGGAAATGTTAAGGAAATGTTAATTATAGTACTATGCATTGCATAATACCTTTTTAAAGATATATATTTGCATAAGAAAGTATTATATAGTTTACAAAACATGAAACAAAATAACGAAAACACCAATGCCTTTTTAATACATATTTCTGCTTTCGCAGGATTTATATTTCCGTTTGGTAATATAATTACACCATTAATTGCATGGCAAACGCTAAAAGACAGAAGTACCTTTTTAGATGAACATGGCAAAGAGGCAATCAATTTTAATATCAGTTATTCTCTGTATATATTTATTTTGACTTTATCTTTTATTCCGGTTTTTATTGGATCCATTTTTAGAAACTTCGATAATTTTGACAACTTTAATCATATTAATATCAATTTTGAGGCTTCTAATTTATTTGGAGTTTTTGGTATTACATCTCTTGCAGGAATTGTAGGCATTATTAAAATTGCATTGATAATTATAGCTGCATTAAAAGCTAAAGAAGGAGAAAATTATAAATATCCTTTCACTATAAAATTTATTAAATAATCATTTAAAACCACAATAAATGAAAATAGAAAACACAAAAGCACAAATGCGAAAAGGTGTTTTAGAGTATTGCATTTTATCCATTTTAAAAAATGGAGATGCCTATACTTCTGAAATTCTTTCGACATTAAAAAGTGCAGAAATGATTGTGGTTGAAGGCACCATATATCCGTTATTAACACGCTTAAAAAACGCAGGTTTATTAACGTATAGATGGGAAGAATCAACCTCTGGACCACCAAGAAAATATTATGTTTTAACAGAAAACGGCGGCATGTTTATAAAAGAATTAGATAAAACATGGAGTAATTTAGTAAACGCAGTAAACCAAGTAATCAGCAAAAAACCAACTACCAATGAATAAAACTATCAACATAAATTTAGGCGGATTTTTCTTCCACATAGATGAAGTTGCCTATCAGAAATTAAAACGATATCTAGAATCTATTTCTAGATCGTTGAGCGATGATCCGCAAGGAAAAAATGAAATCATTGCAGATATCGAAGCACGTATTAGCGAATTGTTATCAGAAAAAATAACAGATGCAAGACAGGTGATTAATGAAGGTGATATAGAAGATATCATTAAAATTATGGGACAACCAGAAGATTACGCTAGTGCTGAAGAAGAATATAGTGATGCAAACTATTCATATACTAGAAATAACACTACCGGAAAAAAATTATTTAGAGATGGTGACGATAAATTTTTAGGTGGAGTTGCTTCTGGTATTGCCCATTATTTTAATGTAGATACCATCTGGATTCGTCTTGGTTTATTAGCCCTTTTCTTTGGTGCTGGTTTTGGAGTTATCTTATACATTATCCTTTGGATTTTATTGCCAGAAGCTAAAACTACGGCAGAGAAACTACAAATGGAAGGAGAACCGGTTAACATCGATAATATCGAAAAAAAGATTCGTGAAGAGTTTAATAATGTTTCAGAAAATGTAACAGAATTTGCGAACAAAGCATCAGAAAAATTTAAAGATGGAGCAAATGAGTTTTCAGAAAAAATGAATCAGACTTTTTCGGGAAAGCCTCAAAAAAATAATGGATTACAAGATTTCATCAACACCATAGGCAAGATTATTCTTGTATTCTTTAAAGTGGTTGGTAAACTTATTGGAATTCTACTAGTATTTATTGCTGGTGCAGTTATTTTATCACTAATCATTGGTGGGTTTTCAGTAGGAAGTTTAGAGATTTTAAATGTGAATGGAGAATTTTTACAATATCCTCCATTTTTCTATGACGCAATTTTACCTAAGTGGGTATTAACAATTGCAGCATTTTTACTAATTGGTATTCCGTTTTTAATTTTATTTGTTTTAGGCCTACGCATATTATCGAGTAGTGTAAAAAAAATTAGCAAACCCACCTCATTAATACTTTTGGGCGTTTGGGTAATTGCTTTATTAATGATGATTTTTACAGGAATAGAATACGGAACTACTCATGTTAATGACGGTAAGTTTGTAAAGAAAACGGCTTTAAATATTATGGAAAATGATACCATCAATTTAAAAATGATCAATGATGATGAAATCTATTACAGACATAATTTAAGAAGAAGTTATCGCAAGCAGCAAATTGAAATAGATGGAATAAACAAATTATATTCTAATAACATTAGCGTTGATGTTAAAAAAAGTAATTCTAATGAAGCATACATCATTCTTCAAAAAGAATCTTCTGGAAAAACTAGATACAATGCAAACTGGAATGCTGAAAGAATTGAATATAAATATGAAGTTATCAATAATACGATTGTTTTAGATGCTTATTATTTATCAAACTTTAAAAATATATGGAAAGATGAAGAAGTTAATATCACTTTGTATATTCCAGAAAGAAACACCGTTTATTTTGATCATTCAATAAAAAACTTTTTAGACGATGTAAAAAATGAAACTGATATCTATGACAAAGACATGGTTAATCATCATTTTAAAATGACCGATAAAACCTTACAATGTACCGATTGTGAAGTAGAATTAGAAGATACTGAAATTATTGAAGAGGAAGTTAATTAATACAATTCAACCATAAAAAACAACAATTGAGCAACCGTCCTTTGATTTGAAGCGTCTATTAAAAGACATTTACAATATAATTAAAACCAAACTCATGAAAAATTCAGTATCAAAAATTATTGCAATTCTATTTATAACAACTCTTTTTACATCTTGTAATGTAGACATGATGAATAGAATTAACGGAGATAAAAATATAATTACAAAAACTAGAAAAATTGCAGATCAATTTACGGGAATAAAAGTAAGTACAGGTTTAGATGTCTACATAACCCAAGGTTCTAAAAATAAAGTGACCGTAGAAGCTGATGAAAATTTACACGATATTATTATTACGGAAGTTGAAGATGGCATATTAAAAATATATGCTGATAAAGGAATCTGGAGAGCAGCAGCCAAAAAAGTACATGTTACCATTAAAGATTTAACGCTTTTAACAGCCACTAGCGGAAGTGATGTGTACGGAAAAGATGTTATAAATACCGATGAAATTTCTATTTCGGCTACAAGTGGTGCAGACATTAATATTAAAATAAACGCAACAAGTGTAGAAACCAATTCTACAAGTGGTTCTGACATTCATATTTCTGGAAATACAACCAATCATGCTTCTAACGCTACAAGCGGAAGTTCTATAGAAGCTTATGAATTAGAAAGTGAAAACACCATAGCAAAAGTAACTAGTGGAGCTGATATTAATATTTATGCATCAAAAAAATTAGAAGCAAGAGCAACAAGTGGTGGTGATATTGATTTTAAAGGAAACCCAAAATCAATCGATAAAAAAACTACTTCTGGCGGAAGTATTTCTAAGAAATAATCAACTTTAACAAATTAAGCGACCAAACTATGGACTCTTTTTTAGAACCTTTTAGAAAATCAATTTTAATAAAAGTACTTTTATTTTTGGCGATGTTGTTTTACAACTTTGTTTTAAATGCTCAGGTTGATACAAATTCAGCCTTGTTTAAAACATTAAAATCTAAAGACAGTATTATATTTAAAAGAGCGTTTAACAATTGTGAAGTTGAAAAAATAAGCCCAATTATCGCTGATAATTTTGAGTTTTATCATGATGTTGGAGGAATTCAAAACAAGGCAGAATTTATTGATACTATAAAAAAGAACCTATGTACCAACCCAGGAAACAACACCAGACAATTGGTTGCTAATTCTTTAGAAGTATATCAATTAAACAATAATGGCGTTATTTATGGCGCTATTCAAAAAGGAAAACACACGTTTCAACAAAAACAAAAAGGTGTATTAAAACTGTTGGAATTGCAGATTTTACACACCTTTGGATTTTTGAAAATAAGATTTGGAAATTAAAAAGGGTGTTGAGTTACAATCATCAACCTTATTCTGAATAAAAACATATTAGAAAGCTAACTTCTAATATTTATACTAATACTTGGTTTTATTAGTTTACTTGGTAAGCCGTCGTTTTGAAAAAAAACGACGCTTACTTTTTTTTGTAATTTATTTCACTGGTTTTTCGTAAAATGAATCTGCTAACTTTCCTTGGCTAATTAAAGGCATTGTAAAATCTACTATTTTGTTAGTTGGCTCAAGTTTACCATCCTTATCTTTCGAGTACCATGTAATTTGTTTTGGTAAAATAAAACCATTTACATTTTCCCAAGAATTATATTTAATCATCTTATAAGTATCAACTGGAGCTTTAGATCTAAAGGTTACCGTGTAAGCAAGCCATTCCATTTTATATCTTTTAGGATTGTAATACACTATATAATTATCGTCTGGCGAAGTACCTACATTTGCTTTGTAAGAAATTTTATACCCTGGATAATTGGTTCCTTCAAACACCAAATCAGCTACTTTTTCATAGATAATTCCGTCATCTGCCAATACAAAAGGCATTGCATAAAAGTAAAAATACAAGTTGTAATAAAAAGCAGGATCTCTTTTTAAACTGCCTTCTACTTCTTCTAAAGACCAAATATCTCTACCATCAAAACCTAAAGAGTATTCTGGTGTATTCACAACAATCTTACGAGAATGTAAATCTGTAATATGTACTTCTTCTCCTTTATTAAAAGACAATACTTGTCCTTTTCTCCAAGCATCGATTCCTCCATGAGCATCAAAAACTTTGCCTAATTCTGTTGGGAATTTTTCTATTTTAGCTTCAGAAATGGTTTCTTTTTTGACATCTTTTTTAGCTTCGTTTTTACAAGAAGCCGCAATTACTAACAGTAATATTAAAAGTACTTTTTTCATAACTTGATTTCAAGGTTTATTAAACCAATTAATTTCAAATATACTTACTTAACTGGCTTTGCAAAAAATGAATCTGTTAAATTATTTTTACTGATTGATGCATCTGAAAATACCGCAGCAGGTCTTGCTGGTTCAGTTGGCACACCATTTTCATCTTTTTTATACCAAGTAATTTCTGATGGTAAAATCAATCCGTTTACATTATTCCATTTACCATATTTAATGATATTGAATTTATCACTTGGTTTTTTAGACATAAATGTCGCTGTGTACGCTAACCATTCCATTTGATGCGTTTCTGCGTTAAAATATAACTTGTAATTATCATCAGGAGAACTACCAACATTAGATTTAAAAGACATTTTATAACCAGGATAATCTACACCATCAAAAGTTAAAGGTGCAATTTTCTCATACATAATTCCTTCATCCGCTAACACAAAAGGCATTGCATAGAAATAGAAGAATAAATTGTGATAAAAAGCAGGACTCCCTTTAAAAGTTCCTTCTTCTGCTTCGTCTAACCAAACATTTTTTCCGTCGAAACCAACAGCATAATTGGGTGCATTAATTACATTTATACGAGATTGTAAATTGATAGTATGCACTTCTTCTCCTTTTTTAAAGGATAAAACTTCCGCATTTCTCCAAGTGTCAATTCCTCCATGAGCTTTAAAAACTTTTCCTAACTCTTCTGGGAAAGTTTCTTTTTTAACTTCAACTTGTTTTACAGATTCTTTAACATCTTTTTTAGGTTCATTCTTACAAGAAATTGCAATGACTACAATTAACAATAAAAGTACTTTTTTCATAATTCGATTATATATTTAAATTCGATAGTTTAAAAAGTCGTTTTTATTGTATTTCTTTACAAAAGGAGTGAAATTTAAATGTTAAATTAAAAGTTAGACATTATGTACATAAATTATAGTCTATTAGATTTAAGAAAAATGTCTGGTTGAGCGCAGTCGAAACCTATTAGTTCTCGACTGAGCTCGAACAGACAATATAATTTTTATCTACTGCGCCTATATTTTAGATTGATACGTATACAAATCATAATACCTTCCTTGTTTCGCAATCAACTCATCATGCGTGCCTCTTTCTGCAATACTCCCCGCTTCTACCACTAAAATCTGATCTGCTTTTTTAATAGTACTCAACCTGTGAGCAATCACAATCGTTGTTCTATCTTTTACCAATTTAGACAAACTTTTCTGAATTAAAGCTTCACTTTCTGTATCTAAACTAGACGTTGCTTCATCTAAAATAATAATTTTTGGATCTGCTAAAATAGCCCTTGCAATTGCCAATCTTTGACGTTGCCCACCAGAAAGCTTCACGCCTCTTTCTCCAATTAAAGTATCTAAACCATCATCAAAACGATCTGTAAATTCGTTAACATACGCAGCTTTAACAGCATTTTGTAATTCTGCTTCTGTAGCATTTGGTCTTGGAAATAGTATGTTTTGTCTAATCGTTCCTTCAAACAGAAATTCGTCTTGTAAAACAACGCCTAAATATTTACGATAACTAGATAGTTTTACTTTAGACATATCTTGATTATCAATCGTAATTGTACCTGATTTAGGGTTCAAAAACGTTGCTGACAAACCTGCGATAGTAGATTTACCAGAACCAGAACTACCAACCAAAGCCGTTACAGAACCTGCAGGAACTTTAAAGTTGATATTATTAATCACCTTCTTCCCTTCTTCATAAGAGAAAGAAACATCCTCAAAATTAATTTCTCCTTGTAAATCTTCTAAAACAACCGTTCTTTCTTCATCATCTTCTTCCGCAGCCATATTCATTAATTCTTCGGTTCTGTCTAAACCTGCCAACGCTTCGGTTAACTGACTACCAATATTACTCATCTGTACAATTGGTGCCACCATAAATGCTAACAAAAAAGTAAACTGAATAAAATCACCAAAAGTCATAGTACCTTGTATCATATAATAACCTCCAATTCCCATCACTCCAGTAGTTGCCAAACCAATTAAAAGGGTTGATGAACTTGTCATGATAGCAGTTGCCGTCATACTTTTCTTTACATTCTGATAAATATTATCAACACCTTCTTCAAATATTTTACTTTCTTGTTCTTCTGCATTAAAAGCTTTTATCACTCTAATTCCGCCTAAAGTTTCTGTTAAACGTCCCTTTACTTCGGCATTAATTTTTCCTCTTGCTCTAAAAATCGGACGAATGTATTTAAAAGATTTTAAGGCAATAATTCCGAAGATAGATAAAGGCACAAAGGTAAAAACCGTCATCCAAACATTCATTCTTAACAGAATAACCAAGGTTAAAATTGCGGTAAATGATCCACCAATTAATTGTACCAAACCTGTACCAATTAAGTTTCTTACCCCTTCTACATCGCTCATAATTCTAGAAACCAATGCACCTGATTTTGTATTATCGAAAAAACTGATTGGTAAAGACAAAACTTTCTTTTGTACTTGTGATCTTAATTCTGATATCAAATATTGCGCCTGAATACTCAAAACTTTTGTCAATAAAAAAGAAGTTACTGCTTGTACTAAAATAGCCCCAATTACAATAAAAATTAAGTTGTATAACTGACTGTAATCTTTAGTCGGAATTACCTCATCCATCAAAACTTTACTTTGCATGGGTAGTACAAAACCCGATAAACTTCTAATAATTATTAATATCAAACCTAAAAAGACCAAGTTTCTTCTTGGCCAAATAATGGTTTTAAAAGCTTGTTTTAAGGTTACTTTGGGTTTTGATTTATCTTTTTTTGATTCTTTATAATGTTGCATTGTTTATTTTAAAATGTAAGTACAAATGTATTGTCAATTTATATGCCATAGAAAAGAAGTCTGACATATTTGCAAAGTTACAATAAACAAAAAGACCCTTCAGGTTTTAAAAACCTGAAGGGTCTTGAAATTATGATAAATCTTTTTATTTTTTCTCTTTTGTAGTTATTTCAATAACACCGTTTTTACCTTTTTCTCCATATTTTTCGATGGATTTTTCATTTTTTAAAACAGAAACAGATTCTATATCATCTGGAGATAATACTTTTAACTCTTTTTTAGAGGCCACTTTACCATCTATTAAGCAAAGTGGCTCTTTTCTTTCTTTTCTTGCATATTCAATAACGTTAACATCAGAACCTGCATCTTCAATAGCATTAACATCAGAAAAAGACTTGCCAATATTACTAAATTTTTTATTTTCATGTGCTTCTTTACTTGTTATCAAAATAACTCCATTTTTTCCTTTTTCTCCATAAACTACTGTAGCTTTCTCGTCTTTTAAAACCGACATAGAATTTATGTCATCTGAATTTAAATCTTTAATAACTTCTGGGGTAACTTCCTTTCCATCCAAGATATACAATGCACTATTTAATTGATCTTCCGGAATTAAATTTTTCACTTTTTTAGATTCATTATATTCATTAGCTGCTTTTTGAGAAGAGAACCCAGAAACCATTTCTTTATCCGTTTTAGAAAGGTTTCCTATTTTAATACTATTATTTTCTTTATCAAGTAATATCTGTATCACTTTTATCGGCAAAGCAGAAGAGGTCTTAAAACTAGCTTTTGTAGTTTCATTTTTGATGTTTATTGTAATAGCTCTAATTAAACCTCCTTTTGTACGCTTTAAATTACTTATTTTAAGAGTATATCCTTTTTGGGCTAAAAGTTCTTTTAAAACATTAAACTGTTCATCTGGTGTATTATCAGTAATAACAAATTCTTCAACTTTATTAGTTTTTTCTTTTTCCACAAAATGTGTACCTGCGCTTCCATCTTTATTGTAATAAATTATAAATGGTTTAATACCTAATTCATCAAAATGTTTTGCAGTTACAGCTCCATTTCTATCTTCTAGTTTAACTTCAATAGATGTAAGTTTATAATTAGAATCTCTTTTAAGATTCGTGTAAGAAAAATCAACAGCAAACTTTTTTGTAAATGCTTCTTTAGCATTATTTAAATCCTCATCAGAAGTATTTTTGTCAATTATTACCTCTATCCTATCCTTTGTTTCCTTTATACCAGAATCGGAATAATTGACTGATTCTTGAGAAACTTTTTTAACAAACACCTCTTTCTTGTTAAAATTCATTAAAAACAATGCTAGTAATGGGATTACAACAGCAAATTTAAAAAGGTTTATTTTTTTTGATTTCGATTTATTTAACATAATGATTCTATTTTTTATTAATGAGTTATAAAAATTATTGCTTAAAGTCAAATGATTAACGCCAACACTCGCTTTTAATAATGTAGTTTGGTAACTCTTTTTACAATCGATTTTTTCTTGTGTTTTTTTATCAGCAATAAATTCTAAATTTTGCTGAACATCTTTACGATACAACCACATAAACGGATTAAACCAAAGTACAATACAAGAAATTTGATTTAGCAAAACATCTATAGAATGCAATTGACTTGCATGTACTTTTTCATGAATCATAACCTGTTCTAATTCCGATTTTGTAAAATTATTCGGGTTGATAATAATCCAACAAAAAAAAGAAAAAGGCGAACTATTTTTAATCGTATTAATAAATGTAAAACGGCCAACTTTCTCTTTTTTATTTTTAAAAATCACAAAACTTAAAGACATTAACTGAATTAGAAACTTCACCAAAAAAAACAAAACTCCCAAACCATATAGTATAGGCAAATAGTCTAAAATGTTAAATGGTTTGTCAATAATTTCATTCAGAACTACCACATCACTAGAAATATATTCTGAAGTTACAACCGGTGTATACTCAATATAAACAGGAATCACCAACAACGGAATAATAAAAGCAGTTACCAATCCCATCAACAAAAACCATCTATTTTCATTAAAAAAAGTATTTCGTTGTAAAAGCAATTTGTAGCTCAAATAGAAAATAGCAACCACCGCACTCACTTTTAGTAAATAGTCCATAACTAGTTATTTTTTTCAATCAGATCGATAATTTCTTTCAATTCTTTTACGCTAATCTTTTCTTCTTTCGCAAAAAAGGACACCATATTTTTATACGAATTGTTAAAATAATTATCAATTGCCGTATTCATAAACCCACTTCTATATGCCTCTTTCGTTACAATCGGATAATATTGATGCGTTTTTCCGTAGGCATTATACCCCACATATCCTTTGTTTTCTAATTTTCTAATAATCGTAGACAACGTGTTGTAATGCGGTTTATCTTCTTTAATTTCGGCAAGTACATCTTTTACAAAAGCCTTTTCTAACTTCCATAAAACATGCATGATTCCCTCTTCTTTGTTGGTTAATTTTTCCATTATAGACTATTATTTATTAGGGCGTTTCCCAAAAGGGTCGGGCTATTCGTTATACCTGTCTTGAGCGTAGTCGAAAGGCTGCTACCTCTAACGCATTCCAAATATAAACTATAATTTTAGTTATATAACTACAAAAATAGTTGTTTAACTAAAAATTAAGTTTTCAGATAGGTTTTTACTGAATTTCATCAATAATAAGAAGATATTAAAATACACTTTACAACATTGAAAATCGTAAATAACAATCAATACTTTTTCAACAATAACTATATTAAATTAGCAACATTTACATAAACACCTTAAAAAGAAACCTTTAAAAAACATATATTTACAATCATTAAATCATAAAAAAGGATGAAACATGCTTATCAAGTAAAAGTGAACGATACTTTCGATTTTAAAATTGACGAACAAGCTGTAAAAAAACTAGATACTTTACAAGTTTCAGATTCCGAATTTCATGTACTACATAATCATCTATCGTACAAAACTGAAATTACAAACGCCAATTTTAATGAGAAATCGTATTCTGTAAAAGTGAATAACACGGTTTATCATATTAACATTCATCATGAATTAGATATTCTTATCAAAGAAATGGGATTCGAAATTGGCATCACAAAAGAAGTCAACGAAATTAAAGCGCCTATGCCTGGTTTAATATTAGAAATTAATGTTCAAATTGGTTCGGAAGTAAAAGAAGATGACACCCTTTTAATATTAGAAGCCATGAAAATGGAGAACGCTTTAACGTCTCCAAGAGCAGGAATTATAAAAACAATTTCTGTTACAAAAGGAGAAACTGTAGATAAAAATCAACTTTTAATAGAATTTGAATAAGTAAGAAATTTCTTCATGAAAGGTTTTTAAAACCTTGTAGGTATTGACATATCCGTTTACCATCTTTCATAAAACCAATAAATTTTATATGAAAAAACTTTTAATAGCAAACAGAGGAGAAATTGCCATTCGTGTTATGCGAACCGCAAAAAAAATGGGTATAAAAACCGTTGCCGTGTATTCTACTATAGACAGAAATGCACCTCATGTTCGGTTTGCAGACGAAGCTGTTTTAATTGGAGAAGCACCTTCCAATCAATCTTATTTATTAGGTAATAAAATTATTGAAGTTGCTAAAAACCTAAACGCAGATGCCATTCATCCTGGTTATGGATTTCTATCTGAAAATGCCGATTTTGCAGAAGCCTGCGAAAAGAATAACATCATTTTTATTGGTCCGAAATCTAAGGCTATTAAAATAATGGGAAGCAAATTGGCGGCAAAAGAAGCTGTAAAAGCATACAATATTCCAATGGTTCCTGGTACTGAAGAAGCCATTACAGACATTCCAAAAGCAAAAATAATAGCCAAAGAAATAGGGTTTCCTATCCTTATTAAAGCATCCGCAGGTGGCGGAGGAAAAGGAATGCGTATAGTAGAAAACGAAATGGAATTCGAATCGCAAATGCAAAGAGCCATCAGCGAAGCGTTAAATGCTTTTGGTGATGGGTCCGTTTTTATAGAAAAATATGTTACCTCACCAAGACATATCGAAATTCAGATTATGGCAGATGCACACGGAAATGTGGTGCATCTTTTTGAACGTGAATGTAGCATTCAACGTCGTCATCAAAAAGTAATTGAAGAAGCTCCTTCTGCTGTTTTAACTCCAGAATTACGCGCAAAAATGGGAAAAGCCGCCATTAAAGTCGCAAGGTCTTGTGATTACGTTGGTGCTGGTACGGTTGAGTTTTTGTTAGATAATCATCATAATTTCTATTTTCTAGAAATGAATACCCGCTTGCAAGTAGAGCATCCGGTAACGGAACTCATTACAAATACAGATTTAGTAGAATTACAAATTTGTGTGGCTCGTGGTGAAGTATTACCAATCACACAAGAAAACTTAAAAATAAACGGACACGCATTAGAATTACGTGTCTATGCAGAAGATCCTTTAAATGACTTTTTACCAAGTGTGGGGAATTTAGAAGTGTATAAATTACCAATTGGCAACAACATTCGTGTAGATAATGGTTTCGAACAAGGTATGGACATTCCTATTTATTATGACCCAATGTTATCGAAACTCATCACCTACGGAAAAACAAGAGAAGAAGCCATCGAATTAATGCTTACTGCAATTCAGAATTATCAAATTGAAGGAATTGAAACCACGTTACCATTCGGAACTTTTGTGTGTGAACACGATGCTTTTCGTTCTGGAAATTTCAATACACATTTTGTAAAAAAATATTATTCGCCCGAAGCTTTAAAAAAGAAGCAAAAAGAAGAAGCAGAAATTGCCGCACTAATTGCAGTAAAAAAGTATTTAGAAGACAAAAAGTTATTGAGAATACCTGTTTCTAGTAGGCAGTAGTAGTAGTAGTAGTAGTAGTAGTAGTAGTAGTAGTAGTAGTAGTAGTAGTAGTAATAGTAGTAGTAGTAGTAGTAGTAGTAGTAGTAGTAGTAGTAGTAGTAGTAGTAGTAGTAGTAGTAGTAGTAGTATTCAGTCGCAGTCGCAGTATTCAAAAAAATAAAAATTAGACGTGTAAACTATTATTTCACAAAAAAGAAATTCAAAAAAAGTCAACAAACGCACAAAAAAATAACACAAAACTTTGCGTCTTTGAGCCTTAGCGAGAAAACAAACACACAACACAACTAGCCAAACTTTGCGCCTTAGCAACTTTGCGAGAAAACAAACACAATAATGGAATCAAAAATAAAAATCCTTAACGACAAACTTGCTCAAGCCTATTTAGGTGGTGGTCAAGATAAAATTGATAAGCAACATCAAAAGAAAAAATTAACCGCAAGAGAGCGTGTTTTGTATTTATTAGATGAAGGTTCTTTTGAAGAAATTGGCGCTTTAGTTACACACAGAACAAAAGAATTTGGTATGGAATATCAAGTTTATTATGGTGATGGCGTTGTAACTGGTTATGGAACCGTAAACGGAAGGTTAACATACGTTTTTGCTCAAGATTTCACTGTTTTTGGAGGATCATTATCGGAAACTCATGCAGAGAAAATATGTAAGATTATGGACTTGGCACTAAAAGTTGGTGCTCCTTTAATTGGACTAAACGATTCTGGTGGTGCAAGAATTCAAGAAGGTGTGCGTTCTCTTGGCGGTTATGCCGATATTTTTTACAAAAATGTACAATCCTCGGGTATCATTCCGCAGTTATCTGCCATTATGGGACCTTGTGCTGGTGGTGCAGTCTATTCTCCCGCAATGACCGATTTCACCATTATGGTAGAACATACAAGTTATATGTTTGTCACAGGACCGAGTGTAGTAAAAACGGTTACTAATGAAGAAGTAACAAGTGAAGAACTAGGTGGCGCAAGTACACATGCTACAAAATCTGGAGTAGCGCATAAAACCTCATCTAATGACGTAACTTGTTTAGAAGACATTAAAAAACTTTTAAGTTATCTACCTCAAAATAATAAAGAAACTCCTCCCCTTTTACCTTTTAAATTACAAGATGAAATTAGAGAAGAACTTTCTAGCATTGTTCCTTTAGATGCCAACAAACCGTATGATATGCACAAAGTCATATCCGGAATTATAGATGAAGATTCTTTTTATGAAATTCATAAAGATTATGCTGAAAATATTATTGTTGGTTTTGCTAGATTAGGCGGAAGAAGTGTTGGAATTGTAGCCAATCAACCACAGTTTTTAGCAGGTGTTTTAGATGTAAATAGTTCTAAAAAAGGTGCACGTTTTGTGCGTTTTTGCGATGCTTTTAACATTCCACTGTTAGTGCTTGAAGATGTTCCAGGTTTTTTACCAGGAACGGACCAAGAATGGAATGGTATTATTGTACACGGAGCAAAATTATTATATGCTTTTAGCGAAGCTACAGTGCCTAGAGTTACCGTAATTACACGTAAAGCGTATGGTGGCGCGTACGATGTTATGAACTCTAAACATATTGGAGCAGACATGAATTTTGCATGGCCAAGTGCAGAAATTGCAGTTATGGGAGCTAAAGGAGCTGTAGAGATTATTTTTAAAAGAGAAATTAAATCGTCTGAAAAACCAGCAGAAAAATTAAAAGAAAAAGAAGCAGAATATGCAGCACTTTTCACCAATCCATACAGCGCTGCACAACGTGGTTTTATAGATGAAGTAATTATTCCAAAAGATACCCGAAGAAAGTTAATAAAGGCTTTTTCTATGTTAGAAAATAAGGAAATAGTGAGACCAGATCGTAAGCACGGAAACATCCCATTATAACTACAGTCATTTAGCCATATTAAGAGATAACTTTTTTAAAACAAGTCGTTTATTGTAAATTAGAATCATGAACACTATTGCAAAACGTATTTCAGATTTTTTAAAGGACTTCCCTCCTTTTAACATGTTGCCCAAAGATGAATTATTGGCAATCTGTAAGGCTGTGGACATCCTTTATTTAGAAAAAGATACGGATTTATTTATCACAGGAACCCCCATAAAAAATCAATTTTACGTAGTAAAAGATGGTGCAATTGGTTTGTTTGAAGAAGAAACAAATACCTTAGTTGATGAATGTGATGAAGGTGATATTTTTGGTTTGCGAGCTCTTATGCGCAAAGACAGTTACAAATTAACAGCAAAAGCCTTAGAGGAAAGCATTGTCTATAGTTTGTCTGCTGAATTGTTTGAGAATTATATCACCACAAACTCAGAAGCGAGTGCTTTTTTAATGACGAGCTTTGTTTCTAACACACGCTATTCAGAACCAAAACCTCAAAATCAATCTACAGAAAAGACACAAGATTTTTTTGAAGAACAATCAATCGATTTTTCTAAGAACCCAATTAACTGTTCACCAGAAACGAGCATAAAAGCAGCGGCAATTATTATGACGCACAAACGGGTGGGGTCTATCATAATTACAGAAAACAACAAACCTTTAGGTATTATTACCGATAAAGATTTACGGATTAAGATTGCTACAGGAATTATTTCTACTGAAGAACCTGTTACTAAAATAATGTCATCTCCTGTAATTACCTATCCAGAAAATATTACCGTTGCAGAAGCACAGATTGCCATGTTAAAATACAAAATTACGCATTTGTGTATTACCAAAGATGGCACACCAAATTCTGATTTAGCAGGTGTTCTATCCGAACATGATATTATTGTGGTTAGAGAAAATAATGCGTATGCATTGGTAAAAGAAGTAAAACGAACCTCAACTCCCGAACAATTACAACAGGTTAGAAAACGAGCAGAACACCTTTTAAAACGCTATATCAAACAGCAAATTCCTATTGCATTTGCCACTAAAATACTTTCTGCCATTAACGAAAGTATTACGCAAAAAATTATTGATCAAGCTATAAAAGAAATGCCAACTCCACCTCCAACTAATTTTGCTTGGTTAGCCATTGGAAGTCAAGGTAGAGAAGAACAATTGTTACTTACAGACCAAGACAATGCATTTGTTTTTAATAATGTTGATGAAAATGAGTACGAGAAAACACAAGAATATTTTTTAACACTTTCTAAAAAAATCAATCAAAAATTAGAAATTGTTGGTTTTGAATTGTGTCCTGCAGATATGATGGCAAGCAATCCTGCCTGGTGTTTATCGGTTTCTCAATGGGAACAGCAATTTAAAAAATGGATTACAACTCCAGATAAAGACAACTTAATGTTGTGTACTATTTTCTTTGATTTTGAATTTGTTTATGGTGATAAAAGTTTAGTCAGCTCTTTAGCAGAAAGTATTTTTGAGTCTATAGAATCTCGTGATATTTTTTTAACGTATTTAGGTTTAAATGCTTTAAAAAATCCACCTCCGTTAAGTTTCTTTAGACAATTTCTAGTAGAACGAGATGGAGAGCATAAAGATCAGTTTGATATTAAAGCACGTGCAATGATGCCTTTGGTAGATGCTGCTCGTTTATTAATCTTATCAAAAAACATAAAAACACACAACAATACCATTGTTAGATATGAAAAATTAGCTGAATTAGAACCACAAAATAAAGAGGTCTTTTTGGCTTGTTTAGAGGCGTTTAAAAACCTTCTTTACTTTAGAACTCAACAAGGTTTACTACATAATGATTCGGGTAGATTTATAGATTTACAAACATTAAGCAAAGCCAATCGTTTGGAATTAAAAAGCTGTTTTAAAGCAGTAAAAGAGGTGCAAGATTTAATTCAGACTCGATTTAAACTCTCACAATTTTTATAGTATGAGTTGGTTCAGAAAAAAAGTATATCCACCTTTTTGGAAATCCTATAAAGAATGTTTCAGAGGGAAACAAAACTCTGAATTTAAAAACATTCGATTTATAGTTTTTGATACTGAAACAACAGGTTTAGATATCAAAAAAGACAGAATATTATCCATTGGAACCATCGCTGTTATTGATAAAACAATAAAAGTTTCTGACAATTTAGAGTGCTATCTTACACAAGATTTATTCAACACAGAAACTGTAAAGATTCATGGTATTCTAAAGCAAGGAACTATACATAAAGTAACTGAACAAGAAGGAATCATTCAATTTTTGGAGCATATTAAAAATGCTGTTTTAGTAGCACATCATGCCGCTTTTGATGTTGCCATGATAAACCAAGCTTTAAAGCGTTTAAACTTACCCAAACTAAAAAATAAAGTATTAGACACTGGGCATTTATTTGTAAAATCAAAATTAGATACTTCAAAAAAACATTTTAGTTTAGATCAATTATCTCACAGGTTTAACATTCCTCAACACGATAGGCACACCGCTTCTGGAGATGCTTTTATTACTGCAATCTTATTTGTAAAACTACTTTGTATTCTAAAGAAAAAGAACACCGTTATTTCCATAGCTTATTTGCAAAGAAGCAATGAAAGAATTGGACTTTAATAGCGAAAAAAAAACTTTAGTTTTAGTGTAAAATTGAAACAAAAAAGGCAGCTCTAAATCTAATTCAGAGCCACCTACAAAAAAACTAACTTAACAATTCTTAAATTAAATCATATTCCTTTTTCAATTTCTTATAATCATTAAAATGCTCTATAAATAGATTTCTATTTTTTTTATGCTCTTTGTAAAAAAATAAATCACACGCTAAATCAATACACTCCGTTGGATTGTCTAAGACATTTTTATATTCCAAAAGTGTTTGATGTATCATCTTATTATTTTCAAGAATAGCAGTAATTTCCTTACTTAAATGATCTCCTTCAAGACCATTCATTTCAATATCATTACATTCTTGTGAAATTTCATTCAGTTCTAACATCCATCTTTTTACTTCCTTTAGACTTCGTTTTTGAATTATTTGATTTTCAGTTTGCTCATTATCTATTTGCATAATAATTATTTATTTTGTTATACTTTCTGGCTGCATTACTTCTAAAACTTTTAATTCTTTTAGTCCTCCAGGAAAATCCCATAAAATTAAATCGCCTTTGGCATACCCTAAAACCGCGGTACCCATTGGTAATAATAATGATATTCTATTTTGTAAAACGTTTCCTTTAGAAGGCACAACCAACTCAAAAGTTTTCTCCCATAAACCATCTAAAGAACGCACTGTAACTAATGAATTAAGCCTTACAACATCTGCAGGCATTTCTTTTTCCGTTACAACTTTAGTTACATTTCTTAATTCTTCTTGTAGTTTAAAAATATGACTCTTTACCGTTTTTGACTCGACTACCTTATTTAAATTTAAGAGTTTTTCAATTATTAAAAACTCATTTTCTTCTATAATTAACTGACCATACTTCATTTTTTCAAAATTTAATTCTATGGAAAAAACCACATTTTACATACATTCTTTCTAATCCATCTATTGACAAAGCATAAAGCTATCTGCCTACTTTCTGCAAGATTTAATTCCTTAATAAATACTTCTCCCTTTTTATTGTAAAGGCACTAAAAATAACAATCTATAATACCTCCAGAATAATATAAAATACCTGGAGTTATAGCAATACTATTTTTTCTACATCTTTATTGCCCATTCTTAAAGGAAAATGAATTACCTATTAATTATTGGCTACATTAAATATTTCTTAATTAAGCTTTGAATTTACAAACTAATTAGCACTGTCAAACTGCTTAATATATTTTCGATCTAACTTTGTTTAACCAGCTTATTTTTTTACTTCTCTACTAACAATTTTATAATTAAATGATTTCAATTTCTTAGAAATTAAAATCTGATATTGCATTTGTTTCTAATAAATCTTTTTTTTCATATTCACTACAAGCCCAAATAGCATTTTTATTTGATGTTAAACTACAGTCTGTTTTATGAATACAAGTACTACATAAACTATTGTTATTGAAAACCATAATTATCTTTTTAATTACAACTATCTAATAGCAAGTCATATGCCACTTATATCCAAAAAAACAACAATAACAAACAAACAACACTGAATCAACCACTTAACCTAAATCCGGTATTTATTACAAAAAAAAACAGTTGAGGAAATATTCCCCAACTGCTACTTTTTTACTCGTTTTTAAAATGTATTTATTTTAATTTTTCCCGGAGTGTTTTTCTATCAATTTTAAGAATCTCTGCCGCCTTGGTTTTATTATTATTTGTAGCTACTAAAACCTTTAAAATATAGTTTTTTTCAAATTCTTTTAAAGACAACAACTTATCTGTTTTAGAAAAATCGATTTGATATTTTATATGCTCTGGCAAGTGTTCTACATCTACATTTCTATCAGACATAATAATAGCTCTTTGTATTACATTTTCTAATTCCCGAATATTACCTGGCCAATAATAGTTTTTTAGAACCTCTAAAGCTTCAGGTGTAATCTTTAAAAAACGGTCTTTGTATTCTATTCCGTATTTGAATAAAAACTTTTCTACCAATAGCGGAATATCAGAACTCCTTTCTGTTAAAGTTGGTACCTTAATTTCTACAACTGTTAATCGGTAATACAAATCTTCTCTGAAACGCTTTTTTTCAATTAAATCTTTTAGATTGATATTTGTTGCAGCAATTACTCTTACATCCACTTTCTCTGCTTTTTGAGAACCAACTCGTACCACTTCTTTTTCTTGTAAAACGCGCAATAATCTTAATTGAGTTGCTAAAGAAGCGTTGCCAATTTCATCTAAAAAAATAGTTCCATTATTGGCTGCCTGAAAAAAGCCTTTTCTATCTTTTTCCGCACCCGTGAATGCTCCTTTTACATAACCAAATAACTCTGATTCCAATAAATTCTCTGGAATTGCTCCGCAGTTTACGGCAACAAAAGGTGCTGAGGAATATTTACCCATATAGTGAATAGAACGTGCCACCAACTCTTTTCCGGTTCCACTTTCACCATAAATAAAAACTGTTGCTTTGTTATTTTTTAACCGATCTATTACGTCAGTTACTTTTCTCATTGCAGGCGATGCTCCTATCAATTCGCCATACGGTTTATGAGTTTCAGCTACTTTTATCTTAGTAACTCTATCTTCTTTAGACTTTGTTTCTAAAGATTTTAAAACTGCCTTTTTAAGTTCTTCTTTTGTAAAAGGTTTCGTAATATAATCTACTGCTCCAGATTTCATTACTTCTAAAGCTCCTTCGATTGAAGGAAAACCTGTAACTACTAATTTTGGAATTTTAGGATAATGCTCAGACGTATATTTAATTAATTCTAAACCATCCACATCTGGCATTTGCAGGTCTGTAATTAATAAATCTATAGAAGTATCTTTTAAAATTTCTAATGCTTCCTTAACAGATATCGCTTTATAAGTATGATAATTTAAAGATTGTAAATGCCTTTGTATGAGTTCTAAAATAAGAAGGTCATCATCTACAATTAATATATTTTCTTTGTTTAGCATCTTTTAACTTTTGGGAAAACTAACAACAAAAATAGCACCTTTTGGCGAATTTGGTTGATGAATTATAGTCCCTTTATGACTTTTAATAATTCCGTGTACAACACTTAAACCTAAACCAGAACCATCTCCGGTGGGTTTGGTTGTAAAAAAAGGATTAAAAATATTTTCGGAATTAGCTGGTTCTATTCCTGTGCCTTCATCAGAAATTCTAATTTGTACATTTTTAGTTTTTTCAATAACATTAATATCTATCTTTCCTCTTTCTGGTGAAAAGTAAATAGCATTAATTACCAAATTAAAAATGACTTGGGTTAACTGAATTTTATCAACTTTTAAATAAATTTCATCACTTGAAAAAGTAATATTACAACGTATGTGTTTCTTGTTAAAACTAGGCTTTAACAAACTAATTGCCTCATTAATAATAATATTGATATCTACAGACACCATTTGCTGAGGCATTTCACAAGAAAAAAACATTAATTTTTTAACTACTTCCCTAGAATAGATGGCACTATTTATTATTTTTTTCAAGTCTTCACGCCCAACTTTATCTCCTTTATATTGTTCTTTTAATAATTCTGAAAAACCTAAAATGTTCGCTAAAGGTGTGTTTAATTCATGCGCAATTCCCGCAGTAATTTCTCCTAAAATAGTGAGTCTACCAACTCTTTCAATTTGTCTTTTGGCAATCTCTTCTTTTTCATTGATTTCTTTTCGTTCTAAAAAATCGCCAATTTCTGAAGCAATCTGGTGTAACAATAGCTTTTCTTCTTCTAAAAAAGAGTTTTCAGAAAATTTTTGCTTCGAATAACCTATGGTTACAGATCCTTTAATTTTTCCAAAAGATTTTATAGCAGAAATAATAAAAATAGCATCTTCCCTTTTTTGTCCTTCAACAAAAACAAAATTATCTACTTTAATTTCTACAAATGCTTCTTCAGGAAATCTAACTGCTTCTTTTAGACTTAGGGCTATTTCTTTTAATAATTCTTTTAAATCATTAAAACCGCTATCTTTAATTAAAGAACTAACTCTATACAAACAAGTTAGTTCTTTAATTCTTTCTTTTAATTTATCTTCTAACGTAATCTGATTTTCCATTTACAAATAAAAAATATATCTAATTACTTTCTATTATCAATAATACTTTGCACTATTTCTGGATTTAACAGCGTACTTGTATCTCCTAAATTATCCATTTCGTTACAAGCTATTTTACGTAAAATACGTCTCATAATTTTTCCAGAACGTGTTTTTGGCAATCCTTCTGTAAACTGAATTTTATCTAATTTAGCAATAGGACCAATTCTATCTGTAATTAATTGATTGATTTCTTTTTCTAAATTATCATGATTTCTATATTCTCCAGCATTTTTTAAGGTAATATATCCATACAATGCACTTCCTTTAATATCATGTGGAAAACCAACAATGGCAGATTCTGCAATTGCAGGATGTTCGTTAATAGCATCTTCTATTGGTGCAGTTCCTAAATTGTGTCCAGAAACAATAATTACATCATCTACTCTACCTGTAATTCTATAATACCCAACCTCATCTCTCAGCGCTCCATCACCAGTAAAATACATGTCTTTATAGGCTGAAAAATAAGTCTCTTTATATCGTTGATGATCTCCCCAAATAGTACGTGCAATACTTGGCCAAGGAAACTTGATACACAATCTTCCTTCTACTTGATTTCCTTTTAATTCTCCTCCATTTTCATCCATTATTGCAGGCTGAATTCCTATAAATGGTAAGGTTGCATATGTTGGTTTTGTTGGGGTTACATAAGGAATTGGCGTAATCATAATTCCACCAGTTTCTGTTTGCCACCAAGAATCTATAACAGGACTTTTTCCCTTACCTACATTATCATTGTACCAGTGCCATGCTTCTTCATTAATTGGCTCACCAACAGACCCTAGAACCTTTAAAGATGATAAATCATACTTATCTAATAATTCTGTTCCGTGTTTTGCCAAAGCTCTAATTGCGGTTGGGGCTGTATAAAATTGATTGATTTTATGTTTTTCTATAATATCCCAAAAACGACCAAAATCTGGATAACTTGGTACTCCTTCAAAAAGTACGGTTGTTGCTCCGTTTGCTAAAGGTCCATAAACAATATACGAGTGTCCCGTAATCCAACCAATATCTGCCGTACACCAATAGACATCGTTTTCTCTGTATTGAAATGCATTTTTAAAAGTATATGCCGTGTACACCATATAACCTGCTGTTGTATGCACCATTCCTTTTGGCTTTCCTGTAGAACCAGAAGTGTATAAAATAAACAAAGGATCTTCTGCATCCATTATTTCTGGGCTACATTCTTTAGAAGCGTTGTCTAATAATGGTTGTAACCATTTATCTCTTCCTTCTTTCATATTGATATCTGCCTTGGTTCTTTTTGCAACCAATACATTTTCTACTCCAGGACAATTTTCTAAAGCTTCGTCTACGATTCCTTTTAAGTCGATTGATTTTTTCCCTCTAAAAGAACCATCTGCAGTAATAACAATTTTACAATCAGAATCGTTAATTCTAGTTGCCAAAGCTGTTGATGAAAAACCAGCAAAAACAACAGAATGTATCGCTCCTATTCTTGCACACGCTAACAAAGAAATTGCTAATTCCGGAATCATAGGAACATAAATACAAACCCTATCTCCTTTTTTAATTCCATGCTCTTTTAAAACATTGGCAAATTGATTGACTCTTTCTGATAATTGTTTATAGGTAATATGTTCTGCAGGTTCATTCGGATCATTAGGTTCAAATAAAATTGCAGTTTTGTCTGCTTTTGTAGACAGATGCCTATCAACACAATTTTCTGTGATGTTTAATTTTGCTCCTTCAAACCATTTAATCTCTGGTTTAGAAAAGTCCCAATCTAACACATTGTCCCATTTTTTTCTCCATAAAAAATGCTCTTCTGCTATTTCTTCCCAAAAAACTTCTGGTTCTCTTATAGATTTTCTATAGACTTTAAAATATTCTTCTAAATGTTTTATGTGGTAATTACTCATACTTATATTGGTTTTATTTTTTAAGGCATTTTTATTACGAATGCCAATTTAACAAGTTAGTTTTATATTTTGTTTATTTAATTATTTATAAATTCCTATGTGATTTTTCTGATAAACGCTTTTTATTTCGGCTATAATCGAGATATCATCAATTGTAGACGGAATATTATACTGCAAGTCATCCGCAATATTGCGTAACAATTTACGAAGAATTTTCCCACTTCTCGTTTTTGGCAATCTATTTATAATTAATACATCTCTAAAAGACGCAACAGCACCAATTCCATGACGCACATCTTGTATAATTTCCTTTTGAATTTGTATTTGATTATATCCATCTCCCTTTTTTAAAACGACTAATCCCAAAGGTTTTTGTCCTTTAATTTCACAATGCACGCCAAAAACAGCACATTCTGCAACCGCTTTATGAGATGCTAAAACTTCTTCCATTTCTGCGGTAGACAATCGGTGTCCGGCAACGTTTATAATATCATCTACTCTTCCGGTAATAAAAACATATCCATCTTCGTCTTTGTAGCCGCCATCTCCTGAAAAATAATATCCAGGAAATCGATGTAAGTATCCCATTTGAAAGCGTTCTGGATTGCCCCAAAGATTCATTAAAGTGCCTGGAGGCAAAGGCAGTTTTACTGCAACAAATCCTTCTAAACTAGAAGCGACTTCTTCTCCTTCTTCATTTAATATCTGAATATCATACCCACAAACAGGAAAACTTGCAGATCCTGGTTTTACTTCTTGCAATGCTACACCAACCATATTCGCTACCATTGGCCAACCACTTTCGGTTTGCCACCAATGATCTATAACCGGAACTTTTAAATGTTCTTTTGTCCAAGTTAAGGTAGCTACATCACAACGTTCTCCTGCTAAAAACTGATATTTCAAACTCGATAAATCGTATTTTTTAATCATCCTTCCATTAGGATCTTCTTTTTTGATTGCTCTAATAGCCGTTGGAGCCGTAAACATCACTTTTACTTTATGCTCACTAATTACGCGCCAAAAAGTAGATGCATCTGGCGTTCTAATTGGTTTTCCTTCAAAAAGCACCGTTGTGTTTCGGTTTAATAATGGGGCATATACAATATAACTGTGTCCTACCACCCAACCAACATCACTTGCAGCCCAAAAAACATCTCCTTTATCTACTCCATAAATATATTTCATAGAAAATTTTAAAGCAGTTGCATAACCTCCAGTATCTCTAATAATTCCTTTTGGAGTTCCTGTGGTTCCTGATGTATATAAAATATATGAAGGATGTATAGACGCTACTGAAATAGGTTCTATGGAAGCAGACTTTTCAACTAAATCCGTATAATCTACATCGTAACTTTTCACTGATACTTCTACCCCTAATTTTCTATCGAAAACAATTACTTTTTCTGGCTTATTTACTGATTTCTCAATAGCGGCATCTACATAAGGTTTATACGGAATTATCTTCTCTATTTCTACTCCACTAGAAGCAGTAATAATTGCTTTTGGCTTACAATCATCTATTCTGATAGCCAACTCATGCGGAGCAAAACCTCCAAATACAACCGAATGAATAACGCCAATTCTAACACATGCCAACATTGCATAGATTGCCTGCGGAATCATAGGCATATAAATAATACAAGTATCTCCTTTTTTTAATCCTAATTGTTGTAACCCACCTGCAAGTTTAGATACTTCGTGATGCAATTGATGAAAGGTAATATGCAGTTTTGTATTGGTTACTGGTGAGTCATAAATAATGGCGTTTTGATCTCCAAAACCATCTTTAATATGTTTATCAATACACAAGTAACTTAAATTAAGTTCTCCATCTTCAAACCATTGATAATAGTTCTGTTTGTCTTTTGATAAAATAGTAGTCGGTGTTTTATACCAATCTAATTTATCTGCTTGTTTGCCCCAGAAATCTTCTGGATGAAGAATACTTTTTTGATAAAATTTTCGGTATTTCATGATCTCGCTTTTTTAGAATTAAGCAAGCCAAACCAATTAGGTTTTAATATTTTAAGTTTAATAAGCGCCCAAATAATGGTCACAAAAGAAAGTCCTAAAACTACCGAAAGTATAGGATCTATGTTTCCGTTATCTTCAAACTTAAACCTAAAATACAATGTACTTACTGCATAGATACTGATAAAAATATCTGATGCAAGCGGATTTAGTTGAAATTTCATGTCTTTAAATTTTAATTAAACATTGTTTGTTTGCACACAAAATCAATATTTAATAGCGTTAAAGACTCTCTTTAATGTAAAAGTTCCAATATTTCTGAAACTAGTTTTTTTACTGAAAAAGGTTTTGTTAAATACTTATCTGCTCCAAGTTTTAAACCTTTTTCAACGTCTGAAGCTTTATTTTTTGCCGTTAAAAAGACCACTTTAGTATCTTTTAAACTAACCGTATTTTTTATATGTTGTAAAGTTTGATATCCATCTACGTTTGGCATCATAATATCTAACAAAACAATGTTAGGCGTTTGATGTTTTAATATCTCTAAAGCTTCACTTCCATCTCTTGCAATATACACTTCAAAATCTTGTTTTTTAAAAGCGTATTCTAATGACATTACAATATTTGGCTCGTCATCAACAATTAAAATTTTCTTCTTCATACTTTACGTGAACAATTTACTTAAAAGGGATGGTAAAAACAAATATTGCTCCGTTTTTAACACCTTTTTTTGCCCAAATTTTACCATTATGTTTATCAACAATTTGCTTGGTAATTGCCAACCCCAATCCGCTACCTTGTGGTTTTCTAGTATTTTGATGTTTAGATTGATAAAATTTATCAAAAATAAACTCATGGTCTTCCTCTGGAATTCCTTTACCATTATCAGATACAGAGATTTCTACAACAGCATTTCCTAATTTATAATCTATTTCAATTTTACCGGTTTCTGGTTGACAAAACTTAATGGAATTAGAGATTAAATTGGTTAATACTTGTAAAATCCTATCTTCATCATAATTCACTTTAAAAGAATGTACATTCTTCACCACTATTTTCACTCCCTTTTTTGTGGCAATTTGAGTAGTACTTCCAATTGCTTTGGTAATTGTTTTTTGAATGTCTAGATATTCTAAATCTAAATTTAATCTTCCTGTTTCTAGTTTCTCAAAATCTAGAATATTATGAATTAAACGTCCTAACCTTTCAGAATCCTGTAAAATATTTTTTAAGAATTGTGCTTTCACTTCTTTCGGCATATCATCCTCTTCATCCATCAACAATTCTGTAGCTGCACGAATCCCTGTAATTGGTGTTTTCAATTCATGCGCAACGGTGTCTAAAAATTCGTCTTTTTGCTTGTCTTTACTGATCAACTCTTCATTCGCGTCTTTTAATTGAATTGATAATTGAGATAATTCATTTGACTTTTCTAGTAAAACCTTATTATTTACAATATGTTCTTTAGATTCTTCTAAAATTTTTAACACCTCTACCAAACTAATTTGTTCTTCTTTTACGACACTTGCAATCAATATTTTTGCGGATGCAGAACCAATGCTTCCTGTTAATAATTTTTCTGAAAAATTAATTAACCGTGCATCTCCCAATTGCGTATTTGGTGGTAATTTATATTTGGTGAAAAATATTTTAAGTGCACGAGTAGCACGTTCATCACCTAAAAAACGAACCAATACATTTTTAATATCCGAAACATAAGCCTCTCCTTTCCATACAAAAGCATTCTCTTGAAGTGAGGTAAAACTCTTACTGTCTACAAACATCTCTGCATAATTTCGTTCTCTATAATTTCCTTTAGAAACTAATGAAAAGACTAAATAACTCATCAAGTTAAATGTTAGACTCCAGAAAAACGCATGTGCTGGCGGACTTAAAAAATCGATACCAAATAATGCGTTTGGTTTTAAAGCAGTAATACCAAATAAACCATATTGTATAAAATCAGCCGTACCTGTAATCGTTTGTAAAGTAAAAGGTAAGACCAAGGAATAAGAGGCAATAAAAACCCCTATTATAATTCCGATAATAGCCGCTTTAGAAGAGCCACGATTCCAGAATAGGCCAATAAAAAAAGAAGGTGCTAATTGAGCAATGATTACAAAAGAGATTAACCCTATAGAATATAAGGAAAGTTCTTTTGAAAATAATACATAAAAGAAATAGGCAGAAATAATAATGGTAAAAATGGAAATACGTCGTATATTTTTAATGTATTTAGAATTTCTTTCTGGTTGGTTTTTTATAAATTTATCTAAAAACCCATAAGGGATAATTAAGTTATTACTTACCATGGTTGACAATGCCAACGTAGAAACTACCACCATAGAAATAACTGCAGAAAAACCACCTAAAAAAACAAGCGTAGCTAAAAATGAATTTCCATTTTCTAACGGAAGTAGCAAAGAATAGTACTCTGCATTTTCTATAGAACCAAACGTTAATTTACCAGCCCAAGCTATAAAAATAACGAAGATATTAAACAACAATAAATACAATGGAAATAACCAAATTGCTTTCTTTAAATGTTTTTCTCTATTGTTTTCTAGCACCGAAACTTGAAACTGACGTGGTAATAAAAAGATGGACATAAAAGATAAAGCAATCATAAAAAACCAACTAAAACCTTCTTCTAATCCACTTAAAGTAGTGAGTTCTATAAAATTTTCTGCTTTCGAAATTTTATCATAAATATCCGTTGTACCATCAAACAAGTAAAAAGTAATATACCCACCAGCAATAAAGAAAAAAACCAATTTTAAAACCGATTCAAAAGCAACTGTAGCAACAATACCTTTGTGTTTTTCTGATGCATCCGTATTTTGAGTACCAAAAAAAGCAGCAAAAATGGCTAATAACAAAGCAACGTAAAAAGTAGAATCATCAAATATAGAAGTTGAAACATAACTTGTTTCATCAGACATGATTTCAAAGGTTTCAGAAACTGCTTTTAATTGTAAAGAAATATAAGGCAATGTCCCGAAAAGACATACAACAGTTACCAAAGCTCCTAAAAATCGGTTGTTTCCGTAGCGTAAAGAAATAAAATCTGCAATGGAAGATATTTTATGTTGTTTAGAAATTCTAATAATTTTTCGAAGTACAATAATCCATAAAGGAGCAGCAATTACAGGACCTAAATAAATAGGCAAAAAGTGAATACCAGAAGTAGCTGCAATACCTACGCTCCCGTAATACGTCCAAGCAGAGCAATATACTGCAAGAGACAAAGTATACACATAAGGATTATTTACCCATTTGCTTTGTCGTTTTTTTTCAGCAAAAAAGGCAATGTAAAACAACACTGCTAAGTAGATAATAATGATGGTTATTAAAGTAAAACTATTCATAATGACGATTTAAAACGATATATGAAATTACAATGGATAATAACCAAGCAGAAAATATGGAAAAATAAAAAGTAGGAATACCATAAACCGCTCCTTCAAAATTAAAAATTAGGACAAATGGTATATTAAAAATAAAAAACAATGCAATTGATAATACAATTAACTTCTGCTCGTGTCTTTTTTTCATTGATTTACTTTATTCCTTAAAAATAATAAAAAAATCAGCATTACAAGTTGTAATGCTGATTTCTAACTAACGATTTTACCTTTATTTGTTTATTTTTAAAATAATAGCGCTTAATGACCTGAAGCTTCTCCAGCACCTGAAGGAATTCTTATACTTTCTACCATTTCTTGTACGTCTTGTGGTGGAGCTGCAGTCATTCTAGAAACCACTACTGAAATAACTACATTCACAAACATTGCAATGGTACCAAAACCTTCTGGAGACGTACCAAACCACCAATCTTCTTCTGTACCTCCACCAAACATGTCTAATTTAAATTTCATCATGTAAAAAAGCATCAACACAATTCCAACTACCATCCCTGAGATAGCTCCTTCTTTATTCATTTTTTTATCAAAAATACCTAAAACGATCGCAGGAAAGAAAGAAGCCGCGGCCAAACCAAAGGCTAACGCAACTACCGCGGCGACAAATCCTGGGGGATTTATACCAAAATACCCTGCGATTAAAATTGCTACAAAAATTGCTATTCTTGCAGCCATTAATTCAGCTTTATCTGAAATATCTGGTTTTAATTGTTTTTTGATTAAATCATGAGAAACAGAGGTTGAAATCACTAACAATAAACCTGCTGCTGTAGATAATGCTGCTGCTAAACCACCCGCTGCAACTAAACCAATTACCCAGTTTGGTAATTGTGCTATTTCCGGATTTGCCAATACCATTATATCTCTATCTACATACAATTCATTTTTAGCCTCTAAATTTGCGTTTGAAATTAACCTTTCACCAAACGTGCCTCTATCTTCTGTGTACACTGGTTTTTTTCCGTCTAATGCATTCCCTGCAACATACTGAATTTTACCATCTCCATTTTTATCCGTCCAAGAAATTAAGCCTGTATCTTCCCAATTCTTAAACCAAACAGGAATATCTGAATATTCTTTTTCACTTACTGTTTCAATTAAATTAGTTCTAGAAAAAACGGCAATTGCTGGCGCTGTAGTATATAAAATAGCGATTAAAAGCAACGCATACCCTGCAGATTTACGTGCATCTTTTACTTTAGGTACTGTAAAGAAACGGACAATAACATGTGGTAATCCTGCAGTTCCCGCCATTAAGGCTAACGTAATTGCAAAAACATCCCAAGTAGATTTAGAACCAGAAGTATATTCTTTAAACCCTAATTGTGTATGTAAAGTATCTAATTTATCTAATAGAAAAGTTCCGTCTTCTACAGTGCCTCCCATTCCTATTTGCGGAATTAAATTCCCGGTCATTTGTACTGATATAAAAAATGCAGGTACCATAAAAGCAAAAATCAATACACAATATTGTGCTACTTGCGTATAAGTAATTCCTTTCATTCCGCCTAAAAGGGCAAAAACCAAAACTACCGTCATACCAATTAAAACTCCATACACAATATCAACTTGTAAAAATTGAGAAAAAACAATTCCTACACCTCTCATTTGTCCTGCTACATATGTAAAAGACACAATTAAGGCACAAATTACAGCCACTGTTCTTGCGGTGTTAGAGTAATATCTGTCTCCAATAAAATCGGGTACTGTAAATTTCCCAAACTTACGTAAATAGGGGGCTAATAATAATGCTAACAACACATAACCACCAGTCCATCCCATTAGATAAACAGAGCCATCATACCCTGCAAAGGAAATAATACCTGCCATACTAATAAATGAGGCAGCACTCATCCAATCGGCAGCGGTTGCCATACCATTTGCTAAAGGAGAAACACCTCCACCAGCCACATAAAATTCTTTTGTAGAGCCTGCTCTAGCCCAAATTGCGATTCCAAAATATAGGGTAAAAGAAATCCCTACTAATATCCAGGTCCAAGTTTGTACACTCATAATTTTTTATTTTATATTTAGTTAAGGATTAGGATTACTCGTCGAAACCGTATTTTTTATCTAGTTTATTCATTAATCTTATGTAGACGAAAATTAGAATTACGAACACATAAATAGATCCTTGTTGGGCAAACCAGAATCCTAGTTTAAAACCTCCAAGTCTAATTGTATCTAAGGCTTCTCGGAATAAAATTCCGCACCCGAAGGACACTACAAACCATATTATAAGTAGTATTGTTAAATACTTAATATTCTCTTTCCAATACGCAGAAGCGTTTTCTTGTTTATCACTCATGTTTTTCGTTTTTATAAATAAATCATTGCTTGTAAGGTTACAGCACTTGTTGAAGTACCATAATCTTGATGTTGATACTCTAATGTTAATTTGGAATTATGCCCACTCATAAAAGCGTTCATACCTACACCTAAAACATTTCTATTGCTTGTAGTGGCATCATAACTATTACTTCCATAAGAAAGATAAGGTTGAAATCTTGTTTTAGTTTTATCTCCTGCAAACACATAACCTACATGACTATAAATCATATTTCCGGTACCGTAAGCGCTGTATAGATAATTTTCTCCGTAGTTGTTAGATTGATAGGTTGCATAGGCAGTAAGTGCACTTCCATCATCTCCTAGAGGAGTATCATAAAAAGCATCGATAGCAAAAATGGAGACATCTTCTCCTACAGGATTACCACTTTCTAGTTTTACAGTTCCATTAGGATGCACGAAAAAACCAGCCCCTATATTAAACACTTTTTTTCCTCCAAGATAAGTTCCTACTTTAAAAGGTAAAAAGTTAGATTCTTGATCTAATAGGTTATATTCAAAATATCCTGCAAAAGTTTTTCCTGCATCTTTAGTTCCTAATAAATTTGCGCCTCCATAGACTGTTTGTCCGCTTAGAGCAGGTCTAGCATCTAATCCATTTGTAATGGCATCATTAATAGCGATTCGATATTGTAGTTTACCAAATTTTCCTTTCATAAAAACACCAACATGTCTTGCAAATTGATCTGACAAACCTATAGTAGCCCAAGACTGACGATTATTATCGAGCGTCATCATATTTAAAGTGCTTTGGTTATTCAATCTAGAAATACCGTTAAAATAATGTAAACCTGCTCCAATAGCATGTTCATTACTTAAACTGTATTGCACCCATGCATCGTGTAAAAAAAGTTGAGAACCATCTCCTTTACCTGTAGGTGAAAGTGTACCTGCATTTAAACTGTTTAAACCAAAATGAGTTAAGATTAAAAACTTATCGGTAATTTGAGAGAAAAGCATTATACGTGCTCTTCTTAAATTAAAACTTGTTTTACTGGAAGTTGCAGGTGCATCATTATTATAAGTTGCTTGTACTTGCGCCCAAGAAATTAAACGAAGATATTTTTTACCATCCTCATCAAATTTAATTTTTAGTCCGCCATTATAGTCTGGAGAGCCTTGTGCAACAAGAAACTGAAAAGAGGACAGAAAAAAAACTAGTTGTAGTAATTTTTTGTTTTTCATAAATGTAGTTGTTTAGCTAGTAAATAATTGATTTTGTGTGCACTGCTAAACTCGGAAAAACAATTAATTAACAAAAAACTACTATATTTATTTGTTAATTAGATATACTAATCTTTAAAACGCTCCCATTTAATCAACATAAACTTATCACCTAACTCTGTAACCACAACTCCTGCTCCTTTTATATTTTCTGAATTACTGAAATAAACACCTAGTTCTGTAGCATTTAAAATTTTATAGGTAGAATGATATTTAGAATTATAAGGCCTTTTTATGTTGTATTTTTTTACCCAATTCATAATACTTACATGAGAGACTCCTAAGATGCGTTCTATCTCTCGATAGGTCAATCCTTCTAAATATAGCTGTAAAGATTTGTTTACATAATAATCATCTATTTTCTTACCAATCTTATTTACCGTAAAAAAGTAATTGCATTTTTTACATTTATAACGTTGTCTATTGTTAACAATACCACTTTTAATGTAGCTATCTGAACTGCAATTTGGACATAAATCTATAGTCATATATATTAATTTAGCATAAATATAGTAATTTAGCAATAAAAACTCATTTAACTTGTTAAAAAACAAATAATTACTCATAAAAAAAGCTTTAAAACAGTGAATAACACTAATTTTTAAAGCTTATATTATTAAAATGAAAATCTAAAGACTACTGTATACTGTTGTTAATTTCCAAAAAAGGAGGCTTCCTCTTTCGTGAATAATCTAGAGTGAATAAAAAAACGAAGTCCTAATGGAATTTCTAAAGAAAAACTAGCACCTCTACCTTCCGTTATATCAACTGTTAAATGTGTGTGTTTCCAATATTCAAATTGATCTTGATTCATATAAAAATTCACACCGTTTAGAGTTCCTAAAAGAATATCACTTTCATCTAAATACATGTCTCCTTTTTCAAAAACCATTGGTGCAGAACCATCACAACAACCACCACTTTGATGGAAAATTAATTCGCCATGTTTCTCTTTTAATAGCGCTAAAATCTTAGTCGCCTTTTCTGTAATTGTTACTCTTTCCATAATTTATTGGTATTAAAAAAGACTGAATTAATTTAATAATTCAGTCTTTAAGATTAAAAACTAACTACTAAAAGAATCCTAATTTATTTTTATCATAAGAGATTAACATGTTTTTAGTTTGGCGATAATAATTTAACATCATTACGTGGTTTTCTCTACCAAAACCAGATTTTTTATATCCACCGAAAGGTGCATGTGCAGGATACGCATGGTAACAGTTTACCCAAACTCTACCGGCTTTTATTGCTCTAGGAATTTGATATAATTGATGCGCATCTCGTGTCCAAACGCCAGCTCCTAAACCATAAAGTGTATCATTTGCAATTTCTAAAGCTTCTACTTCGTCTTTAAACTTTGTAACACAAACTACGGGTCCAAAAATTTCTTCTTGAAAAACTCGCATTTTATTATGCCCTTCTAAAATAGTTGGCTTAATGTAGAATCCATTTGCTAAATTACCTTCTAATGCATTCGCAGAACCACCTGTTAAGACTTTTGCTCCTTCTTCTTTACCAATTTCTATGTAGGATTGTATTTTTTCGTATTGATCTTTAGATGCCTGTGCACCAACCATAGTATTTACATTATACGGATTGTCTTGAACAATAGCATTTGTTCTTTCTACAACTCGTTTCATAAACGCGTCGTAAATATCTTCTTGCACTAAAATTCTTGACGGAGCTGTACAAACTTCTCCCTGATTAAAAGCAAATAAAACAGCACCTTCAATTGCTTTGTCTAAATACGCATCATCATGATCCATTACCGAATTAAAAAATACGTTTGGCGATTTACCACCTAATTCCATCGTTACCGGATTTAAGTTTTTAGACGCATATTGCATAATTAATTGTCCGGTTGTAGTTTCTCCTGTAAAAGCTACTTTATCTACTTTAGAACTAGAAGCCAAGGGTTTTCCTGCTTCCGGACCAAAACCGTGAACAATATTGATAACTCCTGGCGGAAAAACATCTGCTATTTTCTCCATTAATAAAGTTGCAGAAGACGGTGTTTGTTCTGCTGGCTTTAAAACCACACAATTACCAGTTACTAGAGCCGGAGGTAATTTCCAAGACAACATTAATAAAGGAAAGTTCCAAGGAATAATTTGCCCAACAACTCCTAAAGGTTCTTTAATTGTTAATGATAAAGTATGCTGATCTAATTCTGACGCGCCTCCTTCTTCCGAACGAATACAAGCTGCAAAGTAACGCCAATGATCTACTGCTAAAGGAATATCTGCATTTAAAGTTTCTCTTATTGGTTTTCCGTTATCACACGTTTCTACCAAAGCAAACTCCTCTAAATTAGCTTCAATAATATCTGCCACTTTGTTTAGCATTGTTGCTCTTTCTGTGGCAGAAGTATTTCCCCAAGCTTCTTTTGCGGCATTGGCTGCATCTAAAGCCAATTCTACATCTTCTTTTTGAGAACGTGGATATTGTGCTATAAAACTATTATCTATTGGTGAAGTATTATCAAAATACTGTCCGCCTATTGGCGCTACAAATTTTCCGTTGATAAAATTGTGATACTTGTCTTTAAACTTAGGTTTAGAATAACTCATAATTTAGTGTTTTTATATATGGTTCAGCCTCTTTATACAAGAGAACTATTAATTAGTATATTGATAATATTAGCGGTTAAATTATAATACATTATCAATTTATGTAAAGTTATTTTATTACATTCACTATAAATTGAACATATTTATTATATTGTAGAACAATTCTATTATTCCGAACAAAACACTGTTAAATTATACCCAACTGTTTATGAGCTACTTATTAGATATTCACAAAAAAAACAGAAAAATAACTACTTTAGTAGAAAATAGAACCACTTATAATACTGACTACGCAGAACTTAACATTTTTGAAACCCATACTTATGCAGAAAAAGTATCATTAACGTTTCAATTCCCAATTATAGCAAGCATGCTTACCGGAAAGAAAATTATGCATATTGATGGCTTTGAAGCCTTTGATTTTTTTCCTGGAGAATCTGTAGTTATGCCTGCCAATAAAGAAATGATTATCGATTTCCCTATCGCTACAAAGAATGATCCAACACAATGTTTGGCTTTAGGTATTGATGCTTTTAAGATTAATGAAGTTGTAGAAAAATTTAATCAGCATGTTGCCATAGAAAACAAAAACAATCAATGGAATTTAGATGAAACCTCTTCACACTTAATAAACAACACAGATGTAAACCATTTGATAAAAAGGCTAACGTATACTTTTACAAACAACAACAAATCTAAAGATGTATTGGTAGATTTAATGATTCAAGAATTAATTGTTAGATTGTTACAAACCAAAGCAAAGTCTTTAATTATTTCTAATGAAAATAATGCTTTTAGCGATACCAGAATTGGAACTGTTATTAAATTTATAAAAGAAAACTTAACCAACAAAGATATTAGTGTAGATGTTTTGGCAAAAAAAGCACACATGAGTAGTTCTCACTTTCACAAACAATTTAAAAACACTTTAGGTATTTCTCCTATTGATTATATAAATTCTGAAAAGATTAAATTTTCTAAGAAGTTAATTAAACAATATAGAAATTTTAGAATGGCAGAAATTGCTTTTAAAGCTGGTTTTAATAACACAAGTTATTTTAACAGACAGTTTAAAAAAATGGAAATGATGACACCTCAACAATTTAAAAAATCTGTTCATTCTTAATTTTTAATCGATTTTTACTTTACCTTTATTTTGTTTTAGAAAACACCTTAAATTTAAAAATTGATTATAGACTTACTGTCCAATTATTGGCATATTATTTTACTTTTCTTTACTGTTGCAATCCTTTATTCTTCCGTTGGTTTTGGCGGAGGTTCTAGTTATTTAGCAATTTTAGCACTAACAGGCATCGTTTTTACCCAAATTAGAGCCACTGCTTTATTGTGTAATATTGTGGTTGTTTCTGGAAATGTATTCTTTTTTCTACAACAGAAAAAATTGAACTTAAAAAAAATAATGCCGGTTGTTTTACTTAGTGTTCCTCTTGCATTTATAGGAGGAAAATTAAAAATAAGTCAGCAATTCTTTTTTATATTATTAGGCGTTACATTACTTTTTGCTGCAATTACTATGTGGATTTCTAAAAGAATAATTTCTTCGGATGAAAAAAACAACAATTCTAAACCGATTAAAAATGGACTTTTTGGCGGAATTATAGGTTTCATTTCCGGAATGGTTGGTATTGGAGGTGGTATTTTTTTAGCGCCTTTATTACACCTTACAAATTGGGACACTCCTAAAAAAATTGCAGCCACAGCAAGTGTTTTTATTCTTGTAAATTCTATTGCTGGTGTATTGGGGCAATACTCTAACCCAGATTTTATAATTGATTGGAGCTTAACTTCAATTTTATTAGTTACTGTTTTTATTGGCGGACAAATAGGAAGCAGAATGAGTAATAATTACTTTACGCCTATTCAGCTAAAAAAAGCGACTTCAATTTTAATTGCTTTTGTGGGTATCAGGATTTTATTAAAATATCTTCCTTTTTAAAAATCATTTGTTCGGGTTTTTAAATATATTTGAATTCTTAAATTAACAAATCAAAAAAAATTAAATGTTAGGAATTATTTTTACCTTATTAATGTTAGTGCTTTTACAAGCCGTTTTAGGATTCGACAACCTACTTTATATTTCGTTAGAATCTAAAAAAGCGCCAGAAGCAGATCAAAAAAGAGTTAGAAAAGTAGGAATTTTAATAGCCATTGTATTAAGAATTGTATTGCTTTTTGTATTGGTTTCTATCATCGACTTTTTTAAAGAACCTTTTTCTTTTTTATCCGGAGGAATAGAAGACATTGTTCATTTTGCTTTTAACGGACATAGTATTATTGTACTTTTAGGTGGTGGTTTTATTATCTATACTGCAATTAAAGAAATTTGGCACATGATTTCTACCAAAGGTTTGGATGTAGATGATATGGCTACAGAAAAAAAATCTAAATCTGCAAATGCAGTTATTACAAGTATTGTAATTATGAACTTAGTTTTTTCTTTCGATTCTATTTTAGCTGCAATTGGTCTTACAAGCGAAATAGAGAACGCTACAACAGCTTTTATTGTAATGGCAATAGCTATTGTAATTAGTGGTTTATTAATGCTTATAATGGCAGATAGAATTTCTACTTTCTTATCTAAAAACAGAATGTATGAAGTACTTGGTCTGTTTATCCTTTTTATAGTTGGAATTATGCTAGTTACAGAAGGCGGACATTTAGCACACATTAAACTTTTTGGAGAAGAAATTGTACCAATGAGTAAAACAACCTTCTATTTTGTATTGGCAATTTTAATTATTGTTGATGTTGTACAAGGAAAATATCAGAAGAACTTATTAGCAAAAGCTAAAAAATAAGTCTTAATTATAGAGTTTAAAAAAGTCGTTGTATGTATTTACAACGACTTTTTTTTATGTCTTTATTTAATTTCTGTACTAAATTATCTACTTTCTCTCCAAACCATATCTATTGTTATTGCACTAGCTAGAATTACTATTTTATTGGATTCATCAGTAAAACCTGCATTTAAATCTACTTTATATTTGTCTGCTGTGGTAAAAACTTCTTTTAAAGCTCCATTCCATTTTTTAGTTATGGTTCCTATTTCTTTATCAGAAGCATCATTTATTTGAAAGTTCCAAGCTTTCATATCTCCAGTAATTACAGCTACAAGTTCTTCGGATTTGTTATAAATTTTAAAAGTTGGTTTTAATAATTTAAATTTTTGTTTTATGCTACCAATAGTATTGCCTTTTGCATCATCAATACGAATTGTTGACATAAAGAAAGTCCAACCTCTAGATATAGATGCTTGTAAATTTCCTGATGCATCTTTTATCTCCAGCTGAAAAGGTAACATCGTTTTGTTTAATATGAATCTAATCGCTTTTTGTCCTGAAGTTAGTGTTTGATTTACAGAACCAACCTCATTTCCTTTATCATTAAATACTTTATAACAATTTTTAAACTTAAAAATATTGACTTTTTCGTCAATAAAATAAGTCTTTAAATCAAAAAAACTTGAATTCATTTATTATCTAATTTTTATTAATTGATATAATACTCTTTTTCCCTTTTGATATATTACCCAATGTTTATTTTTAATCGATTAATCGTTTTTTCTTTAAACTCCTTTTGCCATTCTTCAAGTTTAAAATTGTTTCTCTCTTGAAAAGAAGACGTTTCCCAATACATTTTTAAGCCATAATTTTGTTCCATTATTAATGCTTTGTTAATGTCTCCATTTAAGTTTAGTTCTTCTATGATTTCTCGAATTACTAAATAGTCTTTATTCTCTTTTTGACCTCCAAAGTTAAATTCAAGATTCTTTCTATTTTTAATTAATGGATGGTTTTTTAATTCCTCAATGGGGTTTAAATTCTTAAACATTCTTATCGCATTTTGAGAAGGAAAATCAATTGCCCAATTTGAAATAATTGAATTAATTATACTTTTTTGAAACTCTAATTCATTCCCAACTCTTTTATATTGAGAAGCCAATTTAAACCAGTTTTCACTTAGCTCTCCAAAACTCTCGGTACTTTCTTTATAAAATTCAATTGCTTTTTTAGGTTCATTTTGTTTCAAATATTCATTTCCTTTATGTAATAAACTAAAAACAAATTTCTCATCCTCAATTTCTTCTTCTCCCCAATCATAATCATTTAACGTATACCACTCTAAAAACTTATTAAGATTAGAAAACCTCGGAACAATAATTCCTTCATCATGAATCATTTCACAAATTATAGGTTCTTTATTTTCTTTACCAAACTCCCAATAGAAACCAAAATTATCTCCATTTCCTAAACTTGCTTCTGTAAATTGAAGAAATCCATTTGGAGGATATACACCAATCTCTACCTCTGAATATATTGATACTTCTTTTATTTTTTCAGGTAATGTCATTTTTTAGAATATTAAGCAATTTTTCATATAAAAACATGTAGTACATAACGTGTTTTGAGTAAAATTAGGCTGTTCTTTTTTCGATGTTATTATATTCAATCCAAGATTTTAATCTACCAACATAGAACATTTTTAGATAATTTTCAGATAAAAAGATATTAGACCAATCAAACCTTTTTGCTTGTACACCAAGATAAAAAACAAAAACAGCTAAACCAGCTTTAGGAATCATTTTCATTTCTTTTTCAGATAATTGTCTTATACTTTGGTAGCCATCTAAAAAATATTTCTTTTTTATTCCGTACTCTTTCTTATCGGTTTCAATATGAAATAACTGGTTACAAAAATAGCCAACATCTAAAATTGGTTCTCCATTTCCACAAAAATCAAAATCATAAATAGTAATTTTTTCTTCATCAGACACCGCCATATTATCGTACCAAATATCTAAATGAACAACTCCTTTTTTACAATTTTCAAAATCGGTTTTCTCAAAGAATCCATCAATTCCTTTTATAAATTCCATTTCTGGTAATTCTTCCGAAAAGAATTCTTTTAAATATGTATACGGTAATTCTAACAATGATTTTTTATCATAAGAAATTCGATCTATAATTTTGTTAGCTGTAAGATTATGAATTTTAGCCATTAATTCTCCAATTAATGAACATGTTTCAGTATCTAAAAATCTAACCTTATTCCCTTTTGCAAACGAAAAAAGAACTACATATCTAATTCCTTCTGGTGCTTTTATTTCTTGAATAAAATCTCCATTTATATCTTTAATAGGAAAAGAAACCCCTAAATTATTTTCACTTAATAAATTTAAAAGTTCAATTTCTTCATTAATTTCAGATTTTGACCTCCAATTATGACTATAAACTCTTAACACATACTTTGTTTCGTTATCTGAAAGGAAATACGTGTGATTCATTCCTGTTCTAAATAATTTGCAATCGAAGTTTTTATGTAGTCCATATTTTTCTTTTGCAAACTCACCCAATTCTTTTGCTGAAATTGTTGAAGCTATTACTGGAAATTCTGTCATTTTTATTTAGTTGTGGTTGAGATCCTTTGTGTTCTAAGAAATTGCGTTTAAATATAATAACCTATCGCCTCTATAATATTTGATAAGATATAAACCGCATTAGACTCAAAAAATTAGTTAAAACAATTATTAATGTTGATAAATGATATAGTCCCTCACTATAATAATGTAATTTTCATCCTATTCATCAATCGCCAAGTATCTCGTATTTTGTAAGTTTTCCTTATAACTATTAGAAATTTTTTATCATTGCTTTTGCATACCAAAGTAATATCTCCTCTCTCTATTTCTAAACTTGGGTCTGGGTTGGCATCATAGCGCACTTTCTGTAAAATAATATCTTTCCATTCAATTCCAAAATCATTACCTTTTTTAATTACTTTTTTAAAATTTTCAGAGGCATCTGTTTTAAAGTTTGAAATTATGGTATTTACATCAGGAATCTCTTTGTCCGGTTGCGTAGCGTGTCCTATCGGAATGAGGTAAGTAATTTCATCTTTAGTAGGCAAACTCTTTAAAAATATTTTTACTTTCTGCTTTTTTAGCGCTTTAAAGACATTGGTTACAATCTTTGTTTTTTCGAAGTTCTCTTGCCCAAAAGAAGTTTGACAGACAAGAAAGGAAGTTATAAAAAATAGGAAGTATATAGGACTTTTCATTTATGAAGTGTTTCGTGTTTTTTAATTTTTACTTTACTCGTTTTCAAATTCACTTTTTCAAAGAATGCATAAATTACTGAATGAATAAAAACAATAATAAGATTTAAACAGTGTTGGTAGTCGTTATTTTTTTAACGTTATATGATACATTTTTTCAAAATCTTTTAAGATAATTGTGTCCTTGCTTTCATATAAAATATTTACACCATTTCCGTTGTTTGCATTTTTTGCTTTAAACTTTGTTATTTCGTTATGCAATGAAAGTGCTACATAATTGTAGCCATAAGAAGTATAACCACCTACATAATGATTTCCTGAAAATGAATTCCCTAAAACAACTTTATCAAATGATTTTGGACTTTTTTCTAAATTCCATATAGGTTTTAATCCATTAAGGCGTGTTTTTTCTAACTCGTCTTTAAATTCACTCGTATGATCGTATCTTGTATATAATGCGAATTCTTTCTCCTTGAATTTTAAAACACTTACTGAATTTGATAATGGATAAATTGAAACTAGATTTGGTTTTAGTTTTTTTAATTTATCAGAAGTTAAATTATTTTCTTTTTGATAAATAACGTGAACTAAACTATCTATATCACTCTTAATTTTAATATTGTCTTTATCGTTTATTTTACGCTTATAAACTACATTTAAAGAATCTCTTATTGTAAATGGTTCTCTAGAATTGATGATTAAATTCTTTAATTTTTCTTTTTTGAAATTATTTTCAATAGACATTTTATAAACATCAATTAACTCAGGTTTTTCATTAGGTTGCATAAAATAAATAGTTCCATCTTTACTAATGTAATTATTAGGGACGTTTAATTCTTTTATTTTATTAAATTTTCTGTCTAAAATTATCAAAGAACCATTTTCATTATTAGCAAATAAATTTTTCTCATTGTACTTAATATCTATTAAATTAGTGTTGAATTGTTTTATAGATATCTTATTGTTGGTATGCTCTGGGAAAACTGGAATTTCGGGATGTTTATCTTCCTCCGTTTTTTGATATCCACAAGAAATAAATATCAGAATAAATAATAGAGATGTTATTTTTAGGGCGTAATTCATTTGGTAATTATTGTTAATGTGTTTAAGCTTCTGAAAGTTGTATTTTTTGTACTTCGAGTTAAATCTAATTATTTTACGTTTTGTTCAAACTTAAATGACTCTTTTCCATTTGTTACTACAATTTCATAAATTCCTTTTTTTAAACCTAGATTACAGTTTTGCTTTTTTTCATGCATTTCAGTTATATCAACCGGAACAGCTACATCTATATTTTCTCCTTTCTTAAAAGCTAAAACCATCACAGGAAATTCAATTTTTATCTCTGTTAAATCAATTGAAACATTTTCATTGCCATTTTTAAATAACCAACCAGGTCTATTATCAATGTATTCTGTATTCGGATGAAAAATAGCGATATCAGTCCACGTTTCTCTACGTTCATATCTAAACGGATTATTATCTTTATCAATTAAAACGGAGGATTCTTTTATATTTAAAGCCTTTAACAAAGGATTATTAAACTCCCATTTACTTTTCTCACTATAAACCACTTGATTAATCGTTAAAGGATTTATGTTTGTGTATTCTGTAAATCTTCCTGCCATCGCTTTCTCCCAATAGCTATGAATTCCTTCTGAAGCATGATCAAAACCACAATGAATTAAAAATTTCTCATTCGGCTTCGCATTTATTACTTTTTCAATATTTTTTGCTTGCTCAATTTCTCTAAGCTTTCCATTTACCTCCTCTACACTTTCATATGCGAATAAATTATATCCAATCTCTAAAGCATCTCTTACTAAATTCCCAAATTGTGGATCTTTAATATAATGACCTGTCTTAAGAATAGGGTATTTTCTATTATTAAGTAATGTATCTAAATATTTTGCATTTCCTAATGCCTCTAAACCTAAATTTTTATATCCATTATCATATAGTCCCTGAAGAAGTGATTTTGTAAATACGCGATGATAAGAATTATGATGCGCTTCATTTATAATTATCACTTGATTTTTCTTTGCAAGTTCAAAAATAAAATCAGTTGCTTTAACTTTGGAATATTTTTGATTTATAGAATCTACTTGATTTTCTGTAAATTTTCGATCCTTTGTCCCCATTGCCAAATCCCATTGGATTAAAGCATTTTTGTAATCTCCTTTTGTTGCAAAATCTGAAGCCGAAATTTGATATTTCCAAGCTATAGTGTCTTTTGCTACTTTAGCGTCTATTTCATTAGAAAATTTATATTCTGTTGTAAAATCAATTTGCTCAATCGTTCTTTTTTCTTTTTTACAAGAACTGACTAAAAGAATCAGTGTTATTATGTATAATGCTTTATTCATAATTATTGCTAATGTGTTTATGTTCTTGGAGATTACGTGTGTTATCTGAACCTCTTTTTTGAAGAAAAATCGAAGCAACAAAAAACATAACACACTGTAGTTTAGTCGTTTTCACTTAAATGTGTTCTTTAATTCAGAATCATGAATTTCAAATTTTATATTGAATTGACTAATTATCTTCTCAATATTTTTTTTATGCCACTCTTGACATTCTGGATGATAAATAATTTCAAAAGGTAGTTTCTTGAAATTATTAAATTTTAAATATTTTACTTTTATTTCATTAAAATTATTTAATTTATCTACATCTTCGTCTAACAATACTCCTCGATTCTCTAAATATTTTTTTTCAGAATCTTTATTTTCAACCATTATTCGAAATTCTCTTTCGTGATCAAAACTTGAATCTTTAATAAAACCTTGAATGTCAGTTTCTATATTATTCTTTTCAACGTTAGCTATATTTTTAAATCTATGATAAGAAATGGCACCGAATTTTAATTTTTCATATTTACCATTAATTTCAAAATTCCCCTCCAATAATTCTTTATTTAAAACCTTATAAGGAATTTTTATAGCGACACTATCAGGTTTTGAATATAATTGCCACATTGCAACAGACTCATAATTATCAATATACCAACAACTTGCGTAGTTCGTGTCTTGAAAAAGTTCTCTTTGTCGACTTCGTTTATTCCTTTCTGTTGGATTAACCGTTAGAGAAATACTAGCAAAAGTTCCACCTTGTTTTTGCATATCTTTTTTAGCGAGTTCACTAAAATGATTTAAGCGCAAATGTTTTAAAGAACTACCTTCTAATTTATCATCAAACAGATTAAGTCTAACAAGAGAAATTCTTTCACTCAATAGTAAGTCTAATAGTTTGTCAATTGTTAAATATCTGTATAAGAAGGAATTTTCATTAGGTTGATTATAATATGGTTCAATTTTCAATTCATTCATTTTATACGGTTTTCATAAATTACATATAACTCCCAATACCTCTATTTTCAACTAGGTTTTTTTAATACTATTAAACACCTATATTAATTCCAAAATACTATCCTTTAATCTTTGTGTAACAATCTGCAAAATTCTCCTATTAATTTCTGATGCATTATCAGCATAAAAAGTAAATTCATCCGAAGAAAAATGACCAATAATTATCCCTAAAGTAAAGTTCTTATAATTATTATCCGTTTTAAAAACAGCAGTAATTTTACTTCTTCTTTTCTTATCCGTTAAATCTGTAAAATCTACTTTTCTTTTTATAAGATGGTGCTTAAATGAGCTAATTAACAAACTGTGCTGCATTTTTATTACAGGTCTTAATACTTCATTCTGAAATTTCTCCATTTCAGAAGTGCCTTCATTCACTAAATCCGTTAATATTGGTCTCTCTTTTCTATTCATCTAATAATTCGTCTAATTCTAGTTGATAATCGTATTGTAAATCTTCGTGTAACGTAGCAATTGCTTTTTTAATTAAAACCACTTGCCTATCAAAAGTTGCTACTAACCTTACACTCCCTTTTATAGATGGTTTAAATTCTTTTAAACAACGACAAAAATGGAGCAATAAAGCTACTTCTGTTTCTTTCTTTTTAGAATACCGAATAAATTTTTTATTGAGTGTTAAAATCTTTCGAACACTTTTTCTAATGTAGAAATAACTCTTTGTGTTAATCTCAGAAAACAATACTTCGTTTTGATCTTTTACACTTTGTATGTATTGTTCTTCATCATGAGATTCGAATAACAAATACGTTAGTAATTCTTTATTCTCTTTTTTAAATTTTGATAAATGCAAACACAACTCTTTCAACTCATTGGCAGATTTATGAGAAAGTTCGTCTTTTAATTGTTTTACAGTTACTGCTTTCATCAACTTTAATTTTTTACAAGATAAAAAAAACCTCACAATAGTTGCCGAAATAAATGCAGCATTAACTGTGAGGTTTGTATTTAAGTTTCCGCTATCGCGGGATAATAATCTTACTGAATACTTGGTACGTTTACTACTTCATTTACATCAGCTTCATAATCTACACCAGCTACTTTAAAACCAAAAAGGTTGTAAAAATCGTTGCTATACCCTTCTAAATCTCCAATTTCAGATAAGTTTTCTGTAGTCGCAGTTTCCCAAAGTTTATTCACTTCTGCTTGTACATCTTCTCTCATTTCCCAATCGTCAACTCTAATTCTTCCTTTTTCATCCAAAGCTAAATCGCCTCCAAATAAACGCTCGCTGTACAAACGCTGAATTTGCTCAATACAACCTTCATGAATTCCTTTTGCCTTCATCACTTTATATAATAAAGAAATGTACAATGGAATTACAGGAATTGCAGAACTCGCTTGTGTAACTAAGGCTTTATTTACAGAAACATACGCTTTTCCTCCAATCGATTTTAAATCGTCTGTAATTGTAAAAGCAGTTGCTTCTAAATGATCTTTTGCAGCTCCAATAGTTCCGTTTCTATATACTGGCTTTGTTACTTCTGGGCCAATATAAGAATAAGCAACTGTGGTAGCGCCTTCTGCTAATAAGTTTTCAGATTGTAATGCGTCCATCCACATTTTCCAATCTTCACCACCCATTACATTTATCGTATTTTCTACATCTTCTCCTTCTGCAGGATTGATAGAAATTTCTGAAACTTTACCAGTATGGAAATCTACTGTTTTATTAGAAAAAACATCTCCAATTGGTTTTAAAACAGATTTATATCTTGTTCCTGTTGTTGGATGTGTTCTTACTGGTGATGCTAAACTGTAAATTACTAAATCAATCTGACCTAAATCTTCTTTGATTAAGTTTACAACTTGTTCTTTTATTTCATTAGAAAATGCATCTCCATTAATACTTTTTGCATATAAACCAGCAGCAGTTGCTTGTTTTTCAAAAGCGGCTGTATTGTAAAAACCTGGCGAACCTGGTCTTCCTTCTGTTGCTGGTTTGTCAAAGAAAACACCAATTGTAGCAGCATCAGAACCAAATGCGCTAGATATTCTTGAAGCCAATCCGAATCCTGTAGAAGCACCAATTACTAGTACTTTTTTAGCTCCGTCTATTTTTCCTTTCGATTTTACATATTCTATTTGATTGATCACGTTTTGCTCACAACCCGTTGGGTGCGATGTTAAACAGATAAATCCTCTTGTTCTTGGTTCTATAATCATGGTTGTTGGTTTTTTACTACTAATAAAGACCTCACAGGTTTTAAAACCTGTGAGGTCTAATCTAATTAGTTTATTTTTATTTCTGTGCTAAAAAAGAATTTACATTCTCCTCAATTCTATTTAATACATTCTCTGTGGAAGCTTTTATAAAAGTTTCTCCAGTAATTTGTTCATATAATTCTATATATCTGTTAGAGATTTCGATGACTTTATCATCTGTCATTGCAGGTATTGCTTGTCCGTCTTTTCCTTGAAAACCGTTTTCAATTAACCATTGACGTACAAACTCTTTAGACAATTGTTTTTGAGCTTCTCCTTTATCTTGTCTTTCTTGATATCCATCCGCATAAAAATAACGAGAAGAATCTGGTGTATGAATTTCATCAATCAATACAATTTTTCCTTCTTTCGTCTTACCGAATTCGTATTTAGTATCTACCAAAATTAAACCACGTTTTGCAGCTATTTCTGTTCCTCTAGCAAATAAAGCTCTTGTATAATTTTCTAAAACGATGTAATCTTCTTCGGATACAATTCCTTTAGATAAAATATCTTCACGAGAAATATCTTCATCATGTTCTCCATTGTCTGCTTTTGTAGATGGCGTAATTAAAGCTTCCGGAAATTTATCATTTTCCTTTAAACCTTCTGCCATTTCTACTCCGCACAAAGTTCTTTTACCTAATTTATACTCACGAGCTGCATGACCAGACATATAACCTCTAATTACCATTTCTACCTTAAAAGGATCACATAAATGACCTACGGCAACGTTTTCATCTGGATTTGCAAGTAACCAATTCGGAACAATATCTGCGGTATCATTCATCATTTTTGTTGCAATCTGATTTAAAATCTGGCCTTTAAACGGAATTTGACGTGGTAAAACAACGTCGAAAGCAGACAATCTATCTGTTGCAATCATCACCAAAACAGCGTCATTTATATTATAAACTTCTCTTACTTTACCTATATAAACAGACTTCTGGTTAGGAAATTTAAAATTAGTATTGTTAATTGTATTCATTATATGTTATGTTGTTGTGGGCGCAAAAATAAGCTAAAGACTAGTTATTAACAACTAAAGTTTTATTCTGTTTCTATACTCTTATATGCACTGATAATTTTTCTAACCAATCGGTGTCTTACCACATCTTTATCATCTAAATATACCTGAGCAATTCCTTCAATATCTTTTAATGCTAATAACGATTCTTTTAAGCCAGAAACTTGCTTTCTAGGTAAATCTATCTGACCAGGATCTCCTGTAATAATAAACTTTGCACTTTTACCCATTCTGGTTAAAAACATCTTCATTTGATTATGAGTCGTATTCTGCGCTTCATCTAAAATTACAAATGCATTGTCTAATGTTCTACCACGCATAAATGCCAAAGGAGCAATTTGTATAACGCCTTTTTCTATATAAGATTCTAAACGCTCATGCGGAATCATATCTCTTAATGCATCATACAAAGGTTGCATATAAGGATCTAATTTTTCTTTTAAATCTCCAGGAAGAAACCCTAAATTTTCACCAGATTCTACAGCCGGTCTTGTTAAAATAATTTTTCTTACCTCTTTTTCTTTTAAAGCTTTTACCGCCAAAGCAACCGCTGTATAGGTTTTTCCTGTTCCGGCAGGACCAACAGCAAATAACATATCATTCTTTGCCATTAAAGTAACCATTTTACGCTGGTTTTCGGTTTGTGGTTTTATCAACCTTCCGCTAACTCCATGTACCAAAACTTCTTTAGCATTTTTAGCCGCAGTTGTTTTTTCTTCATTTCCGTTAGATGTTAAAATCTGTTCAATGCTGTTTTCATCTAACTTATTGTACTTATTATAATACTTTATCAATCGCTCTAAACGAGTTTCAAACTCATCTAAAATTTCCGGTTCTCCATAAATTTTTAATTTAGAGCCCCTAGCAACGATTTTAATTTTTGGAAAGTATCTCTTTAATTGTTCAATAGTACTGTTTTGTGCTCCGAAAAAATCTTTAGGACTAATTTCTGTAAGCTCTATAGTGCGTTCGTTCAAATGATTAATTTTTATTAATAAATTACATTTATATTTCAACTAAAAATAACCAATAAATTTTTTAAAATGATTAGATTTGCGTAAAATAATTAACAACTTTTACACAATTAATTAACAGCCCATTTTTTAATGTCTATAATCACTTTAACAACAGACTTTGGCACAAAAGACCACTTTGTTGGCGCTGTAAAAGGAGCTATTTATTCTGAATTGCCAGATGCTAAAATTGTAGATATTACACATGAAGTATCTCCTTTTAGTATTACCGAAACGGCTTATATTTTAAAAAATTCTTACAAAAGTTTCCCTAAAGGAACCATACACATTGTTGGTGTAGACTCGGAATTAAGTGATGATAACAAACACATTGCTATAGAATTAGATGGTCATTTTTTTGTATGCCCAGATAACGGCTTAATCTCTATGATTGCTTCGGAAATTCAGCCAAGTAAAATTGTAGAAATCAATATTCATGATAGAATAGAAAGTAGTTTTCCTGTTTTAGATGTATTTGTACAAGTAGCATGTTTTATTGCTAGAGGAGGAAACTTAACGGTTATTGGTAAAGAAATTCCTGAATTTAAAAAGATTGTTGAAATTCAGCCAAAGACAAATCAACAGCAAAATCAAATTTCTGGAGGTATTATTTATATTGACAATTACGGAAATGTAATTACCAATATCAGTAAAAAAATGTTTAAAGAAATTGGCAAAGGAAGAAATTATATTGTGCATGCAAGAAAACATTCTTTTACAAAAATATTTAGTAAATATAATGAAGTAGTGAGCAATGAATCTTACAGCAACCAGCAATATGAAGGTCATAAATTGGCTATTTTTAATTCTGCTGGTTATTTAGAAATTGCAATTTACCGAAGTAATCTAGACACCGTTGGTGGCGCATCTACCCTGCTAGGTTTAGGCTATAGAGATGCTATAATTATCGATTTTATCGACGACATAAAACCAGATTTCACTCACTTAACCTAAGAACATGTTTGTTAGAATTGTAAAATTAAGTTTTCATACCAAACACATCGAAGAGTTTTTATTAATGTTTGAAGAAAAAAAAGCATTCATTAGAGCTTCTAAAGGTTGTAACTTATTAGAATTATATCAAGACAAAACAAATCCCGAAATCTTTTTCACATACTCTTATTGGGAACAAGAAGAAGATTTAGAAAATTACAGAAACTCAGCTCTTTTTAAAGATGTTTGGGCAAAAACAAAGGTGTTTTTTAACGATAAACCACTTGCATGGAGCGTTGATAAAAAAGTGAGCTTACAATAAAAAATTAAGACAAATATAAATAAATAATGGATTTCGATTTTACTACTTTTCCTGTTTTAGAAACAGACAGATTAACATTAAGAGCAATAAACTTAGAAGATGCTAAAGCAGTTTTTGGTTTAAGAGCAAACAAAGAAGTTAACAAATATATACAACGTGAGTCTCTTAAAAATCTTTCTGAAGCTAGAGCTTTTATAGACCAAGCCACTAATTTAGTAGCAGACAACAAAGGGATTTTTTGGGTTATTGAATCTAAAAACAGTGCAGAATTATTAGGTACAATTGGTTTACGTAATTTTGATGTTGCAGAGAATTATGCAGAAATTGGATACGAAATTCACCCAGACTACCAAGAAAGAGGTTATATGACTGAAGCTTTTGAAGAAGTATTAGAGTATGCTTTTGAAAAAATGGAATTAAAAACTATAGAAGCTTTTACGCACAAAAATAATCTTGCTTCTATTACGTTGTTACATAAACTAGATTTTGATTTGCAAGTAGACAGAACAGATGAAGGTTTTGAAGACAATAGAATCTATAAGTTAGAAAAATAGAAACTAGAAATCAAAATAAAGAGGCTTCGACAAGCTCAGACTGACATCAGAAATATTAATTGGTTATTGAAATTAATTTAGTAACATCTTAAAAACTAAGAACAATTAAAAAAGCAATGTCACACTGAACTTGTCGAGGTGCTTTTGATAAATACAATTAGTCTGCTACAAGCTTAGACTGATATTTTATAGATTCATTGTCATTTCGAATTAACATAATTAGAAATAAAAAGAACCAAGTAAACGCATAAACATTTTACATTGATAGCGATCTTAAAGAAGGAATTCAACTCATTTTTTGCAAGCCCAATTGCCTATTTAGTTATTGGTGTTTTCTTATTGTTAAACGGTTTGTTTCTGTGGGTTTTTAAAGGCGATTTTAATATTTTAAACGCAGGTTTTGCAGATTTAACTTCGTTTTTCTTTTTGGCTCCTTGGGTGTTTTTATTTTTGATTCCGGCAATTACCATGAAAAGTTTTGCTGATGAGTTTAGCAACGGAACCATAGAACTCTTAAAAACAAAACCAATTTCCGATTGGCAAATTGTACTTGGTAAATTCTCGGCTTCCCTCCTATTAGTTATTGTTGCCTTAATACCAACACTAACTTACATTTACACGATTTATCAATTAGGAAATCCCGCCGGAAACATCGATTTTGGTAGTACAATTGGCTCTTACCTTGGCTTATTATTCTTAGCCGCAACGTATACTGCTATTGGTTTATTTACATCTACACTTTCTAAAAACCAAATAGTAGCCTTTATTTTAGGTGTTTTTATCACCTTCTTTTTATTTTACGGATTTGATGTAATTTCCGATTCTATCGGTAATAATTTAACTCTTAAAAAATTGGGATTAAACGAACATTTTAAAAGTATTTCTAGAGGTGTAATTGACACACGAGATATTCTGTACTTTTTAAGTGTAACTGTATTCTTTTTATTCATCACTAAAACACGTTTAGATAATGAATAAAAATATAAAAAATAGCATCCTTATAATTGTTGGATTGATTCTCTTAAATGTGATCAACCAATCATTTTACAAACGTTTTGATTTAACCGCAGATAATCGTTACACACTTTCCGAAACCACAAAAAACATACTTTCTAAAGTAGACAATCCTTTATTTGTTACCGTTTATTTAGAAGGAGATTTTCCGTCAGAATTTAAAAGGTTACAAGCAGAAACACGACAGTATTTAGAAGAGTTAGCCACTACTAATTCTAACATAAGAATTAATTTTGAAAACCCAGATAATCAACGAGAAGAATTGATTAAAAGAGGCATGCTACCTAGCCAGTTAACCGTTGAAGAAGATGGTAAATTATCTGAAGCTATTATTTTTCCGTTTGCAGAAGTAGCATACGGTAAAAAATCTACCGTTGTTTCTTTATTGCCAAATGCTATTGTAGCATCTCAAGACGAACAACTGCAAAAAGCCATTGAAAACTTGGAATATAGTTTTTCTAATGCGATTAATTCTGTTACCCAAAATAAACAAAAAAGTGTGGCTGTAATTAATGGAAACGGAGAATTACAAGACATTTATCAATATAGTTTTTTAAGTGAAGTTGCTAAGAAATATAAATTAGCAAAATTTACATTAGACTCTGTAGAAATCAACCCACAGCAAACTCTTAAAGATTTAACTTCTTTAGATTTGGCTATTATTGCAAAACCAACTGAGAAATTTACAGAGAAAGAAAAACTGACTTTAGATCAATTCATCGCCAATGGCGGAAAAACATTGTGGATGCTAGATAATGTGCAAGCAGATCAAGATAGTTTGTTCAATTCTGGAAAAATGTTAGCGTATCCAAGAGATTTAAACTTAACAGACCTATTATTTTCTTACGGAATTAGAATTAACACCACTCTGATTAAAGACTTATTTGCTGCTCAAATCCCTTTAGCAACGGGTAAAGTTGGGAATCAAACGCAGTTTAAAAATTTAGATTGGTTTTTCCATCCTTTGGTTGGCGGAAATCCAAATCATCCAATTACAAAAAATGTTTCTCCTGTTAGATTGCAATTTGCAAACCAAATAGATACGTTAAAAAACAACATTAAAAAAACACCTTTATTATTAAGCTCTACTTTAACGAAAAGAATTGGAACACCTAGTTTTATTGAGCTACAATCTATTGCCGATGAAGTAATTGAAGATGAATACAGAGGCGGAAATCAGTTAGTTGCAGTTTTACTAGAAGGTAATTTTAAATCGGCTTATAAAGACAGAGTAAAACCATTTGAAACTCCGCTTTTTAAAGAGCATGCAACCAACAATAAAATGGTTGTAATTTCTGATGGTGATATTGGAAAAAATCAGATTTTAAAAAAGCAACCGTTCGATTTAAATAGAGATAAATGGACGAATCAACAGTTTGGTAATAAAGATTTTCTTTTAAATACTGTTGATTATTTATTAGATGATGCAGGCTTAATTCAGCTTAGAAACAAAACTTTACAAATTAGAACATTAGACAAACAAAAAGCGTTTAAAGAACGTACTTTTTGGCAGTTTTTGAATGTTATTCTACCATTGATCCTTTTATTTGCCTTCGGATTTGTTTTTAATTATTTGAGAAAGAGGAAGTATAGTAGATTGTAACACGGAGATTCACAGAGGGAAAACGCAGAGATTCGCTGAGTTTTTTTGTACACCGGAATACTTACTTCTATAACGACTGTCATTTCGAAATGAGCTTTTTAGCCTTTCGAATTAACTCAAGATAAACTAAAAGAGAAACCTCGTAAAGTTGTTCTACTTTGCCTTATAACTCTTATGTGACTTCTCATTACTTCGAAGTGACAATTTGAACTCACACTTAGCTGATCTAAAAAGTTTTTAATATCGTCTATCAAAAAAATCACCCCCCCCACAAACGCACTGTCATTTAGAACGAAGAATGAGGAGAAATCTCACAACAATTAGCTAATTAAAAAGACTTCTCAATTGTAAATAAAGTATTTAAAAATGACACTAAACTCTTAAATATCTAACAAATCATCATGAATAAAAGTATAACCTAAAACTTCTTGTACTTTTTTAGAACTGATAATTTTCCATTCATAGACTTCATTATCTTCAAATTCTGGCATTTCAAAATCGTTGCTTAATTTTGCCAATGTATAAAATTCTCTTCTTGTTGGATGATGGTTAGAACACGCGTTAAAAGTTTCGTCCCAACAATCTTGTGCTATGATTTCTTGAATAATTTCAATACAATCGTCTTTATGAATCATATTTACAAACCCTTTTGGCTGCGGAATTTTTCGTCCATTTTTAAACCAATTATAAGGTTGTCTAACATCACCAAATAAACCAGCAAAACGAATTATTGTGGTTTCAAAAAAAGTGTTTTCTCTAAATAAATTTTCAATTTCAGTTAAAGGCATATTTAAAACGGCATCCTCTTCTGTCATTACTTTATTCAATCTTCCATACACAGAAGTAGAACTAATAAAGATTACTTTTTGAATCGGAGAATTTTCTATTTGAGAGATTAAGTTTTCAAAACCATCCACATCTTTAGAAGTTATAGCGATGATTAAAATATCTGTATGCAAGAAATCATCAAACTCTTCAAATTCAGAAATATTTACAATATAAGGTTCTATATGATTCATTTCTAAAAGCTCTAGCTTCTCTTCGTTCGTGGTAGAACCTTTTACAGCATACCCTTCATCTAACAAAGAAATCGCTAAAGATTTCCCTAACCAACCACAACCTAAAACACTTACATTTCTCATAAAAAACTACTTTTAACGCTATAATAATAACAAAGATACAATCCCTTTTTAAGGTTTTGTTAACAATTCTATTTATTTGAAGTTGTAATTTTGAGTATCAATAAAATCACTAAAAAATTATTAATTATGAATAGAATTATTTTATCATTATTTGTCGCAGTGTTTACATTAACTGTAAACGCACAAATTACTACACCGCAACCAAGCCCATTACAAAAAATTGAACAAATTGTTGGTTTAACAGATATTACTGTAGAATACTCTAGACCAGGAGTTAAAGGGAGAACAATTTTTGGAGATTTAGTGCCATTTAATGAAATTTGGAGAACTGGAGCAAATGGTAATACAAAAATTACATTTTCTACTGATGTTACTATTGATGGGAATAAAATAGAAAAAGGAAGCTATACTATTTTTTCAGTACCTACAGAAAAATCTTGGGATATCGTAATCTATGAAGAAACAAAAAGCGGAACTCCAAAAAAATTAGATGAAACCAAAATTGTTGCTAAAATGAATGTTCCAACACAAAATATACCAATGGTAATTGAAACTTTTACAATTAGTTTTGATGATATGACTACCAATACTGCTATTTTAGGAATTATGTGGGAAAACACTTATGTAGGTTTTAAAATTGAAACACCAGTAGAAGAAATCGTTACAAAACAAATTACAACTGTTATGAACGGACCTTCTGCTAACGATTATTATGCTGCAGCCGTTTATTATTTAGAAAATGGAAAAGACATTAAAAAAGCACAAACATGGATTGATAAATCGGTAGAAATGATGTCTGATTCACCTAAATTTTGGGTATTAAGAAGACAAGCATTAATTCATGCAAAAGCAGGAGATAAAAAAGGAGCTATTAAAGCAGCAAAAGAATCTTTAAAACTTGCTGAAAAAGCAGAAAATGCTGGTTACATTAAAATGAATACAGAGTCTTTAAAAGAATGGGGAGCAATGTAAATTGTTTTTCTTTTTAATAAAACTTAAAATCTCAAGCTTTCACTTGAGATTTTTTGTTTCCATACTATTTTCATCTAATTTCGCCACCTATTTTTATACCTACAAATCGATACTCAAAATGAAAATTAAGAGAAAATTAATTTCATATTCTAACCTACTAGACCAACCCATAAAATTTAATCCATTTGTTTTTAATCGTACCTTTTTACTTTGGGCACTCGTAGGATTGATTGGTGGTGTAATTGCAGGAACCTATTGGGTTGTTTTAGAGTTTTTAATTCATAAAATAGCTTTTTTTGATGGTTGGTTGGTAATTCCTACCATGGCTATTTGTGGTTTGTTAGCAGGATTAGTCATACATTTTATTGGAGACCCAGGAGAAATTGACTTAATTGTAGATAATATTCGTTTTAACAAAGGAAAATTAACTCCTAAAAACAATCCTTCAATGGTACTTTCCTCTCTACTTTGTGTAGCTTCTGGAGGAAGTCTTGGACCGGAAGCACCTTTAGTACAAGTAACAGGTTCTACAGGTACATGGTTAGGAAAAATATTTAGATTAAAAGGAGAAGAACTACGCTCATTAAGTATTGCTGGTATGGCTTCTGGTTTTACCGCTTTGTTTGGAGCGCCTTTAGGAGGAAGTTTATTTTCTTTAGAAATATTACATCACAAACATGCAGTAGAATATTACAAAGCAATTATGCCTGCTTTGGTTGCTAGTTGTTTTAGTTATATTGTTTTTTCATTAATTATACATTTAGGTCTAGGTGCCACTTGGACTTTGCCTACTTATCAATTTTCTGGAGCCTTTGATTTTGGTATTGCCGTTTTATTAGCAATCATTGCAACAATTGTAGGTTGGATTTTTATCTATTGTACAAAGTTTTTAAAATCTGTTTTCAAAAAAATCAAAACAGCTATTTATATTAAAACCTTAATTGGAGGGATACTACTTGGTCTAATATCTTATTATTATCCTTTAACAAGATATTTTGGACATGAAGAAATTAACTCTTTGTTAAACAACGACTTCTCTATTAATGCTTTATTTTTAATACTAATTTTTAAAATTTTAGCTATTTCTGTAACCGTTACTTCTGGTTGGCGAGGTGGTTTTATAATACCATTATTCTTTGTAGGCACAACATTAGGTTTGATAATTCACCATTTTTTTCCATCTATAAATGTTTCCTTAGCAATTATTTGTTGCATGGCAGGTATAAATGCTTGCGTAACAAGAACACCAATGAGTACCACAATATTACTTGCTACATTAACAGGTTTCTCTTATTTTATACCTATTCTATTTGCTAGTTTAACAGGTTATTTTCTAGCACCAAGAACTGCATTTATTGGTTCTCAAATGGACAAAAAAGCATAGTATTTAAAGATTAGTAATAAACCGACGAGAACGTTTTATTTTTTTCAAAAAATAAACGTGTTACCTATAAATTGACAATTAAAATCTATTTAAGTATCATTCTTTTTGGTTATTCGTAAATATTTTAATCAACTTTATTATCCACTCTTTTTGCCATAACTTCGTCCGCTATTTATCTACAAAACTGAAAAGAAAAAATAGATGGTACAAAAAAAAATAAAAAGAACGTACAGGCTTACTAAATATATAATCTACAAAGAAACTTTGATAGATTATAAAGAGAAATTTTGGTCGTTTGTTGGTGCCTTTATTGGTATCGGAATAATTGCTTTTATACAATCTCTATCATTCACCAAAGTAGAGAACATCTTTTTAATTGGTTCATTTGGTGCATCAAGTGTATTAATTTATGGGGCAATACAGAGTCCTTATTCACAACCTAGAAATCTTATCGGTGGACATCTATTATCTGCCTTTGTTGGTATTAGCGTTTTAAAATTTTGTCCTGATATTATTTGGATCTCCGCTCCGTTGGCTGTTTCAACTTCTATCATACTAATGCAGTACACAAAAACATTGCATCCTCCAGGAGGAGCCACTGCTTTAATACCAATTATAGGAACAGAAAAAATTACTTCTTTAGGATATTTTTATCTGCTATCACCTGTTTTAACCGGTGTTTTAATACTATTGATTACAGCTTTAATTTTTAACAACATGACTAAAAACAGAAGCTACCCAACAAATAGAATGTCTACACGAATATTTAAAACAAAAAAACGTTTGACAAAAATACTTCCCAAGTTTGTGGGAAAGTAAATTAAACTGATATCTTTTATTTTTCTAAATGCTCTTCAATATCTTCTATATGATGTTGCAGTGCTTGTATAGAAATCTGTAATTCCTTTATCAATAACCCAAGAGAAATAATTAATAAAATCAATGCAAATCCAAATACCCAAGCTGCCACTATACTTAAACCTATGTATATTAAAAACATAGTTACCACGCAAAATAACAAACTAGAAATCCCGAATATTTGCATCCATCTTGTTAAGTTTAAACGCAACTTTAAATTCTTAATTTGCCTTAATAATGAAGTATCTTTCTTCTCTAAATAAATATCATGTAAATTCCTTATCACCGCTGCATATGCCAAAAATCGATTTGTATACGCAAGCATGATTAAAGATATTGCAGAAAATAAAAGCGCCGGTGTTGTTAAAGTTAGTTCTTCCATATAGCTAACAAATTTAAGAAATAATGAACATCTAATAAAAAATGAAGCACTATTTTATTACTAAAACAGGTATTTAAAAATCCAACAAAAATAGTACATTTGCGGCATGCGTATAGATATTATTTCAGTAGCCCCAAATTTATTAGAAAGTCCGTTTAATCACTCAATTATTAAACGTGCAAAAGACAAAGGTTTGGCAGAAATTATAATTCACGATTTACGTGAATATGGTTTGGGAAATTACAAACAAATAGACGACACCCAATTTGGTGGTGGCGCTGGTATGGTTATGATGATTGAACCGATTGCAAATTGTATTAAAAAATTGCAAGCAGAAAGAGCGTACGATGAAGTGATTTATATGACTCCAGATGCAAAAACATTAAATCAATCTACCGCAAATACACTTTCTTTAAAAGAGAATATACTTATTTTAACAGGTCATTATAAAGGTGTAGATCAAAGAATTCGGGATAAATACATTACCAAAGAAATTTCTATTGGAGATTATGTCTTAACAGGAGGTGAATTAGCCGCTGCTGTACTAGTAGATGCTGTTGTTCGTTTAATTCCTGGTGTTATTGGAGATGAGCAATCTGCACTTACAGATTCTTTTCAAGACAATTTATTATCGCCACCAGTATATACAAGACCTTCGGAATTTGAAGGGATGAAGGTTCCTGAAGTTTTATTGTCTGGAAATTTCCCTAAAATTGATGACTGGAGAAGCGACCAGGCTTATAAAAGAACAGAAGAAATAAGACCAGATTTACTTGATGAAACCTCTTAAAGAAGTATTATCAAAAGAATGTTTAGCCATAAAAACTACAATCTCTTATTAAAATTAATAACGGAGCGTCTATAATTTTTTAGCTTTACTATTGTGCTAATTATCAGGTTAAAAAATAATTAGTTTTTATTTTCTGAACAAAAAATAATGACTACTTTTGCAACCGCTAAATTAACCTCTGACGAAAAAATCGTGAACGTTGTTTTACAAAACCAATTAAATTAAAAGATATGGAATCTTTAGTAAAATTTGTACAAGACGAATTTGTAGCAAGAAAAGAATTTGCAGAATTTGCAGCAGGTGATACAATCACTGTTTATTACGAAATTAAAGAGGGAGAAAAAGTACGTACTCAGTTTTTTAGAGGTGTAGTTATTCAAAGAAAAGGAGTTGCAGCTTCTGAAACATTTACAATCAGAAAAATGTCTGGTACTATAGGTGTAGAAAGAATTTTTCCTGTAAACTTACCTTCTATTCAAAAAATTGAAGTTAACAAAAGAGGTAAAGTACGTAGAGCTCGTATTTTCTACTTTAGAGGTCTTACTGGTAAAAAAGCTAGAATTACTGAAAAAAGAAGAAAATAATCTCTTTTTACTTAGATTTAAAAAAAGCGTTGTGAGAAATCACAACGCTTTTTTAGTACACAATTGTTAACAACTATGGTTAATAGATTGTTAACAACAAAAATGTTAAAAAAGAAATATATCTATAAATAAATCGTATATTTATGATATAATTTACAAGTTAATTATTAAATAACGTGTAAATACATAAAGTAACGTTCTTTATAAAACATTATTAATCAGAAAAACTAAATTGAAACTTCTATTTATTTGAAAGAATAAAAAGAAACGTAAACTAGATTTATTCATTTTATTCATTGTGTAAATAGTTCTTAAATCTAAAAAGATTTATTTTTGATGGTTACAATTGAAACATTAATAAAAATTTTAAAAAAGTAGAATGCTTGATTAAAATTAAGGATGTTTCAAAAACTGAAATAGCAGTAGGTAATCTCTTTTCTATAGAGATATAAAAGGAAACTTTTATTTGATATTGTAGTAATACAGACAGTACTAAAACACTATTTCGAAGAAGCCATATCATAACAAGAAATTGTATGATATGGCTTTTATTTTGTTTTAAACCCACATTCTTACCAATAGCCTTAATTTATTATTAAAAACACACAAAAACAACATAATTAATAATAATTAATCAACAAAAGTATCATTATTAATTCATAAATTTGTTCCACTTTTTTTTACGAAATGCATTTCGTAGAAAACAAAATAACATATAAAAACATATCTCAATATGAGTAAAATAGCTAAAATTGTTTACACAAAAACTGATGAAGCTCCCGCTTTAGCAACACGTTCATTCTTACCTATCGTAAAAGCTTTTACAAAATCTTCTAATATAGAAATTGAAGTAAAAGATATCTCTTTATCTTCAAGGATACTTGCTAATTTCTCAGATTATTTAAAACCAGACCAACAAGTAGAAGATGCTTTAGCTTTTTTAGGTGATTTTGCAAAAAATCCAGAAGCTAACATTATTAAATTACCAAATATTAGTGCCTCTGTACCTCAATTAAAAGAAGCAATCTCTGAGTTACAAGAAAAAGGTTTTGCCCTTCCTAATTATCCAGATGAAATTAAAACAGACGAAGACAAAGCTGTTTTAGCATTATATAATAAAGTAAAAGGTTCTGCTGTAAACCCAGTTTTACGTGAAGGAAACTCAGATAGAAGAGCTCCTAAAGCAATAAAAAATTACGCTCGTAAGAATCCACATTCTATGGGTGCATGGTCTTCAGATTCTAAAACGCATGTTGCAACAATGACTGAAGGTGATTTTGCAAATAATGAAAAATCTTTAACTGTAAAAGATGCAACATCAGTAAGTATTGTTCATACCTCAGAAAAAGGAGCTAAAACTATTTTAAAAGAAAATTTAGACCTTTTAGATGGTGAAATTATAGATGCTACTATAATGAGTAAAAAAGCATTAATTTCTTTTTTAGAAGAGCAGTATGAAGATTCTTTAGACAAAAACGTATTGTTTTCTTTACATATGAAAGCAACGATGATGAAGGTGAGTGATCCTATCATTTTTGGTCATGCAGTTCGTGTTTATTTTTCAGATTTATTTAAAAAGCATGGAAAAACGTTTAAGAAGATTGGTGCAGATGTAAACAACGGATTAGGAAATTTACTTTCTAAACTAAGTGAATTACCAAAAGAAAAACGTGATGAAATTAGACAAGAAATAAGATACGCTATAGATCATGGTCCGGAATTAGCAATGGTAAACTCTGACAAAGGAGTTACAAACTTACATGTACCTTCTGATGTTATTATAGATGCTTCTATGCCAGCTATGATTAGAACTTCTGGACGTATGTGGAATGCTGATGGAAAATTACAAGATACGAAAGCAATTATTCCTGATAGTGCTTATGCAGGTATTTACTCTGCAACAATAGATTTCTGTAAAAAACATGGTGCTTTCGACCCTACAACTATGGGAACTGTTCCTAACGTTGGTTTAATGGCTCAAAAAGCAGAAGAATATGGTTCTCATGATAAAACTTTTGAAATTGCTGCTGCAGGTAAAGTAGCTATAATTGATGCTTCTGGAAAAAAACTTTTAGAGCATAAAGTTGAAGAAGGTGATATCTGGAGAATGTGTCAAGCAAAAGATTTACCAATTCAAGATTGGATTAAATTAGCAGTAACAAGAGCAAGAGCTTCTGAAACTCCTGCTGTTTTTTGGTTAGACAAAAACAGAGCTCATGATGCAGAAATTATTAAAAAAGTAAAAAAATATTTACCAGAACATAACACTGAAGGTTTAGATATTAGAATTTTATCACCAATAAAAGCAACTGAATTTACTTGCGAAAGACTTATAAAAGGAGAAGATACTATTTCTGTTTCTGGTAACGTTTTACGTGATTATTTAACAGATTTATTTCCAATTTTAGAAGTTGGTACTTCTGCTAAAATGTTATCTATTGTTCCATTAATGAATGGTGGTGGATTGTTTGAAACTGGTGCTGGTGGTTCTGCTCCAAAACATGTTCAGCAATTTGTTGAAGAAAACCACTTACGTTGGGATTCTTTAGGTGAATTTTTAGCTTTAGCAGTTTCTTTAGAACATTTAGGAACAGCAAACAACAACTCTAAAGCCTTAATTTTAGCTGAAACGTTAGATGAAGCTACAGATAAATTCTTAGAGAATGATAAATCTCCTTCTAGAAAGGTTGGTGAAATAGACAACAGAGGAAGTCATTTTTACCTAGCTTATTACTGGGCACAAGGTTTAGCGGCACAAGATAAAGATGCTGAATTAAAAGCTGCTTTTACTAAAGTTGCTGCAGAATTAAAAGACAATGAGTCTAAAATTGTTGCTGAATTAAACGAGATTCAAGGAAACGCTGTAGAAATGGGTGGTTATTATTTACCAAACGAAAATTTAGCAGATGCTGCAATGAGACCTAATGCTACTTTAAATATTATTTTAAACGCTATTTAGATTTCTAAATAACATATTTTTAAACAAAAGCCGATGTAAAACATCGGCTTTTGTTGTTTATAATTCTTATATAAAAAAAATAATTTTTACATTTTATTAAAAATTAGATTTGTATTTTTGTTTATAATTTAAATTAAATCATTAAACAAAATGTTTCATTTAAAAAAAATAATCTTTCTTATACTCTTAGTAAGTTTTACAGCTTTTAGTCAAGAAAGACATACCGTTAGTGGTACTATTTATGATAATAGCAATAACGAGACTTTAATAGGAGTTTCTGTATATTTTCCAGAATTAAATTCTGGTACTACCACCAATCAATATGGATTCTACTCCATTACGCTTCCAGAAGGCAGTTACAAAATACAAGTCAGTTACTTAGGGTATGCTACCACTATTGAAACCGTTGACCTCAATGAAAAAATGACAAAGAACTTCAAACTAAAAGAAGAATCAGAAAGTTTAGATGAGATTATTATAGAAGGAAATGTAGAAAACCTAAATATTAAAACGCCTCAAATGAGCGTTAACAGACTTACATCTGCTACTATTAAACAAATACCGGTAGTCTTAGGAGAAGCAGATATTATAAAATCATTAATCTTATTACCCGGAGTTACAAGTGCAGGAGAAGGCGCATCTGGCTTTAACGTGAGAGGTGGCGCTGCAGATCAAAACTTAATTTTGTTAGATGAAGCGATCGTTTTTAATTCGTCGCATTTATTCGGATTCTTTTCGGTGTTTAATCCCGATGTTATAAAAGACGTCAAATTATACAAAGGAGGAATTCCTGCAAATTACGGAGGTAGATTATCCTCTGTTTTAGATATTTATCAAAAGGAAGGAAATAGTAAAGAATTTAAAGTTACCGGAGGAATTGGTTTGGTTTCGTCTCGATTATTAATTGAAGGTCCAATCAAAAAAGAAAAAATATCTTTCTTAGTTGGCGGTAGATCTTCTTATGCACATTTGTTCTTGCCATTATTTGATATGGATAACACCGCATATTTTTATGATTTAAACACCAAAGTAAATTATAGAATTGATGACAGAAATAGCGTATTCTTTTCTGGTTATTTTGGAAAAGACGTGTTTGGAATTAGAGATAGTTTTGTAAACACTTATGGAAATAAAGTTGCCAATTTACGTTGGAATCATCTTTTTTCTGACAAACTCTTCTCTAACCTATCTGTTATTTATTCTGATTACTTTTACGGGTTAACCTTAGATTTTGTTGGTTTCGAATGGGATTCTGGTATTACAAACTATAATCTTAAATATGATTTTAACCATTACATCAATAATAAATTTAAGTTGAGCTATGGTATCAACAACATTTACAACAAATTTAATCCAGGTGAAATTAAACCAAATAGAGAAGATTCAGGAATTTTAGCAGAAAAATTAATTGATAAGTATGCAAACGAATTTGCTGTCTATATAGATGCTGAACATAAAGTTAGTGAGAAGTTAAGATTGCAATACGGACTTCGTTTCAGCAACTTTACAAGATTAGGTCAAGATGAACTAAATGTTTACACCAATAACCAACCTGTACTTTATAATAGTGAGTTTAAAAAATATGAATCTGCAGATGCAATTGCTACAGAATCATTTAAAAGAAGTGATGTAATAAGCAGTTTCAATAACTTTGAACCAAGAGTTTCTATGTCTTATATTTTAGACGATAATACTTCTATAAAAGGTAGCTATAATAGAATGGCACAATACTTACATTTATTATCTAACACCTCTTCTCCTACTCCATTAGATGTTTGGGCACCTAGTGGAAAATATATAAAACCACAACTTTTAGATCAATATGCTGTTGGGTATTTTAAATCTTTAAAAAATGGTGATTACTCGATAGAAACAGAAGTTTTTTATAAAGACATTCAAAATAGAATCGATTATATAAATGGTGCAAATTTAGTTGCCAATAATGAAATTGAAACAGTCATTTTAAATGGAAAAGCAAGAGCTTACGGTTTAGAATTGTTACTTAAAAAAAACGCAGGTAAATTTAAAGGTTGGTTTTCTTACACCTTATCTAAATCTGAACAACAAACACCAGGTAGAACGGCTGCAGAACCTGGTATTAATAGCGGAGAATGGTACAATACTGCTTATGATAAAACCCACGATTTTTCTATAAACGGAAGTTACGACTTTAACGAAAAATGGAAATTCAATGCAAATTTTGTTTTTCAAACAGGACAGCCTACAAATTACCCCGTTGGTCAATACGAATATCAAGGTTTAAATGTGCCAATTTATGATGATAACAGAAGAAACGCAGATAGATTACCAGCGTATCACAGACTAGATATTTCTGCTACTTTAACTCCAGAAAAAAACAAGTTTAGAAAATGGCAAGGAGAATGGGTTTTTGGGATATATAATGTTTATGGACGCCAAAATGCAGCTTCTATTAACTTTACACAGAATAGTGAAACCTACAGAAACGAAGCGATACAAACGTCTATTTTTGGCTTAGTGCCTTCTGTAACTTATAATTTTAAATTCTAAACCTTCTTAAAGGTTGTTAAGTATTATTCTTATGAAAAATATAAAAATTATTATCGTTCTAATCATCATCTTTTTTGCAAGTTGCGAGAAAGTTGTAGATATTGATGTACCGTCTATTGAACCAAAATTAATTATTGATGCATCTTTTGAAGTCCTTTTTGATGAAAGTCCTGTTGTGGCAAATACCACTGTAAAACTTAGTTTATCTGCAGATTATTTTGATGATGAAATTCCGGCAGTTACAAATGCAGTTGTTACTCTAACCAACTTATTAGACAATATTGTAATTCCTTTTGAAGATGTTAATTCCGATGGGAATTTTACACCCATAAATTCTTTTATTCCTGCCGATGACACTGAATATCAATTAACCGTAATCTATGATAACGATATTTACCAAGGGAAAGCTACTAAGGTAAAATCTACCGTTATCAATAGTGTTACACAAGGTGATGAAACGCTGTTTTCGGATGATCAAATTGAATTGAAGATTTTATTTTCGGATGATGAAAACGAAGAGAACTATTACGTTTTTAATATTGACACCTACAACTTTGTGAATATAGAAGACACTTATTTTAATGGATCAGATTATAATTTCTCCTATTTCTATGAGGACGAAAATATTGAACTTCCTAAAGAAATAGCTATTAAATTATCTGGAGTCTCTAAAGATTACTACACTTATTTTACAATATTATCGAGTCAGAGTGGAGAAAGTGGCGGTGGTCCTTTTCAGTCTATTCCATCATCTCTATTAGGTAATATTGTAAATACTACTGACGATGCTAATTTTCCGTTAGGCTATTTTCATATTTCAGAAACAGATACGTACAACATAAATTTAGTTGAAAAAGAGTAATTTATTAGTATTGTTCTTGGCACTGAGTTAGGAATTGAAGCCTTTCGACTTCCCTCAAGACAAGCTCTATCCTTTTTTATTTTTTATAAAAAAGATATAGCAGAAAGCCCGTTAAAACACCCAAAAAACAAATAAGAATAGACAAGAATTCTGTACTTTTGGACCATGAATTTTATTAAAACAACAGAGCAAGATTCTAACTACAATCATCTAGAAAAGATGTCTGTAAAAGAACTATTAAGCAACATAAATAACGAAGATAAAACGGTGCCTTTAGCTGTAGAAAAGGCTTTACCGCAAATAGAAAGTTTAACGACACAAATTGTAACTAAATTACAAGATGGTGGAAGACTTTTCTATTTAGGGGCAGGTACATCGGGCAGATTAGGTGTTTTAGACGCTTCTGAATGTCCACCTACTTTTGGAGTTTCGTCAGAAATGGTTGTTGGTATTATTGCCGGTGGAGATATTGCTATTAGAAACGCTGTGGAGTTTGCAGAAGATTCAAAAAATCAAGGTTGGTTAGATTTGCAAGAACACCAAGTTTCTAGTAAAGATGTGGTTGTTGGTATTGCTGCTTCTGGCACAACGCCTTATGTAATTTCTGCTTTAGAAGCGTGTAATAAAAACAATATTGTTACAGGTTGCATTGCTTGTAATGAAAATAGTCCTTTAGGTATTGTTGCTCAATTTCCTATTGAAGTTGTTGTGGGACCTGAGTTTGTAACAGGAAGCTCTAGAATGAAAGCCGGAACTGCTCAGAAATTAGTACTGAACATGCTTTCTACAGCAACCATGATTCAATTAGGGAAAGTTAAGGGAAATAAAATGGTTGATATGCAACTTTCTAATAAAAAATTGGTAGAAAGAGGTCAAAAAATGTTAGCTTTAGAACTAAATATAGACCAAACCGAGGCAAGTGCATTACTACTTAAATATGGTAATGTTAGAAATGCCCTTAAAAACTATAAAAATGAGCACTAATTATAACTTATTAGGTAAAGGTTTAAGGAATTTAAGTATTTTACTTATTCTTTTTATAGCTTCACCAATATCGCTTACAATGGGCTTTAAAGCATTAAAAAAGTTTGATAATACTCCGCAAGAATACATTTCTTATCTTATTTTAATTGTTGCAGCAATAATAATTATATTTACAATGTACTTTGCTTTTAAAACTTTTAATGTTCTGCTAAAAGCAATTTTTAATAATTAATGAGCATAGACAAAACTAACGGAATTATAGTAATTCTCTCTTACCCAGACACCGTTGTAAGACCTGCCTATTGGGAACCTTTTAGTAAGGTTTGGCCTCTAATTGGTATTGGTAGTAAACATGGGGTTCAAGCTGGTCATGCTGCTTTATTATTGATTAAAAAAAACGAAACTGAAATTAATTATTTTGATTTTGGGAGGTATATTACAAGTTACAGCAACGGGCGTGTTCGATCTAAAGAAACAGACCCAGAACTTAAGGTTTCTATAAATGCTGAATTTGAAAACTCAAAATTAATAAACATAAAAGAAGTTTTACTTTGGATAGAAAAGCATCCTGAAAAAACACATGGAGACGGCAGATTGGTTGCAAGTATTCATAATGAGATTGATTTTGAAAAAGCACATAATTTTATTCATCAATTAATAAATGAAAAAGAAATTCCTTACGGTGCTTTTATAAAAAATGGGTCTAATTGTGCACGTTTTGTTACAGATACAATTATTGCATCTTCATCAAATAAAAAAATTGGTGAGCAATTAAAAAGATCTAATTTACTAACACCAAGTCCTATTGGAAACGTAATTAAAGCAAGTACGAATAACGTTATTCATAGTATTTACAAACAAAGAATTGAGGATTACAAGAATAGATCGATTCTTAAGGAGTATAAAACTTCTTTTTTTAATAAATTTGATATTGAACCGAATTTAATTGGAACAGAACTACCAAATAAAACGATTTTTGAACTAAAAAACGGTACTTGGTTAGGCGGAATTGGAAGTGGCGCCTGGTTTAAAATTGAAGCACAAATTGATACTGAAACTTATAGTATATCTAGATTTGATTCTAAAGGAACAAAAGATTTTTATGCTGATTTTAGCATTGATAAAAAATGTTTTAATTACTTAGAAGAGCATCAATTTATATATCCTACAAATTGTAAAGAAGCCATTATTATGCAAAACAACAAGTTGTATATTTTACAAAATAACTCGTAAAATACATTCTAACTTCTTTCTATACTTACTTTTGGCGTAGTTGGGTTAAACCCAAAATCTGCGTCTGGTAATTCTATTCCTAATTGATAAATAATATAACCTATACTTGCAAAATGATGAATTGCATGACTGTGTGCTTGCATTAGTATAGCCGCCAAAGTATAATTTACAGATTTTACTCCTAAGCCTAAATCATCTGTAACAAGCATTGTATTTTCTAAACTTGAAGTATTAATTTCTTTTAATTTTTGAATTGTTTCATTAAAATATTCAATTCCTAATTGCGTATGTAATTCTAATAATTCGTTTCTATTTCTTTTATTTAAATAAATAGATTTTGTTTCTATCCCTTCGAAAACACAAGAAAATACATCTAAGATATGGCGCATATGGCAACCTATGCTAGAGAAATAAGGAGCTACAGAGCTGTCTGAATATTGTTCATTAGAAATTGTATTTAATAAACATATTCCCCTTTGTAAGTTTTTCTCTATAGCCTCAATCATAAAAAATAATTTTCTTTTTTGTCGTTAAAATTTTTATGAATTTACGAGTTCTTATCTATATTTTCTAATAAAAAATAAACATAGATTTAAAACGCTCAAAAACAACTACTTAACACTCAGCAAATGAAATATAATTAAGATCATTAAATCACTAATTCTTTTTTTGGCACGTTCTTTGAAAATATGATAATCAAATACGGAAGCTGAAAAGTAAATTAGAGTAGGCAAAACCCTAAAACCATAATTATGAAAAAAGGTATACTTATATTAATGGGAATGTTCTTTCTTATTTCAACTACTAAAGCCGAAAATAATAAAGAAATCCTGAACAATTTTGGGTTTAATTACTCATATGAAAATACCATAAATTTTGTAGAGCGAGATGTTGAGTTCTTTATTTTTACCAATGGTGAATTTGATTTTAACACTCATTATTACGACAATGGAAATCAAAGAGGCATATATATAGCTAGAGATTATAGAGGTAGAATTGAAAGAATAGGAAACTCTTTTATAAACTATGATAGATCTGGAAATGTAACCAGAATTGGAAACGTTTTTATGAAGTACTATAGAGGACAATTAACCGATGTAGGTAATTTAAAAATAAGATATGATCATTGGGGAAATCCAAAATTTTACGGAAATGTAAAAGATAATTACTATCATCATAATGGTTTAAGAATTAATTTAAATATTGGAAATATATTTGAATACAATAATTCTTATTTCTCTCACAGAGATTTTTCTAGACAATATAGTAAAATTAGAGAAGACCATAATTACTATTACTATAGAGCAAATCCGAATGCTAAAATTGGTAAAAAAAGTAAAATTTTAAGAAGAAGAAAACCAGTACCAGTTACAAGAAGGAGCAATACTACTTATAGAAGACCTACTACAATAAATAACAATGGAAGAACAGTGGTAGATAAAAGAACTAATACAACAACGAGAAGACCTACTACTGTAAACACACAAAAAAGAGGAACCATTGATCGAAGAAATAGCAGCACCACTTCTAGAAGACCAACAACTGTAACTAGAGAAACGTCTACCTCTGTTAAAAGAAGTGATAACAGTTCTAGTAGAAGATCTTCTGTGGATAGTAGAAAATCTGAAAATACAAGAAAACAGAATTCTACAACAAAAAACGAAAATAACAGAAAAAGAAGAAGTTAAAAAACAGGTATTTATACGTAATTTTTAATTAACCTATTTTTATAAATTTACAGTGTAATTATTTGAATACCAAATCAGTTAACTAATTTCCAATTAGTTCTGATAAGAAAATTAAAAGTTAAAAGCTTCATTTCCTAAAAGAAATGAGGCTTTTATAATTAAATGTTTGTTTTAAATCTACAAATAGGAATAAAGTATCTCTAAATAAGTCCTAAATCTTTAGCAATTGCTACTAAATGCGTAGGATTATTGGCATTAAAATGTTCTTTTAAAATTCTTAACCTTTTTTCTATTGCGCTAATACTAGAAGGTGATATCCCTTTTTCTTTTAATTCTTTACTAATAGCTTCTTGCAGCAACCCTTTAGACAAATATTCTATTAAAAGAATGTCTGAGTCTGTAATTTCAATCGTTTTTTTTGGGTGAATTGCAGTGCTTAAATCCGGAGAAATATAAAACTGATCTGATGTAGAAACAACATCAATTGCTTTTCTTAAATCTTTTAATCCATTTCTACTTTTCCAAACATACCCTTGAATTTTTAGACTTTTGTATAAATTTTGAATTCTATATGATTTATCTTCTACTGAAAAAACAATAATTTTCAAATCAGAAAATTCTTGTCTAATTTTTTCTATAAGTTCATCACCCGATTTTAATTCTTGTGGAGTTCCATCACTTTCAAAAGATAAATCAGAAATAATTAATTGATAAGGTACTCCTTCTAAAAAAGCTTTTTTAATTTTAAGAAAAGCTTCGTCACAATAAGAAATATAATCTACTTCTTCTATGTTTAACCCCTCTAGCGCCATTTTTATTCCGCTATTAATTACATCAAAATCTTCTACAACTAAAACTTTTTTAAACATTCTTAATTTTTAAAATGGATATACACTTTTAAACCTTTGTTCGGCTTATTTTCAAATTTAATAGTTCCATTAATAGTTTTTATACGGGTTTCCATATTTTTAAGTCCATTTTTAAAAATAATAGTATCATCCTTAAATCCTACACCATTATCTGCATAACTTATTTCTAAATTATGATTTGTTTTCTTGCATGCTAAAACGACTAAGCTCGCTTTACTATGCTTTTTCATATTTACAAACAACTCATTAAAAACCCGATACATAACAATCTGTTTCTCTTTGGTTAAATTATTTAAATCTAAAGAAGACAAATCTTTTAATATAATTTTACAAGTATCAGAATTATAACTTGCTACTAGATTTCTAAAATAATTTTCAAAATTAGATCCCGTTTCAATAGAGTCATTTTCGTGAGAAATAGCTCGTGTTTGTAAATAGATTTTATCTAAATCGTTTATAATTTCTTCGGTATTAATTTTAGTATTTTGAACTTTTGTGAGGGTATTAAAAATATCATTCCCTAATTCATCATGTAATTTTTTCGCAATCCTTGTTTCAGTATTATAATTCTCTTGTAAGATTCGTTTTTTGTGCTGTTCTTTTCTTCTATAAATCAAAAATAATAAACTAGAAATTGATAAAAAACCAATAATTAAAACATTTTTCTTCTGACTTTTTTCTTTTTCAGCAACTAAAATGTTTTCTGTTGCTAATGTTTGAAACTTGAGTTTTTGTTTCTCTTCTTCTTCATAATTGTATTTAATAGTAGCAAACTTGTATTGATGTTTAGACTCTACTTCTTGTAAACTGTCTCTTAAACGAATACTTTCTTTATAATAATTAATGGCTTTTTGAGCTGTTTGAAGTCCTATAATTTTATCTATAGCTTCTATTTGATCTTGCGGACTTTTTTCTTTTTTTGATACTTCATACATTTTATCAGCATAAAATAATGATTTGCTTCTATTCTTTTTATAAAAAAAATCTGACAAATGGCTATAACTTGCAATTAATCCGTAAGTATCTTTTTCCTTAACTCTGATAGATTTTGCCAGTAATAAATCTTTTAAGATATTTATATTTGGATTATTTAACCATTTAATATGAGCTAAATTATCAATAATTCTTGCTTTAGTTTTTTGACTAGTAATGTCACCTTTTAATAATTCTTCTAAAATTGAAATTGATTTAGAATACTCTTTTTGCTCTTTATATACATTAGCCATATTATTTTTAATTACAATATTGCCACTTGTACTTGAAATAAAAGTTAATGCTTGCTTATAATTATAAATAGCTTGTTTAAATAAATTTTGTTTTTTAGAATTTATTGCTAAAGTATTGTAAATGGAGGCTATAGCACTTGCACTCCTCCCCTTTAAATATTCTAATCCATTAATTGCAGATATGTTACTATTAATATAATTACCGTAAGAAGATTCTATAATAGCTATGTCTCGTAAACATCTTGCTATTTGAATACTATCATTTTGTTGACGGTATAATTCTTTAGATTTATTATAAAAATAGAAAGCGCTATCATTAGCTCTTAATTTTCTTTGAAATTGTGCAATTCTATAGTACGATTCTGCTTTTTGTTTTTCATTTTTATTATTTAATGATTTTTGAAGCATTTTTTTAGAATAAAATAATGCCTTCTCATTATCTCTTTGTTTACTATAAAAAACAACCGTTTTAGCAATACTATCGTAAGTAATATTGGTTGATTTTTCTTGAAAAGAAAACAATTTATTATTAAACAAAAAGGTAAAAAGTAGGAGGAACAAAACATTAAATTTCATTCCTCTAAAATACTATAATTCTTGATTTAAAAAATTTTAATTACCTGTTTCATAATCATCACCTGGTAAATATTCATCTTCACCTCCAGTTGCAGAAACCTCTAATTTTACAGGTTCCCTTTCTAAGTTTTCATCTAAATCTGTACAAGATGTAAAAACAAAGTTTGTAAATAATATTACACATAAATCTACTTGATAATAAAGCTAAAAAACCATTACAAATAAAAAAAAGCAGCTAATAAAAATTAGCTGCTTTTTTGTAAAATATAATTTCTAGAAAATTATCTAATTAACTTTCTGTATTTAATTCGTTTTGGCATTAAATCTCCACCCAAACGTTTCTTTTTGTTTTCTTCATATTCAGAGAAACCACCTTCAAAGAAATACACTTCACTATTCCCTTCAAAAGCTAAAATATGTGTACAAACTCTATCTAAAAACCATCTATCGTGACTAATTACAACCGCACAACCAGCAAAGTTATCTAAACCTTCTTCTAATGCTCTTAATGTATTTACATCTAAATCGTTGGTAGGCTCATCTAATAATAAAACGTTTCCTTCTTCTTTTAACGTCATTGCTAAATGCAAACGGTTACGCTCTCCACCAGAAAGTGTATTTACTTTTTTGTTTTGCTCACTACCAGAGAAATTAAAACGACTTAAATAAGCTCTAGAATTAACTTGCTTACCTCCCATCATTACTAAATCTTGTCCGTCAGAAAAGTTTTCCCAAATTGTTTTTTCTGGGTCAATGTCTGAATGGGCTTGATCTACATATGCAATTTTTGCAGTTTCACCTACAGAAAAACTTCCTCCATCAGGTTTTTCTTCTCCCATAATCATTTTAAAAATAGTAGTCTTACCAGCTCCATTGGGACCAATAATACCTACAATTCCTGCCTGCGGAAGATTAAACTCTAAATTATCATATAATAATTTTTCTCCAAATGCTTTAGAAACACCTGTTGCTTCTATAACATTGGTACCTAAACGTGGTCCATTAGGAATGTAGATTTCTAATTTTTCGTCTGTTTGCTTTTGATCTTGACTCATTAACTTGTCATAATTCTTCAAACGAGCTTTTTGCTTTGTTTGACGACCTTTTGCTCCTTGACGAACCCAATCTAATTCTCTTTCTAATGTTTTTTGATGTTTTGAAGCTGTTTTACTTTCTTGTGCCATTCTCTTAGACTTTTGGTCTAACCATTCAGCATAATTTCCTTTCCAAGGAATTCCTTCACCTCTATCCAATTCAAGAATCCAACCAGCAACATTATCTAAGAAATATCTATCATGCGTTACAGCAATAACAGTTCCTTTATATTGTGCTAAATGGTGCTCTAACCAATGTACAGATTCTGCATCCAAGTGATTGGTAGGCTCATCTAATAATAAAATTTCTGGTTCTTGTAATAATAATCTACATAAAGCAACACGTCTTTTTTCACCTCCAGAAAGTACTCCGATTTTCTTATCAGAATCTGGCGTTCTTAACGCATCCATTGCAATTTCTAATTTGGTATCTAATTCCCAAGCATTAGCAGCGTCAATTTTATCTTGTAAAACTGCTTGTTGTGCCATTAGTTTATCCATCTTATCTGCATCAGAATAGACTTCTTCTAAACCAAACATGTCGTTTATTTTATTGTACTCTTCTAAAATTGCAACTGTTTCTGCAACTCCTTCTTTTACAACTTCTAAAACTGTTTTTTCTGGATCTAATTGTGGCTCTTGTTCTAAATACCCAACCTTATAACCTGGAGCAAAAGTAACATCTCCTTGAAAATTCTTTTCTACTCCTGCAATAATTTTTAATAAAGTTGATTTTCCTGATCCATTTAAACCAAGAATACCAATTTTTGCTCCATAAAAGAAGCTTAAATAAATATCTTTTAAAACTTGTTTCCCTGTTGATTTATAAGTTTTAGACAACTTATTCATCGAAAAGATTACTTTCTTATCGTCGCTCATTTGTTTGTTTTTTTTAATTTAATTTGAAAATTGCTACTGTGAAAACTGTAGACTTTTATACTCTTCCTTTTAATGCATTAAAAACCCATGCAATACAAAAGAAACCAAAACCAACTGCCGCAAATCCCCATCCGGCAACTTCATTATATCTAAAAGCCCCTAAAGCTATTAAACCTAAGCCAACAAGTATCATAATAAGCGTAGCAAAGCCTAATACTGTATTTTTATTCATTCCCATAATTCGTAATTAGTTCGTTTGATTGGCAAATATCGGTAATTATTTGGTATTGCCCAATAATAGGCTTCAGTAAAAGCCTTTAAAAATTAGAGTTTCAGTAAGTAGTAATTAATAAAAACCTAGCTTCTACCAAGTTTACGCAGAGCTACCCATTGTTTCATTTTTTCTCTAGAATCACAAGCAGGATAACCAACTACAGATTTACCAGCTGCAATATCTGCAATAACACCAGAACCAGCACCTACTTTTGCCCCAGAATGTATGGTAACATGGTCTTTTATAGAAGCACTTCCTCCAATAATTACACCATCTCCTAAAGTTACAGAACCTGCTAAACCACTGTGTCCTGCCATAATACAACATCTTCCTAAAACAGAATTATGCCCTATTTGTACCAAATTATCAATCTTACAGCCATCTCCTAAAATAGTAGAACTAAATTTACCACGATCAACACATGAATTTGCTCCAATTTCAACAGCATTTCCGATAACTACATTTCCTATATGAATAATTTTCACTAACCCTCTTCCATCAGGACTTGGTCTATAGCCAAAGCCATCAGCTCCAATACTCACATTTACATGAAAAATACAATGACTACCAATTTTAGTACGTTCTCTAATAACGGTTCCAGACCAAATTACAGTCTCGTTGCCAATTGTAGTATCATCAAAAATGGATACATTAGGATAAATGGTTACATTATCTCCCAGTACTACATTTTTACCAACATAAGAATTTGCACCTACTTTACAACCTTTTCCTAATGTTACTGTTTTATCTATTACTGCCGTCGGATGAATATCCGTTTCAAAATAAGGCGACTCTGGCTCAAAAGCTTCTAATAAAACTGCCATCGCCAAATCTGGATTCTTAACTTTGATAAACGCTTTACCTTCTTCTGGTAAAATTGTTATTCCTTCATAAACAATTGCAACACTAGCGTTAGAATTCTCCCATAATTTTGCATATTTAGAGTTACCTATAAAAGTAACATTCCCTTTTGTAGCATTTTCAATTTGTTCTGGCGCATATATTATATCTTTACAAAGCCCAATTTGTTCACCTTTTAAAAGTGATGTTATTTCTTCTACAGAAAATGATTTCATAGATTATTTTTAATTTTTTCTAAATGTACTATAATATTTACTAACACAAAAAAATCCTATAAACATAGGATTTAATTCAATTATTGTCTTCTCATTCCGCTACCTCTACTAGGTCTAGAATTTTGATTATTGTTTTCTGCTTTTTTAGGCTGTAAACTTTCTATGATGCTCTTTTGATATTTTAACCACTTCTTGTCTTGTTTTTCTGATAAAACACCTCTTAGAATTTCATTGAGCTCTTTTTCATGTTCATTAACATTCTCTTTAATTGGTCTAGTGACTTCTCTTACCTTTTCTCTTATGTTTTTATTACTTTCACTATCTCTTTCATTAGACATTGTGTTCATTAAAAGATCTAAATCCGTAAATTTTTCAGCATTTAAGAATAAAATTTCTTTTACTTTAAAATTATAATTTCTTAATGCTTTGGTTACTGAATATTTTTTGTCATCATCTTTAATCTTAACTTTCTTTATCACCTCATCAACATCATAATAAAAAATACCCGCAATTTCTTTTGCACTCAGTTTTTTAACCTCTTTTGTTTGATTCAATTCAGGGTTCTGTGATTGTTGTCTTCCGCCACCTCCACCTCTAGAACGCTGTGCTGCTATATTAAAGGTTAAAAAAAGGATTGCAATAAAAAGTATTTTCTTCATTATCAAATTTGTATTTATTATTTAGGTGCAAGCTACTAAAAAAACTGCTACTTCTATTTTTTGAAAATATAATAATTTATTAAAATAGTATTTAATTTAAAGATCTGCCGCCAATCGTGCACCTTGATTAATAGCTCTTTTTGCATCTAATTCACTTGCAAAATCGGCACCACCAATAACATGTACTTTTTTACCAGCATCTAACAAAGGTTGATACAATTCTTTAAAAGGAACTTGACCTGCACAAATAACAATGTTATCTACCTTTAAAATTTTAGCTTCTTCATTCTGAACATAATGCAACCCTTCATCATCAATTTTCGTATAAGAAACCTCACCAATAAACTGCACTTTCTTCTTTTTTAAAGTAGATCTATGAATCCACCCAGTTGTTTTACCTAAATTCCCACCAAATTTCCCTTTGCTTCTTTTAAACATAAACACTTCTCTTGGTGAAGGTTCAAATGCTGGTTTTACATTTTCAATTCCGGCTCTAGCCTCTAAGTTTTTATCGATTCCCCATTCTTTTAACCAAGCATTAATATTTAAGGATGTAGATGCTCCTTCATGTGTTAAATATTCTGAAACGTCAAAACCAATTCCACCTGCACCAATTACTGCAACTCGTTTTCCTACCGGTTTTTTCAATTTTAAAACATCAATATAACTCAAAACTTTTGGGTGATTGATGCCTTCTATTTTTAATGCTCTTGGTTTAATTCCTGTTGCAATTATAATTTCTTCAAATTCTGAAGATTTTAAATCTTCTACAGAAACTTTAGTATTTAATTTTACAGTTACATTGTGTAGCTCTATTTGTTTGTTGAAATAACGCAAGGTTTCATAAAACTCTTCTTTACCCGGAATTTGTTTTGCAATATTAAACTGACCTCCAATTTCTTTATCAGCATCAAACAACGTTACAAAATGACCTCTTTCTGCCGCAATTGTAGCTGCTGCTAATCCTGCAGGTCCTGCACCTACAACTGCAATTTTCTTTTTAAGTACGGTTTCATAATAATTCAATTCCGTTTCATGACAAGCTCTAGGGTTTACCAAGCAACTTGCTACTTTCTGTTGAAATACATGATCTAAGCAAGCTTGATTACAACCAATACACGTATTAATTTCATCTGCTTTTTCTTCTGCTGCTTTATTTACCCATTCTGAATCTGCTAAAAAAGGACGCGCCATAGAAATCATATCTGCATCCCCTTCTGCCAATATTTTTTCTGCCGTTTCAGGCATATTTATTCTGTTAGAAGTGATTAAAGGAATCGATAATTCTTCTTTCATTTTTTTAGTAACCCAAGTAAAAGCTGCTCTAGGAACTGATGTTGAAATAGTTGGTATTCTAGCTTCGTGCCAACCAATTCCTGTATTTATTATCGTTGCTCCTGCTTTTTCTATTTCTTTACCTAATTGTACAACTTCTTCCCAGGATGAGCCATTTTCTACCAAATCTAACATCGATAATCTGTAGATAATAATAAACTCTAACCCGACAGCTTCTCGTGTTTGTTTTACCAGTTCAATAGGCAAACGCATTCTGTTTTCATAACTTCCACCATACTCATCGCTTCTTTTATTGGTTCTTTTTACAATAAATTGATTGATTAAATAACCTTCAGATCCCATAATTTCTACACCATCATAACCTGCTTCTTTAGATAATTTGGCAGAATTCACAAAATCTCTAATAGTTCTATTAATTCCCGATTGTGTTAACTTAAAAGGTTTAAATGGTGTTATTGGTGATTTTATTTTGGAAGGCGCAACATTAAACGGATGATAGCCATAACGACCTGAATGTAGTATTTGCATGCAAATTTTACCACCTTCTTTGTGGACTGCTGCTGTTATTTTCTGATGTTTTTTTGCGTGTTTTTTGGTAGACATTCTTGCTGATAATGGAGCTGTCCAACCTTGTATATTTGGGGCAATCCCTCCGGTAACAATTAATCCAACTCCACCTCTTGCTCGCTCTGCATAATAAGCCGCGATTCTTTCTAAACCGTTTCTTTCCTCCTCTAAACCTGTATGCATAGAACCCATTAAAATTCTATTTTTTAAAGTTGTAAAACCTAAATCTAATGGTTCAAAAATGTGTTTATATTTCATATTCTTGGAATTAATTTTATTATGCACGCATAACACTTTGCAAGATATGTTTATTTTTTGAAAAGAAAAAACCTCAAAGAAATGATTCCTTGAGGTCCGATTTTTTTATACTGAATTTAACTTACATGGGTACTTCTATCAATAATAATTCAGAATTAGATAGGCTTTTAATCACAAAACTATCTGTTTCATAAATACCTACAGCGTCTCGACTACCTAGTTTTGTTGAATCAATCTCAAAATCGCCAGAAATATTCATTACATATACTCCACGGTTCTTACTTTTTAACTGATAGTTAAAATCTTGATTTTTATCTAAATCAATCCTATAAACCTGGGCGTCTTGGTGTATTTTTAAGCTATCATCATCAGAATTAAAAGAATTTACCAATAACTGCAATTTATTTTTTCTGTCTTTTATATCAAATCCCTTTTGGTCATATCTTGGAGTAACTTCATTTTTTTCCGGCATTATCCAGATTTGAAATAAACCTAAATGTTCATTTGCAGAACCATTTATTTCTGAATGATACACTCCTTTTCCGGCAGACATTACTTGTACTTCACCTGGCAAGACGGGAATCCAATCATTTGCCATATTGTCTTTATGTTTTAAAACACCTTTTAATGGAATTGTAATAATCTCCATGTTTTTATGAGGATGTGTGCCAAACCCCATGCTTGGTGCAATTAAATCGTCATTTAAAACTCTTAATGCTCCAAATTGTATTCTCTTTGCATCATAAAAATTAGCAAAACTAAATGAATGATTTGCTTCTAACCATCCATGATTTGCGTGCCCTCTTGTGGATGCAGTATGAATTATTTTTTTCATAATTATCTCATTTTATCTAATAAATCACTTAAAGTTGTCGCCTCTTCTTCTGTTAACTTTTCTAGAAACAAAAGGTTGTTATTATCGTCTATATTAGATAATAATTCTAAACCTTTTTCATTAATTTTCACAAATACAACCCTTCTATCATGTTCACAACGCTCTCTTTCAATTAAGTTTTTTTCGCATAATTTGTCCATTAAGCGGGTTGCATTAGGTGCTCTTTCTATCATTCTATCTTTTACAACTTGCACCTTAATTTGACCTTTTGATCCTCGTAAAATTCTTAAAATATTATACTGTTGTGGCGAAATTCCGTAAGGTTTAAAAAACTCATTTTCTTTACTACTTAACCAATTTGCAGTGTATTTTATGTTGATTAAAGCCTTTAATTTATTGCTTACAAATTTAGATTTTATGTCTTTAGAAATGTCTCCCATGTATTCAGTATTCAGTATTCAGTATTCAGTATTCAGTATTCAGTATTCAGTATTCAGTATTCAGTATTCAGTATTCAGTATTCAGTATTCAGTATTCAGTATTCGAAAATTAAAAATTTCAATTGATGGACTTACTTTAAAACTTATTAACTTTTGAAAAAATTTAATCTTTCTGTTGATTCTATTAAATGGACTTCGACAAGCTCAGTCTGACATGCCTAGTTTTAATTGGACTCTTGAAATTTATAACTATATTATATCTTTTTATTCTTGATTCTAAAGATTAAAAAATTCAACACATAGGAACATAGAAAACATAGATTTAGTCTTATGTCTTATATCTTTTTTTTAGTCCTAAGTCCAGCCACTTTCGTCTTGTCTCTTGTCTCTTGTCTCTTGTCTCTTGTCTCTTGTCTCTAAAATAAAAAACTACGCCCTTAAACTTAAATCTTGCATAATCTTATTAAACTCTTCTGTAGTTGGAGTTAAATAAATTTTATCATCTACAAACAATGTTGGATATTTTGCTACGCCACCATACAATTCTTTACTATGTTCTCTTGCTTCTGCATCTTTAGAAATATCTTTATAGATATAAGGAACATCTGTTGAATTTAGAAAATTTTTAAATGCTACTGTATAAGCGTGTCCTGCTCTTCCGTATAAAACTATTTTCATTCTTTATTGATTTACAGCATTTTCAAATGTATTCACTTGTTCTTTTAAGGATGCTAATAATTCGGTATTTACAATTGTACCTTCTTTAAAATTATCGTAAAAACTTGGCAAAGAAAAAGAGATTAATTCTTTTGCGCCTTGCCATGAAAATCGAGAAAGTGCAGTTTCTAATACAGATTGACCTCCTCTTGCTCCTGGTGAAGTTGCCATTAATAATAAGGGTTTGTCTCTAAAAACTTGTGCTTCTATTCTAGAACTCCAATCAAAAATATTTTTGAAAGCTGCTGCATAAGAACCGTTATGCTCTGCCAAAGACAGAATAAAACCATCGTAATTATCTAGTAAATCAGAAAACTTTTGTGCATCTTCTGGAAAACCATTTTTTTCTTCGTCTTCACTAAAAATTGGTAATGAAAAGTCTCTTAAATCGACTACGTCAAAAGAAGTATTTTCTAAATTTTCTGCTGCAAATGTTGCTAATTGTTTATTGATAGAAGTAGAACTTGTACTACCTGCAAATGCTAATATTTTTTTCATATTTTTATTTTTTTTACTGTAAACTGTGCCTGCTTACTGCAAACTAGTTTTACTGAATTGTAGTTATAATTTTAGTTTCTCCTTTCACCATTTTTGCAACCGGACATTTACCGGCAAAAACTAACAACTTCTTTCTTTGTTCTGCTGTTATTTCTTTTTCAAAGGATATTTCTTCTGTTAAATAAGTGCCGTTTTCATCTTTCAGCTGAGAAACATTTACTGATATTTCACCTATATCCCAACCTCTTCTTTCGGCATAGGTTCTTAATGTCATTGAAACACAACCACCGATTGCAGTTAATAGATATTCAACCGGAGTTGCACCAGTATCTCCTCCTCCAGCAGCAACAGATTGATCCATCGTTAAATAATGATTTCTCGTTTTTGCTTCTGCAAGAAAATTCTTGTTTGTTAAAACAACTTCAGATTTTTTAACTTCTGACATTTGTTATTTTTTTGTTCGTAATATAAGAAGTGATTAAAAACACCATCGCTGCAATTGAAGCTCCTTGTTCTCCGTCTCCAATCATTACGTGTGCAAAAAAGGCAAAAATAAATGCGAAGAAGAAACCTGCATATGCCCATTCTTTTATTGTTTTATTTGATAAAAACCATAAAGCCACTAAACCTAATAATTTTGCAATTGCATAGGGATAAATGATGTAAGTAGGATAACCAAAATTGGTAAACAATGCTGCTACTGCTTCATGATTAAATATATACATACCCGCAGAAAAAAGCATGATTACAGTTAATAATGCAGTAGAAATATAATATATAATTTTTGTAGTCTTCATCTTGAATGGTTTTTAAATTCTTGACAAAACTACAAAATAAATATTTATTTACCAAGGAAAATAAATCCAAGGGAATATATTTAAATAAAACAACACTTTTTAATATCTAAATAATTTAATCATTACCATATACAAGATCTACAAATTCTGAGTTTTCTAATATCCCGAAATAATCAGCAACAGTTATTTGATCTAACTTCTTACTGATTTCATTTTTATCGTAAGGAACACCAATTAATAAATTTTCAAGGTCTGTGACAGGTTGCCTACCAAAAAAGTCACCATAAATTTTAAAGTCAGAAATATGTCCCTTTTCAACAAAAATACGCAGATCTATTTCTCCTATTGGAAATCGTTTATTGCGTTGAATGTTAAACTTCGGTGAATTTCCAAAATTCCAATCCCACAAATCATATTTTGCTGCTTTTAATTCTTTTACAGCTTTCCACTCTACTTCGGTTAATTTATGAATTTCAAATGCTTCCTTCGCTTCAAACAAACCAGTAAGTAATTGTTTTTTAAACTGATCCATTGTTATGGGGTCTTTTAAAAACTCACTAATATTTGCAACACGACTTCTAACCGATTTATGTCCTTTAGATTGAATTTTACTCATTTTTACTTGAAGCGCTTTCCCTACTTCACTCATATCTGTATCGAACAATAAAGTACCATGACTAATCATTCTTTTTCCGGTAGAAAACTGAGCTGTTCCAGAGATTTTCTTTTCATCAACCAAAATATCGTTTCTACCTTTTAACTCGGCATTTACGCCTAATTCGTTTAAAACACGAATTACAGGTTCTGTAAACTTTTTAAAATTACTAATACTTTTACCGTCGTGATTGGTGATAAAACTGAAATTTAAATTTCCTAAATCATGATAAACGGCTCCTCCGCCAGAAATACGCCTAACTACTTTTATACCCTTTTTATCGATATATTCTTGGTTAATTTCTTCTAAAGTATTTTGATTACGACCAATTATAATAGAAGGTGCATTAATATAAAATAATAAATAATCTGTTGAAGCATCAAAGTTTCTTAACGCGTATTCTTCTAATGCTAAGTTTAGTTTAGGATCTGTACAGCCCTCATTATCAATAAAAATCATAGGTTTTATTTATTATACCAATTTAACTATTTAAAGCCGCTTTAAAATACTTTTTTATTTTTTAACTTCTACAGTTATAAAAAAAACTTGTCTGTCTAAGCACTACTAATTTGTTCAGTACAAGCTTATTCGAATACTTTATTTTACTTATTGAATGTCCTTCGACAAGCTCAGGAAGACATTTAGATTCTCAATTGATTTAGCGACGTAATAAAATTAATTTAGTATTAATTATAGCTAACAAATATAACGATTTTCTAAAGTTTTTTTTAAGTATCTAAACCTAAAATAACACAGGCAAAAGGAATTTTAGAACCCCAAAAAAAACCAACTTAAAAAAACAAAATTGACTGTTTTATATAAGTTGGCAAATATGTTTAGCCCCGATTGAGCCTTTCGACAAGCTCAAAACATGTTCATTTTTTAAGCTCTTTTTTGTTTTTTTTAACAAAAAAAGCAAGTAATGAAAGCGCGAAACAGCTACAAAAACTACTGATTCTCTTTAATAGAATCTATTTTTCTCTGAAGCTTTTCTATTTCTGTAAGCTTTTTATCTTGTGCAGAAAGTAGCTTAATAGAATCTAATATTTGCTGATTTTTATCTAGGTTAGAAATTAATTTTATAGAATCTAAAACTTGTTTGTTCTGCTCTAAAATTGTTTTTTGCTTTTCGAAATACAAATTACTTCCTTCACTAGTTTTCCAAGCTTCATTTAATTGGTTGTAAACTTCCTCATTCCAAGTACTTGGTTTTTTAGCATTTATCCAAACTACATCTCTATATTCACTGTCTATCAAGGCTAAATCTGGCGTTGCAGAACCATCAAATTGTTCTGGATTGTCTGAACTTATTGTAGAAACTGTTCCTAGAAAAAACATTCTTTTTCTACCTGCAATATTCTTAATATAAGGTCTAAATTCTACGGGAGTATTTGAGTTCCAATCGTACTCTTTTTTAGATTCTTTTACTTTTAAAGGCATTGCAGAAACTCCTGCATATCCTTGTTTTTTTGATGCATGATCGTAAAAATAAAACTTATCTGTACCGTCTGCTGGGATAAATACACTGTAACTTAAACTGGTTCTTTCATTACCTACTGGTTCTAAACCAAACCAATGATATAAGCCGCTAAAAGCATCTGTTTTACTGTCTGAAAAATCGAAATCGGTTACATAAGGTTGTGCATTTTGATCTTTTGGTACGGTAGGAATTTTTACAGCACTTTCCATGTTCCAAGGTAATGGATCTGAAAATCCTGCTAAAAACTTTAAACTTTCTGCTTGCAAACGAGATACGCGCTCTGATAATGTGTTCTGCTTGGTTAAATAAGCATGATTTTTCATTTCATCTGGCGAAATATAGGTTCCTTTACCAATGGTAATTCTTTCTAAATAATCTGTAATATCATGTTCTCCATTTTCAATAACCATGACACCTCCAAAACTTGGATATGGAAAAAAGAAGCCTTTCCATTTTATTAAACTTACAACCTCAACCCAAGCACCTTTATCATTTTTCATGTAATACGTATCGCTTGGTTCGTAGTTAAAAAGCATCCAAGGATTTAAACGTTGCACTACCGCATTGTAAGTATTTCTACTAAATTTTAAAGATTCTCCGATAGAAAATGTTACCGAGATTCTATTTTCTGATGAAAAACGAGGAAAAGGTGTTGTACTAGACACAGAAAAAACCTCTTCTGTATTGTCTTTTAATCCTTGCCAATAGTATTTTTCTGTAGGCTGAATTGCCATCGTCCATTGATTATTTCCATCCACTCTAACCAAATGTGGCAACGAAACATCTTTAGTTTCACCAACAGATTCATTTGCCATAGAAAAAATGTTTCTTAATGGCTGAATTCTTTCATTTTGAGTTAATGGCAACTCATGAATTTCTATCTTATTTAAATCGTTAAATACATTATAGGTTTTCATATAATCGTAGAATTGTAAATTCCAACCTACATAATATAAGATTCCAAAAAATGCTGATAAGAAAAATAAAATTCCGATTCTTTTACCTACACCTACCGCTTTTCTAAAACCTCGTAAACCTAGAAACAGCAGTGAAAAACACAATAAAATTATGAAAATAAATTTTCTGAAAAATATTAATACTGGTTGATAATCGTCTCTAAAAAAGAATAATAATGCCAATAATATTATTAAAAACAGTATGACTCTTTTCTTTTGCTTTGCTCCTTTACTCCAATAATTCTTTAACATAATTACAAGTTTGAAGTATGAAGTTTGAAACTAGAGGTTTCTTACTCATACTTACTATTTTATTCTAATTAATTTTTTTACTCTTTTTTTGATTAGTGCCACTGAAAACTGAATACTTATAAAAGTCCTTTATCTTTTAAGCGTTCTCTTGCACTTTTCTCTTCTACTTTAGGCACTTCTTTTGTTACGTCAACTTCCTTATTATCTTTTTCGTTAAAATCGTCTACAAAATCTTTTCCTTTTTCTATGATTTCTTCTAATCTGTCCTCGAAAGCCTCAGTCCGTTCTTCAATAATTTCTGAAGATTTAAAAATGGCTCCTGCAATATAAGTCCCAATCAAAGTTCCGAAAATCATGGATGCAAACAATGAAATTGTTGCATAATTTATGGGAATTAAAAATTGCACAATTAAAATTCCTACTAGAAATAAAACAGCAATGTAAACAAACCTTAAAACAAAATTCTGCTGAAACACAAACCCTTTTGTATCGGTATCTTTCATCTGCAACTCTTCCGAATTCATTAATTTATTGAAAAATAAATACATTTTATTCCCTCTTGATTCCCTCCAATAAATAACAATTCCGAATAAAATTGCTGCAATAAATATGATGATTTCTATGGTCATGTTTTTTTAAAGTTTGAAGTACTATATAAAATTAGTCTATTTTTTCTAAAAATTGTTACAAATTGTTTCAATTACCCAGTCTTGTGTTGAATCTTCTAAATTTTTAAAAAGTTTGTAAAACTGTTCCTTGTCATACCAATATATAAATAACACATCTTTAGGCGCAATGTTTACTAATAAACTCCAAATTAAATCTTGATGATTTGGTAATAATGAAGAATGTGGTTTGTGCAGTGATACATACATTTCTTCATCAATAAAATCTTTCGGATTTATATTTTTAGAAACCTTCTTTTTTTCTAAAAAGAGCTCTAAACCCATTATTTTTTTTCTTGATAAAATATCAATTTTGTTTAAATAGCTTTTAAATAAAATACCTTCTTCTAAAATATCTTTTATAGAGTGTGATGTTTCCTTTAAATAAGATGAAAACATAAATTTCTGAATCCTCTTGTACCTTTTTTGAGTAGTTTCTTCTTCTAAATCTAATTCCAGAACATTATAACTTATTAATTTCTCAATCATTTCTTTATGAGAAATATGATACATTAAAACATCATACGTTGTATCTTTTATAGCTTCTTTATAAGTTACTTCATTTTGAAAAACAAGAACTGGAGTTACTAAATCTCGTAATAAGAAAACACCTCCAAAAGCCTTTGTATAAAAAGAATCTGTTGTAAAAGTTATTTCTTCTATACTTAGATTTCTTTCTCTTAAATCTCCATATTTCTTTGCTGATGATATCAATTTCTTGTGAATATCTTCGTTTATAAAATTGTTATCAGCGTTAAATAATTCAATTAATTGTAATTGCTCTTCTTTGGCTTCAAATAAATTATCAATTAAATGAAACTTAATCGTAATGTCTTTGTACCTTAAAACATCTAAAGATTCATAAAAAACATCTATTTTTTGATCAAACTCAATGCAAACAGCAGAATCTCTTGTAATATCATTAATCGTTTTTTCATGTTTTTTAAACACCATTTTCATCAATTCTCTATCAAAAGAATTAAACGGATTATAAACAGGTAATCCTTTTTGTCTTGGAGTAATAATTATAGCGTAGGTATTTGCTTCACCGTTATTAAGGTAAAAAGACACTCCTTTTTCCTTTGCTATTTCCGGACTCCAACCTACTCCATCAATCGAGAATGACGTTAATTTTGTTTTTGTGAAACCAAGTTTTACGAGACATTTATTATAACGTTCTACCAGTTTTCCGCTAACGTTAATGGACTCGCTTCTGTATAAATTAGCTTTTATTAGTTTTTGCATTGTTTAATTGTTACGCAGAGTTTCACTGAGAATTCACAGAGATACACGGAGTTTTTTTATTTTTTTACTCTTAATAGTTTTTTTAATTTATCAATTTATGAATAATCGCATATTGCAACAACACAATGGTTCTTGTATCTACTATTTCACCTTCATTTAGCATTCTTACAGCTTCCGTAAACGGGATTTCTAAAACCTCAATATCTTCAGTTTCACTCTCTAAACCTCCACCTTCACTCACCTTCATATCGTCTGTATATTCACCAACAAAAAAGTGCATTTTTTCTGTTAATACGCCTGGTGATGAATATCCTTCATAAACTTTTTTAACAGATTTTAAACGAATACCAACTTCTTCTTCCGTTTCTCTTATGACACATTGCTCAGAATTGTCTAAATCTAATAAACCCGCAGGTATTTCAATTAAAAAACCGTCTTTGTTATCATGTAAAAAAGTAGGCAATCTGAATTGCTTGATTAAAACCACCGTTTTTTTTGTGGTATTGTACAACAAAATTCCTGCTCCATGTCCACGTTCATAGACTTCTCTCATTTGATGCACCCAACTTCCGTCGGACATTTGATAATCAAAATTGAATTTATTTAAAGTGTAATAATTATCTGATAATAACGTCTTTTTACTATTTTTAATTCTGATGTTACTCATTTTCAAATGTTTTTCTTGCTTGTAAATCGATGTTCATTTGGTTGACTCTAGCATCTACTTTTCTCTTAAAATCTGTATCTGCAATCGTGGCAACATTGTCTAAATAACGCACCACTTCTTGTCTTCTAATTTCAGAAAAATTAAGTCCTTTCATATTGCTTTTCATTAATTCTTGCAACATATTAAACTTGGTTTCATATTTCTGTTTGAAGTAAATCTCAGGATTTTCAAACCAATCTGGTTCTAAATCGAAATCTGTTAATCGCAATGAAATTGCAGATTGAATATTACGCACATCTCTCGATGAAAAGAATGGAAATATTTTCTGAATTTCCTTATACAAAATGGCAAAAAACAAATGCTCATTCGATCTATGGTTTTTTTCTGCTCTGTCATATGCTTCCATAACTCTTTGTTCGGATGGTTTTTCTACAGAACCTAAAATTTCGCCCATACTTTTGGTCAAACCTTGGTCTTTTAAAAACTCATAATTAGACGGATCTTGCATATTCACAAAATCTGGCATTGTTTTTTCAAATTTCTTCCACCAAATATAATCTTGATCTAAAAAGTCGTGTTCTGTTCTTGCTCCGTCAATTTTAAATCTACCTTGGACACGAGAAATTACCGCTTTGTCTAACATTTCTGGTAAATTGGTAAATAATCCGATAGACGAATTTCCATAATTCACCGCATAAGCACCTTCTGTATAGCGTAAGAAAACTCCGATTACTTCTTTTACTCCAGCAGAAACTCCCTGTGTAGTTCTTTCTTGTAAATTATTCTCAGCATCATCAATTGGTGCAAAAATTAATTTTGTTGGATCTTGCATTGGCTTCATCCATTCTACCATTTTTTCTGCAGATCCTCCTTGAAAAGTAGAAATCAACGTGTCTGGCATTGGATGAAATAAAAACGGAATGTCTAAATTATCTGAATGTTCTTTTAGTCGTGTTGCTATTGCCGCAATTAACATGGATTTTCCCGTTCCTGGAATCCCGTATCCCATAAAAACAGGCATAAAACCACCCAATTCTTGAAACGGATTTTTCTTTGCATCAAAATCGTAACTCAACATTCTTTCTGTTAATCTACGTGCAAAATGTTTGGCATCTTTATTTCCTACAATTTGCTCAAACTGAATTTTATTAAACTCGATACTTTTTGCTGTTCCAGAAAAAACATTATCCCAACCAGAAACGGCAAAATCAGAATTTTCTAATTTATACGTTCTGTCTATAATGGTTTCTGTGTATTCTAAACTGCTTTTTCTAAGTTGAATTTCATCAATTAAAGCCTCGTAAAAAACCACCGTAAAATCAATGACATCCTTGTCCGATTTTACAATCTCTGGATGTCCTAAATATTTATCAAAATAAAACAAAGAACACGCTATTCCTTTTAAAGGTGATAAAAGCGAAACTTCTGGAATACCCGCAAACTTTTGCTTCATCACAGATAAATCATCTGAAGCATGTGGTTTTAAATCGTGTAAAATTTTATAGGAAGTCGCAAATAACTGAAACGCTGTTGCTGTTTGCATCTTACTTTCAAATTCTCTTTTTCCTTGAGAATCTAAAGCCGATTTTCGTTCGTGCAAACTTGACAAACCAGACGAATCGTAATAATTATCTTTAATCCAAATACCTAAAGTGAGTCCTTCTTGCACTGCATACAACGTCTGATTTAAATACACAGGTATTGCAATAGAATCTGGCAATAAACGCTTTTTTAACGCTAAAATAGTTTTAGAAACAGAGGTAACTTCTACATTGCTTCCAGAATTAGCTCTCGATAAATACAATAAAATAGATTCGTCTTTTGCGTCCTTATCTTTATTTTTTGCTCTGTCACTTTGTTCCCATTGAATACTTTTTAAATAACCAGAAGCTTCATCGCGAAGCATGTCTAATTCGTTTTGTTTTATAGGAAAAGTTGAATTATGATTCATTTTTTTTAGTCTTCAGTAGGCAGTCTTCAGTAGGCAGCTCAAGCTGCTTTTCATGTACCTCGTTATTTTTTTCTTTTTCTAAATCTTATTTTTCAAACCTCAAAGGTTTTAAAAACCTTTGAGGTTTATTTTTTTTAAATAATTCTATTTCACTTCAATCTTTAAACTAGACAACTCAATTGGTGGTTTCGCTAATTTATCTAAAGTTCTGGGTGTCTGATTATATAATAATTGAATTATCCTATGTGGCGCTAAAACATATTTTTGCTGAATAACTTCACTCCATTTTTGCATGGTTTGTTTCGAGAAAAAACTTCCTTCTGTAAATGTATCTCCAGAAAAAACCTCGTCTATTTTTAACGATAAAGCATACGATTCTAAAGGAATTTCTTTTTTAGCAATTCCGCCTAAAATAGTGTGTGTTATTTCGTTTTCATCTTTTGCAAAAACATTATGAAACGGTCCTAAATCTATTCTTTTGATATGTTTTGGACGAATATCTGATAATTTACGATCAATATTATACGCCATGGTGTCTAAAGACATTTCTCTGTCTGCAGTTTCTTTTAAAACTTCGTAAATTTTTTCTTTAGATATTTTTCCGTCGTAATCAAAATATAAATAACAGATAAAAGGTCGGTTATGACTAACATCATAAAAACTCCAACTGGTCATATATTGATAATTCGATCCTTCTTCTGCCGTTATAATTTTACCTTGTACAAAACGATTAAAAATATATTTTTTTTCTACGGATGTGTAGTAAACAAAAGAAGATGCTTTAAATAAATCTAATCTTCTGATAGGTTGTTTTTTGACTAAAAGTGTATTTAAAAACTCTGCTTTTAGAATCTTCATATCTTTTAAATTATCTACATAATCGTTTTTTAATTCTAAATCGTTGTACAGAAATCTAAATTCTAAATAATTTGGAAAGCCAGAATCTGTTAAATCTACCTTCATATTATCTTCTTCGTCGTACATATATTTTATACGCATGGCTTCGATAGAATATAAAAGTAAATCTGAATATTGCTTAAAAAGTAATAACTCTTGATGTGTACATAATTGTTCTTGCTGTACACTAACAATGAGTTCTTTTAAAACAAAATCTACCATTTTATGGTAAAAAACATATTGTTCTTTTGAGTCTAAAAGTGCAGAATCTAAAGGTGTTGTAATCATTTTTAAAATTTAAGAATATCGTTTAAAGTTTTTTTAATTACCTCAATATCTTTTAATGGAATTTTACCAATTTTTTTATCCAATCTTGTTTTTGAAACAGAACGAACGTGAAACGTTAACACTTCGGAAATAGTAGTCAATCCGTTTATTTCATTTGGGCTGATAATTAAATTTCCTTTATAATTTTTTACACTTGTGGTTAATGGACAAACAATTACAACTTGTAAATGTTTGTTTAACATATTTCCGCTAATAATAACTGCGGGTCTTCTGCCACTTTGCTCACTTCCTTTGACAGGATTTAAATACAGTTCCCAAATCTCTCCTTGCTTCATTTAGTTAGCATCTGTATCGTTAAGTTCTGTAAAATACTCTTGCATTCCTTCTTCTGCAACCTTTAAAATATCTTTATCTGTAGCTGCTTGTTGATACGATTTTATATAACTCGCTTTTTCTACTTGCTCTAAATACAATTCTAAAGCATTTTCTATAAGCCTATTTTTAGGAAGTTGTAACTCTTTTGCTAAAACAGATAATTTTTCTAAAAGACTATCTGGTAAAGAAGATGTGAATGTTGCCATTTTATATTTATTTTTTACAAATATAATTTATATTTATGAATTACATTTATAAATATCGACAAAAATTAAACTTAACCGATTTATTTTCAACACTATAAGAAATTAAAAACCTATTTTATATTCAAATAATTAGCAAGTACACCCGCGTTAAGGATTGAAGCGATATCCTTTTTTCTTTTTCAGAAAAAAGATTTAGCGAAAAGCCTGACCTTCTTTTGCTTTTCTCAAAAGAAGGAAACGCCCAAATTATTTTTCTTAACAACAATTTTCAGGCAAAAGCCAACTACTTACTGCAACTGAAAACTGAATACTTTTTACCCTAACAAATCATCATTAGAAGTATCTGCTTTTGGTTTTGCCGCCGGAGCATCATCGCCTTTTGGAGCATTTGCATCTGCTTTGTAATAGTCTTCGAAAATTTCTTTCATATCTATTCCGTAACGATCTGCAAAGTTCTTTTGAATGTCTACATCTTTTTTACGAATTTCATGCAAAGCCTCTGCATACGTACTATACACACCTGTCATTACTTTTTCGTGCACCGGAATATTGTCCATCATTTCTTGACGTGCTCTGGCACTTGCGGAATGCATAGAAGCTAAAGTTTCTCCGATATGTTCATCGGTTTTAACCCCTAAATGCTCTAAAATTGCAGCAAATTCTTGATCTGTTCTTGCTTTTAATGCAACCACATAACCATCGTAATACTTTAATCTTTCTTCTGTATCACTCTTTAATTTCGCTCTATGTGTCTGTAAATTAGAACGTAAAGAAGTCAATACTTTAATGGTTAAATTATGCTTGTGCACAAAGCTATCTTTACTCGCTGCTAAGGTTGTGTAGGCGTTTTTAAGTCCTTCTAATTCCTCTACTTTTTGCTCAATAGTTGTCATTTTACCAATCGCCTCTGAATATTCCGTAGATTGCTTATCTGCGATTTCTTCTAATTCTTGACGAGATTGCTTTAACAAAGCATATTGTTCTTCTAATTGCCCTTCTACTTCTTTCTTTTTTGCTAACGCTTTCGTATGATTTTTAGAAGCCTCTACAATGGCATCTTTTAACTTTTCTTCTACTTCTTTAATTTCTACTTCTCTATTTTTAAGTCGCGTTACGGCTGCCTGAGATTTATATGAAAGCTCACTTAATAACGTTTGAATATCTGCACTTTCTATACGTTGCTGAAACAATGCTTTTGCCTGATTATCTGCACCTGCACGTAGTTTTTCTGCTGCTGCAAACTCTATTTCTTCTTTTTTAATCTTCGATTTTCTCCCCCATAAATTGTTCCACCAAGTATCTGCTTTATTTTGGGCGTCTTCTAATTCGATTCTTGCTCTTTCTAATCCTTTTTGAGCATCGTCTATTACTTTTTGTTCTGATGGATTTAAAGCCGAAAATTTCTCGAACATAATACCAACTTCGTCTTGGTAATCTGTTAAATCTTTAATAGCATCTAGCAGTGTAGTTCTGTCTTTTTCTGCCATGTGCACAACATCATCTAAGGTTGCATTTAATATTTTCTGACGAGATTCTGGATCGTCTTCTTGCGCCAATTTAGATTTCATGGTGTCAATCGCTTTCCCCCAATTAACATCTACTGTTTCAGTTTTTTTATTGGCACTCGTTTCTAGTAAATCAAAATCATCAGACATAGTATTTTTATTTTTTTTAGTTGAACACATTATTAGACAAGCAATTTCGTTAAAAATTTTCAAATAAAAACAAAATCACTTCTAAAATATAAGTAGCCAAAACTCTTTATTTGTTACAATAAATTTACTTTTTATTATATTTAAATAACTAATCCTCATTGAAAAGCACTATCTATTAAAACTAAATTTACTTAATTCTTCGATTAAAAATCACCTTTTAAAACTTAAATAATACAGATCCTTTTTTATAAAGTATCCGTATTTTTACATCATGGAATTTAAATTGGTATCAGAATTTTCTCCTACGGGAGATCAACCACAAGCAATAAAAGAACTTACACAAAGTGTTAATGATGGCGAAAAATATCAAACGCTTTTAGGTGTAACAGGTTCTGGTAAGACATTTACCGTTGCAAATGTTATAAAAAACGTAGATAAACCTACCTTAGTTTTAGCACACAATAAAACATTGGCAGCACAATTGTATTCTGAATTTAAACAATTCTTTCCTGATAATGCCGTAGAATATTTTGTTTCTTACTACGATTATTATCAACCGGAAGCATACATTCCTGTTACCGGAACTTTTATTGAAAAAGATTTATCTATTAATGATGATATAGAACGTTTGCGTTTAAGCACTACTTCTTCTCTACTTTCTGGTAGACGAGATGTTATTGTAATTGCTTCCGTTTCTTGTTTGTACGGTATCGGAAATCCAGTTGAATTTAAGAAAAACGTCATTCCTATTCACGTAGATCAGCAAATTGCAAGAACAAAGTTTTTGCATCAATTAGTGCAAAGTTTGTATTCTAGAACCGAACACGAAATAAAAAGTGGAACCTTTAAAGTGAAAGGTGATGTAGTAACTATTTATCCGTCTTACGGAGATAATGGGTACAGAGTCCATTTTTTTGGTGATGAAATTGAAGAAATAGAATCCTTCGATTTAGAAAGCAATACCGTTTTAGAAAGTTTTAGTGATTTGACCATTTATCCTGCAAACTTGTTTGTAACGTCTCCAGATATTTTACAAAATGCCATTCATCAAATTCAGGAAGATATGATGAAGCAAGTGGATTATTTTAAAGAAATAGGCAAACATTTAGAAGCTAAACGTTTAAAAGAACGAACAGAATTCGACCTAGAAATGATTCGTGAATTAGGCTATTGTTCTGGTATTGAGAACTATTCTCGTTATTTAGACGGACGAGAACCAGGTACAAGACCGTTCTGTTTGTTAGATTATTTTCCGGATGATTATTTAATGGTCATTGATGAAAGCCACGTAACCGTTCCGCAAACACACGCTATGTATGGTGGCGATAGAAGTAGAAAAGAAAACTTGGTAGAATATGGGTTCCGTTTGCCTGCAGCAATGGACAATCGTCCATTAAAATTTGAGGAGTTTGAAGAAATTCAGAATCAGGTAATTTATGTTTCTGCAACGCCCGCAGATTACGAACTCGAAAAAACAGAAGGCGTTTTTGTAGAGCAAGTAATTAGACCTACTGGTTTGTTAGATCCGGTGATTGAAATTAGACCTAGTTTGAATCAAATTGATGATTTAATTGAAGAAATACAACAAAGAGTAGAAAAAGACGAACGTACTTTGGTAACTACACTTACCAAAAGAATGGCAGAAGAATTGACTAAATATTTAACAAGAGTCGATATTCGTTGCCGTTATATTCATTCTGATGTAGATACTTTAGAGCGTGTAGAAATTATGCAAGATTTGCGTAAAGGTTTGTTTGATGTTCTAATTGGTGTCAACCTTTTGCGTGAAGGTTTAGATTTACCTGAAGTTTCTTTAGTGGCAATTTTAGATGCGGATAAAGAAGGTTTTTTACGTTCGCACCGTTCTATTACGCAAACCGTTGGTAGAGCTGCAAGAAACGTAAATGGTTTGGCAATTTTATATGCTGATAAAATGACCAACAGCATGCAAAAAACCATTGACGAAACCGAACGCAGACGAGAAAAGCAAATTGCTTACAATACCAAACACGGAATCACTCCGACTCAGATTAACAAAAAAATTGATGATACCTTGTCTAAATCTGCCGTTTCTAGTTATCATTATGATAATGCAAAACAGGTTGCCGCAGAACAAGATTTACAATATTTACCAAAAGAAGAAATAGAAAAACGTATACGAGAAAAGCGCAAACACATGGAAGCTGCTGCCAAAGGTTTAGACTTTATTGTTGCCGCTAAACTACGTGATGAAATTGCTCTTTTGAGAGAAAAATTGTGATAAATAATTCCATATTTTTTTTTCACAAAATTGTTTTTTAAAACTTCTTTTGAATAAAATTTAAGTGAAATAAACATTAAGTTAAGTCGAATAAAAAGGTAAAAAAAAAAAACAATTCTTTTAATAAATTTTTTGAGTTATACGTTTAGCTTCTGTTTTATTTGATTTTGATAAACTGGTTTGGCAACTACCATTCTTTCAATTGTTTTATGAAATATACTTTTCTGAAATTGAGATCTATTAATTCTAAAACAAAATTCATCAAAATAAGCTTGAATATGCCATTTACTTACATGAGTTGGTATTGCTCTAAGCCAAGACTTAACTTGCATAATCATGACATGTAATTGTTTAAAGTTAGCACCATTATTACTATAGATTTGCTCAATGTTATAAACTTCTTTCAAAGGTTCATATCCTCTCCATTTATCTGTTATTATTTTAGCAGATTTACTTATGTGTTCTTCAAAAATTGGTGTTAATGATTTTGCAGAATAGTCGTTTATAGATTTAATGTAAACTCTTTTCACCTTATTGTTATCTGTTAATTCTACTGCAATTACGGCTTTTTTCTTTTTTGTATCGTAACTCCTACCTTGTTTTCCTTCTTCTTTTCCTCCAACAGTAAACTCATCAACATGAATTAAGGTTTCTAGAGGATATTTTTGACTACTTTTCATTGCTTTACGAACTTTTTGCATAAAATACCATGCAGTTCCTTGACGAATACTAAAGCGTTTACCCATTTGAATACTTGAAGTACTTTTACTATTTGTACTCATTTCAAAAGCAACACAAAACGCTTTTTGCAATCCAAATTTAACTTTATGAAAAAGTGTATTTGCAGTAGCACTTTCTACATGATGGCAAGCATAACAGTGATAATTATATCCAGCTTTTTCACAACCTTTTGTATGTCCACATTTACTACATTTAAAACCATCCTGCCATTTTATTTTTGATAAATAAGCTTTACAGGCTTCATCATTTGGTAGTTCTTTTATAAAGTTTAGTATATCTTGACCTTCAAAATTATCCATATATCAATGTTTTAAAGCTATAAGACACGGAAACTAAATGACTAACTCAATAAATTTTAATATAGATAATTATCAATAGTTAAGTAAGGTCTTATTTATATTTTCACAACAATAATAAAAACAATGAAAAAGATAATTACTCTTATTATCCTATTTATAGGATTAAATTCAATTGCCCAAAATAAATTTGAAAAAGGTTATTTTACAACTATAGATGGAAACAAAACTGAATGCTTAATTAAAAATGAAGATTGGAGGCAAATTCCATCTCAATTTCAATTTAAATTAACTGATAAATCTGAAGTTAAAAAAATACATTCTAATCAGTTAAACGTATTAGAAATCTATAATAAACTCTTATTTGAAAAACATAAGGTAGACATTAACAAATATTCTAATAATTTAAATAACCTGAGTAATAAAAGGGTCTCAATATTTAAAAATAAAAACTTGTTCTTAAAAGTAATAATAAAAGGAAAAGCAAGTCTATTTAAATATTCAGATAACGGAGTTGATTACTTTTTTTATAGTATAAATTCAAAAATTAAACCTTTAGAGTATAAAAAATATAAGAATAATAAAGGTGGTATTTCTGAAAACTTAAATTACCAAAAAACGTTGAGGGATGAATTAAATTGTAAAAACATTAATTCTAACATTAAATATAGAGAAGATAGTTTTATCAACTTTTTCTCAAAATTCAACTCATGCTCTAATAGTTCAAATAAATTATATATCAAAAAAAACAGAAAAGGTAAATTTAATATTTATGGTAAAATAGGTTTTGGACTATCAGTATTAGATGCTACTTCTACTCCAGCAATTAATTTAGGTTTAGAATTAGAATATATTTTCCCTTTCAATAATAATAAATGGTCTCTATTTACTGAGCCTACTTATCAATCAGCTTTCAAAACAATTAATATAGATGTAGTTACAGGGTATACACTTTATGCACCACCATCAAACCCAAATGCAACGGTTGGCTTACCGATTTATAGTAATGAAAAAGTAAAATACAGCTCTTTAGAAATACCCATTGCAATAAGACATTATCTATTCCTTAAGAATAAAAAAGTTTTATTTATTAATTCGGGTATTAACTTAGACTTTCCTATAAAATTTAATGAAAAGGAAACTAAAATGAATAAAAACATAAGTTTTCTTTTAGGAATTGGATACCACTTTAATAATAAACTCAGTATAGAAGCACGTTATAATGCCCCTAAAAAAATAAATTCAGAAAGTAATATTGAATATCCAAACATTCAAAGTTTCATGATTAAATTAGGATATTCTTTTAATTAAAAAATTACAAACTATACATTAAAAGAACTATGAAAAAAATAATATCAATTCTATTAATACTAATATTGCTTTCATGTTCAAACGATGAGTCTCTTCCTCATCAAAATTCAAATCCTGAAGAAATAAAACTAGAAAAAATTTCTTTTGAAGGAAAAACAGTTACTATAGATTGGAATACTGTTTTAGATGCAGATGATGATCTTATACATTATAGCTTATATATAAATTCTATTTTAGTAGAAAAAACAACTAAATCTATAAGCACATCACTCTTAGAATATAACAATGATTATAGTGGTAGAATTATTGCCACAGATAAAAACGGAGGAGTTTCTGAATTAGAATTCACTTTTGAAAGCCCTAAAAGTAAAATCCTACTTTTTTCAGATTCTTCTCAAAACTTAATAGCATATGATTTAATTACAAATAAGACTTTGTGGGAATCTAACACTTCGTTTATTGAAGCTCATACAGCTTATAAAGACATGATTTTTTCAGGTGTAAAGGGATTAAACGGTATTAACATCCTTACAGGTGAAATTGAATGGACAAGCAGTCCGAGTAGTACTAATTATAATGAATATAGAAACATTATTACAGATAATACTAATGTATATGCTTTTGATGCAAGTAGTAAACTTTATTGTGTAAATATTGAGTCAAAAGAAAAATTATGGGATCGTAGTTTTCTTAATTATTACGCAACACTATCTATCGATGAAACTAGAGTCTTTGTAAGCAGTAGAAATAATGATCATTTATACGCCATAAATAAAGTATCAGGACAAACAGATTGGAGTCTAAGGTTAAACGCAAGCTATAAATTTTTAACCAATCCATTAATTAATAACGACCATATATATATTGGGGATTACTATGGAATATTTTATGCATTGAATAAAAATGACGGAAGTAAAATATGGACTGTCGATATGGGAAGATATAATTCCTTTTTTGCAGCACCCACAATATTCGAAAACACTATAATAACAGGAACCTATAGCACTCTTTATGCTTTGTATGAAAACAACGGCAATATTAAATGGACTTACAAACCTGAAGGAACAATAGAAACTTCTCCTTTTATACACAACAACAATATTTATATTGGTTTATCTAAAAATGGAACAGCAGAATTAGTCTGTTTAAATGCAGAAGACGGCAGTTTTAAATGGAAATATGATTTAAGTTCTAAAACAACTACTTCTCCTATTGTTTACGAAGACATTGTCTATATTGGCGATTGGGATAATAATTTCTATGCAATTAATGCTACTAATGGTAGCTTAAAATGGAAACTACAAACAGATAATCCTATTATAAAGTCTCCAATAATTGTTATTGGAAACAGTAATACCGTAATTTATCCTAGTTCTCACGGCTTAAAAAACTAACACAAATACCCTATAAAAATGATTAAAAAAATCACAATATTAGTATACATAATATTTGCTCTTATAGCATGTTCTAAAGACGATGAACCCGATTTACCAATTGTATTAAACAATCAGAACACCATTAACTCATTTGACCTTACTATTAACGGAGAAATTATAAACGGAACTATAAACCAAATAGACAAAACAATACTATTTAGTTTAGCTGGAGCAGAAATTTCTGCCTTAAAGCCTACAATTGATTATTCTGAAAACGCAAATATATCACCTACTGTAAACGAATCTCAAAATTTTAATAATGAAGTAGCGTACACTGTATATGCAGAGAATGGAGACCCTAATATTTATAGAGTTATTGTTAACAATAGACCACTTAATTCAGAAAGTGAAATACTATCCTTTTCGGTTCTTGTTGATAATAAAACTATTGATGCCAACATTAATAAAGACACAAAAATTATTAATTTTAATATAGGAACATTAGATAAAAGTTCGCTTTTACCTACAATATCAATTTCTGAAAACGCTACAATTTCTCCTGATATTACAATTCCTCAAAACTTTGAAGAATCAGTTAATTATACCGTTACCGCAGAAAACGGAGATAAAACGGAATATACAATAATTGCTAACATGCCCCAAATAGGCAACAATAGTAACTCTTCATCGGCCCACCTTTACTATATTAGAGCCGATATGCGTATTTCAGGTCAATTTTTAGACATGGATAAGCCTGGTGCAGAAATTTATTTATACGATGGTAATAATAAATATGAACTAAATATTTTAAGCCAAAACAGCTATTCTTCTCAAGAAAATATTATTCAATACAATCTAAATACTAAAATTACAGAAAACATACCAACTTACGGTAATTACAAAATAGTATATCAAACAAATTCAATACGTATAGAATCAAGTCAATTTATAGATGTACTTGCTGAAGGTGCTCCCAAATTTATTTCATTAAATCAAGATTCTTATTCTTACAATGATATTTTAAAAATTACTGGAGAGAATATTACAGAAACAATTGCGATACCTTCAAATGGCTCTATATTTCAAATACAAAATTCTTACAACTATGATTATACTGTAAATAGTGATAAAACTCAGGCAACATTAACACTTGATTACTATTATTTGTTTCCGGCATACTTTGGAAATTCTGTAGCGCCAAAGACTATTACTTTTTGGGGACCAGGAAGAAGGATAGGCGAATCATTTACAACTATATTCAATTAAATTCACAAATAATAATAATAATAATAATATAAGAGAATGTAAAAATAAAACTATAGAGTAATACCAAATGAATTTTAAAATGTTTGATGATAAACTTCTTTATTTTTATAAGAGATAGAAAATCTAATCATAGTCTTAGCTACGACTCTATTTCATATTGAATTAGTAAGGAAAAAGAAATAAATTTAATCAGTCATTTTGATGTTTATTTGGTATAAACATCATTGTAAAAAAATATTTCACAACGTTATTCAGAGACAGCAACTTTCTTATATAATGCCAAGTAACGCTAGAATAATGGGAGTAAATATGGCTGTAAACAATCCGTTTAAAATAAGCCCCATACTTGAATATGCTCCAAATCGTTGACTTATAGCCATCGCTTGGGCCGTTCCAAGCCCATGACTTGCGGTACCCATTGAAAGACTTTTAGACATTGGATTACTTACTTTAAATAGTTGTAAAATTTTAAAACCTGCTACCGAACCAAAAATTCCTACCATAACAACCATTGATGCAGTAAGAGATGGAATCCCCCCTATTGACTGGGAAATATCAATAGCAAGCGGAGTCGTAACAGACTTAGGTGCTATCGAAATTATTACATCATTTGAAGCTCCTAACCACTTAGCAATAAGAACCCCCGAAATTATCCCTACTATAGAACCTACTAATTGTGAAATAAAAATAGGGATTACTTGTTTTTTAATTTTGCTTATTTGAAGATATAGCGGTACTCCTAATGCTACAATTGAAGGTTTTAGAAAAAACTCAATAAACTTACCTGCCTCATGATAAGTTTCATAAGAAATACCAGCTAATTTTAAAGTGCCTATTACAGCAATTATTGTTATTAATATAGGATTTAGAAGAACTGAGTTGGTTTTATTTTGAAGATATTTTGTCAACCAATAAATACCTACAGTTATGGTTAATAACATATAAGGTTCTGAAATCAGTTTCATTTTTTATCTTTTGTTAGTTTCTTCAATCTTATTTTTCTCAACACTTGATGTGTAAAACTAGTGCTTAGTAAAACTAAAACAGTACTCCCCAGAATTGCTGCTAGTATTGGTACTAATTCTTTTGAAATTAAATCTAGATAACACATAATAGCTACGCCAGGTGGTATAAAAAAGAAGACCATGTTATCTAAAAGAAAATCAGCAACCTCTTGTATCCATTTAAGTTTAATGATTTTAAAATGAAGTCCTGCTGTTAATAACAACATACCTATGATACTTGAGGGGATTTTAATTCCGATGAAATAAACGATTATCTCACCTAGAGCAAGACACATGAGTATTATGAATAATTGTCTAATCATACTATTATTTTTCTACTACAAAAGTAGTGTTCTATCAATAGATAGAGCTGATAATTCTCATGAAACAACAATATTATCTTCTATAATATTTAGATAAAAAAGAAAGATTCACTAATAGAATTTAAGGGTAAAAAAATGGTTTTAAAAGAAAAACAGAACCTTATAAAAATCAAAATAATCCACTGTACAACTAGTCAATACTTTTTTCAAAAAGCAAAATACCTTTATCAATTTCTTTTAGAATAAGACATATGTCTATTAAGACTCACTGCGAAAATTTTTAGATTATTTTATAAATAAACATAAACACCCTTGACAAAAATTCAAAGCTTATCATAGTTGCTAAACTCGCTGTTTTGAGAAAGAATTTATGGGCTTTTAGTTGTAAAAAAAGAATGTTTCAACTCTTGATTTTTCGCCTCTAAAAAACTAATTTAGCGAACTATGAATTTAAAACAATAAAATGTTTGATATTCATTTATAGCTATTCACATTACAAAGATTCGTTGATTTATATGAAAGAAAACCTAGTGAAACACCTTAACAATTACATCAAATTATCTAAAGAACATACTGAATTCATAATTAAAAATACGGAAGTAAAAAACTATAAAGCTTCCGATTTTTTTCTTGAGAGTGGAGATAAATGTGACCAAATAGCGTTTCTAATAAATGGCGTATTTCGATTTTGTTTTTATGATAATAAAGGAAATGAAGTAACGTCTTTCTTTATGAAAGAGCATGATTTTGTTTGTAACATCACTAGCTTTTTTGAATTTTCTGTAAGTTCTGGTTCTATACAAGCAGAAACAAATTGTGAGGTTGTTCAGTTTTCAAGGGCATCTTGGGATTTGTTTTGTACTACTATCCCAGAATGGGAAAGTTCATTTCAAAAAATCATTAATGAAACATTAATAAATAAAATCAATTTTCAAAGAAGCCTATTAAATCTTAACGCAAAGGAATCTTACTTAAAGTTTTTAAAAACCCATCCCTCTATTTTACAAAGAGTCCCTTTAAATCATATTGCTTCATTTTTAGGAATAACTCCTTTTTCATTGAGTAGAATACGAAAATCAACATCAACCTTGTAGCATTAATTGCCAAACGACAAGTCCGTTAACTTAAAAAAAAGTTTTCTTTGCAAATGAATAAATACAAAAATATATGGAAGCAATAGAACTACAGAGAATATATAGAATTAAGGCAATGATGCACCGTTTCTTTTCATTGTATGAAAACAAGAACACAAATTTTTCTTTGGTACATGAATTACTTTATAAAGATGGGGTTGAATGGTTAAGTCCTAGTGGAAATCTTATTGGAATTGAAGCTTTCGAAAATAGTTTTAATGAGCTAAATAAAGAATGGGGACATTCTCACCGACCTTTTGAAATGACCGTTAACCTAATTGATGATAAAAAAGCTTCATTAAGTTTCAATTATATCTATCAACACGTACAAGACGGCAACATCGTTTTACATGCAAAAGGACATTATGAAATTGAGTGCGTAGACAATGGCGAAAAATATCCAAGAATTCAAAAATGCAACCTTACATTATTAAAAATGATTGAAGTTAGTCGGTTTATGGACATGTTAGAAATGAACAAAACTTTATATTTGGACTACCTACTGAAATCAGAACAAATAATAAAGATATAAATTTTGAAAAAAAAACCTCTAATGATAGAATTAATGCTTGATTTTTTGAACAGTGAAAAAACACTATTCCTTTCTGCAGGAATCATCGGTGTTGTTTCCGTTATAGTGGGTTTACTCTTTCTACTATTTTCTAATCATACTAGTTTTGCTTCAACTATGATTGTAATTGGCATTTTAGAAATGGTGATAATGTTTCCGACGTATCTTAAATACCAGCAAAAAGTTGATGATAAAATTTCAGTTTATGGAAACAATACGTCCGATTTTATAAAAACAGAAACCATAGCTACCGAAAAAGCATTGAAGTCCTTCTTTTGGTTAAAATTAACCTACGGAATTTTGATTGTTGTTCTTATTTTAGGAATGTCATTTTTAAATCCAAGATCTGTACTTTTCGGAATCTTTATGGCACTTATATTACATTTCGCTCTTGCTATTACAATTGATAATTTCGGGGAAATATATACTAAAAAGTACCTGAACGAATTAACAACCATAGAACAATAAGCTAGTACAAAACCTCACGTTATTTATCACTAAAAATCAAGTATTTACAAAAAAGTTATATTCAGTTTTTATTTACTAAATTACCTACTGAAGCACCTAGCAATTAAAAATGACAAAAAAAGAATCTTTAACTGAACAAACAGCATCAGAAGAAACGATATACATTGCAGGCGGCTGCCTTTGGGGAGTACAAGAATTTTTAAAGTACATACCTGGTGTACTTGAAACTGAAGCCGGAAGAGCTAATGGACTTACCAAATCTACTAAAACAGCCTATGATGGTTTTGCAGAATGTGTTAAAACAGTTTTTGATCCTAAGGTAATTTCAGTTGAAGATTTAATTCATCACTTAATAGAAATTATTAACCCTTATAGCATCAACCAACAAGGAAATGATATCGGAGAAAAATATCGCACAGGTATTTACAGTGATAATCAAAGTCACTTGTTAAAGGCAAAAAATTGCATTCAAAAAATAGAAAAGATATTAAACCATCAAAATAAAAGCACAAAAAAAATAGTGATTGAAGTGCTTCCTTTAACCAATTTCATCTCAAGTGACGAAGAGCATCAACATAGATTAACTTTGCATCCGAATGACCATTCTTATTGCCACATTCCTTTAGAGGTACTGCATAAGTATAAAAAAATAGCAACTAATAGTTAGCTAGAGTTCTGTCAATACTGTAATTTAAACGAAGTATAGAAAAGAGAACCTTAATCAGCCTTTATACTTTTAATTAATAAGGATTTAGAGCGATTTCTTTTATTGAGGTATTCATTAAGCGCAAGAGAAGCGAAAATAAGACTTCCACCAATTAAAATCTTTTGAATATCTGCCTCTTTATTCCAAATAACAAGATTGACAATTAAACCTATTGGAACTAATGCATTATTCATAATTGCTAACGAGCCTGCATTTACCATAACAACACCTTTGTTCCAAAAAAAATAACCTACACCAGAAGCCACAGCTCCCAAATATATTAGTATTCCCCACTGAACGAATGTAGTTGGCAGCTTTTCTGTTGAACCAAAAATGAAAAAAGCAATAAGCGCTACTATAAACGCACCAATAAAAAACAATCCAAAAATAGTATGCTTTGGGGTACTTTCTAATTCAGGCGTAGCTTTTAATAAATGCTTGTAAGCAACTTGACCAACAGCAAAGCAAAGATTAGCTCCCTGCGTAATCATAAAACCTAAAAACACATTTTCGTTAATACTTGAGTATTGAATATAAGCTGCTCCTAAAACAGCTATTAAAGCAGTAAGTAAATGTCTTTTATGAAACCGCTTACTTAAAATATCATTTAATAAAGTAATGTAAATTGGTGTCAGCACACTAAAAAGTAATACTTCTGGCACCGTAAGAAATTGAAACGATTGAAAGTAAAAACAATACATTAACCCTAATTGAACCGATCCAATTGCGATAAGTTTTAAAATTGTTGAAGCTTTAATTTCTTTCAGTCTTAAAAAAGGCAAAAATATGATGGTAGCAATCCCTATACGCATCAATACAGAAAACCATGCATCTACATACCCAGAAAGATATACACCAATTAAGCTAAACGAAAAAGCCCAAATCATAGTAACACCAAATAAATACTTCATATAAAAAAAAACGAGATAAACAATAAATTAATCAGACATTACTTTAAACTACTCAATACTTTTTTCAAACAGCAAACCACCTTTATACATTCCTTTTAAAACAGGACGAATATCGATTCCTAATTGTGTTAAGCTATACGCTACTCTAGGCGGAACTTCAGGAAAAACCGTTCTAATAACTAAACCATCATGCTCTAACTCTTTTAACTGTTTAGACATCATGCGTTCGCTAATATCCGGCATAAGCCGAACCAATTCACTATACCGTTTATCACCCTGAAAAAGATGTAAAATAATGGTGCCTTTTCTTTTTCCTTTAATGGTATTTATAAAAGTATCTATAGGGCAATAACTTTTTTTCATTTTTTTTTTAGGCTTACACACTTTATAAACAGACAAAACAGCACAAAATGTTCGTTAGGGTACAATTTGTAAGTTCTTGTTTATCAGTTTAATTTAAGCGAACTTTGATGTAAAAATAAGAATAATACACAAAAGAACAATATGGATAATCAATCGAATTACAAAGCTTTTAGAGTTGAAGAGAAAGATGGAAACTTTATTTCTTCTGTGAAACAAATTCCTTTTACAAAATTAGAACAAGGAGAAGTACTAATAAAAGTGCACTACAGTTCTTTAAATTATAAAGATGCATTGTCTAGCAACGGAAATAAAGGTGTAACTAGAAATTACCCACATACCCCAGGAATTGATGCTGCCGGAACAGTAGTTTCTTCAGAATCTACTAAATTTAAAGAATCGGACAATGTTATTGTCACTAGTTACGATTTAGGAATGAATACAGACGGAGGCTTTGCGGAATACGTTAAAGTGCCCGCAGATTGGGTAGTGAAGTTACCTGAAAATCTTTCTATGAAGGAAGCAATGACTATTGGAACTGCAGGATTAACCGCAGGTATGTCTGTATTAAAATTAACTGCATTGGTAAAACCAGCAGATGGCGCTATTGTTGTTTCTGGAGCTACAGGTGGAGTTGGATCTACAAGTATTGCTATCTTAAAAAAACTAGGTTACAAAACAATTGCCATTACAGGAAAAGAATCTGAAATTGACTTTTTAAAGAATCTTGGTGCTGATGAGATTATGATGCGAAAAGATGTTGAAGAAATGGCAAAAAGACCTCTTTTAAAACCTCTTTTTGCAGGAGGAATTGATACTGTTGGAGGCGTGATTCTTGAAAATATTATTAAAGCAACAGCGCCAATGGGTGTGATAACTTGTTGCGGAAATGTAGCTTCTCCAAAACTAGATTTAACTGTATTTCCTTTTATTTTAAGAGGAATTACATTGATAGGTATTGATTCTCAGAATTACCCAATGTCCTACAGAGAAAAAGTATGGAACAAACTAGCTAATGAGTGGAAAAATGACGGTTTAACCGAGGCTTCTGCAGAAATTTCTTTAGATGAATTAAGTGATAAAATAGATTTAATGTTGCAAGGAAAACTGAAAGGAAGAACCTTGGTGAATTTAGATTTGTAAATGATATAAAGTTCCCCCAATGCAAAATTTAGAATAGGTTATTTACTTTTATACTATAACCTTTAAGTTTTCTAGAACTAAGAATGCCTCTTAAATGTGAGGCATTTTTAGTTTATTTCAATTGATCACAAAATAAAGATTGTTAATTTAATACATATCGATCCCAAAATTTAGAATTGCTATCCGACTTTGTACCTAAATTAAAAATCCACCAATTTTCTACACAGTCAGAATAATCGACACCATCATTATGAATGTAAGACCATTCATGCGGAAATCCATTAGGAAACATTTTTGTAATTACTGCATCCGCCTCTACCCATAATTTTCTTGCTTTTTTGTTAGGTGATGTTTTTGCCAACTTTATCCACTTAGCTTCTTTAGCTCTATACGCTGGAGTTTTATAAGGGCCTCGATTTCCCCACGCTTCTTCTTTATCAGCGTTTCCGTCATCCAAAGCAAAATAAGTCGATTTCTCTTTTACATACTGTAAATCCGAAGCTTCTGTATGGTCTTCATTCCATTTGCTATGCTGCACCACAATTACATTCGCTTTTACAATTTCTTCAGAAACCGTTTTAAGCAATTCAGCTATCCAATCTGCCGTAATATTTGATTGTCCTGCTTCTTGTACCCAAACTTTACCTCCTTTATTTAAAACTGCAATCGCTTTTTTGGTTACCTTTTTTACAGAACCCTCCCAGTCTGTATGTGCATTTGTCCATTTTCTACCAAATACCATCTTAAATAATTTATCTGAAGGAATAAATTTTCCTTTCTGAATTCCGACAGCTCCGGCAACGGCATAATATTTAACACCTTTAAGATCTTTATGCAACAATAAACTCCCTAAAGCTGCTTGCGCATGAATGTCATCTGGATCTGGTTTGCTATCAAACTGAGCAATCAAAAGGTCTTTATTTTTATCGAAAAACGGACGTTCAGTTGCTGTAATCAAACTAGAAAATGCTATAAATAGGATACCTAATATTGTTTTTAAACTCATAATTATTTAAATATAAATTCTAAAATGTTCATCATTTTATTTGCTTTCATAAAGATAGTTTGAACCGACTAATAAAACAAATCCTTCAACTCAAGAAATTTCTATAAATAGTTTTTCCATCAACTTTAATAAAAATAATTTTGGTGGATAAACTATTAATCGTAATATTGCAATGAATAAATAAAGAAACAAAATGGGATTAGCAAAAACAGAAATGTTTACCGACCAACAAAATGAAATTGCCTTGTTTGCAAAAGTTTTTGGTCATCCAGCAAGAGTGACTATTTTACAACATTTGTTTAAAATTGATTCCTGTGTGTGTGGAGATTTAGTAAGCGAAATCGGATTGGCGCAACCTACCATTTCTCAACATTTAAAAGAATTAAAACATTTAGGGTTGATAAAAGGAAACGTTGAAGGAACCCGCGTTTGTTACTGTATTCACAAAGAAAACTGGACAGCAATGAAAACAGTAATGTCAGAGTTTTTAGATCAAGATTTAACGAATAACAACAGTTGTTGCTAAAAAAAATTACCAATATTAATCGCAAAATTGCAATAAACAAATATAACAATATGAAACTATCAGAAGTAAAAGTAGCTTTAAAAGCTTTAAAAACAATTGGTTTTAAATTACCAAACGGAGAATTAGTACCAAATCATTTTCATGTAACAGAAGTAGGGAAAATTACCAAAAATTTTATTGATTGTGGCGGAACCGTAAGAAATGAAGAAGTAGTAAATTTTCAACTTTGGAATGCAGATGATTATGATCACAGATTGCATCCAGAAAAACTATTAAATATTATAGAGCTTTCTGAAAAGGTTTTAAAAATTGAAAATTTAGAAATTGAAGTAGAATACCAAGCAGAAACCATTGGTAAATTCGGATTGGATTTTGATGGAACAAACTTCTTATTGACTTCTAAACAAACAGATTGTTTAGCTAAAGACAATTGCGGAATTCCGGAAGAAAAACCAAAATTACAATTTTCAGACATACCAGTTGCAAACACTTGTACACCTGGAGGCGGCTGTTGTTAAACTAAAAAAAAAAATCAACTTTAAGAAATAATGATCACAACACAAACTAGTCTATTTTCAGAAATAGAAAACGTAATTAAAGGTTTAAACTTTGCAAGTATTACAGAAGAACGTAAAACTGTTTTACAACCGTTAGCAGATTTTATTCAAACTAAAGTTTCTAATCAACAAGAAATTAGAATCAACTTTATTTGCACGCATAATTCTAGAAGAAGCCATTTATCACAAGTTTGGGCTCAAGCAATGGCTAGCTATTTTAACGTTAAAAATGTATTTTGCTATTCTGGAGGAACAGAAGCTACTGCTCTTTTCCCGATGGCTGCAGAAACGTTGAAAAATCAAGGTTTTCAGATTAAAACAATTTCAGAGGGTAAAAACCCTGTTCATAGCATAAAATACGGAGAGAATGCACATCCTATTATTGGGTTTTCTAAAAAGCTAGATGACGATTTTAATCCGAAATCAGGGTTTGCAGCAATTATGACGTGCTCGCAAGCAGATGGTGGTTGTCCGTTTATTGCAGGTGCAGAAAAACGTATTCCAATTACTTTTGAAGATCCAAAAGCATTTGATAATACACCTCAACAGGCTGAAAAATATCAGGAAAGAAGTTTGCAAATTGCAGCGGAATTATTTTACGTTTTCTCACAAGTAAATTTATAAAAATGGCTTCAAAAAAATTAAGTTTTCTAGATAGTTATTTAACTTTATGGATATTTGTTGCCATGGCAATTGGAGTGAGTTTAGGGTATTTTATTCCAACTTTTCCAAACATTATAAATTCATTTAGCAGCGGAACTACTAATATTCCTATCGCAATTGGATTGATATTAATGATGTATCCGCCTTTGGCGAAAGTAAACTACGCACTTTTACCTAAGGTTTTTAAAAATACCAAAATCTTATCCATTTCACTGATTTTAAACTGGATTATTGGTCCTGTTTTAATGTTTGTTTTGGCAATTACATTTTTACGTGACTATCCAGAATACATGGTCGGACTTATTTTAATTGGTTTAGCTCGTTGTATTGCAATGGTTTTAGTTTGGAATGATTTAGCAGAAGGAAGTGCTGAGTACGGAGCTGGATTAGTAGCGTTAAACAGTATCTTTCAAGTTTTTGCATACAGTTTTTATGCGTGGCTATTTATCACCGTGCTTCCACCCTATTTTGGTTTTGAAGGTGCAATTGTAGATATTTCTGTTGCAACCATTGCAGAAAGTGTGGCTATTTACTTAGGTGTTCCGTTTCTATTAGGAATTTTAAGTAGATTGATTTTAGTGAAATTAAAAGGAGAAGAATGGTACACAAATAAATTTATTCCAACTATTTCTCCGTTAACCTTGATTGCACTGTTATTCACCATTGTAGTCATGTTTTCTTTAAAAGGAGAATTAATTGTAGAAATACCGATGGATGTATTAATCATCGCTGTTCCTTTATTAATTTACTTTACATTGATGTTCATTATCGGGTTTTTCTTTACCAAAGCATCAGGGGCCGAATATGATAAAACTGCAGCCGTAGCATTTACAGCAGCGGGTAATAATTTTGAATTAGCAATAGCAGTTGCCATTGCTGTTTTCGGTTTAAACTCCGGACAAGCTTTTGCAGGTGTAATTGGTCCATTGGTTGAAGTACCTGCTTTAATTCTATTAGTACGTGTTTCTTTTTGGTTGAAGAAAAAATATTACAATAAAGCCTAGTTTTGTAAACATTTTACTATATAATGAGTTAAATTTGTGTAAAACCACCTTAAGAAATTACATAAATGAATTTAACCATTGAAAACATACTATTAGTAGGATCTATACTCCTTTTTATAAGTATTATTGTTGGTAAAACTTCCTATAAATTTGGAGTACCAACTTTAATACTTTTTTTAGCTATCGGGATGATGGCAGGATCAGAAGGGATTGGCGGTATTAATTTCGATGATCCAAAAATGGCACAATTTATAGGGATCGTTTCACTTAACTTTATTTTGTTTTCTGGTGGTTTAGACACCAATTTTAAAGCAATAAAACCAATTCTTAAAGAAGGTCTTGTTTTATCTACCGTAGGTGTTTTACTTACAGCACTTTCCTTAGGTACTTTTGTTTGGTTTGTTACAGATTTTACGATATACGAAAGTTTGCTTTTAGGCTCTATTGTTTCCTCTACAGATGCAGCAGCGGTTTTTTCTATTTTAAGATCTAAAAATTTAGCTTTAAAAAATAACTTAAGACAAACTTTAGAGTTAGAAAGTGGTAGTAACGACCCAATGGCTTATGTATTAACCTTGGCTTTTTTAACTTTAGTAATCAACCAAGATTTAAGTATTGCTTCTATAATTCCAACATTTTTTCAACAAATGATTTTTGGTGGAATTGCAGGTTTTGGTTTTGGTAAATTAAGCGTATTTATCATCAATAAAATAAAACTAGACTTCGAAGGTTTGTATCCTGTTTTAGTCATTGCCCTTATGTTTATTACTTTTTCGGCTACAGGTGCTTTGGGCGGAAACGGTTTTTTAGCAATTTACATTTGTGCTGTTTATTTAGGAAATCATGATTTAATACATAAATCTACCATTCTAAAAATGTTTGATGGTATGGCGTGGCTTATGCAAATTGTATTGTTCCTTACCTTAGGATTGCTTGTTTTTCCTTCAGAAATAATCCCTTATATGGGCGTTGGAATCTTAATTTCTATCTTTTTAATTTTAATTGCGAGACCAATAAGCGTCTTTATCAGTTTACTATTTTTTAAAATGAAACTTCGTAGGCGTCTCTACATTTCTTGGGTTGGTTTACGTGGCGCTGTACCTATTGTGTTTGCTACCTATCCGCTTTTAGCGGGAATAGACAAAGCAAATGTTATTTTTAATATTGTCTTTTTTATCTCGGTAACATCTGTATTAATACAAGGTACCACATTATCTCTTTTTTCTAAATGGTTAAATGTTGCTCTGCCAGAAAAATTAAGTCCTGTTGCAGAAAATGATCGTTATATTTTGAATTTACCAAAATCTGCTATGAAAGAATTAAAAATTCCAGCAAACAGTACCGCTGTTAATAAACGAATTGTAGATTTACACTTTCCAACTTGTGCATTTATAAGTATGATAAAAAGAGACGGTAAATTTGTTCGCCCAGGAGGTGCAACTGTTATTGAAGCAAACGATACGCTTGTGATATTATTAGACAATGATCACAGTATAAAAGAAGTTTGTGACGTATTCAATAAATACGGAATGAGTTATAGTGAAAATGTAACCGAGTAAAAAAAAGTAGCCATATTTATATAAACAACCTTAACTCTTTCTAAAAATTCTGATATTAACGGAATAAGAACCAACCTTTTTTAGTCTTATAAAATTGAAAAACACTGATATCTTACACCAATTTAAAAGATATTGAATTCGACCATCAGTTTGCAATACCATTGCAACAATAAGTTCCTATATTTGCATCAATGAAATTTTTTATATTTTTATTAGCTATTTATATTTTTGCACTCAACTTAACACCTTGTGCAGATTTTATTGTGCCTAATGATCATGTACAAACCGAAATTTCACAAATTACCGACAACCATCAACATCAAGAATCAGATTTATGTTCGCCTTTTTGTATTTGTCAATGTTGCCACGTAAACGCAACAGATCTTCAATTAACTTTTATTAAAATTGAAGTTTCTGAAATTTCGACACAAGATTTTTTCTTTTTAAACGGCTCAGAAAAAGAGTATACTTCTTCAATTTTACAGCCTCCAATAGCATAATTTAATTCTTTTACAGGATACTTATATCCCATTTTGAATCTTTTAGGTTCTTTTTATTTCGAATGATTCTATTATTAAAATTGAATTATATCGAGATGTTTCACTGAATTAAATCTTTTTTTATGATTAATAAAATCATTGATTTCTCAATCAATAACAAGTTTATTATTGGTTTGCTTACGCTTACCATAATTGCAGCAGGTATTTGGAGTATGACCAAAGTACCTATAGATGCTGTGCCAGATATTACCAACAACCAAGTACAAGTAATTACCCAAGCGCCAAACTTGGGCACAGAAGATATTGAGCAGATAGTAACCTACCCTGTAGAAATTGCCATGAGCAATCTACCTAATGTTCAAGAAATTCGTTCTATTTCTCGCTTCGGATTGTCTGTGGTTACAGTTGTTTTTAATGACGATATGGGTACGTATTTACCACGTCAATTAGTAGCAGAAAAACTAAACGATATTAAAGCTCAAATTCCCGAAGGATTTGGAGAACCATCTATGGGACCAATATCTTCTGGATTAGGAGAAATTTATCAATATACCTTAAAAGTAAAGCCAGCATTTAAAGACAAATACTCAATTACCGATTTACGAACCATGCAAGATTGGATTGTACAACGTCAAATGGCCATGGTAAAAGGTGTTGTTGAAGTAAACGCCATAGGCGGAAAAATTAAGCAATATGAGGTTGCCCTAGATCCGAATGAATTAAGAGCAATTGGCTTAACCATTACCGATGTTTTTGAAGCTTTGGAGACCAATAATCAAAATACAGGAGGTGCTTATATCGAAAAAAATCATCAAGCCAACTTTATTCGTGGAGAAGGATTGGCAAGAAGTTTAGACGATATTAGACAAATTGTTATTAAAAACACTAATAATATTCCAATTATCATTGAAGATATTGCAACCGTTCAATATGGTGCTGCCGTTCGGTATGGTGCTATGACTCAAGATGGAAATGGTGAGGTTGTTGGCGGAACGGTAATGATGCTTAAAGGAGCCAACTCCAATGATGTTATAAAAAATGTAAAGGAAAGAATGGCTGAGATTGAAAAATCTTTACCAGAAGGTGTTAGTATAGAACCTTTATTAGACAGAAGTAAACTGATTAAAGAAACAACATCTACAGTTTCAAAAAACCTAACTGAAGGCGCTTTAATCGTTATTTTTGTCCTCATTTTTTTATTAGGTAATTGGAGAGGTGGCTTAATTGTGGCTTCAACAATTCCATTATCATTATTATTTGCTTTTATTTTAATGAATGCATTTGGTGTTTGGGCAAACCTAATGAGTTTAGGAGCCATAGATTTCGGAATTATTGTTGACGGTGCCGTAATTATTGTAGAAAGCACTGTTTTCATTATAGCGACACAAGTCTTAAAAAAGAAGAAATTATCGCAAAAAGAAAGGGATGGTGTAGCAGCAAATGCTTCTAAAAAAATGATGAATGCTGCCTTTTTTGGTCAACTTATCATCTTAATTGTGTTTTTACCCATTTTAGCATTAGAAGGTATCGAAGGGAAAATGTTTAAGCCAATGGCTTTAACGTTCATATTTGCCATGATTGGTGCCATGATTCTTTGCTTAACATATGTACCAATGATGTCTGCCTTAATTTTAAGAGCTCCTAAATCTGACAAAAAATCGTATGGTGATAAATTTGTTCTTTGGACAGAACGAAAATACCAACCAATATTAGAGAAAGCTTTAAAAAATGGAAAACTAATTGTTGGTATCTCGGTCGTTTTATTTGGTATAACTGTATTTATGTTCTCTAAAATGGGAGGAGAATTTATACCACAACTAGATGAAGGAGATATTGCATTTCACGCTATTCTAAAACCTGGTAGTTCTCTTACAGAAACACTTGAAACGACAACTCGAGTTGAGCAAATTGTAATGTCTAAGTTTCCAGAAGTTAAAAAAGTTGTTAGTAAGATAGGGGTTGCAGAAATACCTACAGATCCCATGCCAATGGATCTTGCTGATGTTTTTGTTATTCTGAAACCTAAAAGTGAATGGACAACTGTAACTTCTAAAGATGAATTAATTGAAAAAATAAAAGAAGCCGTAGAAATTATTCCAGGAGTAAATTACGAATTCACGCAACCTATGGAAATGCGTTTTAATGAATTGCTAGAAGGTGTTCGTGAAGATATTGCTATAAAAATTTATGGTGAAGACATTGATGTTCTTTCTCAAAAAGCGGAAGAAATTTCTAAAATTATTGCGGGTACAAAAGGTATTGGTGATATGAAAACGGAAGCTACCACAGGTTTACCACAAATAACCATCACATATAATAGAAGTAAACTAGCGCAATACGGCTTGCAAATAAACATGCTGAACCAAATTGTGCAATCTGCATTTTCAGGAGGAACCGCAGGTATTATTTTTGAAGGTGAAAAACGTTTTGACTTAGTAGTTCGTTTAAATTCTGAAAATAGAAAAGACATTTCAGACGTTCAAAACTTATTTATCAACTTGCCTTCTGGAATACAAATTCCGCTTCGCGAAGTTGCAGATGTGAGTTATAAATCAGGTCCTATGCAAATAAGTAGAGACAACACCAATAGAAGAACTTATGTTGGTATTAATGTTAGAGGACGTGATGTAAAATCTTTAGTCGAAGAAATTAAAGTAAAATTAGATGAGAAGCTAGAATTACCTGCGGGTTATTTTATCCGCTATGGCGGCGCTTTTGAAAACCTAGAACGTGCTAGTGATCGTTTACAAACCGTTGTTCCCATTGCCTTGTTACTTATTTTTGTATTGATTTATTTTGCATTAAAATCGTTACCACAAACCTTAATGATTTACATAGCAATCCCTATGGCAACCATTGGTGGTGTTGTAGCATTATGGCTTAGAGACATGCCTTTTAGTATTTCTGCAGGTGTTGGTTTTATTGTGCTCTTTGGTGTTGCTGTTCTTAACGGACTAGTAATGATTAGTGGTTTAAATGAACTAAAAGAAGAAGGTGTTACCAATTTAAAAGACAGAATTATAGAAGGTACAAAAAGACGTATTAGACCTATAATGTTAACTGCACTTACAGATGTTTTAGGTTTTTTACCAATGGCAATTTCCGCATCTGCAGGTGCAGAAGTACAAAGACCTTTAGCAACCGTTGTTATTGGTGGTTTATTGACCTCTACCCTATTAACACTATTCGTTTTACCTATTTTATATCATTGGGTAGAAAACAAAACTTTTAATTTTAAGATGAATAAAAAACTGATTACGAATACCGCTATTTTAGTATTTATATTCTTATTACCTATTGCAGGAAATGCCCAAGAGTCTATAAATAAGCTACCGATACTTTCAATGCAAAATGCTCTAGAATTATCAAAAGAAAATTATCCTAGTTTAAAAGAAGGACAGTTAGAAATTGAAAAACAGCAACTATTAAAAAGTACTGCTTTCGATTTTGGTACTACTCAAATTTATACAGGCGGAGAAGAACTAAACAATGGTGTTGGTGTTTACACAACTATCGGTTTAGGTCAATCTAATATTGATGTTTTTGGAATTTCATCTAAACGAAAATTAAATAAACAACGTATTCAATTGGCAGAAAAGGCCTATCAACTTTCTGAGTTAGATTTAGAGCTAGAAGTTAAAAAAGCTTGGTCAAAAGTATTTCAGACAAAGAAAAACTACTATTTATATAAAGAGTTAGACTCAATTTATACTAATTTCGAAAAATCTGTAAAGTTAAATTATGAAGTAGAAGCGATCTCTAAATTAGAATATTTAGCGGCTAGAAATCAAAAGTTACAAATTCAGAATAAAACAAAACAAGCCTACAGTGCGTATATTATTGCAATACAACAATTCAATTTATGGTTTGTTTCTGATGAACTGTTTACCGTATCAGATAAATTTGAAGACGTAAATACTATTGATATCAGTACGATTAACCCAGAATTACATCCATTATACAGTCTTTCTCAATTGCAAGTAACAGAAGCAGAGGCGAACTATAAAGTAGCAAAAGCAGAAAACTTGCCTAAACTAAATCTTCAAGGAGGCCTACAGGAAGTACAAGGAATTTCTGGGTTCTACAACTATCAAATAGGTATTTCTATCCCCTTTTTATCAGGTAAAACAAAAGCACTAATTAAGACAGCAAAAATAGATACAGAAATTGCCAAAGCAAATTTAAAATTCAAACAAAAGGAAATTAAATCTAAATTATTTCAGACAAAAGAAAATTATCAAAAATGGAAAACTTCTTGGTTGTTTTATAAAGAAGAAGTTTTACCCCTTGTAGAGAGTCAAAAAACAGGTGCTTTATTTGCTTACAAAGAAGGAGAGATTGATTACACCTCATTTACACAACTTATAAAGGAAGCCATACAGTCTGAATTAGACGCACAAGATGCATTTATAAATTATTTAGAAAGTACTTTTGAATTACAATATTTTAAAAATTAAGACGATGAAAAACACAATATATAACATTCTAGCAGTATTAATTCTCTCAGTTTTACTAACTTCATGCGGTGATAAAAAAGTAGATGCACACGCACATGATATAGAAGTTAAAACAGAAGTAAAGCAAGAAGAACATCTTGAAGAAGCGATGCTTTCTGCACAACAATTTGATGCTTTAAAAATGAAAGTAGCAACTATAGCAACAAGACAAATGAGTGGTTTTGTAGAAGCAAATGGAACCTTGGAGGTTCCACCACAAAATGAAGCAGCAATAACTACAGTTGTAGGTGCAAATGTGGTTTCTATTAAAGTGATTGAAGGAGATAAAATAAATAAAGGGCAGGTTGTGGCGTATCTATCACATCCAAATATTATAAAAATGCAAACGGAATATTTAAATGCTTATAGCAATCGTAATTTTCTACAAAAGGGTTTTGAGCGTCAAAACAAACTATACAAGGCTGGCGTTGGTTCTGGTGCTAATTTTCAAAAAGCAGCAGCTGAGTATGAAGCATCAAAAGCATTAGTCAATGGAATGGCTGCACAATTAAAACTGTTAAACATAAGTACTTCTTCTGTTAGAAATGGTACTATTTTTCAACGCATTGCATTGCGAACTCCAATTGAAGGTTTTGTGCAAAAAGTTCAAGTAAAAATGGGACAATATGTAGATCCACAAACAGAATTGTTCGAAATTGTAGACACACATCACGTGCATGCAGATTTAATGGTTTTCGAAAAAGATGTTTACAAAGTAAAGAAAGGTCAGAAAATAACGTTTGATGTTCAATCGATTCCTAATCAAGAATTAACGGCAGAAATATATTCGGTAGGTAAAACTTTTGAAGAAAACCCAAAAGCAATTCACATACACGCAGAAATAGAAAATAAAGAAGGAAATTTAATTCCGGGAATGTATATTAAAGGAAGGATTCAGGTAGAAAACACAGAAACAACAGCATTGCCAGAAAGTGCTATTACAAAAGAAGGCGATCGTTTTTTCGTTTTTTCTGTTGAAAAAGAAAATGATGCTTGGAGTTTTAAACCTGTAGAGGTTATTCCAGGTCAAAAAGATGGTGATTGGGTGGCAATAACTTTTCCGAATGAAATAAACCCAAATACAAAATTTGCTTATAACAATGCGTATTACCTTATTGCAGAAATGAAAAAAGGAGACGCAGAACATTCACATTAATGACGCAAACAATAGAACATTTTTTAGAATCTAACAATATTCGGGTTACAGCAATGCGACTGCTTATTTACAAGTTTCTTGCAAAAAAGCAAGTTGCTGTTACCTTAACGGATATTGAAAATGCTTTTGAAAAAGTAGACAGAACAACTTTATACAGAACTATTAAAACTTTTGAAGAAAAGACAATTGTACATCAAATTGATGATGGAACGGGTATTACTAAATACGCCCTTTGTGCACAAGGATGTAATTGTGAAATTGAAACCGATTTACACCTACATTTTCATTGCAATCATTGTAATGAAACAGTTTGCTTAACAGATCATAAAATTCCACAAATAAAAGTACCCGATGGTTTTATTTCAGAAAACATCAACCTCGTTGTAAAAGGGATATGCGATAAATGTAGCGGACAATAAATGCACTTCCGTTGCATTGAATTTTATAGCATCTTTGAGTTATAATTAAAAGCATTATGAAAAAAAAGCAACTCAATTTAAGAGATATAAAACCAAGTCCAGAAAAAGAGCATCATCACCACCATGATGATGACGGCCACAATCACGATGGAGATCCAGGTGGTTTTAAAGCCTATATTCCAGCAATTGTAAGTTTTACAATGTTGATGACTGGTATTGCCTTTGATTATTTTGACATTTCTTTTTTTAAAGATTGGATCAGAATTATTTGGTACGGAATCGCATATATACCAGTTGGACTTCCCGTAGTTAAAGAAGGTTGGGAAAGTATTAAAAAAGGAGCTGTTTTTACTGAGTTTTTCTTGATGTCTATCGCAACTGTTGGAGCATTTGTTATTGGCGAATATCCAGAAGGTGTTGCGGTAATGTTATTTTATGCCGTTGGCGAATTATTTCAAAGTGCCGCAGTAAATAGTGCTAAAGGAAACATCAAAGCATTGTTAGATGTCCGCCCGAAAGAAGCTAATGTTTTTAGAAACGAAAAAATAGAAAGCGTAACACCTGAAGAAGTTGCTATTGGAGAAAAAATTCAGGTTAGAGTTGGTGAGAAAATTCCGTTAGATGGTATTCTAACCTCAGCAAAAGCATCTTTAAACACGGCAGCGTTAACAGGAGAAAGCAAACCGAATACTCTTACAAAAGGTGATACTGTATTTGCTGGAAGTATTAATTTAGAAAACGTAATTGAAATTGAAGTAAGCAAAGAATTTAAAGACAGTTCTATTGCTAGAATTTTAGATTTGGTACAAAATGCGACAGCCCGTAAATCTAAAACGGAATTGTTTATCAGAAAATTCGCACGAATTTACACACCAATTGTAGTGTATTTAGCGATTGCCGTAACATTCTTACCATACTTTGTTGTAGCTAATTATGTATTTACAGATTGGTTATATAAAGCCTTAATCTTCCTAGTAATTTCTTGTCCTTGTGCTTTGGTTATTTCTATTCCGTTAGGTTATTTTGGCGGATTAGGGGCTGCTTCTAAAAATGGAATTTTGTTTAAAGGAGCTTCATTTCTAGATACCATGACTAAAGTAAACACACTAGTTCTAGACAAAACAGGAACTGTAACAAAAGGTGTTTTTAAAATAACAAACATTAAAACAATTGGTTGGAAAGAAAAGGAATTTATGAAATACCTTTTTGCCATAGAAGAACAATCTACACACCCAATTGCCAAAGCTATTTTAGAATATAAAGCAGATACTCCATATTTTAAAGCAACTGAAGTCTCGGAAATTGCAGGAAAAGGTTTAAAAGGAACCGTTAATGAAAGAGATATTTTGGTTGGAAACAAAGCTTTAATGACTACTCATAAAATTGAAGTTCCGCAAGAAGTTGAAACCATTGTAGAATCGATCGTTTTAGTTGCTATTGACGGAGTCTTTGCTGGTTATGTAGTAATTGCAGATGAATTAAAAGACGATGCAAAACAAACCATTATCAACCTACATAAAATTGGTATTAAAAACATTATAATGCTTTCTGGTGATAAAGACTCTATTACTCAAAAAGTAGCATCAGAATTAGGTATTAAAATCGCCAAAGGTGGATTATTACCAGAAGACAAATTACATGAAGTAGAACTTTTAAAGCAAAATCCTGCAAATAAAATCGCTTTTATTGGTGATGGTATTAATGACGCACCCGTTTTAGCTACAAGTGATGTTGGTATTGCCATGGGCGGTTTAGGGAGTGACGTTGCCATTGAAACAGCTGATGTTATTATTCAGACAGATCAACCATCAAAAGTAATTAAAGCGATAAAAATAGGACGTTCTACACGACAAATCGTATGGCAGAACATTGTACTCGCTTTTGGTGTAAAATTAATTGTAATGATTTTGGGTGCTGGAGGTTTGGCAACCATGTGGGAAGCTGTCTTTGCTGATGTAGGTGTTGCTTTACTAGCAATTTTAAACGCTGTTAGATTGCAAAAAATGCATTGGGATTAAAGATTATATTCTTCACTTTTTATCAAAAAAAACGTCTCAAAGAAATAGAACTTAATTCATTTCTTTGAGACGTTTTTAAAGACCTCTAAACTTCTTAACCTTTATACTCTTTACTATTAAGTTTAGTTTTCACTACCCCAAGGAGCAGAAGGTGTTTCAATTTCTTTTGTGGTATCAAACTTTACAGAAAAGTACCTTTCAGAACCAATTCTTCTTAGACTATATGTAAAACTTGTTTTATCAATAGTTACCCACCAAACATTGGTTGCTGCTGCCGGAATTAAATCTGCAGTTAGTTTATCCGCAGGAAAAACTTGAAGATTCGCTAATCCAACATTCGAACTCATACCTCCATATTGTGTAATTTTATATTCTGATCCATCTTTGTGCCTATGATCGTGTTTTAACTGAATCAAATTATCTTTATCCATTGTAAAAACCCACGTTCTAGATTTGTCATCACCCACAAAAAAAGGAATTCTAATGGTATTTTCTTCACAAGAACGCACATGCATTACTAATTTCTCACCAGTAAAACCATCGCCTTCTTTTCCGCCTGCAACAATTTCTCCTTCATAAGATTTGCCATAATGTGTTGTTAAAGCATCCCAAAACACTACAGAATTTGGCACACCTTGTGCTAATAATTGAATTGGTAACAATAATAGAAACACTAATTTTCTCATATTTTAATTTTAAATAATCGGATGAAGATACACTTTTTAAGCATAAAAAAACGCCTCATTTACATGAGGCGTTTTAAATATTTATAAAACTTTAAATATTAAGCTCCTAAAACTTCAGCAACTTTATCTGCAGCTTCTTGAAATTCTGTAGCAGAAATAATTTCCATTCCAGAATTGTCAATTAATTCTTTTGCTTCAACAGCATTTGTACCTTGTAATCTACAAATAATTGGCACAGTAATTTTGTCTCCCATACTTTTGTAAGCATCTACAACACCTTGTGCAACTCTGTCACAACGTACAATACCTCCAAAAATGTTTACTAAAATTGCTTTTACATTCGGGTCTTTTAAGATAATACCGAAAGCAGTTTCAACTCTAGCTGCATCTGCAGTACCTCCAACGTCTAAAAAGTTAGCAGGCTCTCCTCCAGATTCTTTAATTAAATCCATAGTTCCCATTGCTAAACCAGCTCCGTTTACCATACAACCAACGTTTCCATCTAAATCTACATAGTTTAAACCAGCAGCTTTTGCTTCAACTTCAATTGGATTTTCTTCACGTAAATCACGCATTGCTGCATAATCTTTATGTCTGTATAATGCATTTTCATCTAAAGAAACTTTAGCATCAACTGCCATTATTTTAGAATCAGATGTTTTTAATACTGGGTTAATTTCAAACATAGCAGAATCTGAACCAATATACGCTTTGTATAAATTGGTAACAAATTTTGTCATTTCTTTAAAAGCAACTCCAGATAAACCTAAGTTAAAAGCAACTTTACGTGCTTGAAAAGGCATGATTCCTAATAAAGGATCAATTTCTTCAGTAAAAATTAAGTGCGGAGTTTCTTCTGCAACAGTTTCAATATCCATTCCACCTTCTGTAGAATACATAATCATGTTTTTACCAGTTGCTCTGTTTAATAAGACAGACATATAGTACTCATCTGGCTCAGAATCTCCAGGATAATATACATCCTCACAGATTAAAACTTGATTCACTAATTTTCCTTCTGCAGAAGTTTGAGGAGTAACTAACATCATTCCTAAAATATCATCAGAAATACTTTTTACTTCGTCTAAGTTTTTAGCCAACTTAACTCCACCACCTTTACCACGACCACCTGCGTGAACTTGTGCTTTAATTACATGCCAACCAGTTCCTGTTTCTTCTGTAAGCTTTTTTGCAACTTCTACTGCCTCAGCAGGAGTACTTGCAACAATTCCACGTTGTATTCTAACGCCAAAACTGTTTAATATTTCTTTTCCTTGATATTCGTGTAAGTTCATCTGTAAATGTTTAAAACGGAATCAAAAATACAAATTCATATATAAAAAGGTGCAAAGTTTCTATTAAAAATTTATTAATGCTATTTATCTTAAATTTTCTAGAGATATTTTATTACAAATAAGTGTAACATTTTAACACGATACACGTCTTTATAATAACGAACAAAATAGACTCATGTATCTAAAACAGATAAAAGATATTGGTTTTGTACGTACAGATAATCAACCAAAAATTATATGTTTAAAAGAATCATTTTACTGCTTTTTGCAGTGTTACCAATAGCTCAGCTATCTGCTCAAAATAAAAAAAACAGAAAAACTATTAAAACCACAAGGGTTAAAAAGACTCCAAAAATAGATGGTCTTTTAAATGATGTAGTATGGGAAATGGCAGAAGTTTGTACAGACTTTGTTGACTTAAGACCTAATAATGGTAAATTGGTTTCAGAAGAATATCAAACAACTGTTAAGGTTATTTATGATGATGATGCCATCTATATTTCTGCTCAAATGAACGATCCGGACCCAGAAGGCATTCCGCAAGAGTTTGCAACAAGAGATAATTTTAGTATTTCAGACTTCTTTTTGGCTACCATAAACCCTAACGACGATGGTCAGAATCCTTTTGAATTTCTAGTACAAACTACCGGAAACCAAGCTGATGCTAAAGTTTCTAACGGAGATGAAGACTTTAATTGGAGTGCTGTTTGGGAAAGTGCTGCAAAAATTAATGATAAAGGTTGGGCAGTAGAAATGAAAATTCCCTACAGAGCAATTCGTTTTGCTAACAGACCTATACAATCTTGGGGATTTAATTTCCACCGAAGGTTAGAAAAATTAAACGCCCAACATACCTGGACGCACATTGACAATGCTGTTGGAAGATGGACGCAATACGATGGTTTAATTGAAGATTTTAGGGACATTAAACCACCAACAAGATTAAACCTTTACCCATATGCTTCTGCAACTGCCAATACTTTTGAAGGACATACAAAATATGATTGGAGTGTTGGAATGGATATTAAATATGGTTTAACTGAAAATTTCACCTTAGATGCGACACTAATTCCAGATTTTAGTCAGGTTGGTTTTGATAATGTTGAATTAAATTTAGGTCCTTTTGAACAACAATTCACAGAACAAAGACAATTTTTTACAGAAGGAACCGAATTATTTAACAAAGCAAATCTTTTTTATTCCAGAAGAATTGGAAGTTCACCTATAGATCAATTTAATGTAGAGAACACTTTATCTACCGATGAAGAAATTACAGATTACCCTAGTAAAGTAACCATGTTAAATGCTATTAAAGTTTCTGGAAGAACAAAAGGCGGACTGGGAATTGGATTTTTTAATGCCATTACAGAAAAAACAGAAGCAACTATAAAAAATAATGCTACTGGAAATACAAGAAAAGAAGTGATAGACCCTTTTACAAACTACAATATTTTAGTTTTAGACCAACAGTTTAATCAGAACTCTACGGTAACATTAATCAACACAAATGTTACAAGAGACGGCAGGTTTAGAGATGCGAATGTAACTGCTTTAGATTGGCACATAGAAACAAAAGACAGTAAATATAACGCAGACGGTTCTGTTAAAATGAGTAACATTTCTGATGACATTAACAACCCAAACACTGGGTATACGTTTGATAATAGCTTCGGATATAATTCTGATCACTGGAATTGGGAATTGGGTTATAATTTTGAAAACAAAGATTTTAACCCGAACGATTTAGGAATTCTTTTTAGCAACAACGAACAATCTATTTATGGTAGCGCAGGTTGGCGAACTTTACAACCAACCAAAAATTACAATTGGTATAATATCTATTACTACAACAATGCTAATTTTCAACATTATTCAGGCATTTATACTGGTTTTACTGCTAGCGCAGGAATTGAAGCCCAAACAAGAAATCGATTTACTTTTGGAGGAAACTTAAATTACAACACAGAAGAAAAAGACTTCTTTGAACCTAGGCAAGGATCTACAAGTGGCATTTATTTTCTACAACCAGAAAGAAAAAATATAAATATTTGGATTTCTACCAACTCTCAAAAAAAACTAGAAGTAAATGCTGATGTTTATTATTCTGCTTATAATAATTATAGCAAAGCAGCTTACGGCTTTAGCATTGCACCTCGTTATAGATTTACAAATCAGTTTTCTTTACAATATCAATTAGATTATAATAAAACGAATAACGATTTAGGTTTTGTAGACGAAGTAAATACAAATATTATCTTCGGTAAAAGAGATCGGAAAAACTACACCAACACCATTGCTGGTAAATATAGTTTTAGCACCAATTCTTCGTTATCTCTTAGTTTTAGACATTATTGGGGCGCTGTGAACTATAACGATTACTACACCCTAAATACAAACGGAGGATTAAACTCAAACGCAACCTATAATAGCGATAATGTAAACTTTAATAGTTGGAATTTAGACTTGAGTTACATTTGGCAATTTGCTCCCGGAAGTCAGTTAATAGCTTTTTACAGAAATGCAATTTTTAATGAAGACACAAACGCAGACTTAAATTTCAGTAAAAACCTAGACAATTTGTTTGAGGAATCACAAAGGCATACATTTTCTTTAAGACTCGTTTATTTTATTGATTATAATAAATTGAAAAATATATTTTAAAACTTCGTACCTTATAAAGACAACGGATATTCTTAACAACTAAGGATATCCGTTTTTTTATGAGTAAAATTAAAGTCTTTTTTATACATTCGTAACAAAGTTATATGTATGATAATTGGTAAAAACATTCACAAATATTATGGGGATGTAGAAGTTTTAAAAGGAGTAGATTTACACATAAAAAAAGGAGAAATTGTTGCTATTGTTGGTCCTTCTGGAGCAGGAAAAACAACCTTACTTCAAATTTTAGGTACTTTAGACAAACCTCAAAAGGACGAAAACTTCGAATTGAAACTAAATAATGTTTCACTGAAGAACCTTGCAGACAAAAAGCTTTCTTCCTTTAGAAACCAACATATTGGCTTTATTTTTCAATTTCATCAATTATTACCAGAGTTTACAGCATTAGAAAATGTTTGTATTCCTGCTTTTATTGCCAAAAAATCGAAATTAGAAACAGAGACAAGAGCTAAAGAAATACTTACTTTTTTAGGATTATCGCACAGAATAAGTCACAAACCCAACGAACTTTCCGGAGGAGAACAACAGAGAGTTGCCGTTGCAAGAGCATTAATTAACAATCCTTCTGTTATTTTAGCTGACGAACCTAGTGGAAACCTAGATAGCGAGTCTGCAAAAAACTTACACGAGCTGTTCTTTAAATTACGTGATGAATTTGGACAAACCTTTGTAATTATTACACATAATGAAGAGCTGGCAGACATGGCGGACAGAAAATTAACTATGATTGACGGTAAAATTATAGAATAATGTAACATTTCTAAGTTTAATACTACTTATAAATAAACCTAGATAATGAAAGAAACCTTTAACAATGTAATTAGCTATTTAAAAAACCCAATACCAGGAGAAGATCCCAATAAAAATGCTGGGTATCGCATTAAAATACTCTTTCACCTATTTGTTATTAGCATAGCAACTAGCATTATAATCACTCCTTTATTCAGTTTAATTCAAGAACTACAACTGGTAGATTTTGAAACGCATAAATTAGAAGAAATGTTTAAAGACATGTCTTTTATTCAAATTCTATTATTGGGTTCTGTCCTTACTCCTATTTTAGAAGAAACCTTCTTTAGAGCACCAATTACTATTTTTGTAAAACCAAAATCGTTTAAATACTCTTTTTATATTTTTACACTAATTTTCGGTTTCATACATATTAGCAATTTTGAAATCACCACAAACGTTTTATTACTCTCTCCTATATTAATCTTACCACAATTATTAGTTGGTGGTTATTTTGGATATATAAGAGTAAAATTTGGCTTATTATGGGCGATGTTACTTCATGGAAGTTATAATGGTTTTTTATTTTTAATAAGTTTTTTATTTGAGTAGATAGATATGAAGAAATCAGAATTAAAAGAGTTTTTAGACGAGAAGGTAGTTCTATATAACACCCCTAATTTTATTGAATCTGACCCAATTCAGATTCCGCATTTGTTCACAAAAAAGGAAGATATTGAAATTTCAGGCTTTTTAACGGCAACTATTTCTTGGGGAAACCGAACCATGATTATTAAAAATGCCACTAAAATGATGGATTATTTTGATCATTCTCCTTTTGATTTTGTGATGAATCATGAAGAAAATGATTTAAAAATTCTTGAAAATTTCGTGCACAGAACTTTTAATTCAATCGATTTACAACAATTTATAAAGTCCTTAAAACACATTTATACGCATCACCAAGGACTAGAAAAGGTGTTGTTGGTTGATGAAAAACAGACCGATTATAAGCATGCAATTCATCATTTAAAACAAGTTTTTTTTGAAACTCCTCATCAACAAAGAACTCAAAAACACATCTCAGATCCACTAAAAAATTCGGCTGCAAAAAGGATAAATATGTTCTTAAGATGGATGGTTCGAAACGATAATTCTGGGGTAGATTTTGGTATTTGGAAAACCCATAAACCAGCAAATTTATCATGTCCGTTAGATGTACATTCTGGTAATGTTGCACGTAAATTAAAACTACTTTTAAGGAAACAAAACGACTGGAAAGCACTTTCTGAATTAGATACAAACTTGCGAAAACTAGATCCAAATGATCCTGTAAAATATGATTTTGCTCTGTTTGGTTTAGGTGTTTTTGAAAAGTTTTAATAACTCTTAAAAAAGACAAATAAAGCAATTTAGCACACCTAATTTAAAGTTCCTTTTCATCCCTTTTGCTCCTATTTCTATTTTCAAACTAAAGGCTATTATTTCGTTTTAATTTCAAAAGATTATCTTTCACATTTCTAAATCTATTTTTTAAATTTAACTTTTTTTGAATCACATCTAAACATGATAAATGCAATTTAAAAACCCAGAAATATTATACTTTTTAGCACTGTTAATCATACCGATTATAGTGCATCTTTTTCAACTACAAAGGTTCGTAAAAGTGCCTTTTACAAATGTTGCTTTTCTACAAAAACTAGCACAACAAACACGTAAAAGTTCACGTATAAAAAAGTGGTTAATTCTAGGTACAAGAATGCTTTTATTTACTGCTATCATTTTCGCTTTTTCTCAACCTTATTTCAGCAAAAAAACAGCCAATAAAAAACAACATAATTTCATCTATTTAGACAACTCTTTAAGTACAAACACAAAAGGAGAAAGAGGGAATTTATTACAAATAGCAGCTCAAGAAATTATAGAAAACTCATCAGAAAAAGATGTATATTCGCTGCAAACAAATTCTAGTTTCTACGACAGAATTACAAAGTCCGAACTAAAAAACATCCTATTACAGGTTAAAGAAACTTCAAAAAATTTAGATTTACCGACTGTTTTACTAAAATTCGACTCAAAAACAGAAAGTAAAACCAACACTACAAATAGAACAATACTAATATCTGATTTTCAGAATACTTATAAAAACGAGTTTACAAATGTAACACCCCTTATTTCAGCAATAAATCTAGAATCTTCCATAAAAAACAACATTTCTATAGACAGTGTTTTCGTTACTGATTATAACGGCAATAATTTCACACTCAATGTTCTTGTAAAAAACCAAGGAGAAGCAAAAAACAACATTCCTGTTGCTGTTTACAACAACAATAAACTAATTAGTAAACTCTCCTCCTCTTTTAAAAAAGACACTTTAGAAACCATTCAATTTAAAGTCCAAAATCAAGCAGAATTTAACGGTAAAATAGTCATTAATTTTAGCGATACTTTTGCCTTTGATAATGTGTTTTATTTCACCTTAAAAAACGACCAAAAAATCAATATTTTATCCATCGGAAACAAAGCTAATTTTCTTTCTAAAATTTATACGAAAAACGAATTCAACCTCACACAATCTACAGTCCAAAACACCAACTACAATTCCATTTTAAAACAGCAATTAATTATTCTAAACGAGGTAGAAAACATATCTGAAATACTATCTAAAAAAATCATTGAATTTTCTAAAAACGGAGGAAGTCTTGTAATTATTCCGCATAAAAATCTGAATATAAATTCCTACAATTCTCTGTTTAAAAATTTAAGTTTAGGGAAAATTCAACCTAAAAAAACAGACAGTTTAAAAATTACAAACATCAATTATAAGCATCCACTTTTTCAAAATGTATTTTCAAAAAAAGTGACTAATTTTCAATATCCAATAGTGCAACATTATTATCCTTTCTCTTCAAATAATAAAAGTACAATTGTAGCTTTTGAAAACGGAAGTTCTTTTATTTCTCAAATTAAAAATGGAGAAAATAACACCTTCTGGATATCGAGTTCTCTTGATGTAAAAAACAGCAATTTTATAAATTCTCCTTTAATAGTTCCTGTGTTTTACAACTTCGGAAAAATGAGTTTTAAACACCCTAAATTATTCTATAGAATTGCATCAGAAAACACCATTGATATTGATACAAATATTGAAAAAGACAAGGTGTTAAAAATTGCAAATTCTAAAAATTCTTTTATCCCGTTGCAAAAGAAATTTCAAAATAAAGTAAGCATCACCACAAAAGAACAACCATTAAAATCTGGCATATATAGCATCCTACAAAATACAGATACCATTCAAAAAATTGCATACAATTATGCTAAGGAAGAAAGTTTGTTAAATTTTCTGGATTTAAATAAACTAAAAGAAACCAATCAAAATATTACAATTTCTAATTCGGTTGCAGACGTTTTTAAAAAAATCAACAAAAAAAATGAAGTTCATTGGCTTTGGAAATGGTTTTTATCGTTGGCAATTGTATCTTTGCTTTTAGAAATTTTGATTTTAAAATTCTATAAACCATGACTACGCTTTTAAAATCGGCAACGATTATAGACCCTTCAAGCCCATATCATCATCAACAAAAAGATATTTTAATTACCAACGGAATCATTACTAAAATTGAGGATTCTATAGAAGACAACAATTATCAAGTGGTAACACTAGATAACTTGCATGTTTCTTGTGGTTGGTTTGATACGAGTGTTTCTTTTGGAGAACCTGGCTATGAAGAACGAGAAAATATTAAAAACGGATTAAACGTTGCTGCAAAAAGTGGCTTTACCGCTGTAGCAGTAAATGCAAACTCAAATCCAGTAATAGACAACAAGGCTGCGGTTGAGTATTTAATACACAAAGCAAACGGGTTTGCTACAAGCCTCTACCCTATTGCTGCACTAACGCAAAACAGTGAAGGTGTTGATATTGCAGAATTGTATGATATGCAACAATCTGGCGCCATTGCTTTTGCAGATTACAACAGACCAATCGCAAAAGATAATTTGATGAAAATTGCACTTTTGTACGCTCAGAATTTTGACGGCTTAATTTTTAGCTTTCCTAAAAACAACTCTATTGCAGGAGAAGGAATTGCAAATGAAGGCGTTAATAGCACCAGATTAGGATTAAAAGGAAGTCCTGCTTTAGCTGAACACATACAAATTGCAAGAGATTTATATTTATTAGAATATACAGGTGGAAAATTACATATTCCAACTATTTCTACCACAAAATCTGTTGAGCTAATTAAAGAGGCTAAAAAGAAAGGATTGCAAGTTACCTGCAGTGTCTCTGTACATCATTTAACTTTATCTGACGACGAATTACATGGTTTTGACAGTAATTTTAAGGTAAATCCTCCCTTGAGAACTAAAACCGATTTAAAAAGCCTAATAAAAGGAATTAAATCCGGAGTTATCGACATTATCACTTCAGACCACAATCCTATTGACATAGAGCATAAAAAATTAGAATTTAGTGAAGCAAAAGACGGAACCATTGGTTTAGAAAGTGCTTTTGGTGCAATTAATTCAGTTTTAGACTTAGAAGATTTTATAGAAAATATTACAAGCAAACCAAAAGCTATTTTTGGTATAGAAAATCTTTCTATTCAAGAAAACAATAAAGCTGAAATTACTTTATTCAATCCTGAACAGAATTACACTTTTACAAAAGAGGATATTTTATCAACCTCTAAAAACAGCGCTTTTTTAGATAAAAAATTAAAAGGAAAAGCCTACGGAATTTACGCTAACAATCAATTAATATTAAAATAAACAGCATGCAAAATCAAACAGCAAACGAAGGAAAAACAATGGCAATTATAAGTCATTTTTGGATTATAGGTTTAATCATCGCTTTTTTCATGAACAACAGCACAAAGAATTCTTTTGCTAATTTTTACATCAGACAAATGATAGGCTTAAATTTAATTCAATTTTTAAACGGATGGATTATCTATAACTACCTAGGAAATACAGCAGGAATAATTGTAAGTACTATTTTATTGGTTTTATGGGTTATTTCATTAATGGGAGCTGTTAAAGGTGAAGAAAAAATTATTCCTGTAGTTGGAGATCAGTTTCAAGAATGGTTTAAGAACATATAATTAGATTAAAAAGGAATATAAATGAGCGATTTACAATACATAGTTAGGCAACCAAAAACAATAGCTAAAAACCCGCCATTATTAATTTTATTACATGGTTACGGAAGTAATGAACAAGATTTATTCTCTTTTGCTGAAGAATTACCAGATGAATTTTTAATTATCAGCGCACAAGCACCTAACGCACTGGGTGCCGGTAGTTATGCTTGGTACGCTATTAATTTTGATGATGTAAATGGTAAGTTCTCAGATTTAAAACAAGCAAAAGAATCTATAGATAAAATTGCCATTTTTATTGATGAAATAAAAGCAAAATACAATACAGCCTCAGACAAAACTTTTTTATTAGGTTTTAGCCAAGGTGCTATATTAAGTTATTCTTTAAGTTTTTTCTACCCAAATAAAGTACAGCACGTAATTGCATTAAGTGGTTACATTAACACAGAACTACTACCGGCATCTATTCCTAAAGAGATTAAAACAGACTACTATTGCTCTCATGGTTCTGTAGACCAAGTTTTACCTATAGAATGGGCTCGAAAAAGCAAACCTTTCTTAGATAATTTAGATTTTAAAAACGCATACTCAGAATATCCGGTAGGACATGGAGTTGCACCTCAGAATTTTTACAGCTTTAAAACTTGGATTGAAGAACGTTTATAGGTTTGTTTATTTTAGACTTTTAAAAACTGTATCCCGAATCAATTTAAAGACACATAAAGAACCTCAAACACACGTTTGAGGCTTTTTATTTATAAACAAATTAAACTCAGCAATAGACAGGAATCTATCTTATTGATTAATTTGAACTACAAATAAAACCCAACAATACATTTACCATTAAATTATAAAGCATGAATACGCTAATAAAAGTAATTGAAGCAGAAGAAATTTTGACAATAATTCCGCTTTTAACAAAATTAAATTCAAAAACTCCTTTAGAAATATTAAAAGAGAGAGTTGTAGAAACTTCAAAAAACACAAATTACGAATGCATTGGCTTATATGTTGATGAAAAATTAGTGGGAATATCTGGACTTTGGTACACAACCAGACATTATATAGGGAAGTCAGCTGAACCAGACCATGTAATTATAGACGACTCTATCCGCGGACAAGGACTTGGTAAACAATTCTTTAAATGGATAGATAACCATGTTAAAAACAAAGGTTGTGAAGCTATAGAATTAAATGCCTACTCAGGTAATACGAAATCTCATAAATTCTATTATAATGAAGGATACGACATTTATGGCTTTCATTTTTTAAAGGTATTAAGAGCCGATAAAAAATTTTATTAATTTTTTCAAAAAAAAGCTTGCGGAACTCAAAAAACATATTATATTTGCAACCGCTTACCAATAATGCGAAAGTAGCTCAGTTGGTAGAGCGTCAGCCTTCCAAGCTGAATGTCGCCGGTTCGAACCCGGTCTTTCGCTCAAAAGACTTCATATTAAAATATGAAGTCTTTTTTTTTGCTTAAAAAATAAAAAAGATTTAGAAGTTTTTAAACCTCTAAATCTTTATCATAAGGAATACGATTTAAAATGTGATTAATTACATTTACTCGCGCTTCTGTTTTTCTATTAGCCCTAATTATCTTCCAAGGAGAAATAGCTGTATTTGTTTTTTCAAACATGGCTTTTTTGTACTCTGTATAATCATCCCAAAGCAATTGCGCCTTTTCATCTAATTTTGTCATTTTCCATTGCTTTAATGGATCACTTTTTATGTCTGCAAAACGTTTTGCTTGCTCTTTCTTAGAAATAGACATATATATTTTAACCAAATGAATTCCCGATTCTAAAATCATTCTTTCGAAATCATTAACCTGGTTCATAAAGATTTTATATTCCTCTTGTGTACAAAAGTCATTAACGGGCTCTATAACCGCTCTGTTGTACCAACTCCTATCGAAAAATACTATTTCTCCTGCTTTAGGAAACTGCTCTACATATCTCTGAAAATACCATTGAGACTGTTCATCTTCCGACGGCTTCGGCAACGCAACAATGCGCATGTGACGCGGATTGATTCGTTCTGTTAATCTCCTGATCGCTCCTCCCTTACCTGCAGCATCTCTCCCCTGAAAAACAATAATTATTCTTTCATTATTATTAATGGCCCATTTTTGTAAACGAATCAACTCTACTTGCAAGTCCTCAAGCTTCCTTTGATAATCTACATATCTAATGGCTCTTTCTATATTTAAAGGTTCTTTAGACAAAAGCGCTAACAAACCTTTCTTAGAATTTAGTTTTTTTAAATTTTTAGGTGATATTTCCATATTAAATTTAATCTATATTAGTATTAGATCTATAATAACGCATTACAACATTAGGATCTGGGGTTAATACTGTTTTTGCTTCTTTATCCTCATAATCAAATTGAGATAATACGTGCCTAATAGCTTCTAACCTTGCTACTTTTTTATCATTCGTTTTTATCATCATCCAAGGGCTATAAGAAGTATGTGTCTTAGAGAACATCTCGCCCTTATAATGCGTATATCTATCCCAAAGAATTTGCCCTTGCTTATCCACAGGACTAAATTTCCATCTTTTTAATGGATTTTCTTTTCTGCCTTCAAAACGCTTTAGTTGCTCATCTTTACTAATTGATAACCAAAATTTAATAATAACAACCCCGTCTTCGTACATCATATGCTCAAACTCGGGCACTTGCACTAAAAACTCTTTATATTGTTGGTCTGAACAAAAACCCATTACAGGTTCTACAACCGCTCTATTATACCAGCTTCTATCAAAAAAAACAATTTCACCAGGGTTTGGTAACTCCTTTATATAACGCTGAAAATACCATTGTCCTTTTTCTATTTCTGTAGGTTTGTTTAAAGCCACCAATCTACTAGAACGTGGGTTTAGGTGCTCCATAAATCTACGAATATTACCACCTTTACCAGCAGCATCTCTTCCTTCAAAAATAATTGCAACACGCTTGTTGTTATTAGAAATCCATCTTTGTAATTTAACAAGCTCTATTTGAAGCAACCGTAGCTCTTCATTATAAATAATTGTTTTCTTTACTTTCTTACAAGCAGCATTCTTTTCTCCTATAAGTGCTAATAACTCTTGATTGCTTTTAACATTCTGAAAGTCTTCTGAACTTAATCCTTCTTTAATTTCCATAAATTCTATTTACTCGGACTAAAATAACTACTTTTTTTTAGAAATACATTAAAAAAAAATCATTTTAAATAAGTTATTTTATATTTGTTACTTATGAAATACTTTATACTTAGTCTAGTTGTCTTTATATCGTCATATACTATTGCTCAAGAAAAATTCTCAAAAGAAATTAGCCTAATCACAGATAACGATTTATACGTTTCTACCGTTAGAGATCGATATTATACAAGTGGAATTTTCTTAAGCTACAGCTATCTTTCTAAAAATAAAAAAGAGCCTTTGGATAAACGAATTTTAGAATGGAAAATAAATCAAGAAATGTATACTCCTTTTAAAGCTACAGTTCAAAACGCTAGCAATCACGACAGACCTTTTGCAGGCTATCTATATGGGAGCTTCGGCATAAAAAGAATCTATAAGAACAATCAAATTTTTAACACTACTGCTCAAATTGGAGTAATAGGCAGTAATTCTTACGCAGAAGAATTACAAGAATTGATACATAATGTTTATGGCTTTAAAGAAGCAATAGGTTGGGAATATCAAATAAAAAATGCTTTTGCTTTAAATTTTAATGCGGAGTATTTAAAAACAATTGTAAACAACCAAAACCAGCTTTTTGATATTACTTGGACCAACAATGTAAATTTGGGTTCTGTCTACACAAATATCTCTACAGGTGTTTATAGTAGAATTGGATTAAAACCCCTTCAGAAATTAGCTAATTCAATTGCATTTGATACAAACCTAAATAACGAACAAACTAATTACTTTAGAGAAGTTGAATCTTTTTTCTACATAAAACCTATGTTGCGTTACGCAGTTTATGACGCAACTTTACAGGGAAGTTTCCTAAACAAAACAAGCCCAATTACCAACGATTTAAAGCCAATTGTCTTTCACCTAGAATTAGGATTAAAATTTACCGCAAACCGCTTTAACTTTGGATACTCATTTCATTACAACACAAGCAAATCTAAAGATTTACGATTTACAAATGGACATAGATACGGTCGCATCGCAATTAATTACCTACTGAAATAGCCTAATTTCAATTAACAAAAAAAAGAGTTCGTAACTACTCCTCAAAAAACTCATCTTTAAAACCGATTAAATACAATTTTTCTTGCGCTCTAGTTAATGCCGTATACAACCATCTGTAATACTCTTTAGACACTCCTTCTGGTAAATAAGGCTGTTCTATGAATACTGTTTTCCATTGCCCTCCCTGAGATTTATGACAGGTCATAGCATAAGAGAACTTAACTTGTAATGCATTAAAAAACAAATTCTTTTTAATTTCCATAAACTGTTTAGACTTCGATTTTAAGTGCGCATAATCTTCCTTTACTGCCTGATACAACTTATTAGACTCCTCATAAGTTAAAGAAGGGGTTTCACTCGTTAAAGTATCTAACAATAAAACAGTTTCAAAAGGCTGCATTTCTGGGTAATCGATCATCCTTACTTCTACTTCTGCAAATTTGAAACCATACAATTCTTTAATAGAAAATATTTTTAAGACCTCACAAATATCTCCATTAGCAATAAAACCTGCGGTTGAATTTTCTTTTAACCAGAAATAGTTATTTTTTACTACCATTATATAGTCTCCTGCAGAAATTTCATTTTCTTGACCACGAATTTTCATTCTAATTTGTTGATTGTAGTCATTCGCTCTTTTATTAGAACGCACAATAAACGCAGTATCCTCTACTCCATCACTTTCATAAGCAGTAACCAAAGCGTCTTCTATATCATAACCATCATCTAAACGTACAATATCCGGAAAATCGACATCAAACTTAAAATTAATAGCATCATTCTGAATCATCAACCTCAATAAGGTAGCATTTGCAAGAATTCCAGAATCTTCATGCTGACGCATAACTTCATCTAATTCAATTTCTGTTACATTCTTATGATAATCATACACCAAAGTATCTTCTTCTAAAGCAGGACTAATATTTAACTTTACAGGAGGTAATTGAGCAGTATCACCTATAAATATCAATTTACACTGATGACCAGAGTACACATATCTAATTAAATCGTCTAATAATGAACCCGAATCGAATAATTGTTGATTCTGTCTACTATCAGGAATCATTGAAGCTTCATCAACAATAAAAATAGTATTTCTGTGCTTATTGGGTTGCAAAACAAAACCTACGCCACCATTTGACTGTTTTTTAGGAAAATATATTTTTTTATGAATTGTAAATGCAGGTCTTTTAGAATATACAGAAATAACTTTTGCAGCTCGTCCCGTTGGTGCTAATAAAACTGCTTTCTTACCAATAGCTCCCAAACTATTAACATAAGCACTAATACTTGTTGTTTTACCGGTACCAGCGTACCCCTTTAATAAAAACAAAGCATCTGTATCTTCCGTAAAGCTAAAGTCGCTTAAAAGATTTAATAATTTATTCTGCTTCGTTGTTGGTGAAAATTGAAATTTTTTCAATAATTCTACGTAAAAATCGGCTCTTTTATTTATCATATAAAAATTAATACAACAAAGATACATTGATTTGTAAATAAAAGTTTTTATCATAAAAAAAAAATTGTAGATTTGCCTTAGGACTATTAAAAAAAATACTTAACAATGGGATTACTTGGAATGATTTTGGCAGCTGTTTTAGTTGCAATATTACTAGCTTTTATTATAGTTAAATTTTTACCATTAAAACTAAGGTGGATTGCCTCTATATTACTTTTGGCATTAACCGCTTTTTTAGTTTCTAAAATATACTACGGTATTATGGAGCCAATTATTTTTAACAAAACCAAAGTTGTTAAGTACAGCAAAGTTGTTGATAAATTAAAAATAATTAGAGATGCAGAAGTTAAACATTTTGAAGTAACAGGAGCATACACTAAAGACAAAAATGCTTTATTGAAATTTATTGACACTGCTAGATTAGCTTTAACAGAAACAAAAACTGTTGTTGAAAAAGAAGATAGAGGTGGTGGAATTATCATTGATGTAGAAAAAAAGAAAGTAGATACTATCGGTTACGAGCCAGTTTCTAAATACTTTAAAGGTAAAAACTACAAAGAGATGTTTAAAGTACCTGGTGTAGACGGAAAAGAGTTTGATATTGAAGTAGGAACAGTAGAAAAAGTACCTGGAATGGTGGTACCAACTTTCTATGTAAAAACAGATAAAAAAGACATTTTAAAAGGAATGAATGAATCTCTTTTAAAACAAGAATTAGAGCAAGTAGCTACAGATCAAATTAAAGGGGAATATGTTTCTGTAGGTTCTTTAGACGAAGTTTCAACTGGTGGTAACTGGCCTCCTGCTTATGATAAAAAAGATCGTGATCAAGAAGAATAGTAGAAATACTGTAACACACTCAAAAGATACAAAGTTATCCATCCAATTTAATTTGGATGGATTTTCTTTTTGTATCATAAACAATACTACAAAAGAAACTAATTACTTTTCTGAATATGTTTTTAAAGAAAAACAATTAACTCCAGAGAACCTATTAAAGAAAATAGAAGAAATATTTAAAACAGATATACACTTACAAAAAGATTTTTCTTCTGTTTTAGTTATTCATCAAAACAATTTATTTTCATTAGTACCTAATCAATATTTTTCTGAAGACGTACTTTCTGAATATCTTAACTTTAATATTAAAACATTAGCTACAGATTTTATTGCATATGATGACATAGAAAGCATCAATGCAAAAAATGTATATGTGCCTTATGTAAATATTAATAATTACTTATTTCAAAATTTTGGAGAGTTTGAATACCAACATCATTTAACTATTTTAATTGAAAAATTAATTTCAGCTAATAATTCTGATGATAAAAAGGTATTTGTAAATGTTTCTAAAGAAAATTACGACATTGTTGTACTAGAAAATAAACAATTGCAATTTTCAAATTCATTTAATTTTCAAACAAAAGAAGATTTTATCTATTATATCTTATTTACATTCGAACAATTAAAGTTAGATGTAGAGAAAATAGGTTTATTTTTTATGGGAGATATTGAGCCAGAATCTGAAATTTACAAAATAACGTATCAATACATTAGAAATGTTTCCTTTTTAGAAAGCAATAACAAAATTTTTAATGAATTAGATGCTTCTAAACATTCTAATTATATACTTTTAAATTCATGAGAATAATTTCTGGAAAACACAAAAGTAGACGTTTATCAGCGCCTAAGAACTTACCTGTTCGCCCTACAACAGATATGGCAAAAGAATCGTTGTTTAACATATTAAACAACACATATTTCTTTGATAGTATTGCTGTAATTGATCTTTTTTCTGGTACAGGAAATATTAGTTACGAATTTGGTTCTAGAGGAACTAAAGACATTTACGCTATAGATGCACACTTTGGATGTATAAAATACATCAACGAAACAGCTAAAGTTTTAGACCTACCAATAAATACTTTTAAAAGTGATGTTTACAAGTTTTTAGAAAAGACTTCTTTACAAGCAGATGTTATTTTTGCTGATCCACCTTACGATTTTGAAGAAGAACAATTTTTAAAAATAGTAGATTTAGTTTTTACTAGAAAACTACTAAAGGAAGAAGGTGTTTTAATTGTTGAACACTCTAAACATACAGACCTTTCTAAACATGAAAACCACAGCTATGATAAGCGATACGGAGGAAATGTATTTAGTTTCTTTGAAAACGAATAATTCTCATCAATTAAAAGTTTACTCATAAAAAAACACGGCAAATGCCGTGTTTTTTTATGTTTGAAAAATATAATATATCTACAAAAGAGACTTTATAATATCTGCAACCGTAATTCCCTCTGCCTCTGCTTTGTAATTTTTTACAATTCTGTGCGATAAAATAGGGATTGCCACTGCTTTCACATTCTCTATATCCGGAGAAAACTTTCCATTTACAGCTGCATGTGCTTTTGCTGCTAAGATTAAGTTTTGAGAAGCTCTTGGTCCTGCACCCCAATCTAAGTAAGATTTTACTAAATCTGTTGCTTCTTTAGATTTTGGTCTTGTTTTACCAACTAAACCAACTGCATATTCTATAACATTATCTGCAACAGGAATTTTACGTATTAGTTTTTGAATTTCAACAATTTCTTCCGCAGAAAATAATGGATTTATAGTGGCATTTTTATTGCCTGTTGTACTTTTTACAACTGCTACTTCTTCTTCAAATGAAGGATATTCTAAATAAATAGAAAACATAAATCGATCTAATTGAGCTTCTGGTAAAGGATAAGTTCCTTCTTGTTCAATTGGGTTTTGTGTTGCTAATACAAAGAATGGTAAATCTAATTTATAATGATTTCCAGAAACCGTTACAGAACGCTCTTGCATTGCCTCTAATAAAGCTGCCTGCGTTTTTGGTGGAGTTCTGTTAATTTCATCAGCAAGAATAATATTAGAGAAAATAGGGCCTTTAATAAATTTAAAATGCCTGTTTTCGTCTAAAATTTCACTCCCTAAAATGTCGGAAGGCATTAAATCTGGTGTAAACTGAATTCTTTTAAACCCCAATCCTAAAGCATCTGACACTGTATTTACTAATAAAGTTTTAGCCAAACCAGGCACTCCAACTAATAATGAGTGACCTCCGCAAAAAATAGATAGTAAAGTAAAGTTAACAGCTTCATGCTGACCAATAATTACTTTACCTATTTCTGTTTTTAGCGCGTTGTATTTGTCTACTAAATCTTTTACAGCTTTAACGTCAGACATTATTTATTTACTGCTTTTTTCCAATTCTTATCAAACGTACATTTACTATGTGTAGGCCCAATGTTAATGTAAGTATCTTTTATTTTTTCTTTAGACCATTTTGTAATGGTTTCTTCTTTCTTTTTCTGAAGTGCTAATTGCTGTACTTTAACGTAATCATCAATAATATTTGCAACATGCGTATCTGTTCTACCTTTCATTAAAATGAATTTAAACATTTTATCTCCAGATCTTTCTTCATCATAAAAAGGGTCTGTCATTTCACCTTTTTTAAGATCACTAACTCTTGCATAAAAAGCAGGATCCATTCTTGTTAAATCGAATTTAGATTCTCCTGTAGATGGGTTAATAATAAGTCCACCACTATTTCTAGTGTCTTCGTCATCAGAATATTTTTTAACAGCTTCCTCAAAAGTTAAAGCTCCTTCTCTAATTTTTTGAACAATACTATCTGCTTTTACTTTAAGTTCATTCATTTTAGAATCCGGAACTTCTGGTTGCATTAAAATATGAGAAGCAACTCTTGTATTTCCTTTAACGGCATGCAATTGCATAATATGATAACCAAATTCTGACTTAAATGGTTTAGAAACTTGACCAATATCTAAAGTAAAAGCCATTTCTTTAAATTCTTTAATAAAAGCAGATTCTTTTGTTACCGAATATTCACCACCATTAGTAGTAACTCCTGGATCATCAGAATTAATAATCGCTTTCATTCTAAAGTTAGAACCGTCTTCTATTTCTTTTTTTAGTTCATTAAGTTTATTAATAACTCTCTCTACCTCTTGTTTTGTAGGCACTGCTGTTAAAACTATTTGAGCTAATTCTATTTCTGCAGGAAACTGAGGTAATTCCTCTTTTTCTTTTAATCCATTAAAATACAAACGAACTTCTTCTGGAGTAACATCTATTTTTTCAGTAATCTTTAATTGCTCTTTTTCAATTAAAAGGTTTTCTGTTTGAACCGTTGTTAATTCCTTTTTTAAATCTTCTAAATCATTAAAACCATACGCTTTAATTACTTTATCTACATCACCGTATTGTTGTGTAAAATACTGGATACTTCTCTCTACTTTTTCTGAAATTTCTGCATCTGAAACGGTAACACTATCTACAACTGCGTGATGTGCCATTAATTTCTGTTGCATTAATTCTTCTAGCATTTCGCAGTCTGTAATTTGCACTTTACCTTCGCTTCTTACTTCTACTTCTTGCTTAAATTTAGCAATATCAGAATCTAAAACAATGTTTTTACCAATGACAACGGCTACACCATCTATTTTTACTTTTTGCGCCGAAGTTTGCAGTCCTAAAAAGCATAAGAATAATGCAAAAATTGATGATTTAATATATTTTAAAATTGTTGTTCTGTGTTGCATCTTTTACTATTATTTTTTCTATCTCTCTTAATAATTCAATTTTACGTTTATGTAAAATCATTTGTTCTATGGTTGGTGTAATATAACTTAATGGCGCAATAGAATTACGCTCTAACACGTCGTTTATAGCCACCAAATATAAACCTATTGAGTCTTGTTTTTCGATGAATTTTGTTTTTTTTAACAGTTTATCCTTGGAAAAAGGAAGTTTTAACAAAATGTTATCTAATTGAGTCCAAACAGAGTCGTTAAATTGATGTGATTTAAAACTCAACTCTTGTTTTTCTAATTTTTCTAAATCAGTAATATCATCCGATTTAAAAAGTTTTAAAATATTCTTTTTATCTTTAATGTTATTATCTACATGAAGGTACCTTATTTTAACTAGCTCTTCATTTAGTTTAAAATTCTCCTTATTCAACATATAATATTCCGCTAATTCCTCTTCAGAAATAACAGTATCTAATTGTTGTTTTACAAGTTGTTCTTTAAAATTATTAATTAATAGACTTTCTTTATAATCTTTTACTAGATTGTCTATTTGGTTTACCGTTTCTAAAGAAATATTATTCTTTGCTTTTTCTAGCAAGAGTCTTTTAATTGCCCAATTTTGAATATAGCTTTTTACCAACACTAAGCTATCTACATTACTTATATTTTTAGGTAATACATTTGCTAAGTCTTCTTTAAAAAGTTTTTCCGCATTAACAGAAGCCACAACTTCTGAGGTGTTAACTTCTTTTTCTTTCATTGTAAAAAATTCACAAGAAGAAAATAGCACTACACAAAATAGGGAAAGAATATATTTCATTATTTATTTTCGTAAAATTTAATTAACTTTTTTAATTCCTTTTTGCTCACTTTAACTTTACTTTTCTTTCTTAAAGCTGCAATCCAATTTTTGTCTAAAAAGTTTTGATAATCATTAATCACCTGTCCTTTTATACTGTCTAAATCGGTTGTTGTATAAGTATCCTCTTGGCTCTTAAAGAACTTTTGCAAGCCAATTGAATCGTTAGAAGACTTTGTCCAAATTTTTTCTTGCATCAATTCAAAAAGTAACAAACCATCTTCATACTCTTTTAAAGTATATGCATATTCTGGTTCTGTATAAATTAAATTCTCTTTATAATAGGTAAGAATTTGATCATCTTTAAACATTTCAAAAAGTTTAAAAACAGCTAAATGCCTTCTATTTCTAATATAGTTTATAAAAGTTTCTTGTGTAATATTTTTATCATTTATACTAATAATAGTATGCTGTAATGAATCTTTTGGAATTGCTCTTAGATTTTTACGATCTAAAATCTTTTTAGCTTCCTCATATTCTATAATTGTGTACTCTTTTTTTAATTTATTTACAACTGCATCTTCAGACAACTGCATTCTAGAACTCTTTTTTATTTTTTCTTTTAATTCAACTTTCATTTCATCAAAAGATTTAATAGGATGTTTTTTTAACAATTGTACAATATGCCAACCAAACTGACTTCTAAATGGTTTAGAAAAATCTGATACGTTTTCTAAGGCAAAAGCTGCATCATCAAATGATTTTACCATTCTTCCTGCTCCAAATTTACCTAGCTTACCTCCATTATTTTTAGAACCTGGATCTTCTGAGTATTTTTTTGCCAAATCGTCAAAACTTTCTTTATTATTTAATTTAGCATAAATACTATCTATCTTCATTTTACCAACAGCAGTGGTGTCTCTTATTAAAATATGTGCCGCTTCAATTTCTCCTTTAGATTCTTTTATATCATCAACTTGCATAATATGATATCCAAATTGTGTTTTAAATGGCATAGAAATTTCACCAACCTTAGTCGAATACGCAGCAACCTCAAAAGGATACACCATATTAAAAGCAGAGAAATATCCTAAACTACCACCATTCCCTTTTCTTCCTGTTTTAGGATCATCTTGAGCAGATCTATCTTCTGAATATTGTGCTGCTAATGCTTCAAACTTTTCACCTTTTATAATTCTTTCTCTTAATTCTAAGATTTTATTATAAACCATTAAGGTATCTTTTGGTGATGCTTCTCTTGGCAATCTCATTAAAATATGTTTTGCCTTTACCTGATTTTTAGTTCTAAAATAAGCGTCTTTTACCAATTGATCTATAAAAGTAGTATCTTGTAAATAAGGTGCAGAAAGCTGGTTTTTATAAGATTCCATTTCTCTTTTATAAGAAGGCAACGTATCTAAATTAATGGCATAAGCTTCTTTTACTTTAAGCTTATAATTAATATATAAATCTAAATTGTTAGTAATACTTTTAGCCTCTTCATTATCTATAGCATCTAAATTCTTTTCATACACTCTTTTAAATTCAGAAACAGTTGTTTTTTCTCCATCTATTGTAATTAACGTTTTCTCTTTCTTTTGCGAGAAGACAGACATAGAGGCACCTAAAACAAATAATAAAACTATTTTTTTCATAAAATGACTTAATTATAATGATATGATTCCTTTAATTTTTTCAGCTTTTAAATAATAAGAAATTACTTTATCTGAACTTTCTATCTTTAATACGATAGAAACGCTCACATATTTCCCTGTCTTAGATTTTTTTGTATTAATTACTGCTCCAGAATCGTTAAATAAATCTTCTACTTCCTGTACCTGATTGCCATCTGTTGGTACAATAAATTTATACATATAATCTGCCGGAAACTTTGTAGTATCGTCTAATTGACTCTTTAACTTTTTATAAAATTCTTTTTTATCACTCATAAAAACACTTTCTTAAATCTAAATTAATTATAAACAACAAGACACAAAATTACATTAAAAATTAGTTTTATAAAGAGATTCATTTATTTTTGTGAAATGCAGCAAAAAATAGTCTTAATAGGTGGACCTGGAACAGGAAAAACTTCCGTTATAAATGAGTTAACAAATAGAGGGTGTTTTTGTATGCCCGAAATTTCTAGAGAAGTAACCTTAGAAGCTCAAAAAAAAGGAATCGATCAATTGTTTTTAACAGAACCTTTATTATTTAGCAAAATGCTTTTAGAAGGCAGAGAAAAACAATTTTTAGAAGCGAATAAAAGCGAGCAAGAAGTTGTTTTTTTTGATAGAGGAATCCCTGATGTTCATGCATATATGGATTATTTTAAAACCGACTATCCAGCAACATTTTTCGAAAAATGTAATCTTTATAAATATACTAAAATTTTTCATTTCTCTCCTTGGAAAGACATTCACATCACTGATAACGAGCGCTATGAATCCTTTGAAGAAACCACCGAAATAGACCGATTTTTAATGAAATCTTATACTGATTTAGGATACGCAATAATTAATGTCCCTTTTGGCTCTTTAAAAGAAAGAACAGATTTTGTTATAAATTCGCTTGCTTGCGAATTATGATTTCGCCAAAAGAAATATTAAAAAAATATTGGGGCTTTTCTGAATTCAGACCCCAACAAGAAGAAATAATTACAGCATCTTTAGATCAAAAAGATGTCATTGCATTACTGCCAACAGGTGGCGGAAAATCTATCTGCTTTCAAATTCCGGCTTTGGCACAAGAAGGTGTCTGTTTGGTTATTTCACCTTTAATTGCTTTAATGCAAGATCAGGTAGAAAACTTAACTCAGAAAGGAATAAAAGCCACAACTATTAAATCGGGTTCTACACAAGATGAAATGATAACATTGTTTGACAATGTTAAATTTGGAGGCATAAAATTCTTATATCTTTCTCCAGAAAGGTTGCAATCTTACTTTATTCAACAGAAAATAAAAGAATTAAACGTTAATTTAATCGCTATTGATGAAGCACATTGTATTTCTGAATGGGGACATGATTTTAGACCTTCATACAGAAACATCAATATATTAAGAGAATTAAAACCAGATATTCCTTTTATCGCTTTAACAGCGACTGCAAACCAAAAAGTTCTTGGTGATATTGAAAAAAACCTTGAATTAAAAGAACCACAGCTTTTTAAAAAATCTTTTTATAGAGAAAATTTAGCCTATCAAATATTTACGATTGAAGATAAATTACAACGTTTACTTCAGATATTTACAAAAACAAAAACTCCAGCGATTGTTTATGTTAATTCTAGAAAAAAAACAGCTCAGATTGCCGCATTTTTAAATGCAAATAATTTTAAAAGTTCTTTTTACCATGCTGGATTATCATCCGTAGAAAAAAATATTTCTTTTGAAAATTGGATGACCGAAAAAACTCCCATAATAGTGGCTACAAATGCCTTCGGAATGGGAATTGACAAAGCAAACGTTGGTTTGGTTATTCATTTAGACTTGCCTACAAGCATCGAAAATTATGTACAAGAAACTGGTAGAGCTGGTAGAAGTGGTAAAAAATCGTTTGCCGTTTTGTTATATAACAAAAGTGATGTTTTATTATTTAAAGAACGTTTAGCAAAAACATTATTAAGCATCTCTGAAATTAAAGAAATCCACAGAAAATTATATCAATATTTTAGAATTTCTTTGGGCGAATTAAGCGAAGAATCTTATTCTTTTAATCTTTTAGAATTTTCTAAAAAGTATAATTATTCCGTATTAAAAGTAGATACTGCTCTTAAAATATTAGCTAATAACGGAATTATAGAAATTAGTAATCAGTATAACAAAAAATCTACGTTGCAATTTATTGTGAACAGTAAAACGGTTTTAAATTATTTGGATAAAAATCCTATAATTAAAAATTTTACCAATTCTATATTAAGAACCTATGCTGGTTTATTTGAGGAAGAAGTTAAGATTGATGAATTTTTTATCGCTAAAAAATCTGGTTTAACTACCAATCTTGTTTTAGCAAATTTTGAACGTTTAGAAAAAGACAATATTATAGCTTATAAGCCCGTGAAAAATGATGCAGAACTCCTATTTTTAGTACCACGAGAAGATGATTATACTATAAATAGGTCTTCTAGAGAAATGAAGCAATTCATCCATCAGAAAAAACAAAAATCCGAAGATTTAATTGCTTTTATAAATAACAATTCAGTTTGTAGAAGTAACCAGGTATTAAGTTATTTTGATGAAATAAAAACCGAAAAATGTGGTATTTGCGATGTTTGTATTTCAGAAAACAGAAAGCCAACCAAAAATTTAGCATCAGAAATAATACTACTTTTAAAGAATAAGCAAGTTTTATCATCCCAAGAAATTAGTGCTTCTTTAGTAGCGGATGAAAAAGACATTTTAATACATTTGCGACAACTATTAACAGATGATAAAATAAAAATTAATCATCAGAATAAATACCAATTAATCCACTAATTATGAAAGATATGCGTATTGTTTTTATGGGAACTCCAGATTTTGCTGTTACTATTTTAAAGCATTTGGTAGAAAATGATTATAATGTAGTTGGTGTTATTACAGCTGCAGACAAACCCGCAGGAAGAGGACGAAAGTTAAATGAATCTGCAGTAAAAAAATATGCAACTTCGGTAAATTTACCAATTTTGCAACCTACCAATTTAAAAAATGAAGATTTTAATACAGAATTAAAAAGTTTAAATGCCGATGTACAAATTGTAGTCGCTTTTAGAATGTTACCAAAAATAGTTTGGCAAATACCTAAATATGGTACGTTTAACTTACACGCTTCTTTATTACCAGAATATAGAGGTGCAGCGCCCATACATTGGGCAATTATAAATGGAGAAACTAAAACAGGTGTAACTACTTTTTTTATTGATGATAAAATTGATACTGGAGAAATCATCTTACAAGAAGAAATAGCGGTTTCAGAAACAGAAACAGTTGGTACGTTGCATGATAAATTAATGTTTTTAGGAGCCGATTTAGTTGGTAAGACCATAGACCTAATTGCTACGGAAAAAGTAACCACGACAAAACAACCAGATTTAGAAGAAAAATCTGCTTCTAAATTGAATCCTGAAAATTGTAGAATAGATTGGACAGATTCTTTAGACAACATCTATAATAAAATTAGAGGTTTAAACCCTTTTCCGGCAGCTTGGACTATCATTAAAAATGAAGAAGAAGAAATAACTGCTAAAATCTATGCCATTAGAAAAGAAATTTTAGAAGAAGCTCATGCTTTTGAAATTGGTGAAATAATTGCCACCAAAAAAGAATTAAAAGTAGCTGTTCATGGCGGTTTCATTATTATTGATGAAATAAAACTATCTGGAAAGAAAAAAATGGATGCAAAAAGTTTACTAAATGGCTATAATTTTTCTTCTGAAGCGAATGTCTTCTAAAGCCTTTATCTGTAAGGTTTTTACAGATTTCCGTTATTTCCAACTACCTTTATTAACAATTTACACATATTTATTAACAAAAAGGTGCTTTTTATGCACTCAAATTTGCGTAAACCCTTAATCCATCTATATTTGTTAAGCTATTAAGCAAAAAATATACAATTAATTTTAAAAAATTTATTTATTATGAACAAGTCAGATTTAATCGATGCAATGGCTGCTGATGCAGGAATTTCTAAAGTAGCAGCTAAAGCGGCATTAGAATCTTTTACAGACAATGTAACTTCTGCTTTAAAAGGTGGTGATAAAGTTGCATTAGTTGGTTTCGGTACATTCTCTGTTTCTAACAGAGCTGCTAGAACTGGTAGAAATCCTCAAACAGGAAAAACTATTGAAATTGCTGCTAAAAACGTAGCTAAATTTAAAGCTGGAGCTGGTTTAAGCGACGCTGTAAACTAAAACATATAGTTTTAAAGTATATAAAAAGCTCTCTTTTTTAAGAGGGCTTTTTTTTATGAAAATTTTTATTATATTTAACATAACTATTTTAAATCAAAAATTTGAAACTAAATAAAGGTAAATTATTAATTGCAGAACCAGCTATTTTAAACGATAGCGCCTTTAATAGAACTATAGTCTTATTAACAGAACACACTTCTAGTAATTCTGTTGGCTTCATCTTAAATAGACCTTTAGAGTATACTATTAATGATTTGTTGCCAGAAATTGATTGTAATTTCCCTGTATATCAAGGTGGTCCTGTAGAACAAGATAACTTGTACTTTGTACATAAAGTACCACAACTACTCCCAGATAGTATAGAAGTTGCTAACGGAATATTTTGGGGAGGAAGTTTTGAGTGTTTAAAGGATTTATTAAACACAGACACCTTAAAAGCATCTGATATTCGTTTTTTCTTAGGATATTCTGGTTGGGGCAAAGAACAACTAGACCAAGAAATGAATCAAAATTCATGGTTTGTAGGTGATAATGATTTCGAAAATATTTTTTCCATGGACGATGAAAGTCTATGGAAAAATAAATTACTACAAAAAGGAGGCAATTATAAGCTTTGGGCAAATGCCCCCAGTGATTTTAATTTAAATTAAACACCCGTAATTTGTAATACTTTTAAATTACCTGCTATTTTCTTTCCAATCTCTGTAGTAAATACTTTTTTCTTATACCCAGTAACTGGTTGTACTCCAATAATTGCATTTGTAATAAATACTTCGTCTGCTTTTTGTATTTCAAAAGGTGATATTGAAGTCTCCTCTAGCGTAAAATCTTTGTTTTTAGATAAAATCTCAATTACCTTATTACGGGCAATTCCTTTTATACAACCTTCAGTTAATGCTGGCGTTTTAATAACATTTCCTTTAATTACAAATATATTTCCATTAGTAACTTCTACTACTCCCTTTTTTTCATTTAATAAAATGCAATTGTCTAACTCATTTTCTTCTGCAAAAATACTAGCTAAAGTATTCAACATTCTATTATTGGTTTTTATGGTTGATAAAAGCCCCGAATAATTATAAAAATCTTTATAAACATCTAAAGAATAAGAGTCCTTTATCTGATAAGAACTTTCTGCAGCTTCTATAGTGTAATCTATTTTATTAGTTTTAGGTGTATACAAACCACCATCTTTTCTAAAAACATTTAATCGGACTCTATATGTAGCGTCGTCTCCTTGTGCAGCAACCGTTTTTAAAATTTCTTTTTCTAGAAACTCTAACGTAAACTCCATAGGAATTTTCATACGTAACATTCTCATAGAGGCCATTAATCTAAAATAATGATCTTCCCAAAAAACCACTTTTTTATGCATCACTTTTACAGTTTCAAAAATGGCGTCACCATATTTAAAAGCTCTATTTTCTGATGATAATTTTATATTTTCTGGATCTATTAACGCTCCATTAAAGTTAATCATAAATACATTTTTTTAGAGTTGCAAAATTAATGCTTTTTAAAATATTTTAGCATAAAAAAACTCAACAATAATGTTGAGTTTTATATTTTAATAATATGTGTTAAACCACAAAGAATACAAAGTATTTAACTGAATAATACTGTTGCAAAAGAAAGGCTAAAACTTAAGCACCAATAGTGTGTCTTAATTCATCAATTTGATTTTCCCATAGTTGCTTAGACTCCTCTACTTCATCTTCATCATCTGCAAAATCTGTAATAATTAAAGAAACGTCTTTAGTTAATGCATCAACTTGAATCTTAATTTCAAAATAACTATCATCTCCCTCACTCTCTACCCATTTAAAACGGATTCTATCATCTGTTTTTTTGGTGATCAATTCTGCAATTTCTTCTTCTCCTTCCCAAGTAAAGCTATATTCTTTACCTCTAGAGTTTACCTTATCTGCAAACCACTCTTGTAAATTAGAAGGTGATGAGATGTACTGATACAACATGTGAGGCGATGCGTGAATAGCTATTTCTAGTTCGAATTTTATTTTATCCATTATTATTTTCTTAGGTTGACAAGATAGTTATTAATTCTTTTTAAAAAAAATTTAAAACAGTTCTTGCCAGTTCGTAAAATTCTACTATATTTGCAGCCTCAAAACAATGGCGAGGTAGCTCAGTTGGTTAGAGCGCAGGATTCATAACCCTGAGGTCACGGGTTCAAATCCCGTTCTCGCTACAAGTATAGTACAGAAAGTCAAGATTTATATCTTGGCTTTTTTTGTTTAGGTACAACATAGGTACAACAAATTGATTTTTTTTATTCTTTACCTCAAAACAACACATATTCCGTTAAAAATTATTAATTGCTGTAATTAGTACTTTAAATAAAGAGAACATTATGCTTTTCTCAATATCAACGTCCTTTTAAAGCCAATAAAACATCTTCAGATTTGAGAACTTCTTAAATGGATAATTTTTTTAACCGAAGCACTTCAAAAATAAAAACCTAATTAATTGCTTGTTCTGTTATAAAAATAACATCCGTCTGACGAATACAAAACTTCACATATTCTAAAATCCTTTTCTTTGTTTTTTTATTGTCATTGATAAACGCTATATTTATAGAGTAAAAGCAAACTCCTAAAACTTATTCTTCAAACTCTTACAATTTGTAAAACTATTGAAGAAGTAGATCCTCTCCCAAAAAACTGAAACAAATACTAACATTACCCATTTCCTGAAAATGCTAATATTAGTTTTGAATATAAAATTGAAAATCTATTAAAAAAAATAGTGCAATAGGTTCGGGAAATCTAAAGTTACTTGTACAAAAGATTAAAAAAAAATAATGTTTGGAACTTCAATACATTGGACAACATTCTTCTATTTATTAATAGATACAGCCATCGTTTTGTATTTACTTTACGTATCCTTCAAGAAAACACACAGTAGCTTAAAACATTTTATTTATCTTGGTTTTTCAATTATAGCTTATAATATTACTGGAGGTTTTCTTCCTATAGTTAATTTCCCAGGTCCTTTAATTATTCAATACATCATTACTTATAGCGTAGCAATTTTCTTATGCCTGTATATCATTTATTACCTTTATAAAGAATATGATATTGTCGTATTGAAATACAATTTAACTCTAAAAAAAGTTATTTTAATTACTAGCTTTGGTTTTATTCTGTTATTTTTATTCCCCTATTTTATTAGCGGTTCATTAAATCTTTCTAGATATCTTTTTACAATTCCTATTTCTATTTTTGCTTTTGTATTTCTCATTATTTTCTATAGAAACATTTCTAAACCTTCCAACTCTAATACTTTTATTTTAAGAAGAAATAAACTTTCTACGTTAAGCCTTGCAAGTATAGCCTTACTACCTGTTTTCACAATCATTGGAGACTACCAATGGATAACATTTACGTTAATGAATACTGCCTTTTATGCTATAACGATCATGGAAATAGATCGGTATTTATTTTTTATTAAAAACAATACCAGAATGTTTGAAATCTTTGCTCTAAAGAAAAAACAACGGGATGATTTCGTAAAACAAAAAATAATATATGAAGATTTAACGAGAAGGGAAATTGAAATTACGTTATCTATTCTGAGTGAATTAAATTATAAAAACATTGCTAAAGAGTTGTTTATCGCAGAAAGTACGGTATCAAAACATGCTTCCAATATTTTTAAAAAAACTGGTGTAAAAAACAGAAGTGAATTCTTAAAACGTTTTTTAAATAAGCAGAAATAACTACTTATACTATTAGTATTTTTTATTGTCAAAAGATGAAATCTGTATAAAAATACGGAATATTCCGTAAAGATATACGGATAGAAAACCTAGACTATCTCTATAATAATGCTATTTTAGAGTTCTATTTATAAGATTGTAAATACATGTAAAACTATTTCCATTTCAATTTTTCATATCATCATTTCCAAACATAAAAAAGACTATTATGAATTCATTATCACCAACATCTAATTTTATAAAGGAATTGAATGAAATAAAAATTCAAAATTCAGACATCTTACAAAGAGCTCTTTGTTCTATCAAAATTTGTAGTAATTTATTAAGTTTTTATAAAAAGAAAATACTCGTTAAAAAATTTCAAACAATACAAGAAGAAATAGAGTTCTTTAAAAAGACTAAGCAAATCCCTCTTATTCAACTTATTTACTTTTCAGAAATTCGGTCTTTTGAAATTCAATTTCCTAAAGCTGATAAGAGTGAACAATTAAAATTTATAAAGAAGAAAATTAGTCAACTTAACCAATTCTTTCTTTTCAATCTTGATTTTGGACGTTATGTGGATTCCGGTGCCACTCATTTTGACAAAGAATATTACACCAGAGAATACCTGGGAAAATGTCATATTACCACCTCAAATTTTTATTTTCAAGATCCTGATTTTTGCACACCAAGAGATATGCTTTTAGGTAAATATAAGGCGTACGATTCTTTAGTTACTTATCTCGATAAGAAAAAATATATCATTAAAAATAATCTAAATGAAACTCATGCTATTATAAAAGCTAAAATACATTGGCCATTTAATAACACAAATTGTGTAGAATTACTTTATGCACTATACGTAAAAGGTTTAGGTAGAGAAAATAATATGACTATTATAAAAGTATCAGAACATCTTCAGCAAGTATTTGATATTACACCTAAAGATATCTACAAAACCTATCAGGATATCAAAAACCGGAAGAATAGTAGGACATTATTTCTTGATGAACTCTCAACAGGAATAATATCTGAAATGAATAAAAGTGAAGAATAAGTGTATCTATATTACTAAATTCCAACCTCTAAAAAAGAACGTTATACGGTCGACCTAGGGTCATCTCCTTTTTCCACCACTTTTCATTTTAGTTGTACTCTTTTGGTAGTGAAAATTAAAATAACAACACTCAAATATACCCAAAACACTTCAAATTTCAAAATGTTAAATTTTAACCGTATACGGTCTTCATGGAGAAGGAAATCCAATAAAACTGCACAATTTTGTAGAACGAAAGTTAAATCAAGTCAGGGACTGCCAAATTCATGGATAGCAGTCCCTTTCTCTAAAACCACAACCTCATGCCTACAAGTATTATTACCACAGACGATCTTCTAGAGTTCAAACTGGAATTACTAGATGATATTAAAAACCTTTTAGTAAAACAATCTAAAGGAAAACTAAAAAAATACCTAAAATCATCTGAAATTATGGATTTACTACAAATAAGTCCTGGTACACTTCAGAATCTCCGTATAAATGGGACTTTACCTTACACCAAAATAGGAGGAATTATCTTCTATGAGGCAGAAGAAATTCAAAGTGTTATGACTGCAAACCGTATGCATCACATGATAAATTCTTAGGATATGAATTATATCAAATTACTAAATGCAGCCTTCGGAAAATTCTTTTTTGATGATCGCCTAAACCCTACACACATCAGTCTGTATATGGCGCTATTCCTAGAATGGAACAGTTGTCGTTTTGCAGATGATTTCTATATAAATCGAAGAGATTTAATGGTTGCTTCCAAAATAGGTTCAAAATCTACATACCACAGATGCCTAAGGGACTTAAATTCCTGGGATTATCTTTTCTATTTCCCTTCCAAAAACCCCTATAAAGGAAGTAAAATTAAGATGGTTATTATTGATACTAACATTGAAACATCTTCAGAACAATACAATCCCATATTAGAACAACTAGCAGAACAGTACTGTCCTAGAGGTAAACCTGTTGAGAAACAAAACAGTCCCATCTATGAACCAGTAATCAACTCTCACAATCCCAAAGAAGGACAAGCATTGGTATCAAATATAAACAGTCTAAAACAAATAAACAATATAAAACCAAAGGGCAGGCAGACTGTTATTATTTTTTTTAAAGAATCTTTTTTTAATCCTGATGAAGGAAAAAAATTCTTCGAATATTACGAATCTCGAAATTGGAAAACTAGCGATGGAAATGAAATTCGAGATTGGCGTGCTTTAGCTATTAATTGGATGAATAGAACCAAAGTTTTCGGCATAAAAAATAAAAAACAGGTATCCCAATTCAAGGACAACTTAAGAACTACTAAAAACAAAAATTATGGACAACCCCTCTAAAATAACCGAAGGAAGCGTAGAGTATTCGCTTGGAGATTTTGATGGTAAAAACGTTATATACGATTTTGATAAAGTTTTGATATACTTAAACGCTAAAGGTAGATTGCTCTTTGGTCGGCATTTCAAAATCTATAATGAAGACAAGGAAATCATTCGTAAACTATGCTACTATTACATCAAAGACAAAGAAAATTGTAAAAAATACGGAATAGATACAGACAAAGGAATTCTTCTTTCTGGTCCTATTGGTTGTGGTAAAACAACTTTAATGAAACTACTGAGACACCTGGTTCCGTTACAACTTCCTTATGAAATGATTCCGTGTAGAAATGTAACTTTCAGTTTTAATCATTTGGGTTTTAAAACCATCGAATCTTATGGCAACTCTAAATTTTTCTGTTTTGATGATTTAGGTATTGAACCTGCAGGAAGATTTTATGGCAAAGATTTAAATGTAATGGGAGAAGTATTGTTATCTCGCTATGAGCTTTACCTTCAAACCAAACACAAAATTAAAACACATGCAACCACCAACTTAAATGCCGAAGAACTCGAAGAACGATACGGAAATCGGGTTCGTAGTAGAATGCGTGAACTATTCAATTTGATTGCATTTGATAAAGGATCTGCAGATAAAAGAACTTAATTCAACCTCTGAAACTTTTAAACCATAAAATTATTTCCGAAATAAAGTGTGTTATAATTTCTTTTAAACTTTTCGTTACTTCTAAGAATAGGTCTTTCATCATTTTATTTTTTTTAATGTGAACAAAATCGCTTGAGCAATCAATGCGATTTTTTGTTTGTTTGCAAAATAGCGACATTCATCCAAATTACTTAGAAACCCCAATTCCAATAATACAGCAGGATAATAATCGATTGATTCTCGTAGTACTTGAAAATTAGCAAACTTCACTCCCCTACTTTCAAAACCCAATTGTTTTTTAAATACAGTTTGTAATTGAAATGCCAACCAGGTACTTTGTTTAGAATTCTCCGATAAGTTTTTCCCCACATAAACTTCAATCCCTCTCGCATTTGGGTTATTAGAATGATTGCAATGCATCGAAATAAAAATATCCGCTTTTAATGTTTTGCCTAATTTAGTTCTATCCGACAAAGAAATAAATGCATCTGTATATCGACTTAAATAGATATCCAATGGTTTGTCTAATTGCTTATTTTGTCTAAAAATCTCCAAAGCAACATTTAGTACCACATCCTTTTCTTTCATGTCATTTAATCCGATAGCTCCGGAATCATTTCCTCCATGTCCAACATCAATAAGTATTCTTTTTTGTTTCACATTTTCCTGCCCAAAAATGACACACATTTTTAGTAACAAAAAGATAAAACTGACGTTTTTAAGCACTTTTTTCATTTCATTTTTCCGCTTTTAAATATTTTATTTTTCAAAACTCATAGTGTTTGATGTCAAATAACAACAATTTAACTCAACTCACGACAAACAATATTTTACAAATAAACAACTGATTATCAATTATTTAAAAACAAATATATGTAAATTTAAAATATCAAAAACAACCTTATAATTTAAAATATTTTAAAATGAAAAAATCAATTTATTTAGCAACTCTCTTATTATTACTCTCTACCTCACTTTCTGCACAAATTGGTGGTATTGAAGAATCCGTTGATGATGTATCCGATACTATAAGAACTATTTTCCCTATAATTCTAGGAGTTATTTTCTTAGTTGGTTTCCTATTTAACGCAGGGCACTTTTTCGGTGAAAATGCCGACCTAAAAAAAGGAATTACGCGTGTTTTAGTCTTTGTACTAATTGCTGGAGCAGTCGTAGGAATTTTCACGTATTTAATTGGAATAGTGGTATAAACATGAAAAAGTTAGCCACCTATAAAAATATTCGTAAAAGTGCGGAAATTTTCGGTTTACCTATTTCTCTTTTTGCATTAATGATGATGGCTATACTTGCCACCCTTATGGTTATTATCTTTTCATTTAGCTTCTGGGTAATTATTGGTCTTTTAATTTTCAACGCTGCCTTATATGTCGCATTAATTCGAATAGTTCATCATCCTCAATTATTTCAAATATCTAAGGTCTTCCCAAAAATAATCTCTAACAAAAGAAATTCAGGTTTCAATTATGAACAAGATTAATCTTTCTACACACCATCCAATTGCAGATATTCAAGACAATATCATTTTTGCCAACAATGGTAATGTTGTCTTATGTTTTAAAGGGAATCTTCCAGAAATCTACTCCTTATCCGAAAAAGATTTTGAAGATATACATGGAGCTTGGTTTCAGTCTTTAAAATCGCTACCTGTAGGAACGATCGTTCACAAACAAGACATTTATCTCAAAAAAACATATACTTCAGAAAAACTACCGAATACCACTTTCTTAGAAAAAGCTACACATACTCATTTTAAAGGACGTGAATATATAAACCACAATTGTTATTTATTTTTCATCTTAACAAAAAACAAAACATTAAACAATCCTAAATATGTAAATCCTTTTCGAAAGGTAACAAAGGGAATTGTACAAGAACTAGATGACAACGTAAAAAGCTTTACCAACTCGGTAACAGATGCTATTTCCTTTATTAACAATTGTAGAAAAACAACCTTTCTACCATTAGAAAAAGAGGAAATTCAACAACTTACTACCGACTATTTTAATGGTTTTAATAAAGGTTATGACACTGATATAGTACTTGATAAGAAAAACGTCAATATTGGCGAAAATTATTTTGATGCCCTTGCCATCAATAGCGAACTGTGCTTTGGCGAAAGTGTACAGAGTAGCAAAACCAATGAGAAATTCACTACAGATGATTTTGTATTTCATCAAGGGTTTATTGATGGCCTAGGGCTTACGCTAAATGAAAACCATATTGTAAACCAAATTATCTATTTAGACAACAAACACAAATGGCGCAAGCTGCTTGACAAAAAAATAGAGGAACTTCAAAAGAGTTCTAATTTCGGATCACAAAACAAAGTACTTCTTGGAAAAATTCAGCACATTCTTGATCAGATCAATATGGATGATAATGCACGTATTGTGCGTGGACATCTCAATATTATTTATTGGTCTAAGGATCTTAAGTAATCAGACTCCATAATAGATAGAAATTGATAAAATGTTTGTTCTAAAATTTTATAAATTTCTTTTGGCCAATCACTTGCAAACGACTTCTTGGTTCCTTTTGACCTTAACACATTCTTTATTTTTCTTTCAAACTTTGGATTAACTTGAACCCTTTTGTTTCATTCAAAACTTTATCCAATTTAATTGAACAGACGACCTATTTTAATTACTGACAAAAAACATTACAATTTTGGTATCTAAGTAATTAAAAAAAAATATTTATTTTAGTTTTATAAATCTTCAGACAATTTATCTAAAATACTCTCAACTACTGAACTTAAATCTTTTATCAAAAATTTTTTCGGTTGTAAAATTATATTTCCCTCTATATAACAATATAGAAGGACATCTAAATCTTCAAAGAAAGGTAAGTCTTCAATGTAATTTTCAAAATAGAAGTTTTCATACCTAATCTTTAATTGAATAATTAAATTTTTCAACATCTCATTAGACATCTCTTCTGTAATTATTTCAAAAACCAAATCAACATCTAAAAATTTAAAGAGCTCATTACTATAATTATATTTCGTAAAAAACTCTTTTAACTCTTTATTATTCTTATTTAAAATTTCAAATAATTCTAATGCCTTTTTCTGAACATCTAAATTATATATTTGATTGTGTATCTCTTCCACTTTTAAGACAAACGCCTGTTCTTCTGGGGTTCTTTGATTATAAAAATGTTTTAGACCGTCCATTTTACTCACATCAATTTCCCCATTATCCTTAAGCTTTTCAAGCCCTGACTCTAAGTATAAGTTAAGTTTTTGTTCTGTAAGATTTAATAAATCATTGTTTATATAAAATAGATAATTATTATTAATAGTGACCATATCATAAAGACTATACTTTCCTTCTTCAGCATATTTAATAACAACAGATGTTAATGTATTAAACTCCTCATTACTTAGATCTCTGAAATTATAACCCATTAATTTGTTAAACTGTTTTGTCTCTTCTAATTCAAGATGAATTTTGTCAGCTTTTAAAATTTCTATTAATTTATTTTTGTTTAAAAAGCCTGTTAAAATAAAAGTGAAAACTGGCTTATAAAACTTATACAGTTTTATATTATCGTTATTAATATATTTCTTCTTGAAGTATTCATTATACTCAACTTTTTTGTCCTTCTCATTATCATCTGCTTTAAAGTTAAGTAGGTTATCAATATTCAATTCTAAATCACCTAAGTCGTAATAATTTAATTCCTCTAAGCCTTTAGCGTCCTTATAGTCTGATGAGGTTAATTTTCCATTTTTATATTCAATACATATAATACTAATAAAAAAAATAATTTTAAGTACAGACTCCTTGCCTATCGATTTAATGACAGGATGAATATATTTAATAACATCTATACAAAAATTTAGAGTTCTCAAGTTTAATATCCCGTGTTTTTTAAATTCACTCAATATTTCACTTTTATAATCCCTTAAAAACTTTTCAAAAAGTTTATCTTCAGAATACCTATATATTATTGTCTGATATATAGAGTCCAAATTAGGTAAATAAGCTAAAACGTTGCCTATCGTTTTTTCTTTAATTCTATTGTATTTATCCTTTTCTATTATTTCAGATTCATCTCCACAAATAATTACTTTAACATTTTTATGCTCAGTGTAATTATTAATAAAGCCTAACACTTCATCTATAGACACACTACACCTCTCTAAATCATCAAAACAAAAAACCGTTTTTGATAAATTGAAATTAGTCTTTACTCCTAAAAACAAATCCTTAAGTTTTGTACCCCCTCCAAATATGTTTCCTACTACATTTGTTGCGTTTCTTAAAAGAAGCATCGAATTAATTAAATACGGATTTTCTATTTTTTTTATTAGAGGTAAAACTTGAGTAAACAAAACTCCTTCTAATTCGGAAATACTGTTAATACCATTTAAGGAAATGTAAACACTTTCAAATTTTTCTTTCCCAGCTATACCTTTTAATATATTCTTCCAAAAAAAAGTCTTTCCACTACCCCATTTACCATTCAATAAAAGAGCATATTGAGTGTTTTGTTTTTTTAAATAATCTGTAAATATTACCTCTATTTTTTCTTTATCCATATTATTATTTAAAAAGGTTTATTAAAAAACTCATTATAATTCCAACTCTTCTTGAGAATCAAAACCTGTAAAATTATTAGCATCATTAATAAAACCAATTTCGGTGTCCTCATCAATTGGATTTGTACTAAAATGTTTTACTATAAAAGGCTTCAATTTACTTTCTAAATTAGTAGGAATATCATTATCAACAATTATCATTTGGAAGTTTTCAGGATTCTGATTATTCAAATTAAGTAAGTATCTATAAATGTTTTCATATTTAGTGGAATCATTCATACCTTCAATTAAATCATCATTTAAATTTGTTCCTAAGTCATATTCAGATTTAGTTTTACCAATGTATTTAGCTATAGTATCAATCATTAAAAAAGAAGGGTAATTAACAGAGTTATGAATCGCATATTCAAGTAAGCTGATAAAATAACCTATTGATGTTAATGTTCTTACACCTCCGGAAGTAATTTCTTCATAATTTTTATTTCTAATCATAGGGAGATATGATTTATCAGAAATTGTGACTCCATGAACATTTTTCATTCCAATGAAATTCAAAAAACCTATTAAACTATCTCTCAACTTTATAAAGACCCTATCTAATGTAGGAGCTGAATCTTTTAAAAATTTTAAATCCTCAGAAAAGTTTGTGATAATTTTATCAAGAGTCACAATTTCAGATTCAATTGTTGATTGTTGGTTTCTAATTTTATAAAAGTATTTTAAATTTTTAATATCACTTCGAATCTCCCCAGCTCTATTTGTAAGACTATCTCTTTGGCTTATATATGGTGTAACTATATCTTTTGTTTGTCTATCAAATTGGAGTCGTAATTCATCAAGTTCAATTTTATGATTATCAATCAATACCTTATTTGAATCAATTTTATCTATTAGTTGAGAATAAATCTTATCTAAATCTTTTTTCCTTCTTTTAATTCCATTTAATTCTGATTTTATAATCTTAGGGTCAGTTTCAACAAGCCCTTTCTTCAAAGAACTTAAATTCATTTCCTGTTCGCAAACTGGACATTCTGTTTTTCTATCAATCAAATTTGGCAACTTTTCAAGAACCTCAACAGTTGCAATCATTTTTTTTATATCATTATTATATTCATTTCTTAATGATACATTTTGTTTTAATTCTTCTTGTTTTGTCGATTTCTCCTCGTACAAATACTTTAATTTATTTTCATAAGAATTAACATCCTCTCTTAAGCTATTCATCCCTTGACTATTAGAGATAATGTCTTCATCAATACTTTTTATCTTTTGATTAATACTAAAAACCTCATCTTCCTTCTCTTCCTTTTTCCTATTTAATTGATCAAGAGAATAAACTTTAGTTTCATTTAAAAAGGATGATACAGATAAGTTTTTTTTATTCAATTCTTTTCTTTCATTAACTTTTTCAGATATTGCATTATCTAATTCTGAAATTTGTGAATCTAACACATTATGCATGTGTTTAAAACCCTCTTTCAATTTTGATATTCTAAAATAATTATCGCCAAAGATTCTTTTAGTTCCTACCTGATCCTGATCCAAATAAATAAACTTATTAATATCCCTAAAACTCAAGGAACTCATCTTTGAATCTTCTTTTGATGGAGATTGTTTTATTTTAGTTATTGGAATATTCATATTCGCTAATAAGAATTCAGAAAAATAACCATCAATTCCTTCCCTTTTGTAATTAGGTGAATAAAATTTAGGGAAACTATCTTCTAAATTTTCAATATTAGATCTGTATACTTCTATATCTTTATTAGATTCAAAGAGATCTCTTTTAATAGTAAAAAGTTCTCCAGACAATTCTAATTCAAGTAAACAGTACTTTCCAGCAATTTCTATTTCATCATACAAAGGAACTTTACTTGCTCCCAACAAATAATCTATTAAACTCAAAACACTCGACTTTCCTGTATCTGAATCACCGTAAACAATATTCAAACCCTTTTTAAAAAAAACGTCATAATTTTTCCTATGCCCGACAAGAGTTAGTTGATTAACTATTAGTTTAGGTATTTTAATTTTTAGAGCCATCTTTTATATAGTATTCAATTAAACTATTTGTATTCGAAAATGTCTGAGACTGTAAGGGCTTCATTTTTAAAAAAATAACACTCATCCTTGCAAAAAAGGCTGATTTAAGCATATCTGCATATACTTTACCCTCTTCAGTAACTTGATAATAAACATCTATTCCATTCTTTAATTTTACATCAGCAAAACCATAAACTATGAGAATATTTAATATTTTTTTTATTTCCTTAAGATCATAAAGTTTTTTCCTATTTGGAAATTGAGCTTCGATTGAATAAATTTCTGACCGTATAAATTCAACCATTTCTTTGTCTTTTTGATGTAATATCCTATTCAATAAATATGGATGTTTAGATAAAAACTCAAACAAGGCTATTTTCTCCAATGTTAATACTGGAGACTCATTTCTATTAAAAGATAATTGATTCAATAAAGAAATCATTTTACCTATTTTTAGATTTACTTCAAAATCGGGAATATAAAAAGGTAACATAGATGAAGATTTATAATTTTACTTAGACTTATTGTCTTTGAACTCATTAAAGGTTTTGATATCATTATCTTTAGCCCACCATATATCTTCATCCTTTATTGATAATTGATGAAGCATGCCATACTTTTGAAGCCCTTCTAGTGCAGAAAAATTACTATTTAAATAATTTCTATCTTTTTCAAGTATTTGTTTGTGGATTGCATTAACAAGAGCATTTGAACTATTATGTTTTCCAGTAATTAATTCTCCAAATTCAATTATGTATAGTTGCTTAATTTTCTCATATAATAATGATAACTCACTTACATCTACTCCAAGTGCCACAAGCTTTCTTGCTGTAAATTCTGCACTAAAAAAAGCATGTTTCGCTCCACTTATAAGGGTATCATGAACATCAGCTATAATTAATTTTAACACAAAAACTTCATCATCATATTGCCCCTTATCTTTAAAAACTTCATTATTCTTTATTGAACTTATTTGTTCGTTTTTAAAAAACTTAATTAGCTCTGATTTTAAGGCTAATAGTATATTATCATTCTCGTTATCCGGGATAATAATACTAAAATGATCATCGTCAGAATAAAAAATTTTCTGTTTATCTCTATCTAAGGCAACGGAACTTTCTTTAGGAACAATTTTATCACTCATTCCTTGGGCATAAAACCTTTTAGGAAGGTTTGTGCATTTAACCCATTCATCATTTAATTCATTTATATTCTTACCTAATGGTTTCATATCGTTCACTTGCAAATTATCTACAATCTTACCTCCCAAATTCGCCAAATTAGATCCTGAATGTGGTGTTGCTAACGATATATATAATTTAACCCTCGATACACTAAACTCATTTATATCATCAAGAATAAATCTTTTAGATACAAGTCCTCCCATGCTATGACCTATCAAAATAATATTATCATATTTTTCACATCTATACGTTATTGAAGTTTTTAAAATTTTAGCAATATCATCAATAGGAGAATTTGTAGTAGTTTTCTTTCCCCATATCATATTTTTTAATTTTTTAATTTTCGGAAAAAGTTCTAATAGTTGTGTATGATAAGTAAAAACTCCTATATCAAAATTTGTATAAATCTCATCCTCTAATAAAAGAGAATCTATTAAAGGTTTCTCTCCGTTTTCATTTATCCATGTAGTCTTTCCGCCAACGAAACCGTGTACAAAAACGATTACGTTATTAGCCTCTACATTTTGATGAATTAAATCAATCATAAGTAGTATTATTTATAAGAATGAGTGCTATTAGCTTTTTTTTATAAATATATAAAAATATGTATGGGTTTGGAAGATTAACTGATATTAATTTAATAACTGCTTTTTAAAATGTAACTCGGATTTTTATCCGAGTAAGACTGTAAATTTGGAAAACAATTCTAGTAGATAAAAATAATATAGTGCGCTCACGAATACAACTCAATTAATTAAATTTTACGACTACAAAATTACTTTTCAATCCCTTTCACCTAAGAAGATTAAGGGGATAAAAGTAAGTTTAACAACTACCTCAATCACGCCAAAATTTCGCATATCTCAGAATTTAGTTATTCGATACATTCCAAAAAAAAAAATACTGGAAAAACCAATAATTACCAATAAAGTTAAGAGATTGTCTAGTTGCATAATTTTAAATTAAATGCCGATTGAACTCGATTTTAAAGCTATTTCTGCACCACGACGTAACTTGTTAAATATTTTTAATGCCAATTGTGCTTGTGTCACCGGAATCTTTGGTAGCATCGGAATACCAGCTTTCCCTATTATTTTAAATGCCAATGATTTTTCATTGGTCGGTAATTTCATTAGTGACGTAAAATAGATTTTCGGGTTTTGGAGAAAGTCTTTTCTAGCAGCATACGACTCTACATAATTTCTTTGGTAACCGAATGTTTTGTCAAAAGATTTTTCTGCATTTTCAAAAAAATGATTTCTATCAAAACCACGTTTCACCAACTTTCCGTGCATCTTAACTTCGGATGCTTTGTACTTACTTCCTGGAGAAAGGCTAATCGAATTAGAAGCGTCTTTTCTGCTCACAATAATATGAATATGACTCTGGTCCCCTGCCTTTTTCATGCCTTGAACAATTCGTTTACCATCTTGTTGATGTGGTGCATGCTCTTCTAATTTTCTGATGTCTTTTTTCAAATTATTGACATTACCTTCTACCCTTCCCGATTCAATATTCCGGATTTCATTTTTTAGTTTTAATATTTTTGTGGCATACGGCTGGTTTTCTTTCACCTCTTTATCAGTTCCCTTAAATCTTCGTTGCTGTTCTATTTTTGCATAATACTTTATATCATTAATTGTAATCGGTTTTCCATTGATTTCTCTATTGAAAGAAGCCACATAATCTTTCATTATAGCTCTCGTATATTTTATTAAATCTTGATGATTGTTTTGTAATTTCTTCAATTCATATTTGGAAGGACTCACGGTAATCGAATAAAATTTAGGTTCATTTTTTTTGAGTTTCCCCGTATTTTTATCAATGCTGCTCACCACTTCTTCTGCAGAAATTTCGTCATCATATTGATTGAAAAAATGCTCCATACTTTCTTGATCTAAACCTTCATTTTCTTTCTCTAAATACTTTACAAAATCAGCTGAACTTTGCGAATAATTACCTCCAGTTTTTTGAGGTGTAATAGTGATATACATAACTCAAAATTTTATAGGTTGTTCATTGAATCTCCTTTTTCCTTAAAACGGATTTCCTTATTTTTATCGATCCCGTTTTTCTCTAGAATCAAGCCTTTTTTTGTAGGCTCCTGCACCTGAAAAAGCGATGCAATCATTGCAGCGGTAGGTTTCGTTTGTGTCTTTTCGACATCCTTCATAATGGCAATTACCGCATTAATCCGTTTCTTAATAGTTGACTCAATAGTCCTGCCTGTAGGTCCAAATTTTTCTTTTGGAGAAATTTCATTATAGAAGAAAAAATCAAGAATAGTTGCCATCGCTTCAGTATGTGATTTGAAGTGTGCTCTTGAAAATTTTTGAAAACGTTTTGCAGTTTCTTTTTTAAATCTAATTCCGATAAATGAGTTCATAATTCGCCGATTTGTCGCAAATTCTTCCCTAAAAGTAGGAGTTCACAGGTCATTTGTCGCAAATAGTTGTATATCAGTAAATTAAACTTTATGTAATTTACTGACATTCAGTGTTTTGAAAACAAAAAGAACGCCATAACATCGCACAGCGTGTTACCCTCTTGCTACTCCTTTTTGTCACGCTTTAGCGCGACAAATTTTTCGTACAATCTGGCTAAAAAGCCCATTGCCATTTTAGAAAATGAATTTCCAGTATGTTATTTTCGATGGGTATCGTTATCGGCGAAAGTAAAAATATGGATAACAATACTTAAAATTGAATGCTGATTTTCAAACATCTAAAGATACGTTTTTTTTATATAACAAGATTCAATAAACAGAAAAACACCTCCAAAAACTTAGAGGTGTCAAATAATTCAAATCAAAAAATTATATATTGAATACATACGTATAGGAATACAAATTCCGTTGTGCTTCTTCCGTTATCATAGCTTCAAAACAAGTATAATTTTTTCTTACATATTTGCGAATATCATCGCCAAATTTTTCTTCCACATCTTTTTTCGAATTTTCTAAAAGTCGATTTTGAGCCTCTTCACTCAAGTCTGTAAAATTTAGGTAAATCATAACTTTAAATTTTAAAATTGATTAATATTCGCTTGGTAGCATTAAGGTTCCGTCTATAAAAAACAACCTCAATTCATCCAATGGAAAATCTGTATAATTATAAGAATGAGATTCTAAAATAGTATCATTTCCATCACCATAATTTATAGTTGCTTCCTTACCTGTAGCATCCTGATTTTCCTTATTAAGTCTTTTAAAATCGATGGTAATAAAATAACTTTTATCAAGTAAACTTTTTGCAATTCCAGATGCATCTATAAGAAGCCAAAAGCAATTTGCTTTATTCACTAAATATAATATTCCTTCTGTATATCTTGTTCCAAGAATTGGAAGTGAATATATATTTTCAGAACCCGAAAATAATTGTAAATCGTGTTTTAGTGTTGTATGTTGTGTGTTCATTTTTTTTCTATTTAAGTTTATATTAAAAATAAAAAGAGGACATTACTATACGGTAGAACATCCTCTTTACCTGCTAATTATTCAATAGCATTTTGTTCTCCTTTGATACCAAGCAATAGAATTTCATCTGCTACCACTTCCGTAACATATCGTTTTTCACCTTCTTTGGTTTCGTAAGAACGAGACGTTAGTTTTCCTTCAATAGCAACCTCTTTTCCTTTGTCCACATACTCGGCTACTATTTCTGCAATTCTACCCCATGCTACAATAGCATGCCATTGGGTATTTTGCACTTTTTCCCCATCTGAGTTTTTATAAAACTCATTCGTTGCTAATGAAAAATTAACAACTTTTTTCCCACCCTCTAGGGTCTTAACTTCGGGTGCATTTCCTACGTTCCCGATTAACTGTACTTTGTTTTTTAGTGTGCTCATAATAATATATTTAAAGATTAATTAAACCCTATCTGAACTATTCAGACAGTTTGCTATTATTTTTTTTGAAGTGATTTACTTATTATATCTAGAGCGTTTTCCTTTTTGTTTTTTTTTGGTGCCGCTTCCTTTTTGATGTTTTTGTATGATTTCATAAGATTTCATTTTGATTTACTTCCCATAGTGCCTTCGCTGTTTCCTTTTTTGTTGCTGATACATTTTCATTATTTTGAATTGAGAAAGACTTATAAAAAGTGAAGTGCAGCAAAACGGTTTATGCAGTCTGTTCAACTTCAAAATCTTGGTATTTTGCTGTCAAAAAAGGAAGAAACAGGAAGGTTTGGGTTTTAATCGAAATATCTGTGTGAAGTACAAAAACATAGGAAGTGGCACCAAAGGATAAAAGAATATTCCTATATAGCGGAGGCATTTATAATTTTTGCTCAGGAATGAAGTGCACCATTCAGCGTTAGCAGAATGGGTAACGAAATGGAAAGCGAGAATTATAAATTGTGTCCAAGACTTTTTTAGATAAGCGTTTTTTTCGAAATGAAGCTTTTTGCGAAATGCAGAAAAATGTGCTGAACGAGGTCTAAAACAATAAAAATGTACTTCAATGGGTCTTGAATACTTACAAAGATATCATCCGAAAAAAAATAACTAACATTATTAAACACCAAGTTTTTAAAATTTATTTTTTTTTATAAATAATATGAAAATTAGCCGATTCTAAGTATTATATCAATTAAAAAACTCATCTTTTCACTAGAATTAAACTGTACAAACACCTAAAACACTTCCTTTATTAATATAAATTTCTTTACTTGTAGAGAGAATAGTTTTAAACATGAATAACAATCTATTACACACTGTAATACAAAAGATTAACACTATCTGTCAAGTTGTATCTGTACAACACTAAATTCTATAATTATATTAAACCAAAGCAAATATGAAGGGAAAATACAATCTTTTTAAAACTGTCAGAAAATTGTTAATGTTAACATTTATTTCTGTGGTATTTTTTTCATGTAAAAAAGAAACTACACAAAATGAAGTTTGGAGTTCAAAATCAGATATCTTGTTTTTAGATTTCGAAAAAGAAGACATTAATAACAATTTCATTGACATAAAAGGAAGTCACAAAATTGTTAAAAATAATAGAAATCATGCATTAGAAATTTCCTTTAAAAAAGATGAAAAAATTACAGGAGTAAAATTAACACCGAAAAATAATTTCAAATTAAATAAAAGCAAAAAATATAGTTTAGTTTTTGATGCTAAAAGTTTAGGGGACGAAACTACTTTTTTAACAGTTTATGCCGAAAACGGAAATGGAGAAAGAGTAAGAAGAATTACAAACATTGATACCGGTAAATTCAAATCATATTTCTTTGAACTCACCTCAAATAAAACTGACATAAATAGTGGTTTAAGAGATACTCCTAAAGCTTGGGAAACCGAAGCAACTCATATGAAAATTAGTGGACTTCTATATAATATGGATTTTTCTGAAATAGCAGGAATAGACTTTTTTAGATTAGAAGGTTTAAAAGACAAAACTATTTTAGTTGATAATATTAGAATTGTAGAAAGCCCAGAAAGAGATCCAAATTTTTTAAAAGGAATTGTAGATAAATTTGGGCAAAATGCAAAAAGAGATTTCCCTATAAAAGTACATTCTGATGAAGAACTAAAGAAAATTGCTGATGTAGAATTAAAATCTTTAGCAGAATATACGTTAATGTCAGATAGAAGCCAATATGGTGGATGGAAAGATGGTCCTAAATTAGATGCAACGGGTTATTTTAGAAAAGAAAAAGTTGATGGAAAATGGGCTTTAATAGATCCAGAAGGTTACTTATATTTTTCAATTGGTTTAGCAAATGTACGTATGGCAAACACTACAACGTATACAGGTATCGATTATACAGATGAAAAATTATATCATAGAGACCCGGAAGATGTAACTCCTGAAGACTCTAAAGGTATTATAGAAATACCTACAGAAACCATGAAAACAGCTCATGTAGTTAATAAACTTAGAAATGACATGTTTCTTGAATTACCAAAAATTGATGATGCTCTAGCTAATCATTATAGTTATAGAAGAGAATCTCATTTTGGGCCTATAGAACATGGACAAACATATAGTTTTTATAGAGCGAACTTAGAACGTAGATATGGAGAAACAAGCAAAAATTCTTTTTTTGATAAATGGTTAGAAGTTACAGAAAACAGAATGCGTAATTGGGGATTCACGTCCTTTGGAAACTGGATTGACCCAGCATTTTATCACAGAAATAACTTACCTTATTTTGCTAACGGATGGATTATTGGAGATTTTCAAAAGGTATATTCTGGTTCGGATTATTGGGGACCAATGCCAGATCCTTTCGATCCAGAATTTGAAAGAAGAGTAATAAAATCAATTGATGTTGTTTCTAAAGAAGTCGAAAACAATCCTTGGTGTATGGGTGTTTTTGTTGATAACGAAAGAAGTTGGGGGAATGAAAGTTCTACAAAAGCACATTATGGATTGGTTTTAGATGGTTTATCTAAAGGAAAAGATAGCTATTTAAAGCAACAGTTTATGACTATTTTAAAGACTAAGCACAAAACTATTGGAAACTTAAATAAAGCTTGGAAAACAAATATAGCTAGTTGGAAAGAACTTGAAAAAGGTGTTGATTATAAAAAACAAAATGAATTTCCTGAAGGTATGGTGGCAGATTTTTCTGTAATGCTCACAGCTTTTGCTACCAAATATTTTAAAACTGTTCATGATATTTTAGAAGATAAAATGCCAAACTATATGTACATGGGATGTCGTTTTGCTGTTTGGGGAATCACAAAAGAAGTTCGTGAATCTGCAGCTAAATATGTTGATGTTTTTAGTTACAATCATTACAAAGAAGGTATTGGTACTAAGTACTGGAAATTTTTAGAAGAAATAGATATGCCAACCATTATTGGAGAATTTCACATGGGAGCACCAGATTCTGGGTTATTTCATTCTGGTTTAGTTCATGCAGCAGATCAAAAAGATAGAGCTAATATGTGGGCAGATTATGCAAACTCTGCAATAGACAACCCATATTTTGTAGGAGTACATTGGTTTCAATATTTAGATTCTCCACTTACTGGTAGAGCCCACGATGGTGAAAATTATAATGTAGGTTTTGTCTCTAATACAGATATTCCTTATCCACCAATGATTAAAAAAGCAAAAGAAGTAAATTCAAATTTATATACAAGAAGGTTTGGTAAAAAAATAAAAAAGTAATTAAAAAATGAAACGTTTACTTAAAACAAAATCGAAACAATTATTAGCCCTTGGGTTTCTATTAATTTCTCTTATCAGTTGTAATAAAGATAAAGAGAAAAACAATCCTATAAAATTTATAGACGTAACTAAAGAAGTCCATTTAAATACAGAAAAAAACTGGAAATATGGCGGACCAACTATCGCAGACATCAACAATGATGGAAAATATGATTTACTTTTAGGTAATCATGACAACACACCTATTCAATTATTTTGGGCACAAGAAAACAATACTTTTAAAGAACAAAAAGGGCTTTTCCCAAAAGCAGATTTACATGGAATGGCTGCAGGTGATTATGATAAAGATGGTGATTTAGATTTGCTAATTTCTTTAGGAGGCGGAAACGGGTCAACACCACAACCTCAACGCTTGTTACGTAATGATAATGGGAAATTTGTGGATGCTACAGAAGAAACTGGGTTATCAGAAATGGGAGCTCGTGGTCGTTCTGTAAGATGGATAGATTTAGATAATGATGGTGATTTAGATTTTCTTCAAATTAATGCAGAACAAATGGTCAATGAAGAAATTCCAAGAAATCTATTATTCGAAAATAATGGAAACGGAACATTTACTTATAAAAAGAGTGAAGCTTTTGAACAAATTAATGCAGAACGTTTACTAATTACAGATTTTAACAATGATGGAATACTAGATTTACTAACATTTTCTCCTTATGCTGCCGCAGAATTTTGGAAAGGAAATAACGATTTTTCATTTACCAACTTATCTAAAGAATGGTTACCTAAAGAGTTACAGAATATAGACCAGATGAGTACTGCTGCACAGGCAGACATAGATAATGATGGTGATTTAGATTATTATTTAGCAAGAGGTAAAAGTTATTATCAAATTGCAAATAATTCTATTTCTTTTGATGAAAAACTGAAACGATTAGATTTAAGAGATGAAGGAAACAAAAGTCATGATGGTATAACTTTTTATGCGGATGCAGCTATACAACTTTCCGATTTTTATCGTTTTCCTAGAGGCCCTGAAAAACCAAGTATTCCGTTGTTTATTGGAAGTTCTAAAACCGAACATAAAATGCCTTTTGACATTCAAAAAGTAACGCAAAATGAAGCGAATGGATTTCCCGAAAATTTAGACAAAAGCGGATGGTACTTAGGCTATTTGGGTGAAGGAAAATGGCGTTTAGAATGGTTATTAAAAACCAATTTAGCATGGGATGTGAGAGCATCTGTTGTTGGTGTTACAAAAGTAGTACCAGATTGGACTCCTCAAGACTTGGGTGTTCCAGATGTTTTGTTGATTAATGAAGGAACTCATTTTATAGATGGGTCTAAACATTTGCCTAAAGAAAGCTTGGAAAACAATTGGGGAATAACTACAGGAGATTTTGACAACGATGGCTTTAATGATTTCTTCTTATATCGTTTTGGTGGTTTAATCCAAAGAAGTGAAGACGTGATTTTTAAAAATAAAGGAAACTTAGAGTTTGAATCTATTTTAACACATGGAGCAAACAATATTCCATCTAAATCTCATGGAGATATGGGGGCAACTTTCGATTATAATTTAGATGGTAAAATAGATATTTTAAGTGGAGATGATGATAATGGACAATGGCATTTATACGAGAACGAAACAGTTTCTGTAAACAATTATGCCCTATTTAGAGTTGGTAATTCTAAATCTAATGTAGATGCTTATGGCGCTAAAGTTTACATCACAACAAAAATTGGAAAACAATTCAAACTTATTGGTTCTAGTAGTGCTTCTCATGCTCAAAGCTTTTTAAATACTGTTCATTTTGGTCTAGGAAAAGAGAAAGTAATTGAGAAAGTAGAAGTGGTTTGGAGAAGTGGAGAAAAATCAACTCTTACCAATTTAAAAGCAAACAAAATCTATCAATTTTAAATAAGATGAAACAAATTAGACTAGAAATAGAAAACAAAGTTGGCTATATCGTTATTAACAAACCAAAAGCCAACAGTTACGACCTTGATTTTATGACCTCTTTATCAGAAATTATTGATGAAGCAAATCGTAATAACAATGTAAAAATAATAGCCATAAAAAGCGAATTAGAAAAGTTCTTTTGTGCAGGAGCAGATGTAAAGGTTTTTCAACAAAATTCTGTTGCTGAAAACAAAAAGATGGTTATACAAGCCAACTTGGTAGCCTACAAAATTTCTAAAAGCCCTAAAATAGTAGTTGCTTTATTAGATGGTCATACTTTAGGTGGTGGTTTAGAACTGGCATTAGCTTGCGATATTCGTTTGGCAAGTGATGGTCAATATTTAATAGGGTTACCAGAAATCAATTTAGGATTGATGCCAGGAAATGGTGGAACTCAAAGATTAATCAGAATTGTAAACCAAAGTAAAGCTTTAGAAATTTTAATTTCAGGAGAACCAATCATAGCAAAACAAGCTTTTGATATTGGATTGGTAAATCAATTATATGCTAAAGAAAATTTTAAAGAGCAATCTAAATCTTATTTAGAAAAATTAGCAAAAGGACCATTATTGGCAATGATAGCCATTAAAGAATCTGTTCATAAAGGAATAGAGCTCTCTCTTGAAGAAGGATTAAAATTAGAGACACAATTAGCAGATGGATTGTATGATACTCCAGATGCACAAGAAGGATTAAAAGCCTTCGTAGAAAAAAGAAAAGCAATCTTTAACTAAAAATAGTATTTATGGAAACAACAGTATACAGATGTTACATTAACGGAGAGTGGATTGAAAAAAGTTCAGGAGAAAAGATTGATGTAGAAAACCCAGCAAATGGAGAAGTATTTGCTGAAATTTACTCGAGTAGTTTAGACGAAGTACAACAAGCATTAGAAGCTGCTGATAAAGCGCAATTTGCTTGGCAAATGTTACCAGCTCAAGAGCGTGCAACTTATTTGTATAAAATTGCAGAGAAGTTAGAAGAAAGAAAAGAGCATTTTGCCAAGTTACTGGTAATGGAACAAGGAAAAACTCTTGTAGAAGCTCGTTACGAAGTTGATGATACTATAAGATATATGACGTATTCTGCTGAAGCAGGAAGACGTATACAAGGTGCTATTTTTCCTTCAGACCAACCTAACGAACAACTTACTATACACAAAGTTCCTTATGGAGTTACGGTAGGTTTAATGGCTTTTAATTATCCGTTAGCTTTAATTGGTAGGAAAATTGGTCCCGCTTTAATTACAGGAAATACAATGGTTATAAAACCATCTGAATTAACACCAATAACTGCATCTGAATTTTGTAAAATAATTGATGAAGTTGGCTTACCAAAAGGAGTTATTAGTATGGTTGTTGGTTATGGACATACTGTTGGTGCTGCATTAGTAGAAAATCCAATTACGAGGTTAATTTCTATGACTGGAAGTACAAGAGCAGGACAAGCTATTTACAAAGGTGCTTCGCAAAACGTAGCAGGATTAGTATTAGAATTAGGTGGAAAAGCGCCTTTTATAGTTTTAGAAGATGCTGATATTGACAAAGCTGTTGAAGCTGCTGCTATATCTCGTTATGCAAATTGCGGACAAGTATGTATTTGTAATGAAATGGTTTTTGTTGATGAAAAAATTGCAGACGAGTTTACAGAAAAATTAATAAAAAGAGTTCAAAAAATTACAGTAGGTAACCCAATGACAGATGTAAACATGGGACCAAGTTTAAGCGCTGCTGCCTTAAAAAGAATCGATGAAGTTGTTCAAAAAAACATAGCACAAGGAGCAGAATTAGTTTTAGGTGGTAAAAGACCAGAAGGTAAAGAATTTGAAAAAGGAAATTGGTATGAACCAACCATTTTAACAAATGTAAAACCAGGTGATGCAACCGTGCAAGAAGAAATGTTTGGACCGGTTTTACCAATTGTTAAAATTAAAGGTTTTGAACACGCTAAAGAATTATTAAATAAACGAGATGATAGTTTATCTGCTTATTTATATACAGAAAATCATAAATTAATAATGCGATCTATTCAAGAGTTTGAAATAGGAACCATTTTTATTAACAAACAAATTGTAGGCTACATTCAAGGGCATCATTCTGGTCATAAAAAAGCTGGTATTGGTGGTGAAGATGGAGTTTACGGTATCGAACAATATTTACAGAAACGAACAATTTACATGAGTTACGAATAAATTATAAACCTTCCATAACTAACGTCAATCAATAGGAAATGACTCAATGGAAGCCACATGTAACCCATAAAAACAAATAATATTAGTACATGAAACAATTAAAAGGAATAACTTGGAATCACAGTAGAGGATTTACATCAATTGTAGCCGCTGCCCAACGTTTTACAGAATTAAACCCAGATGTTGAAATCGTTTGGGAGAAAAGATCATTGCAAGCATTTGCAGATGAACCAATTAATGAATTAGCAAAACGCTACGATTTTTTAATTATTGACCATCCTTGGACTGGCTTTGCTGCTAGAACAGAAGTAATTTTACCATTAAATAAATTTTTATCAGATGAATACTTAAAAGACCTAGCAGTAAACACTGTTGGTAAATCTCATGAAAGTTATTCTATAAAAGGAAAACAATGGGCTTTAGCTATTGATGCTGCTACACCTGTTGCAGCGAGCAGACCAGATTTGTTCGAGAAATTAAATTTAAAATTTCCAGAAACTTTTGATGATTTAATAGAATTGTCAAAAACAGGAATGGTTGCAATTCCAGGGATTCCACAAGATACTTTAATGAGTTTCTATATGATTTGCTCTACACTTGGTGAAGATGTTTGTACTTCTGATAAAGAAGTTATTTCAGAAAAAACTGGAATAAAAGCACTTCAAATATTAAGAGCTCTTGGTAAAAATATCAAAAAGGAAAATTACGACTGGAATCCTATTAAAGTATATGAAGCAATGACTTTAACAGACGATTATCTTTATAGTCCTTTTGCATATGGTTACACTAATTATTCTCGTGAAGGCTATGCTAGAAAGCATTTAAAGTTTCATGATATGGTTGCAATTGATAATCAAAAATTAATAACAACTTTAGGAGGTACTGGATTAGCTATTTCTGCAAATACTGAGCATCCCGAAATTGCTGGTAAATTTGTAGAATATGTAGGTTCAGAAGCAACTCAAAAAGGTGTGTTTTTTGATAACGGAGGTCAACCAGGACATAGACAAGCTTGGTTAGATAAGCGTGCAAATGATTTAACAGATAATTTCTTTAAAGATACTTTACCAGCGTTAGATAGAGCTTTTTTACGCCCAAGATATCATGGTCATATGTATTTTCAAGATAGAGCTGGTGCGCCAATTAGAGAGTATATGATGAATGGAGGAGATGAACAACAGCTATTAAAAGATTTAAATGAGTTGTATTTAAAATCATTAAAAGAATAACTATGAAATTACCTTTAGAAGGCATTTTGGTATTAGAATTCTCTCAATTTATGGCTGGACCATCTGCAGGATTAAGATTAGCTGATTTAGGTGCAAGAGTTATCAAAATTGAAAGACCTGGTTCTGGTGAAGCAGGAAGAGGTATTGCTTTAAAAAACTTATTTTTAGATGGCAGTAGTTTGGTATTTCATACCGTAAATAGAAATAAAGAATCTTATACTGCCAATTTAAAAGATGCAGATGATTTAGATCGTGTTAAAAAATTAATAGAACAAGCTGATGTTATGACACATAATTTCCGTCCAGGAGTTATGGAGAAAATTGGCTTAGATTATAAAACGGTTCAGAATATAAACTCAAAATTAGTGTATGCATCTGTTACTGGTTATGGTACAGAAGGTGAATGGGTTAAAAAACCAGGTCAAGATTTATTAATTCAGGCGATGTCTGGTTTTGCAAAGTTAACAGGAGATAAAGATGATAATCCAACTCCTGTTGGTGCTGCTGTTTCCGATTTAATTACGGGAACACATTTGGCTCATGGAATTTTATCAAGTCTTTTAAAACGTATCAAAACGAATAAAGGGGCTTTAGTTGAAGTGAGTTTATTAGAATCTACTTTAGACCTTCAGTTTGAAGTTGTTACCGGCTATTTAAGTGATAATAATCAAAAACCAAATAGAGCTAAACAAGGAAATGCACATGCATATTTAGGCGCTCCTTATGGAGTTTATCAAACAAAAGATGGTTATTTATCTTTAGCAATGGGCTCTTTAACAAATTTAGCTAACATTCTTAACATTTCACAATTAGCATCTTATTCTGACCCCAATTCTTGGTATGAAAAACGAGATGAAATAATGGATGTTCTTCGTGCTTTTTTAATCGAAAAAAACACACAAGATTGGTTAGATATTTTAGAACCTAAAGGAATTTGGTGTTCTGATGTTTTCGATTATAAAAAACTCTTAAACCATGAGGCATATAAAGTATTAGAAATGGATCAAAAATTACCATTAATTTCTGGCGAAGAAATACACACAACACGTTGCCCAATAAGATTAAATGATGAAAGGCTTTTTAATAAAAAAGCAGCACCAAGAGTTGGACAAAATACAGAAGCAATTATTAAAGAATTTAATCTATAAATAGGATGAAACCATTAGAAGATATATTAGTTATAGATTTAAGTCAGTTTTTATCTGCACCTTCTGCTACTTTACGTTTAGCAGATTTGGGAGCAAGAGTTATTAAAGTAGAGCGCCCTAAAACTGGAGACATTAGTCGTCAATTACATGTTTCTAATCTAAAGATGAATAATGAATCTCCTTTATTTATAGCTGTTAATAGAAATAAAGAAAGTTTTGAAGCAGATTTAAAAAACGAAGTAGATAAACAACGTGTTTTAAAATTGATTGCAAAAGCAGATGTTTTAGTTCATAATTTTAGACCTGGTGTTGTAGAACGTTTGGGTTTTGATTATGAAACTATTAAAAAAATAAATCCAAAAATTGTTTATGGAAATATTTCAGGTTATGGAGATGAAGGTCCTTGGAAATCTAAACCCGGACAAGATTTACTTGTGCAATCATTATCTGGTTTAACCTGGTTAAATGGGAATGATGGAAGTGGCCCTACACCTGTAGGAATTGCTATTGCAGATATTTTATCTGGCTCTCATTTAGTACAAGGTATTTTGGCTGCTTTAATTAAAAAAGGCAAAACAGGTATCGGTACAAAAATTTCTGTAAGCATGTTAGAATCTATTATAGATTTTCAATTTGAATCTATTACCACGTTTTATCATGATGGAGGAGAACCAACTGTTCGTCCAAAGAGTAATAGTGCACATGCTTATTTAGGCGCTCCTTATGGTGTTTATAAAACACAAAACGGCTATTTCGCTTTAGCAATGGGCTCTATTCCTTTTATTGGAGAATTAATTGGTTGCAATGAATTAGCCGAGTATCCAGAACCAGCAAGTTGGTTTACAAAACGTGATGAAATAAAAACGATTTTAGCCAACAAATTAAACACCAATACTACAGAACATTGGCTTTCAATTTTAGAGCCAGCAGACATTTGGTGTGCTAATGTTATGGATTGGGAAACACTTTTTAATCAAGATGGATTTAAAGCGTTAGATATGATTCAGAATGTAAGAATGGGTGATGGATATGAGTATAAGACAACAAGGTGTCCAATAAAGATTGATGGTGAGTATTTTACATCAACCCTAGGATCTCCAAGTTTAGGTGAACATACAGATAAAATATCTCAAGAATTTTTAGCCTAAAATTACAGACATTATTTTATTTATTCGAAAAAGTAAACCTCTCTATAAATAAGAGAGGTTTACTTTTTTTTTATTACTTAGAAACTATTTCTAAAGGAAGAATTTCATCTTCATACATATCTCCATCGCTAGAAGTAAAAGTGACTCTAAGTTGATAAAAATGATTTTCTTGTAATTGGTTAGACGGAATATAATCTTTCAAAGAGAAAGTCATATTTGCTGTTCCGCTTGTTGTTTTTAATGCGTCTTTATTAACAAGAACCACATCTTTTACAGGTATCCATTTACTTTTAAAATGACGTAACCAAAAACGAATTCCGCCTTCATCTGCCGAAATCACTTTGTTTCCAGATCCTGCATGATATTTAACAGTCACTTTTAAATTATCACTCACTTTTATCTGGTGATTCCCATACTTTTCCTTGTTTAGAATTTTAACATAAGGTGCAGTATAAGGAGCAACCGTAACTTTAATTTCTGATGAAATAGAATTGTCTTTTGAAGATGCTTTTACAATTGCTTTTCCTGGTTTAATTGGGTTTGCATTACCATTTTTATCAACAGTAAGAATATTTGTATTACTAGATGTCCAAATAATTTCAGAATTGGTCTTATTTTTTGGTAAAACGCTTACGTCTAGAGTTTTATTTTTCCCTTTATATAATTCTATTTTTTCTGTTTTAAAAGAGATTGAAGTAACTGGTGAGTTTTTATTAGAATCAATATTTACATAATCAGTATTGTAAATATTGTTCGCTTCTTTGTTTTTAAACGCTACAGTTTCTCCATTTCTCCATCTAACTTTAATACTTTTTATTTCAGATTCATTTCCCAATCCAAAATGTACAATGTTCATTAAACTTTGGGAAAATATTTCTCCTGCAGAACCAACTCTTTTTCTATATTCATTATCAGCTGTTTTTACAATAACTTCTGCAGAAATAGGATCCACATTAGATTTTGGAGAATAACCTACTTTAATAGTTACATGCTTGTTGTCTGACTTTGTTTGATTATTGTACAAATACCATTCTCCGTTTTCACTACCATTTAATAAATCTAATTGCCCATCTAAATCAAAATCAAAAGCTTGCCCCATATCTCCATTCCCTGGTCCACCAACATCATTTGCTCCATGCATTGTTGTTGTTTCAAAAGAATTATTACCTGTATTTAATAACATATAATCAGAAATTCTTGCTCCTACTCTACCCCAACGATACACAAATAAATCTTGATGACTGTCATTATTAAAATCTCCAGTTGTAACACCTAAAGCGTTTCCTCCTTTAGGAATATTCCAAGCTTTAGAAACATCTGTAAATATATCTCCATCGTTTCTTAATAAAACATCGGCATTATTTCTGTTCTGCGGAATAAAATCTGGAGTAACACTTGTTACACCAGAAAGACTAAATCTGTATTGCCAAAAGAAATTACCATCACGAACCAAAGTTGCCTTCCATTCATTGTTTCCTAAATAACCGATATAGAATCCATTTTTAGAAATATCATCTGCCCATCCTTTTGCTTCTTCTGGGCTAATTTCTAACTCATCACCAGAATTTACAATTTTTGAGACCTTATTTTCCCCTAAAAAAATAGGATAATCTTTACCTAAAATAGCTCCTTGCGCCAAGTAATAATATTTATGTAATTTAATTTTGTTTTCAGCTGTAAAACTAAAAACATCAGCACCTTTATAACCTCTAGTTTTTATGGCTAATTCTTTTGTAATAGGATTAAAATCTACGGAAGGAGTTTCTCCTTTTCCATGTTCAAAGATCATTCCTTGAGCCAAATACAAATCTAAATCCCCGTCATTATCAATATCAATGTCCGTAACAGCCATGATTTGTTTTGAAGAACGAACTTCGTCTGGAATTAACGCTGATACATCTGTAAATGTAAAATCTCCATTTCCTTTCCACAACGTTAAAGGGCCGTAAAAAATAATATCGTCAATATTATCGTTATTAAAATCGGTTACCAAAACTCGTGATTCGTCAACATCTTCGAGTCCTTTTACAGATCTATATTTAAAAGTTCTATCTCCGTTATTTTCATAAAAAAAATGTTGTGGTTTATCAAATTTCAAACTCGACTCGTTAATGATTAATAAATCAAGATCCCCATCTAAATCTGCGTCTATCCATCTAGTACTGCGCCCTCTACCTCCTTTTTCTACACCTACATCACCAGTGTACATAATAAATTTATTATTTTCATTAAGGTAGAAATTAAGCCTAGTAGGAATAGCTCCATTACCACCTCCTTCTTCTAAAACAAGATCTAAATCGCCATCATTGTCATAATCCCCAAGAGAAGTACCATGCAAATCATGTTTAAACCATCTTGCAAGGTCTTTGTTATGTTTTGTTACTGTACCATCTCCATTATTCCAATATATCTTACTCGTTTCTGCATTATGGTTGTTTGCAATAAAATCATAATCTCCATCATTATCTATATCTGCTATTGATGGTCCTCCATATTTTAATGAACTCACTTTATCTAATCCTGCTTGTACAGAAATATCTTTAAAAACAGGAATTTCTAATGCTGACACCTCTTCAAAATACAGACTGCTTATCGTTAAATTTTCATCTAAAGCTTGAAAACGAATTTTTACATCACCAATTTTAGGAAAACGAATTACACTCGTTAAATTCTGAATTCCTTTCTTTGGTATATTAAAGTCATCCATTAAAAGCTCATCATTTACAAAAACACTTAAACTTGCATATGCTGATGGATTATTAATAGTAAGAATGATTTTTTTTGTTAAGTTTCCTTCAACTTTATAATTTAGAATTTCTGGATTATCAGTAGAGACTTCTATTGAATTTGAAAGAATGTTATTGTTTTTACAAGAAGTAGTAACACTAAACGTAAATACAAATAAAACTAGTAATATTAAATTTTTCATAATGTTTCTTTTAAGTAATAAATGTATCAATTTATTAAAAAAAATGATTGATTTACAACTTGACAAAAACTTGAACAAAACATAAAACGTTAGTAATTAAAAGATTATTTCATTATTAAAAAACAGGAATTTCATTTAGGTCAATACCTAATAGTTTTTTTGAAATTAAATTTAACTCAACAAAATCTGCTTCTATATGATAAGTAGTTTGTTTATGATATATTTCTTCTTGTGGTTTTAATTCTTTGGATGATGATAAAGATTCAAACTCATAAAATGGCCAATTGTAGCCCAAAGATTTATTTACTTCGCCATTAAAAATATTAATTACATCTCCATCGTAAGGAGCAGTGTTTTTTGGAAAACAATTTAAGTAATCACCATCATTTTTAAAATTGAAAGTAACAATGGTTAGCAAATTGTTTTTACGAGAATAACTTCCCATAATATTCTTAGTATTTTCTGGTGGAATTCCTATTTTCCCTAATAATTGAGCATCACTCTTGTAAAAAAGTGTATTATTTTTTATTTGATATCTAGTTTTTTCTTTGGTACCGAAATATGTTTTTAAACTATCTAAAGGTTTTTCTAAAGGAATAATAACTTTGGTATCTACAGATGTTAATATACTTCCTATTTCCCAAATAGATAAAAGCCCTTTGTCTTTAGTCCATTGAATGGAATCGATATTTTTCAACCAAGTTTCTGCACTAAAACCTACTACAGAAATATCAATATCCGAAGATATTTTTAAATCAGTATTAATTGTTTTTCTATCTAGAATAGAAATTTTTCGTTTTGTATTTATTTTAAATAGATAATTGTTAGCATTTACAATCTGTAAATCAGCTTGATATGTTATCGATTTTTTAGAACTACTTACTTTTTTAAATTGCTTAGAATTTAAATCTTCTTGCACTTTTATATCCTCTCCTTCTTGCCTTTTATTCTGCTCAAAGAAAGTAGCAAATTTACCATATTCAGGGCCAAACCAAACTCTACTTTCACCACCCAATCTTGCCATTGTTATTTGGTCTTTTTTATCAGTAATCAAATCCCAATTAATCCAACCATAACTTTTACCTTCTAAACCATTAGAAGAACTTGTAAATATTCTTCCTTGGTATTTACCAGAAACAGCAATCATAGATTCTCCAGATTGTAAAACTTCCAAACCTTCAATAGTTTGTAATTTTTCTAACGCTTCTCCAAAATTTCTTTCTTTAATATTTTCTTTACAATTCATAACTAATATCATCAATAAAATAAATAATAAAACCCTCACAGTATTTTTACCACTTTGTAAAATATCCATCTTTTTTAATTAGTTGTATTATTTTGCCCTCTCAAAAAAGGTACACATTATTTTTTTATCATCTTGTTTAAATTTAATTAAAAACGATGTATTATCATTATAGGTCATCAGTATTACTTCTTGATAAAAACTTGACAAGTCTAATTTTAAATGATTTTGCATTATTCATCTACTTTATAAAATGCTTAAAGAATTTTCAATTAATCTCAGAATAGGAATCCTAACGAAATAAAAAATATATTAGATGATATATACTAAATAAAAAAAGTGGCTATTTTTAGAACACTATAAAGAATATAATCTTATTATTTGAAGAATGTTGCTCTATACTGAGCAGGCGTTTTATTTGTAAATAGCTTGAATTTTCTATGGAAAAAAGAAAGATTTGGATAACCTGTTTCAAAAGCTATTTGTTCTACCGAGGTTTCAGATTCTTTTAATAATTCACAAGCTTTACTAACTCTATATTCATTTAAATAGGCAGTAAACGTTTTATTAAATGTCTTTTTAAAAAACTTAGAAAAAGAAACTGGAGTCATAAAAACTAAATCACCTAATTGCGCAGCATCAATTTTGTTTTGATAGTTTTTATCCACAAAATCGATAATATTTTTAATTCTATCTGAAACCAAAGAATTCACATTAAAACGTGCTCCTAAACTTAGTACTTCATATTTTTCTAAAGATAATTCATGAAGTAATTTTATAAATTCTATTAGCCTAAGTGTTGGTGACATTTTTTTCATTGAAACCATTTTACCACCTACATCTTTTGCAGTAATATCATTAAACATTAACAATAAACCACTACTAAACAGCGCTTTACTTTGTTTTTTTTTTTGTAGTTATTTATTTTTAATAGGAAAAGTTTAACGTATATAAATTAAAGAACAATCCTGAAAAAACACCCATTAAATTAGAAGAAAAGGTAGCTTATAAAACCATGGGATATTTAGAAAAAGTAACGGATGACTTTTACAAACACGTTCCAAAATCAACAAAAATAGAAATAATTTCTGAAGGTTATATTTGGACAGAAGGACCTGTTTGGGTACCTAAAGAACACTGTTTATTATTTTCTGATGTTACAGAAAATACCAATTATAAATGGACGGAAAAAGAAGGTGCAAAACCTTTTTTAAAACCAAGTGGGTATACTGGTAAAACAAAAAAACTACAAGGTTCTAATGGATTATTTTTAGATAATAATGGTTATTTAATTCTATGTCAAACAGGAGACAGAGTTATTGCTAGATATAAAGGGAGTTTTACAAAACCGATGTCTAACTTCGAAGTAATTGCCAATAATTTTGAAGGAAAAAGGTTTAATGCTCCTAATGATTTGGTAGTTGATAAAAAAGGAAATATTTATTTTACAGATCCTAATTTTGGAATAGAAAAAGGGACAAAAGAAATCGATTATCAAGGTGTTTATAAAATAGACATAAAAGGAAAAGTAACCTTGTTAACTTCTAAGTGGAAAACACCAAACGGAATAGGTTTATCTCCAGATAATTCAAAATTATATATTGCCAATTCTGAGCCTGCATTGTTTATTTCTTATAACCTTTCTCAAGATGGAACACTAAGTAATGAAAACATTGTTTTAGACATGAGAGAAGCTTTAAAGAAAAGTATTGCTAAACAATTGCCCGATGGAATGGCTGTAAAAAAGACGGAACTATATTTCTTACAGGTCCTGATGGTGTTTTTGTAATTGATCAAAATGGTAATCATTTAGGAACTATAAAAACAGATAAATTAACATCTAACTGTGCTTTTAATGATGACGAATCTGAACTATATGTTTCTTGTCATGAATTAATATTAAGAATAAAATTAAAATGAATATGAAACCATTTTTTAGAAAAATTATTTAAGAAAACAACTGTAATTGGAGTTCTAAGAAGATATGATAAGGAAACAACCTTAAATATTGCAAGAACATATCAAAAACAAGGGTTTACTAGCTTAAAGGTTACTAGAAATAACCTAATGTTTTTGATCTTATTGAAGTATTCGTAAAAGAATTTGACGGAAAATTAAATATTGATTGCGGAACAATTTTGTCTATTAAAGATGCAAAAAAAGTTTTAAAATCTGGTGCAAATTTTATTGCAACACCAATAGTAGATAAAAAAGTAATTAAATTCTGTGTAAAAAAAATTCTGTTTTTCCTGGTGCATCTTCACCTACAGAAATGTTTACTGCTCATAAATTAGGTGCTAAAATGGTAAAGGTTTTTCCTTCTGCCAACAAGAGGCATCTTTTAGAAAATATGGAAGCATACAAAAATGCAGGAGCTAAAGCTTTTGGAATGGGAGGTTTCCTTTTTGCCCCAGAAATGATTGCTAATAAAGATTAGGATGCGTTAGGAAAACATTTTAATAAATTTTGAAATAAAAAAATACCTAATCAAAATATAAAATCTATTTAAACTAACATAGATAAATATTAAAACACTTAATTTCAAATAGTTAAAATCAACACTAAACAATAACAAGTTTATGTCAAGTTTATGTCAAGTTCAATTTTACTGTTTTTATTTTAATAAAAAACAACTTTGTATTAACCAAATTTTAAATTCAAATTAATCATATGGCAGAATAAAATAATGAAAAGGTAATGTTACCAATTACTCCGTAATTCTTTAACATTTACTTTTAAACCGATTAAAAGTAAACAATAGCAGAACTTCTTAGATTTTATAAACCTAAAATCAATAGAAACAATTAATTAACAATTAACAATAATTAAATTAGTATATGAAACAGCAAATTACTAAACTAATAAGTAAGAGTTTCTTGTTAGTGTTATTACTAACATTAATGAGTGCACAAAACTCCTATTCACAAAAAACCATCACAGGAACAGTTAGTGATGAAAACAAAATGCCTATTCCTGGTGTAAGTATTCTTAAAAAAGGAACAACAACGGGTACAACAACAGATTTTGATGGTAATTTTACCCTTTCAGCATCTACCGAAGATATTCTTATCTTTTCTTTTTTAGGATATGCAGCACAAAATATTACAGTAAAAGAACAAACAGTAATTAATGTTGTTCTTGCTGAAGATGCAAGCCAGTTAGAAGAAATTGTAGTAATCGGTTATGGTACTGCTAAAAAGAGTGATATTACAGGATCTGTATCACAAGTAACTGCTAAATCCTTTAAAGACGCACCCGTTGTTCGTGTTGAAAATGCATTACAAGGTAGGGCTTCTGGAATAACTGTATCTGGAGGCGGGCAACCTGGGGCAGATATAAAAGTAAGAGTAAGAGGGGTTAACTCTGTTACAGGTAATAATAACCCACTAGTAGTTGTAGATGGTGTTTTTGGAGGAGATTTAAAATCATTGAATCCAGATGACATTTCTTCTATGGAAGTCTTAAAAGATGCATCTGCTTTAGCTGTATATGGCTCTAGAGGTTCCAATGGAGTTATTTTAGTAACTACCAAAAAAGGAAAAAGTGATAAAACTAAATTTACTGTAAGTCAGTTTGCATCCGTGTCTTCTTTTGCAAAGAAAATTGATAAGTTAAATTCTGGTCAATTTGCTAGAGTTTTAAATAATGAAGCATCCGATCAAAACAACCTTCCTTTTACAACTCAACAAATTGCTAATTTAGATGCAAACCCTATTGATTACGAAGATTTAATATCACAAACGGGTATTGGATCCAATACACAAGTATCTATGAGCGGTCGTTCAGACAAAATAAATTATTTTGTTTCTGGTAACTATTTAACACAAGAAGGTACACAAATTAATACCAATTATAAAAGAGGTTCTTTTAGAGCTAATTTAGGTATTGAAGTAAATGACAGGTTAAATATTGGTTTCAATGTTTATGGAAGTAGAGAATATACTTTAAACAACCAAGATGCTTTTGCGCGTTTTAATGGTAGTATTTTACTAAAAGCACTAACCTGGGATCCTACTTCTCCTGTAAGAGATGCAAACGGAAATTATATTTACAGAACTAGTAATGCAAATAATGGATATAACCCAATCTATAATTTAACGGAAAGTAAAGATGAGGTTATAGGAGATCGTTTAAATGCAACTTTAAATCTAAATTATAAAATTAATGATAATTTTACCTACACATTAATAACAAATGCAACAAGATATAATGGAAATACAGAATCTTTTAGATGGGAAAAAGACCCTGCACAGGGTGTTGGATCTAGTTTTAATATTTTATATTATAATAATTATAAACAGACTACGCATCAAATTAGTAACATTCTAAATTGGAAAAAATCTTTTAATAAACACAATTTAGATATAACAGGAGTCTATGAATTTCAGGGTGCTGTTTCTAAAACCAATGCTTATAGTGCATTTGATGTTAATGTTCCTAGTTTTTACCATGGAGACAATAGTAATAACGAATTTTTCACCAATGGAGGTGCTAGAACTTCTATTCAATCTTATTTAGGACGTGTTAATTATAATTTTGATAACACAATATACCTTACAGGTTCTTTAAGAGTAGATGAATCTTCTAAATTTCTAAAAGGAAATAGAACAGGTTATTTCCCTTCTCTTGCTGCTGCTTATAGCTTAAATAAATTAAAATTTATTGAAGATGGAGAATTTTTATCTAATTTAAAATTAAGAGCAGGATGGGGACAAGTTGGTAATGAAAACATTAATGCACTTGCCTCTTCTTCTATTACGAATGATTCTGGTTTGTATTCTTTTGATGGTAATACAGCTCAGACCGGGCAAACGTTAATTCAAATAGGAAACCCAGATTTAACTTGGGAAACCACAACTCAAATTAATGCAGGTGTAGATTTTGGTATTCTTCAAGGACGTTTTACGGGGTCTTTAGATTATTATAAAAAAACAACTAAAGATCTTTTATTACAAACAACTGTTACAGGTACTTTATATCGAAAATATGAAAATGTTGGTGAGGTAGAAAATAAAGGTTTAGACATTTCTCTTTCTGGTGATATTATTAGAAATGATAACTTTAATTGGAATACCTCACTTAATGTTTCTCTCTTAAAAAATAAAGTTATAGCACTAAATGGAGATTTAAATCAAATCCCTGGTAATAACTTAGTAATTGGAGGTTCACAAGCTAGAGTAGATGTTATAAAGGTGGGAGAACCAATAGGTACATTTAACGGATATACTTTTTTAGGAACTTGGAAAACAAATGAAACAGCATTAGCCGCTACTTTTGATCGTGTTCCTGGTGATCCAAAATATTTAAGAGATGAAAACGGAGAATTCGTTTTAGGTCCTATTGGTAATGGTTTACCAACAACTTCTTGGGGCTTTAATAATAGTTTTACGTATAAAGATTGGAATTTTAATATCTTTATTACTGGTGCTACCGGATTTGATGTTTATAATTTTGTTTCTGCAGCATTAAACGGAGGAGCTGCTGCTTTTAGAGATAATCTATCCCCTTCTAGATACAATACTTGGACAGCTGCTAACGAAACGGAAATTCCTAGAAATGGTGCTAGCAACCTTTTAAATTCATCTAGGTGGATTGAAGATGGTAGTTTCATTAGATTAAGTAATGTTAAGTTAGGTTACAATCTAAAAAACTTAATAAAAGGTGTTAGTAAACTAGAAGTTTATGCAAGTGGGCAAAACGTATTCCTTATAACTAATTATTCTGGATATGATCCAGAAGTATCTTCTACCCCAATAACATCTGACCCTGGAATTTCTGCGCCTGTAGATGGTGGTGCCGGATTAGATCAAGGTGCATATCCAAACCCAAGAACATTTACGTTAGGGCTAAAATTAGAGTTTTAATCTAAAAAAAAAAAAAATGAACAAAATAAAAATAAGTACAAAATATAATAAAACCGCTAAGTTATTAGTAATTTTTATAGTTGTTTTTACTACCTTAAATTTTCAAAGCTGTGCAGAATTAGATCCAGATCCTTTAGAATTTAATTTACCTCCAGAAGTATTTTCTAATTTAGATGAAATGGACAAAGGAATATCTGGTATTTACAGTAAAATAGTAAATGCATCTAGATGGACTACTTTTTATGCTCCTGCTTGGGCGGGTGATGATATGACAACCTGGGCTTCTGGTAATAAAGCCGATTTTAGAGAGTTTGACCAAAGAAATGTACAAGCATCAAATAGTAGACTATTATCTAACTGGAATGCAATTTTAGATGTAATTAACACTACAAATTCAGTTTTAGACAGGTCTAAAGGTTTAGAAAATTTAGCAGTAGATCAAGATTTATTAAATAGATATATTGGCGAAACTCACTTTATAAGAGGTATTATGTTCTACCAGTTAGCTAGAGTTCATGGTAGAATTCCTCTACCACTAACTACAATTCCTGATCCAAATATTTCTAGAGCAACACAATTAGAAGTATTTCAACAAATAGAAGCAGATTTATTAGAAGCAGAAAAAAGATTACCTAATGTTTATCCAAGTTTAAAAGAAGGTGCTTCTAGACCTAATAAGGGTTCTGCTAAAAGTATTTTAGCTCGTTTATATATGGATTGGGCTGGTTTCCCTTTAAAAGACAACAGTAAATATACAGATGCAGCTAATATTGCTAAAACAGTTATAGATAATGCTAGTACATATAAATTTGGATTGGTAGATGACCTAGAAAACTTATGGACAGTTGCAGGCAGATTTAATAATGAATCTGTTTTTACACTTACTTATTGTAACTCTTGCGGTGATGATAGAATTGCAAATTGGAAATATGGAATTGTAGGTTTAAATGATAGTGCAGGTGGATGGAGTGAAACATTTGGTGAAATTAAATTTTATGAAGATTTCCCTACAGGACCTAGAAAAGAAGCTACATATAGAATGGATTTAGATTGGAGAAACTTTAGTTCTGCTAAAGATCAAAAAAGTCCTATTTTTAAAAAAATAGCAGGTCCAAAAGGAGATTTACCAAACTCATTTATTACCAATAGAAACGACTTCTTTATGCGTTATGCAGAAGTTTTATTAATCTATGCAGAAGCTTCTGCTAGATCAGGTGCTGTAACTGCAGATTCTTGGGAAGCATTAAATAAAATACGTCGTAGAGCATCTGGTTTACCATTTGCTACACCAGATGCTACCGTAGATCTATCTAGTGGCGATTTAGCTGAATTAGCGTTTACAGAACGTAAATGGGAGTTTGCAGGAGAATATTTAAGATGGTATGATTTAATGCGATTAGAACGTGTTCAAGAAGTACTAGGTAATAGAACTCCTTCAGGCACAATTGCAGAACATAATCAAATCGCTGGTAGTTTAAGTACTGATAATTATTTTTCTCCTATTCCTGCAGAAGCATTAAATAACAACCCTAATTTGGGTAATTAATTTTTAAATATTTAATTTTAAGTAAAACGGTAGGATATTTTATATGTCTTACCGTTTTTTACTTATAATTCTTATAAAAAAACATGTCAAACTTAACTATAATAAATACAGCATTTTTTGTTAAATCAATCTTTTTTTTAATATTGATTTCTCTTTTTTCTTGTGATAAAAAAATAAAAAAGACCATTATAAAAGTAGACGTAAAAAAACTCTTCATTACCGTTTTACCTAAAGATTCTGGAGTCGATTTTCAAAATTCATTAATAGAAAGTCCAGATGCTAATTATTTTCAATACAATTACATGTATATAGGTGCTGGTGTTGCTACAGCAGATTTTAATAACGACGGATTGGTCGATATTTTCTTTTCTTCAAATACGTCAGACAATAAATTATATATAAATAAAGGCAATTTTAAATTTGAAGATATTTCTAAAAAAGCCGGAATTATTAAAAGACCAGGCTTTGATACTGGTGTAACTATAGCAGATGTTAATAATGACGGCTATCTAGACATCTATCTATCTAGAGGTGGTTGGATTGATGAAAATCATCAATTTGCAAACATGTTATATATTAATAATGGCGATTTAACATTTACAGAAAAAAGCAAAAGAATTGGGTTTAGACGATGAAAACAGAACCATAAATGCCATCTTTTTTGATTATGATAATGACAACGATTTAGATGTTTTTGTTTCTAATGCAGGAGATATTATTAATAGAAGTCAAACAGATATTATAGATCTTTTAGCTTTACAAAAAGATCCAAAAACCATCACCCTAAAAGGTAGCGATCGTTTATATAATAATGATGGTACTGGTCATTTTACTGATGTTTCTATAAAATCTGGAATCTTACCAGAAACCGGGTTTGGTTTAAATCCGCAAGTTGCCGATTTAAATAATGATGGTTTTTTAGATATTTATGTTAATAACGATTTTAACATACCAGATTACGTATATCTAAACAATGGAAACAGTACTTTTTCTGAAGGCAGAGACAAAGTAATGAAGCACATGGCTTTTAATACCATGGGCGGAGATGTAGCGGATATTAATAATGATGGTCTTTTAGATTTAATGACATTAGACATGAATCCGGAAGATTATATTCGTTCTAAAACCACAATGGGTATGACCTCTATTGAAAATTTTGAATCTATGACAAAGTCAGGATATCATTACCAATACATGCACAATATGTTACAAGTTAATAATGGCAATGGAACGTTTAGTGAAATCAGCAAAATGGCAGGAATTGGAGATACCGATTGGAGTTGGTCTTTATTATCCGCAGATTTCGATTTAGACGGGCACAATGATATTTTTGTAACAAATGGCGTTTTTAGAGATGTAATTGATAGAGATTCTAACAATAAAATTTTAGCTACTTTACGGGCAAAAGGACGAAAACCAACCAAAGAAGATTTCTTTGAATATGCTAAAATGCTACCTCAACAAAAACTAACTAACTATTTCTTCAAGAATAACAGCGACCTAACCTTTAAAAATACTTCGGATGAATGGAATAGTGGAAAACCAACATTTTCTAATGGAGCTGCATATGCAGATTTAGATAATGATGGTGATTTAGATTTAATTGTAAATAATATTAATGAGCCTGCAACTATCTTAAAAAATAACGCTCGTGAAATAGAAAACGGTAACTTTTTACAATTTTCTCTAAATGGTCCAAGTAATAATAAATTTGGAGTGGGTACAATTGTTAATTTATATATGAATGATGGGGCTATACAAACTAGACAACTAATTAATACACGTGGCTTTTTATCTGCCGTTTCCAATAAATTACATTTTGGAATACATAAAGATGCTAAAGTTTTAAAAGCAGAAGTAGTTTGGCAAGATGGTAAACGTCAAAAAATACAGACCCCTGCTATAAACACAGCTATTGTTTTAGAATATTCTAACGCTACAGACATTCCTAAATCAAAAAAAACAAGGCTTTCTACACTATTTTCCGAGGAACAATTTAAGTATACACATAACGATCCTTATTTTAATGATTACCACAAGCAAGTATTATTACCGCATAAATTATCTCAAACAGGTCCTGCGGTAGCTAAAGCTGATATTAATAATGATGGTTTTGATGATGTCTATATTGGAGGAGGAAGAAAACAAGCTGGTAAATTATTATTAAGTACCCCAAACGGGAGCTTTAAAACTACTAATATTCCAGATTTTATTAGAGATCGAAACCAAGAAGATGTTGGTGCTACATTTTTTGATGCAGACGGGGATGGAGACCAAGATTTATATGTGGTAAGTGGTAGCTATGAATTTGGTCGTTTACCAAAAATGTTATTAGATAGATTGTACATCAACAACGGAAAAGGGAAATTTAGTAAATCTACTACCGCCCTACCAGAAATGGTTTCCGCAGGTTCTATTGTTGTCGCTAATGATTATGACAATGATGGAGACCAAGATCTTTTTGTTGGCGGAAGAGTAATCCCTGAAAAATATCCGTTTGCTCCAAAAAGTTTTCTTTTGGTAAATAATGGTGGTAAATTTACTATTGCAACACCTAGTCTTGCTCCAGATTTAGAATTTATAGGCATGGTTACAGATGCCGTTTGGACAGATATAAATAATGATAATCAAGTGGACTTAATTGTTACTGGAGAATGGATGGGTATTGAAGTTTTCATCAACAAAAATGGTAAACTTATAAAAAGCAACGAGTATCTAGCATTAAAAGATGCCAAAGGTTGGTGGAATAAGATTTTAGTTTCTGATGTTGATAATGATGGAGATAAAGACATTATTGCAGGAAATTTAGGTACAAACTATAAGTTTCATGCATCCAAAGAAAAACCATTTCATATTTATACAAACGATTTTGATTTTAACGGTGTTCAAGATATTTTTTTAGCAAAATACTATAATAACAAACAAGTTCCCGTTAGAGGAAAAGGTTGTACTGCACAACAATTACCACATTTAAAAAATAAAATAAAATCTTACAATGAATTTGCCAATAGTGATTTAGAAGGTATTTTAGGCTCGCGAATTAAAAGCGCTTTGCACTACGAGGTAAATCAGTTTAAATCAGGTATTTTTAAAAATGATGGAAAAGGTACATTTAAATTTGAACCATTTTCTAATCATGTTCAAAAATCACTTATAAATAGTATTATTTCTGAAGATATAAATGATGATAATATTAATGACTTAATTCTAGCAGGAAATAATTACATGTCTGAAGTAGAAACTACCAGAGCAGATGCAGGAACAGGTGTTCTATTACTAGGTGATAAAAAAGGGTTTTATAAATACGTGTCTAATGTTACCACTGGTTTATTTGCTGATAAAGATGTAAGAAATATGTTAATTCTTAATTCTAAGAAAGGTAAACTACTGCTTGTTATCAACAATAATGATACACATAAGTTATATGCGGTTCTAAATATATCTAAAAAAAATTAGTGAAATAAAATACAATATTTATACAAGCATATTAATTATATTTAAGGTGTTTATAATTACACAGCATTAGCATGATTTTACTTAACTCTTTGTTATACTCTTTTAATGTTTATTATAAACAAATTATTCCTTTAAACGGAATAGAAACTAAATAAAAAAAGGAGGTTAACAATTGTTAACCTCCTTTTTTTATTATATTATAATTAAATTTTAAGTCTTAATAAACTTTATCAAAAAAAATAAATTTTATACTGAGTTATTCATTTATCCAAATAAAAATAAATTTAGTTTTTTAGAATTTTTTGTCTACTAGTAGATCCATCTTGAGCAGAAATTTCTAAGAAATAAATTCCTTTCGTTAACTTTTGTAAATCAAAATTAACAGCGGCATCATTAAAATTCTTTGAACAGATTAGCTTACCTCTTACATCAAAACAATCTATCTTATTAATTAATTGACTAGCATTAATTTGTATTAATTTAGAGGTAGGATTTGGGTAAATATTTACTTTAAAATTATTTTTTACATCCTTTACAGATAAACTACTAGTTGGTTTATAGGCTCTAATCCAATCAATCTTAAATGTATTATTTTCTATGTTTGATAGCTCCGAATTTGTAGGAACAACAGACTTTTCGTTTGCTTTTCTCCATCCTTGTTCTTCAACAGTTATCATAATATCCATTGCTTTAGATAGCCCTGTTCTAGTATCATTGCTTGAGTCCCCTTGATTTACTGAATTAGTAAAAAACAAAGGATCTATTTGATCTTTTCCTTCCCTTTTAGATACTTGAACACCATCTATAAAATGGTAAATATGCCAAGGGTCTTTCCAATAAACTCCATAGGTGTGATATGAATCTTTCCACTTAATATTTCCATTTCCGTCGTTTCTTCTTATCCAAGTTGGGTTTGGAGCTGGATTTCCATTTCCAGATGCTAGTTCACTTGGTTGCCAATCTTTAAAAGGTGATCTTATAAAGACGTGATGACTTACATGCATTCTTTCTCCCCACCAAGAAAGATCTTCTTGTGCACTATCTGAATATGTAGCGCCATAGCCTTCCATAAAATCTATTTCTTGTGTATCGTCTGGGCTTAATAACCAAGCTCCATTTGCTAAAACAGAGTTCATTATTTTAATTTTTGCTTCAATATAAACAGGATATTGAATTGTATTATTAGAATGGATCGCACCTGCATTAACACTGCTACTTAAATATCTAGTAGCTGTTAATTTTAGTTCACCTCCATCAACTGATGAATGTTGTCTAGTCCATACTGTAGAACCTGGACCAGTCCATGCATTATGATAGAAATCATCCCATTTACTTGTAAAGGTTGTTCCTTTATTCGCAGCTGGTGCACTGTAATTAAAATCATCAGAAACATTAGATTGTAACACCCATGTATCTCCACCATCTAAAGTTACAGGAATCGTAACCCCATTCCAATCTTGACTAGTTAAATTTGAAATACTAAACAAACTTATTAGTATTATTAATGCATTTTTCATCATACTTATTATATTTTCTACTAAACTAATTAATATTGTAATTAAAAGTTACTTTTTTAACTGAACTAAAACTTGACAAGCTAAATACTTCAACAAAAACTGCATAAAACTCACTAAAAATCAATACCTAAAACCTTTACAACTATTTTTAAATTTAGGGAAATTAGAGAAAAAAAAAAGAGATAACTCAATATAAAATTGAATTATCCCTTTTAAAATTATAAAATAAGCTTTACTTTTTACTCAAAACCTCTTGCAATTGGCATTTTTTGATCCGCTTCTGGAACTCCATCTTCACCACCTAAACTAGGGTAATATCTAAAGTAACTAGCCCAACCAAATTTTTCCTTCGTTTCAAAAGCTTCTAAACCAATAGCTCTTAATTCTTTTCTATCTTTTTCTTTATCTGCTACTAATAACATATAGTCATTTTCAGAAATAGAATTTCCATCTGCATCAACAAGAGAAATTTCTGTATAGAATTTATCTCCTATTACTCCTGGAACTTTACAGGAAACATCAACAAATTTCCCTGAACTATCTCCTCCAATTTCAGAAATATCAAACGTTTCTACTTTGAATACAGATTTATTATTATCCAAGTATTTGATAGTAACTTTACAGTCTTTAAATGATTTATAATAATCATTTACAACCCATAATTCTCCTTTAAATTCTTCTCCTGGTAACCAACGTCTATTATTGTGTTTCATCGTAACTAAAACAGGTTGATATGCTTTTCTCACATAGTCAAAAGATAATTTTTTCTCTTGATAATAATCTACAATTCCCCATTTCATATCTGGAGCAAAAGTGATATAGTGACAAATACAAACAGCACTTGTTTTAGGTTTTCTCGTTCTAAAATGCTCTAATGCATATTGAAAAATAACCCCTTGTGAAATTTGAGTAGCTTCAACAAATTTTTCTAAACCATCTCTACTTTGATCTCCTAAAACTTCAAAATTTAAAGTTCTTAGTGCATCAAAATCTGTCCAATGGTGTCCCCAACTTGGTCCTGGAGGCCATACTTCATCCGCAGGAATAAACTTCTTAATACTTTCTACATTCGGACAAGAAGAAATTGCTAATTCAGGAATTACTGCAAAATCTAAACTAGGGAAATATTCTTCCATTACAAACTCTCCTTCACCATAGAATAAATCATTCGCATGGAAACTTTCGTTTGGTTTAAAACCTAAATTTAAACCAACCTCATCACTTAAAGGTGAAGAAGGTATAAAATGTAAAGGTGTATAAGGTTTAATAGCCTCACCAAGTGCATTTACAAATTCTAAATTGTGTTCTGGGTCTGAAGCTGTCATAAACAATTCTTCTGAACCTTCTAATAACACTAAACAAGGATGATTACGTTGCGCTTTTACAGATGAAATAGCTTCTGCAAAAACAGCTTGTTTAAATTCTTCATCTTTTGGTAAAGACAAACTTGCTAATGGTAAAACATCTTGCCAAACTGTAATACCTGCTTCGTTACATAATTTGTAGAATAAAGGAATTTCTTCTGGATGCCAACCAAATATTCTTAAGTTATTAAAGTTACATTCTTTTGCTAAACGAATTAACTCTACATATTTACTTGGATGTGCACGACCCATAAAAATATCTGGTGGTCCTCCCCAAGTTCCTGAACGCATAAAATGACGTCTGTCATTAATCATAACTGTCCAAGGATTTTCTACCTGTTCTAAAGTAAACCCAGGATTGTGTACCATTTTTACTTCACGAATTCCAAAAGAAGTATCTGTTGTGTCTAATAAAGTATCTTCACCTTCAATAACAGTAACTTTAGCATTATATAAGTTTTGATCTCCTAAATCCCAAGGCCACCAAAGTTTTGCACCATCAATATCTAAACTGATTTCATAGTTATTAGTTCCTTTAGAAACTTTAACTTTTTGCTGAACTTGATACGTTTTAGATTCAAAATTTTCACCTTCAACTTCAATGTTAATAGCTACTTCTCTTTCAGCATCTTCATGATTTTTTAACTCAATTTCTACATCTAAACGAGCAGAATCTTCAGTTAATATAACCGGTTTTACATACGTATCTTCAATAGTAACCTTACCTGTTGCTTCTAAATAAACTGGTTTCCAAATTCCTGTTGGAGGTAAACTTACCCAATAATCTCCATGCCACGCAGGTTTACGTCCTGCAACTTGACTATATCTTCTTGGTGCTGGATGTAAACGAACCATTAAAACATTGGTTCCGAAACGCAAGTTTTCGAAACGGATATCTTCTGATACATCAAACTTAAATTTAGAAAACATTCCTTCATGAGAACCTAAAAATTTTCCATTCAACCAAACATCACATCCAAAATCTACACCATCAAAAACCAATTGAATGTGTTTCTCAAACATGTTTTTAGGTACATCGAACTGACGTTTATACCACCATTCATTTTCTGGAACCCATTTTGCTTTTACACTATTTCTTCCAAAATGCGGATCCTCTATTCTACCTGCTCTCCATAAATCTGTATACACATCTCCAGGAACTTTCGCAAAAGACCAATTAAATGAATCTCCTGTAATATCAAAGTTTAACTCATGAAAACCAACTTTAACACCTTCGTCTGGCCTTATACCTTCAAATTGCCATTTGTTTCCACTTAAATCAAAAACAACTTTTTCGTTAGACTCTTTGCCTTGTTCAGCTAAGTAGTCTCTTTCTTCTTGACTAATATTCTTCATTTATCTCTATTTTTATATTCTTATTTATCTTCTAATTTCCATGTTCTTACCCAATCAATTCTCATGGTATTAATTGTATCATCACCTAAATCTGATTTAGGAGGAAGACCACCTAGATAGTTTCCTTCATTCGTCCATAAATCAAATATTATTTCTAAATCACGCGTAAATTCACGACCTACATATGTTTGTCCCCCTCTATCTTCACCTACTACAACACTTCCAGCAGGTTCTCCATTTAAGTAAAATTGAATGTGTTTAGCATCTTTCCACCAAACTCCGAAAGTTTGATATGCTTCATTCCATTTTACTCCTTTTAAAGGATTATTATTTGATAAATTGGTGTTTATAAAATTGTCTTCATCTCTAATTTCCACTGGAGATTTACTTGCATCAGCATGAAAATATTGCGAATTCATTCTTGTTGGAAATTCAGGTTGACAACCATTGCAAGAAGGTTTTGAGTTGTTCTCGATAATATCAATTTCATCTCTGTTATTAATATCACCATTATTTAACCAATATGTATTGTAGGCAGAAATGTGAGAAGATTTTATTCTAGCTTCTGTGTACATAGGATATTGTGTTTCAGCTATAGAATGAATTCTTGCTGTTTGAAACCATCTCCCATCAGGGTTACTTTCATTTAAAGTTGCTTTTAACCACAATTTACCGTCTGTAACTCCTGAGTTTTGTATAGACTGAGACATGTAAACGGGAGCAGGATAATTCCAAGTAGATTTAAACCATTTACTGCTATCCCAAGAATCAAATTCATCAGACATCGATTCAAACTTTACCCATTTTTTATCTGTTGGAGTTGTATCTTCAATAGAAACAAATGAAGGAAGACTTGGATCAATATTACTAAAAGCACTAGCACTTGGTGCAAATTTTGTTACAGTTATTGCAACCGATGCAGAATCTACATCACCATCAACATCTGTTATATTATATGCAAAACTGTCATCTCCAAAATAATCAGCATTAGGGATATATTCAAAAACACCATCACTTACTTCAGTTATAGTACCATTAGTTGGATCAGTTTTTATACTATAATTATCAGTACCTCCACCATCATTTCCTAAATGATCATTTGAAGCTACATTTAATTGATTTGAAGTCCCAGAGCTACTATTTTCATCAACACTTAAAGTGTCATCAACTGCTGATGGTGTATCGTTTATTTCTTGTGGTTCTTCGGGCTCTGTTGAGCTACTTCCGCAAGCAACTATAACTATCGTAGTTATCAATAAAATAATTAAATTTGTTTTTATATATCGTTTTTTTAATCTCATGGTTTTTATTTTTTTGATAATGATTGATTAGAATTCTTGTTTTCTAAATTGTTATTCTTTCTATATTCATACATAGAATAGGTAGTTTCTTTTACTTTTTCTATAAAATCTTCATGAGGATTGTCTGTAATATCAACAAAACCTACATTATAGTTTTCTCCATCAAAACGTCCAGTATTTGGTTCATCTATATATTGAAACCAATGAGCACCAACGATATTTGGGTTTCTTAATGCTCCTTGTATATAACTTTTAAACATTTCTCCTCTTTCTGTTTGGTCTTTTGCAGCTTTAATTCCTACATGTAGACTTCCTCTATCTAAAGCACCAAACTGAAACTCACCAATCATAACTGGTTTATCAACTCCTTTTGGTAACGAAAAATCTGCAATGCTATATTCGTATTTATTAAAGCTCATAATATCTAAATAATGACTCGCAGCTGTTAAAACAACATCATTATTTGCCCAAGCAAATCGGCAACCTAAATAGTTTTGATTTGGAGCAACCGATTTTAACTCTTCATTAATAGTTCTAAAATATGTTTCTGCAATTCTCTTATAAAAATTAACTAAATCTGATTTTGCAAATTTCTCATTTGGAGTCTCTGTTGATGATAACATTTGGTCCCATGATTTATAAGAAGATTTCCATACAGTATTTAAAGCAGAAACGCTTTTGTATTTATTTTTTAAATCGTTGATAAATTCAATTTTTGCTGGTTGAATTGCTGGACTTTTTAAAGTTCCTACCGCTAATGAACCTAACTGTCCCCAAGATAATTCGTTATCAACAAAATACCCTAAACACCAAGGATCGTTAGCACCTTCTTTTTGAGATTCTACAGAATTTCTAACAGCTATTCTAAAATTAGGATCAAAAACATCATGAAACTTACCCCAGAAACCTTCTGAACCTTCAATTTTTGGTGTATTTTTTATCCAAATAGAACCAACATATGCTGTTCTTTTTTGTTTTGTTACTCCTATATCAGACATAAAACCAACGGTATTCATCCCCCAATCTTTTATTCTTTTATGAGCAACATCTTGAAATGTTTTTAACCAATCATCACCATATTTTTTATATAAATTATTCTGATAAAAGTTAAACGTTTTATATGGTCTCTTATCTTTATAAAAACCATGGGTTGCATAATCTACTTCTTGATAAAACTGAGCAGAAGAATCGTCTTTTTTTGGTAAATATTCAAAATAATTTTCTCGTTGAGAAACACCTGTAAAAACCGAGTTTGAAGCGACACAGTTTAAACCTGCTGTCCAAAATAAATATCCTTCTGGGTCCACCATCCACCATTTATCTGCTACTTTTTCTGTTCTAAAAAAACCTGTTGCTTTTAATTTTGGTCCTTTTAACCAACCTCCAAAAGTGGCTCTATCTTTTGGCCCTTTACCGTTTTCTAAATAAGCTAATTCTGCCTTAGCAAATTCTTTAATTTCTTTATCAGAATGAATTTTATTTTTCCAATCTTGATGTTTATATTGTCCATATTTATCTATGAAAGGTAAAAATCCATCAGGGCTTTTTTCTTCATATTTACCAACAGCTCTAACATTATCAATTGTAAAATTATTAGGTTCTGTATTGTATCTAGAACAGAAAGTTAGCTCAGTAACTTTCGTTAAATCTGCTTTAATCTGTCCAGGAACTCCACGTAAACCATTAATCTTTATTTGTGGTTTAAAAATCCAAGGAGTCCAAGCTAAATTAACAGTGATTGTTTTACTTTCTCCTGGTTTTAAATCGATATAATCTGAACAATACCATCTTAACAACCCATCAGGATCATTACCAACAAAAAGTTCTACTTGCATTTTTTCATCACCCACATTAGAAACATCCGCTTTTACTTGATAGTAACTTGATAAATCCCAAGGTTTGCCTTCAGGACTCATTAACTTCACACCTGTTTCTCTTATGGTGTTTCCGTTGTTAACCTGTAAATGATTGCTTTTCCCTGATGAAATAATTTCGAAAGTTGCATCTTGAGGTTTTACTAATTGAGTTTGAGTTTCATTCTCAAAGTCAAATAAAACCATACCATCTTCATTTGTAGAATCATTTTGTGAAATATTACTTTTAGAAGAATTACAACTCATGAAGTTAAAGTTTATAATCAACCCAATTACTATAATCAGTTGCCATTTATTCTTTTGAAGAATATCCATTGAAGTTTTTATTTTAGTTAATTTCTTCATTTTTTATCGTTTTTATTAGAGCAGTTCTTTTATTTTTTAAAATACAGAAATATTTTTAATTTCCCATGTGCCACTATCTGCATTACAAGCAGGTTGCACTGCCATTTGCATTAACCTAGCATTAACTTCTTTAAAATCTAAAAGGTTAATAATGTATGTTACATATTCTGTACTATTTGACTTTATTGGGATTGTAATCCATTCTTGTTTTTCCCAATCAATTGATTTTGTACCTGAAGTCCAAAAACTGGCATCTTCATTTCTAGAATAGATAGCTACTTTCATTTCGGTTGCAGCACTATTATTTTTGATTGTATAAGAAATTTTATTACAAACTCTCGTATCTGTATATAACCAAGGCGCACTTTCTATAATTGCTTTTTTGCCTGATAAATTACCAGTAAGTATTCCTTTTTCTTTTAAATTTACTGTTGTACCTTGTAATGATTTCCAACCCATTGTACTGTTTTCAAACTTCCAGTTTCTTCCAGGACCGGGATACATTCTATCATCCTTAGGGATAATTACAGTTCCATCTTCATTAAAGAACACAGGTTTTAGACTTGCTCCGCGATAAAAAGCACTGATGTCATGATTTTCTTGTAACACATACCATTGCTGGCCTTTCCATTGAAAAAAACTTGTATGACCCCCTGCTAAGAAAGCTCCTTTAAAATTGTATGGACCATATAATTTTTTAGACATTGCATATTTGTTCCCATAAACTAAATAATACCAATCTCCTCTTTTAAATAACGTTGGTTTATCATCTGTAGAAATTTCTTTTCCTGTTGCATCAATAACAGAAATAGAAGTTGGTTTACTTTCTAAAGACTTCATATTTTTAGATAATGTGGCCATGTAATAGGTGTTCACTCCAAAACAAATAGTGTAGACATCGTTTTCTATATATATTTCTGGGTCATATGGATTGACTGGTACAATTCCTTTTGGTAATAAAGGTTTTCCTAATAAATCTTTGTATTCTCCATCTATTTTATCTGATACCATAACACCAGTGTCTATATTTCGATTTGAAAAAAACCAATAATATTTTCCATCTCGTTCACAAATATCACCTGCCCAACAATTTGGTTGATCGCCAATATATGTTTGTGTTGGAAGGATATTTCTATGAAAATTCCAGTTTACTAAATCTGCGGATGACCAAATTTCCCATCTATCCATTGGAAAAGCACTTTTTGCATCCCAGGATTTATCATGACCAGCAATTATAAAAACGGTATCATTTTTAACCCAAGCATGAGGATCTGCCATACCATGTTCTGGTACAATTATATCTACTTTTAAAGCATTTGGATTAACGCCTACAAATAGTTGCTTTTCTTGTTTACAAGAAAGCAATATTATAACACAAATAAGTAAAGTTGATATATTTTTCATTTTATTAATCTTTAGCTAAATACATAATTATTTAACTAACATTTCTTCTAATTCTTCCAAAGATTTTCCTTTAGTTTCAGGTACTTTTAACCAAATAAAGACGAAACCTATCACTGCAAATATTCCGAAAAGTAAAAATGTACCTGCATTACCCAGCGACGCTAATTCCCAAGGAAATAACAATTGAACTAAAAAGCCAACACCAAGATTTATAAACCCAACAAATGCAATAGCAATACCTCTAATCTTAGTTGGAAATAACTCTGAAAATAGCACCCACATTACTGGACCTATAGACATTGCAAATGCCCCAACGAATCCTATAATTCCGATAAGAATTAAAAGCGTATTCATTTTGGCAGAAGCTGTAACAAGGGTAGACTCATGTATTCTTGCACTTTCTTCACCTAAAGTTGAAACTATTGCAGCTTTAAAGTCAAGATCGTTTTCAAATACTTTATCTTGAAGTTGCACAATTTGGTCATGATTAATTTCTTTTGGAAGATTTGCTATTGCTTCTTGTGAAAGCGTATAAGTAGCATCATTAAATCCATAACTTAATAAAAATAAACAAATAGAGATCCCTGCCATTCCAATAATTAACAAAGGTTTTCTTCCAAATTTATCAATAACTAGCATCGCTACTATTGTAAAACCTAGGTTGGTTACACCTACCAAAGCAGCCTGAATAAATGAAGCGTTTGTTCCAATACCCGTTTGTTCAAAAATCATTGGGGCATAAAACAAAACAGCATTAATACCAACTATTTGTTGAAAAACACCAACAATTATTCCTATGATAATTACTTTACGCATTGATTTTTTAAACAAATCACTAACCTTAGATTTTACTTTATTCTTATCTTCATGAATATTTTGTTCCACTGCATTCATTTGTAAAACTGCTTCTTCTTCAGAAACCACCTTTTTCATGATTGTTAAAGCCTCTTCTTTCTCATTTTGAGTCATTAACCACCTTGGACTTTTGGGTACCAAATTTAACCCTAAGTAATAAAAAATTGCAGGAACAGCTTCTAAACCTAACATCCATCTCCAATTCCATTTATCAAAACCTAACGTTTTAGTCCATTCTGCATCAGAGTTTCCCCATTTAAGAATTAAATAGTTTGTAAAAAATGCTATAGAAATACCCAATACAATGTTTAGTTGATTGAAAGAAACTAATTGACCTCTTTTTTCTGGAGGCGCAACTTCAGCAATATACATTGGTGCTATAATTAATGCTGCACCAACAGCAAAACCACCAATCATTCTAAAAATAATTAACCAAAAGAAATTCCCTGCTAAGGCAGAACCCACAGCAGAAATTGTAAATAATATGGCTGCAAATTTTAAAATTCTTCTTCGTCCATGTTTATCACTCATTGGGCCAGCAATTAGCATTCCAACTGCTGCTGTTAAAGTAATTGAACTTACTGCCCAACCTAATTGAAGTTTTGTTAAATTGAATTCTGGTTCAATAAATTTTACGACTCCAGAAATTACTGAAGCATCAAAACCTAATAAAAACCCACCCAAAGCAACAATTGCTGCAATTTTTATTACAAAGAATTTTTTAGTTGACATATTTTTAGTTTTAGTTAATTCGTTTTTTACTATGTTATTTTTTCTCCTTTTGCAGTATGATGTGTCATTTCCCAAGTTGTAAACCTTTGGATATATTGATAATCATCATTCATATATTTATGTGTTAAACCCCAACGTAAAATATGAGTAGGATGAACTTCTTGATTTACAGATCTGTTTAAACCTATTGCATGAGGAGCTCCTTTTATAACACTTTTAATTTCAAAATTAATGCCATCTGGAGACCATTGAACTGTGTTTTTTTCTGGTCCATCTGTAGTAATTAAAGATGCAATTCCGTCATTATATTTCCAAACACAAATTTCATGTCCGCTATTTGAAATAGGATTGTATTCCGATTTCACATAAGGTCCTTTTGGGTTATCAGCAATAGCAACTCCATGTCTTATTTGTCTTCCTCCAAATGTGATAGCTTCACCCATTTGTTCTCCTTTGTAATACAAATAGAATTTACCTTTAAAAGGTATAATACAAGGGTCATGTACTTTATGACTATCAAAATCTCCTTTTTTCTCTACTGCAAATCTATTTTGAGTTTCACCTTTCCAAACACCATTATCAGCAGGTTTTAAGATTGGTTCCTCACTTTTTTGCCAAGGACCATAAGGTTTATTTGACCAAGCCAAACCAACTTCATTTTTTATACGAACTGTATAATCTCCTGTTATAGTTTGATATGATAAATAAAACATACCTTCATGCTCCATAACTTCTGGTGTAAAAACAGAACGATTATCATAAGTTCCAGATTCACCTCTTTCTACAGCTAAACCTTCTTCTTTCCAGGTAATACCATCATAAGAAGTTGCGTACCAAATATCACATCTATCCCAAGGAAAAACTTTGTCTTCAGCAATGTTTCCTCCAAATCCTTGAGTTGGCCCAATACTTCTGCTGTACCAAACAAAATATTTTCCTTCAAACTTTATAATAGCACTAGGATCTCTTCTTACCACTCCTTCTTCATAAGCTAAATCACCTTTCAAATCTTCAATCTGATAATCAAAAAACCAATCTTTACCCAAATCTGTTGGCCATTTTAAAGCTCTTTTACTTGCTGCGCTTAACTTACCTTTATTAGTAATTCCTAAGAAATCTTGCTGCTCGTCTGTTATTTCGATACTCATATTTAAATTTTATTCTTAATATTTAAACTTATAAACAGTTGCACTTTTATATTCTTCTCCTTTTTTTGTTATCGATTTTGGTGAATTTTTAATATTTGGACCATTTGGATATCTCTGTGTTTCAAAACAAAAACCGCTATATTTTCCAAATTTCTGACCATTTTCTCTTTCTAATTTGCCTGAAGTATACGTTCCTGTATAAAATAGTACACCAGGTTCTGTTGTTGATATTTCTAACGATCTACCACTTTCTTCACATAAAAATTTAGCTACTTTTTTTAATTGAAAATCACTCTTATTAAAAATGTAATAATGAGCAAACCCATCATTCATTTTTTTATGTATTTCCTTAATTTTTTTAGGGCTTCTTAAATCATCAACTTCATTATCTAGATGTACAATTTTATCTAGAGCTGAACCTGTTTCATCCATTGCTAACTTTTTGTTTGCCAAAATTGTAGCCTCATGATTTTCTATTGATTTATTAAAACCTGATAAATTAAAATATGTATGATTCGTTATTGCTAAAGGAGTATCTTCATCAGGAACTGCATTATATTCTATACAAAGTTCATTTGCATTTGTTAAAGTAAAAACCACTTTAATAATTACATTACCTGGAAATCCTTCTTCAAGATTTGCACTAACTAAAAACATCTCAACACTTGCTTCATTATTATTGTCTACAATTTTAGCATCCCATATTTTTTTATCAAAACCTTCAACACCTCCATGTAAATTATTGTTACCACAATTAGTCGCCAATTGATAAGTTAATCCGTTTAGATTAAATTTAGAATCTTTAATTTGTGCACAATATCTTCCAACAGTACTTCCAAAATATGGAGCGTTTGTTTTATATTCCTCTAAAAAATAACTCTCAAAGTTGTTAAAACCACAAACAATATCTTCTAGCTTACCAGACTTATCTGGTGTAATTATAGAAGTAATTGTAGCTCCGTAATTGGTTATTTTAACTTCAACCCCATTAGCGTTTTTTAAACAAAATAGATTTACCTCTTGCTCTTTAAAAGTTCCAAATATTGATACTGCAGTACTCATTAATATATTTTATTTAATGCTATTAATTTTGCTTATAAGGAGCTAGTTTGTCCCAATTAAATTCTACTCCAACCCCTGGTGTATTAGGTGCTACAGCTCTATAATTTTCTACCACTAAAGGTATCATTGTATATTCATCAATAGGAAAACTATGTACTTCTAACCAACCTGCATTGGACTGAGAAGAAACTAAACTTACGTGCAATTCTTGCATTCCATGAGAACAAGCAGGTATGTTATTTTTGTCTGCTAATTTTGCTGCAGCTAACCAACCTGTAACACCTCCACAATTGGATGCGTCTGGTTGTACAAATGCTAGTTTAGATTGCTCTATAGCATATTCAAATTCATGAATAGTATGTAAGTTTTCTCCCATTGCTAAAGGAAAACCTGTTGCATTAACGATCTCTGCATATCCTTTGTAGTTATCAGGAATTGTAGGCTCCTCAAACCAAGTAATATTATATTTTTTAAAACCTTCAATTGCTTTAATTGCTTTTTCTACACTCATAGAATAATTAGCATCTACCATAAAAGTAACATCTGGACCAATAAATTCTCTTACTGCTTTTATACGATCTAAATCTTCTTGTAAATTTTCTCTACCAATTTTAATTTTTACTGCATTAAAACCATTTGCTAAATAAGTTTTCATGTTTCCTAGTAATTTCTCTAATGGAAACATTAAATCAATTCCACCACAATATGCTTTACAAGTATTATTTGTTCCACCTGCAACTTTCCATAAAGGTTGATTAAGTTTTTTACAACGGATATCCCACAAAGCAATATCTATTGCAGAAATTGCGAAAGAAGCAATTCCGCCACGACCTACATAATGAATGTGCCATTCTAAAAAATCGTAAATACTTTCAATATCATCACCATCTTTACCAATTAGCGCTTCTGTAAAATCGTATTCTACCATTGCTTTTATAGCACGACCACCTTTACCTCCAGTATATGTATAACCAGTTCCTTCACTACCATCTTCTAAAGTAACTGTAACGGTTACTAATTCAAAATGAAAATGGTCTCCATGTTTAGCATCAGAAAGTACTTCTGCTAAAGGAACTTTAAATAATTTGGTTTCTATCTTTGCTATTTTTGTACTCATTACATTGTTTTATGGAATAAAAAATAAACGGGTTTTTACAGCATTTATAAAAACCCGTTTTATTAAATATTAAATTTCATTCTCTCCTTTTACATAACCAAAGTTTGCAAGGATTCCTCCATCAACATATAAAACTTGTCCATTAACAAAATCTGCTGCTTTAGAAGCTAAGAATAATGAAGCATTACCTACATCTTCTGGTTCTCCCCATCTGTTTGCAGGTGTACGTGTCATTACCAAATCGTTAAATGGGTGACCGTCAATACGAATCGGTTCAGTTTGAGCAGTTGCTATATAACCAGGCCCAATTCCGTTTATTTGAACGCCATATTTTGCCCATTCACAACACATATTAGCAGTCAATAATTTTAAACCACCTTTTGCTGCTGCATATGCTGATACATTTTGACGACCATAAACGCTCATCATAGAACACATGTTTATAATTTTACCTTCTCTACGCTCAATCATTCCTGGAGCAACACGCTTCGCCATAATTAAAGGCGCAACTAAATCTACATTAAGTACTTGCTCAAAATCAGAAATTGGCATATCTAAAATTGGAATACGCTTGATAATCCCTGCATTATTAACAAGAATATCTATAGGACCTACTTCTGCTTCAATTTGACTAATTCCTTTATCTACACCTTCTTCACTACAAACATTGAAGTTAATTGTAAAAACATCAATACCTTCTTTAGCGTATTCTGCTTTACAAGATTCTAGTTTTTCATCATCAATATCGTTAACACACAGTTTAGCACCTGCTTTAGCCAAAGCTTTCCCACAAGCCATTCCAATTCCGTGAGTTCCTCCCGTTACAAGAGCGACTTTACCTGATAAATTAAATAATTCTTTCATTATATGTTTTCTTTTGTTTTTATTATTTCTTAAGGTTATAAACTACAATCCATTAGTACTTTCATTCCGTCAGGATTATTGTCTATGTTTTCAAAAACTTGTTGAATGTTACTTAAAGGCTGCACATCAGTAATCATATCGATGAAAGGCAACTCATTTGCAGTGATTAATTGGATCGATTTTTCATAATCTTCTTTTTCATAAACTCTTGCTCCAATTAATTTTAATTCTTTCCAGAAAAATTTAAATAAATCAATCGGTTTTTTCTCACCATGAATTGCAACCATCAAAATTCTACCTCTAATACCTGCAACTTCAGTCATTACATCTAATGCGGGTTGAACTCCTGCAACTTCAAAAACAACATCTGCTAAACGTCCGTCAGTTTTTTCTCTTACATATTCCACTAAATCAATATCTATTGGACTTACAGCATCAAAACCTAATTCTTTTGCTTTGGCAATACGTTTTGGGTTTACTTCAGAAATAATTACGTTTGCTCCAACTTCTTTGGCAACCATAGCTACTAATAATCCTATTGGACCACCACCTAAAACAACTGCAGTTTCTCCTTTTACTAATCCGCTTAAGCGAACATCATGAGTAGCTACCGATAAAGGTTCTATTAATGCTGCTAATTTTAAATCGGTAGTATCTTTTAACTTGTGAAGTGTAAATGCAGGAACATTCCAATATTGTTGCATTGCTCCTGGGCTATCAATTCCAATAAATTTTAATTCCTCACAGATGTGATTAAAACCTTTGTCTGATGCTTTTACTTTTCTGTCATCTAACGGACGAACAACTACTTTTTCTCCAACTGAAAAACCACTTACACCTTCTCCCACTGCATCTATAACTCCAGACATTTCATGTCCAATAGTTTCTGGTGTATTTACACGTTTATCCATCATTCCATGATAGATATGTACATCTGTACCACAAACACCAACATAAGCTACTTTAATTCTTACTTCACCTTGTTCTGGAGCTGCGATTTCCTTGTCTATAACACTAAAGGTTTTATTACCTTCATATTGTGTTGCTTTCATCTTATTGAATTTTAAATTATTATCTTTTGTTAAGAGAATAATCTTCTTTAAAATGAATTTGATTTTTACAAATACGAATTCAACCCAAGAAAATTATTCTTAGGTTAAAAGTATATGAAACAGTTTGGAAATAAATGAAAAGAGACTTGACAAAAACTTTACTAAATGTAATTGTCAAGTTGTTCAGTTTGGTAAAAGCCTATATTCTATAGAGAATTAATGTATTCTTCTAAATTAACATTTCTTTCTAAGTTCATTTTTTTACGTATTCTATGTCTTACTGTATGCACTGATTCTACAGAAATACCTAGTAATCTTGCCATATCTTTACTAGAGAAGTTTAATTTAATTAAAGCGCAAATTTTTTGATCTCCTTGACTTAATTTAGGGAATTTAGCAAAAATAATATCATAGAATTCTTTATTTACATCTATAAAACGCATCTTAAAATCATCCCAATTTTTATTATTATTGACAGAGACAGACCTTAAAACTTTATTTATTTCATGAATCTTTACTTTATCTCCACCTTCCCTTACTCTAGTTTTCAATTCTTTTAAGAACTCATCTTTCTCTATCAATTGTAATGCAGAAGTAGCTAGTTCTTTATTTTTTAAGGCGAGAAGTTCTTTTGTTTTTTCTATTTCTAATTCTTTTGTTTTTCTTATTAATTCTTTTTCTGCATGATGTTTTGCTCTTAAATGTTTAAAAAAGAAGAAACCTAATACAAGTAAGAATATTAAAGAACCGATAAGAATAATTCTTTGCAGCTTAATGATTTGATCCTCTTGCTCTAACTGCTTAAGATACTGTTCTTTAATTATTTTTTCTTGTCTTTCTTTCTCTAACCTGTAATCATCTTTTATTTCTAATAAAGACTGATTTTCCTTACTTCTACTATCAAAAAAAATACGATCTAGCTCTTTAGCTTTTTTTAAGTTTTTAAAAGCTTTTTGATAATTATTTTTTAATAAATATACGTCGGATAATTTCTCATATACTAAAGGTGTAAAATCTATATGACTTTTATATTCTTCTGAAACCTTTAATGCTTTTAAATAGTATTTTTCGCTTTTATCAACGTCACCTAAACCCTTATAAGCATCTCCCCAATACTTATAAACAAGCACCATATAAGATGGTGTATTCGTATTAAACCAAGGGTAGATGTCTTCCATTATCTTAAGAGCTTCTTTTTCTTTGTGCTCTTTAGTAAGCAGAATTGCTTTTTCAAAATCTAAATAAGATTTTGGTGTCAAAGATTCTTTTGCTCTATAATAGAGATAACTTGAGTCTAAATATTTTTTTGCTAAATCTGGCTTATTCAACTCTCTGTAGGTAGCTGCAATAGAATAATAATATGAAACTAACCTTGCTTTGTTTTTAAGACCACGAGAATCTAACATTTTTTTCTGTAACCCTAATGCCTTTGTTAAAAACTCAATTGCTTTATCTTCTCTTTTATAATAACTATAAACCCTTCCTAACCGATGATAAATAACAGATTTTACTCCATTATTTTCAATATTATCCATTAACAATAATGCTTTCCAAAGTACATCATATGACTTGGCATATTTAGCACTCGTTTCAAAAACAAAACCTTCTTGAAATAATGCTTGTATAGCATTTAAGGTATCTTTAGATTGTAAATAAAGCGAGTAACTTTTCTCGAACAAAACAACAGAACTATCTGGATTAGAATTCTTTAAACTAAATGCTTTATTATATATTTCTTCAGCTTTATTTGATTTTTCTTGCGCATAAAAATCAATAGATTGAATTAGAAAAACAATACTTATTAAAAGAAAAAAAAGTGGCTTAAAATTCATAAAATCAATATAAAATGTAAAAAAGGTTTAGTCAAAAATTACTTTTATCAAGCTAAAGGTAACTTATTGTTTTAAAAAAACAATAAGTTATTACTGACTTTTTAATTTTTGTTGAAAAATGAAATAAAACTAAGTACAACACATAATGTTCAGTATGCTTGTCAAGTTTTTGTCAAGTTTATTATTAATCTGATTTAAAGTACACTAAGTTATTGTCAAGTTCACAACCGTAAAGATATTTCAATAAAAAAGTATTTTACCGCATCAAAATACTTTTTATGAAAAAATTACTACTTATAATTATTGTTGCATTTACATCAAGTCTAATCGCACAAACATCAATTTCAGATTTTGAAACTGATGATATTAATAATCCTAAACCAGATTGTGACGCTACAGCAGAATGGCTTACAGACCCAAACGTACCTTTAATTTCTTTAGTCGTTAATCCTAAAAACACTGGCATTAATACAACAATGAACTCTGTTAAGTATACAGAAACTGCTAGTTCAAATAAAAACAACTCATTACAGCTTGCTTTTAATGGAAATACCACAAAAACAGGGTTTGCTTTATCTGCAAATAAGTTTTTTAAATTCATGGTATATTCTCAAAATCAAACAGATTTTGATATCACTTTACATTTAGGAAATGGAAATGTAAATCATTTTGAAATTACTAAAAGTTTTTCAACAACATTAAATACTTGGACAGAAGTAGAGTTTGATTTCTCTGGTAATGATACAGACGCAGTAATAAATAATGCTGGAGGATGGATATCTAATATAAGAATTCATTTTAACGAAGGTACAGTTGGTGCTGACGATGTTTATTTTGTAGATGAAATAGCAATGACTCCAACATCAACAGTAACTCCTGTTGTTGCAGATATTTTAACAGTTCCTGCAACTTTGCAAACATTAACTCCTATCACAACAAATTATATAGTTTCTGGTAGCTTATATAAAAGATTAGACGTTCAATTAACCTCAGCTACTAGTTATGCAAATTTCTCTTTATATGCAGATGGTAAAATTATTGCTGATAATATAGATGTTTCAGGATCTGGCACTTTTTCTTTAAATAGTATTGTAAAATTTTCTGTAACAGGTGCAACAGAATTAAAGTTAGCAGCTACAGGAAGTGATTTAATAATAGATAGTTTTAGTTTAACAGATGTTTCTAATGTAGTAATTCCTGAATATTCAGATGAAACTGCTGCTGCAGGAATTATAGATGAACCAAGTTTAAAATACGCAGGTCCAACAATTGCAGATATGGATAATGATGGTGATTATGATTTAATCTTAAATAACCATAATGATTCACCAAGTAAATTGTATTGGAATGATGGTGACGGAACATTTACAAAAAACGCTACAGATTTATCTCTTTGGACATTAATGGATTTACATGGTTCTGCAGCTGCAGACTACGATAATGATGGAGACTTAGATTTACTGATCACCTTAGGTGGTGGAAATGGATCCGCTCCTACCCCTCCTGTGTTCTACAAAAACAATAATGGTACTTTAGAAAGAAGTGATGCAGCTGTAGGAATTACAAAAGGAGCAAGAGGTCGTTCTCCTAGATGGGCAGATTTAGATTCTGATGGAGACTTAGATTTAGTACTTATAAATGCTGAAGGAATAAATGGGGATAATGGGGAACAACACATTTTCTATAGAAACAAAGGCGATGGAACTTTTGAAACTATAAATGTTGCAGGTGTTGAAGATGCAAATGGAGAAAGAATTTTATTGACAGATTTAGATAATGATCATATAGATGATATTGTAATTTTCTCTCCACTATCAATTTGGAAAGGAAATGGAGATTTCACATTTACGGATGTTTCTACAGCATGGTTCCCAGCCGATTTAGTTGGTAGTTATTCTATTACATCTATGACAGATATTGACATAGATAATGATGGAGATTTAGATTTATATTTAGCGAAAGGGCAAGGCTATTTTGGAATTGCAGATAATAATGCTACCGACTTTTTACCACAAATAAAAAGGTTAGATATGAGAGTATCTGGTAGCCAAGGAACTTTACCTTTTGAATTGAAAGCAGACAACTCAATTACACTTTCTGGTTTCGAATTTGTAACGAGAAATGCTTATGCGGACGGTTATCCTGTGTTTCTAGGAAGCGCAAAGCAAGAAAACACCATAGCGGATAAAACAACTACTTTAGAAATAACACAAGCTGCTGCAGATGGTTGGCCAACTGCAAGAACGGAAAACGGTTTCTACATTGGTCATACAGGAAATGGTGTTTGGAAAATGGAATTTGTTCGTAATGCAGATATATTTTGGTCTATTCATGCTAGAATTGATGATGTAACAGAATTTACACCAACTGGTTGGATACCAAACAACAGAAACTACCAAGATGTACTATTAATGAATAACAATCAGACTTATACCAATGTTTCTGATGCTTGGAATATCCCTAAGGGAGGAAATCATTGGGGTGTAACTAAAGGAGATTTTAATAATGATAGTTTTGAAGACTTATATGTGTATCGGTTTGGGTATTTAACAAATAGAGTTTCAGATTACATGTTACTAAATACAGGACAAGGTAAATTTGAAATTACAACTTCTCATACTGCAAATAACAGAGGTGCTTCTAGTCATGGAGATATGGGGCAAGCTTTTGATTATAATCAAGATGGAAAGTTAGACATTCTAAATGGTGATGATGAATATGGTCTTTGGCATATGTATAAAAATAATATGTCTAATAGCAACAATTATGTAACTGTAAATGTTGGTTATGCTCCAAATTCTAATGTAGATCCATTAGGTGCAGAAATTACGGTAACTACAGATAATAAAACATTTAAAAGAAGAGTTGGTTCTGCTGGTGAAGCACATTCGCAAAGTTTATTAAACATTGCGCATTTTGGCTTAGGACAAGAAAATCATATTGTTAAAGTAGAAGTAAGATGGAGAGATGGTGAAATGTTAACCATTCTTGATGAAGGCGTTAATAAAATAATAGATACTAATACTGTAGATCCAACAGATATTACAATAACACCTAACCCATTAGAAGTAAGAGTTGGTGAAGATGAAGGTTTATCATTAGCTTTCTTACCAGTAAATGCAAGTCAAGATGTTACTTGGTCTTCTAGTGATGAAACAATTGCAACTGTAGATAATGAAGGTAATGTAACAGGAGTACTGGAAGGTACAGTTACAATTACGGCAACTTCTATTCCTGCAAATACCATTTCTGGTTCTGCTACTATAAATGTAGTTGCTTGGTATGGAATTAATATTGCATCTATAACAATAACTCCAGAAACTGCGGATATAGTTGGTGGACAAAAAATAACACTTACATCAGAAATTACTCCAGCAAATGCAGACGATTTAACAATAACTTGGTCTAGTTCTAACGATGTTATTGCAACTGTTAATTCAAACGGACAGGTTACCGGTGTTGCAAGTGGTACTGTTACAATAACAGCAACTACAACAGATGGAGCCAAAACCGATACATCAATAATTACAGTTACAGAAAGCGTAACTGCTTCTTTAACTTTTGATGATGCATCCAAATACACAACAACTGCATTTAGTACTGGAGGTGATTTAGTGATAACCACAAATTACCATGCAGGCTCTGGCCATAAAGTTATTGCTAAAGAATATGGTGGAATTAAATATTGGTTAAGACACCTAAATGCTGGTTGGGTTCCTCAAAATGATTATTTAGTAGTAGATGCTTCTGCATTAGATACTGAATCAGGAACCTCTACAGCAACTATTTCTTTAGAAAACGCAATACCAACTGCAGATTTACCAAGTGGAGATTTCTATTGGTTATGGATAACTTTTTACTCAAGTGATGGAGACAAACATATAACCCTGCAAGCACTTAATATAAATATTGTAGAAGGCTCTTTAAATGTTATTGATATTAACAAAAATGGCTTCCTTTTATATCCAAACCCTGCAAACACCCATTTATTTGTGAATCCTGATTTAAGTAATACTTTTTTTAAAATAATTGATATTCAAGGAAGAGAAGTTTTAAAATTAAAATCAGACAATTCTGGTAGAATTGATATTAATAATCTTGCTCCTGGAATCTACTACTTAAAAAACAATAACAAAACAGGAAAATTTATAAAAAAATAAATAGATACAATTCTGTTTAATAATTGCTATGAAAAAAAATAACTCAATTATTAACTAAAACAACAAAATTAAAAACAAATTACTTTTTCGGGGATTATTCTTCTTAATAGGAATGTCTCTATAATTACAAACTAGTATTGCTGACATGGAAGATAATGGTGGTGATAAAGAAGATGTTCTTATACAAGCAAGCTGCAAGTATGGAAGCGCTAGGAACTGGGTTTTAATGTATTAAGGATGCTAAATTTAAAAGTCTCAACTTATTCTATAAGTTGAGACTTTTTACCTTTACATAATTTAAACCTTTATTCTAACCAAAAGTCTAGTTTAGAAGTATCAGAAGAATTCTTACCAACAAAAACTTCAAACGCTCCTTCTTCAATTGTTGTTTTATAATCAAGACCTATAAACCTTAATTTATCTGAGGTAATATAAAAAGTAGCCGTTTTCGTTTCATTTGGTTTAAGTTCTAAACTTAAGAAGTCTTTTAATTCTTTTACTGGTCTTGTTACCGAACAAACTTTATCATGAATATATAATTGTACAATTTCTCTTCCGTTGTATTTTCCTTTATTAGTAACATCAACAGAAACTTTTATACTATCATTTTTATTCATTGTAGTTTTATCAAGCTTTAAATTTTTGTAAGAATAACTATTGTAACTTAATCCAAAACCAAAAGGGAATAATGGATCAGAAGTAATATCTCTATGAGTTGTTGTATATCTATTATTCTTAGGTCCTGCATTAAAAGAATGACTGGTTTTCTTATAATTATAATAAATAGGAACTTGCCCCTGATGAAAAGGAAAAGTAACCGTTAATTTCCCTGAAGGATTATAATCTCCAAACAAAATTTCAGCAACTGCTGTACCACCTGTAGTTCCTGGCATCCAAACTTGTAAAACAGCGGTAGATTTTTTTACAACATCTGTTAAAACATAAGGTCTTCCAGAAACAATTAAGGTAATAATTGGTTTTCCTGTTTTTGCAACTGCATCTAATAATTGTTGTTGCGCTCCTGGTAAAAGCAAAGATGCTGTACCTCCTCCTTCTCCACTCATCCATTCTTTTTCTCCTAAGGCTAATACTATAACATCCGCATTATTAGCAGCTCTTACAGCGTCAGCAATCATTTCTACTCCTTTTATTTCAAAATCTTCTACAATACAACCTTGAGCATAAGAAATAGTTGAGGTTTGTGGAACTCTCTTTTTAATTCCAGCAAAAATAGAAACAACATCATTTGGGTTACCTTGACTAGACCACCAACCTAATAAATCTTTTTGTGCTTTTGCAAAAGGACCAATAATTGCAATTCTTTGTTTCTTCTTTAAAAGTGGTAAAACGTTATTCTTATTTTTTAAAAGCACCATACTTTTTACAGCCATCTCTTTTGTTGCTTGTATGTTTTCTTCGGATAAAAGCTCTTTAGCTTCTCGTTCTTCATTAAAATACGCATAAGGATCTTTAAAAAGACCCGCTTTTTGTTTTAACAACAATACGTTTCTTACCGAATTATCTAAAACAGCTTCAGAAATAATTCCTTTTCTCACCATTTCTGGAAGTAAATTCACATATTTTTTAGTAGACATATCGATATCATTCCCTGCTAATAAAGACATTTTTGTAGCAATGGTATCATTTTTCGCAATTCCTGTTTTCACTAAATTACCAACCGTTTCCCAATCTGTCATTACTAAACCTTTAAATTTTAGTTCATCTCTTAAAACATCTTTCAATAAAAAATTATTTGCTACTAAAGGCACTCCATCATAAGCAGAATATGCGGTCATTACACTAGATACACCAGCATCAATTGCTGCTTTAAAAGGAGGTAAATGGGTCTCTCTTAACTCTCTTTCTGAAAAATCTAAAATATTATAATCTCTACCAGCTAAAGAAGCTCCATAACCAACAAAATGTTTTACGGTTGCTAGAATATTGCTATTTTCTTTATTAGATTCTTGAAATCCTTTTACTCTAGCTGCAGCAATTAAACTTCCTAAATAAACATCTTCTCCTGCTCCTTCTAAAATTCTTCCCCATCTAGGATCTCTTGCAATATCTACCATTGGCGCAAATGTTAAATGGATTCCTGCGGATGATGCTTCTCTTGCTGCAATCGCTGCCGATTTTCTAATTGCTGCCAAATCCCAACTAGATGCTTCTGCTAAAGGAACTGGTGCTATGGTTTTATAACCATGAATTATATCTTCTTGAAACAGCAACGGAATACCCAATCTTGAGTTTTCTACTGCAATTTTTTGCAGTTCATAATTATTTTTAACTCCTATCGATTTTTGTACATGACCAACCAATCCTTTTTTAATCCAAAGGTGAACTGAATCAGTTTTATTAAAACCTGTTGTTGGAATTAAATTTAATTGACCTGCTTTTTCTTGAAGTGTCATTTTTGAAATTAAATCTTCTATAAAATCTTTCTTTACTTCTTTTTTAGAACAAGAAAAAAGGAAGAAAAAAGAAATTAAAGTAAGTAGTGTTCTATTTTTCATAAATTTATTGTAAATAAAAATCAATTGAATTTAATCTTAAATCCAATTGATTAAAAAGATTAATTTTAAGAGCTCTTATTTTTCAAGAACTTTGTGTAAGTTTTATTATCATAAACTAAAAAGTACATTCCTGTACTTAAAGCTGAAGCATCAATACTTCCTTCAAAATTTCCTTGTTTAACAATTTTTCCAAGAGTATTTGTAATTTTATATGTTTCAGGCAAATTTTGTCCTTTTAAAAATATTGTGTTTTTTACAGGATTAGGATACATTATTAAAGCTGTTTCTTTTGTAAAATCTGTTGTAGACAAAGCTGTTATTTCTGCGGCACTCCTTATATAAACTAATGGAGTGTCACTTGCGCCATCACCTCCATAAATAACAGTACCTCCATCTGGTGTATATGCTAAATAAGACAATACTCTGTAAGTTAAATCTGCATTAGCAGAACTTAACGTTGCATCTGCAGGAATTGTATAAGTACCTGTCATAGCGTATACAAAATAAGAAGGATCTGAATCACCTATACTTTTATTAGCCCATACACCATCTATATGATCTAAATTAGCTACAGCTTCATCTTGAACTCCAAAAAGGACAAAACTTTGTGTATCATCAACGCCATTTGTGGCCCCAAGCGTATGCGTTATAGAAAAATTAATTTCTTGTCCAGGCGAAAACGTTACTGCTTCTTCTCCGTTAACTTGATAATCTGCTTTGTTTGCCCAACTAAAGGTAGGTTCTACTCTTTGAGAAAATGCTAGCGAACTCATAAAAAGTAATAATAAAGTAATTTTTTTCATGTTAAATGTATTTTAGTTAATAAGCTCTAAAATTACAGTATTACTCTTTTTATTGGTAACTTATCGTCTTGACATAAACTAAACAATTCTAAAAAAAAAGTTTCTTTTACTCAAAAAAAAAACTCTTTATAGATTTTTTTATCCTTTTTAAAGTAAAACGTATTTAGAGACACACTTTTAACAATTATTATAACCTGATCTTTTTAATATAAAAAATGATAAAATTTTATAACATAAAAGATTCTCTATGCTTTACACCTTTTTTATTTTAATAAAAGAGAACGTTATACTATAAAAAATTAAATAACGTAGTTTTTAAATTGCCATTAAACTTAAAAATAAATTGAAACTTTATCTATTATAAATAAAATTATATTTAGACCTATTTTAAATTAAAATAAGAACAGAATTTTATCTTACTATAACTTAAAATCATAAAAAAATGATATTTATAATTCAACTTTTAAATTTGTTTTTAAGGTAAAAAGATAAAAAAGTACCCAAATCAAACAACTAAATTACCTTTATTCTATTCTTATTTAACTTTTTTAAGTATCGTTTCTGACAAAACAGTGACTAAAAATAAATCTCCTTTTAATAGCTGTTCCATTAGAAAATTACAACTTGACATGTCAAGTTCATAATTGAACACACTTATTTTATCAAAAAAAACATCTTTATAAAAAAGGATTAAAAAAAACATAAATCACTACAAAACAGACAAATAACAACACAAAGACCTGTTTTTAAAAATATAATTATTACTTAATCTAAACAAAAAATAAGAAAAACAAGTCCTTAAAATAATTTTAACAAAAAATAAAAAAAAGACTCTTAAGGAACTGTTAATTTTAACAAAAAATTAAAAATTTAACCTGTTCAGTTTTTGTCAAGTACCTTAAATTGGTGTTTTGTAAGAAAAACACAATATTTGGGTATGATAATTCAAAAATCGATAAAAAAATGAAATTAAATTTGCAAAAATGCAATTACAGAAAAATGCTATTAACAGCATTACTTCTGCTTAGTTTTGGTTTTATCCAAGCACAAAATGTTACTATAAAAGGAACAGTAAGTGCAGATGGAGATTCTTTACCTGGAGCTAGTGTAATTGTAAAAGGGTCTAGCAATGGACAAAGTACTGAAATGGATGGAACTTATGAATTAAAAGCTAAGTTGGGAGACATTTTAGTTTTTAGTTATTTAGGGTACAAAACAAAAGAAGTAATAATTAAAACTGGTAAAACCACTATTAATGTAACATTACTTTCTGACGCTTCTTTGTTAGATGAAATTGTTGTTGTTGGTTACGGTACACAAAAGAAGAAAGAAGTTACAGGAGCTGTTGTTAACGTTGGGGCTGAAGAAATTAGTAGATCTCCAGTAGCCGATTTAGGTGCAGCAATACAAGGTAAGGTAGCAGGTGTAAACATACAAGCATCAAGTGGTAGACCAGGAGAAGCTGCAAACGTACAAATTAGAGGTTTAGGATCTGTTTCCTCTGGTGCAGCTGGACCATTATATGTTGTAGATGGTATTCCTTATGAAGGGAACCCAAACATTTCTCCAGATCAAATTGAATCTTTAGATATTTTAAAAGATGGAGCTGCTGCTTCAATTTATGGTACAAGAGCTTCTAACGGAGTTATTTTAATTACTACAAAAAAAGGAAAAGCAGGTAAAATGAAAATTGACCTCTCAACCTATACAGGTATCCAAAGCATTACTTCTGGAACCCCTTTAATGAATACAGCTCAACAACTGTATAGTTTAGAGATAGCTACAGAACAGTTAGGATCTCAACCACAAACTTTTTTTATTAACGCAAATGCTTTAGATTTTGATACGAATTTTGTAGAAGACGTTCAAAATGATAATGCTGTTATTCAAAATGTTAGTTTAAATATTTCTGGTGGTGTAGAGAACTTAACCTTAAACTTTAATACCAATTACTTTAAACAAGATGGTGTTCTAATTAATTCTGGTTTTAATAGGTTAGCTAATAGATTAACTGGGCAATTTACCAAGGGTAAATTTAAAGCCTTTGCAACTCTTGGTTATACTATTGAAAATAGAACACAAGAACCTTATGCTCTTTACGAATATAGTATTGGTCAATCTCCTTGGAGCAGACCTTTAAGTGATATTCCATCCATTGGCGAAAATAGTGTTACACTAGATGTGGAGAATGAAATATTTTACGGTTACCTATCTCGTCAATTAGAAAATATAGACGAAAGAGAAACAAAGTCTAGCAATATTGCACTTAATTTAGAGTATGAAATTGCAAAAGGTTTAAAGTACAAACTAAATTTAGGTTCAAATGAATATAACTATTATAGAAAATTCTTCCGTCCTCAATATTTAGCATACGCTAGAGATGGAACACTTAATGCAACTGCTTCAACTGAACAAGCCTTGCTAAATGAGGATTATATATTTTCTAAAAGAGAATCTATTGAAAACATTCTTAATTATTCTACAAACTTCGGAAAACACAATCTTAATTTATTAGGTGTAATTTCTTACGAAAGATTTAAACAGAGAAATTTGGGAGTTGGTGTCATATATAGTAAAGATGCTAGTAACAGCCTTCAAACTTTAGGTTCTGGTGCAGAAGGAATAAAGCCTACTAGTAACAACCAAACAAGTACTTTGGCTGGAAAATTAGTAAGAGCTCAATACAATTATGATGAAAAATATTTATTATCTGCTAGTTATAGACGAGATGCGTCTTCAAAATTTTCGGAAAATAATAGATATGGTAATTTCTTCGGATTTTCTGCTGGTTGGAATGTTAGTGAAGAAAATTGGTTTAACGTAGATGCAATTAGCAATCTTAAATTAAGAGGAAGTTGGGCAGAAGTTGGTAACCAAGGTATTGCACCTTATCAGTTTACAGCAATTATTGAATCTGGTATAAATTATCCGTTTGGTCCTAATGAAGAATTAAATTTTGGTTCTATTCAGCGTCGTTATGTAGATCCTAATATTAAATGGGAAACTACTATTTCTAAAAATATTGGTGTAGATTTATCTATGTTTAGGAATAAACTAAACATTACTGCAGATGTATATCAAAATGACAAAAAAGATATGCTTTTACAAGAGCGCCTTCCTGCATCTTCTGGTACTTACCATACACGAGCTTCAGGAGTTTATGATGTTAAGCAAATTAACGCTGGTGACATGGTTAATAAAGGACTAGAACTTTCTTTAAGTTACAAAGATCGAATTGGAGATGACTTAAAATATAGTATTTCAGGTACTTTTACTAAAAATATAAATGAAGTAACGGATTTAAACGGTATAGATAGAGGTTATGCCAATGGTAGACCTACAGCCTCTTTAGGCGAAAATATAGATTACACTACTTTTTTAGCGAAAGGCTATGAAGCAGGATCATTCTTTTTATTGCAAAACGATGGTGTTATAAAAACACAAGAACAATTAGATGCCTATAATTTGCTTGACGTATCAGCTACAGGTACGCCTCAATTAGGAGATATGATGTATAAAGATACTAATAACGATGGTGCTGTTAACGATAATGACCGTGTTTACTCTGGTTCTGGACAAGCTGAGTTTGAAGCCGGTTTAGGGTTAAACTTAGATTATAAAGGTTTCGATTTCTTTGTACAAGCTTTTTATTCTCATGGCGCAGAAGTATATAATGGGTCTAAATTGTACGCCTATACTCAAGGAAGACATACAGATTTATATAACATGTGGTCTCCACAAAATCCAACATCAGATGTTCCAACTTTTAGACGAAGTGCATTTCATAATAATGTAAGAGCTGCTTCTAATTATTTCTTAGAAGACGGAACGTATTTAAGAATTAGAACTTTAACACTTGGATACACTATTCCTGGTATAGAAGATATTGGTATTGATAAAGCTAGAGTGTATTTAACTTCAACGAATCCATTTACGTTTACAAATTACTCAGGGTATGACCCAGAAGTTGGTGGAGATGGAATCTTTACAAGAGGTGTAGATAGAGGGAACTACCCAGTTACTCGTCAATTCATGTTAGGTCTTCAATTAAGCTTTTAAAAAATAAAAATCATGAAATTAATAAAAAATAATACATTACTATTTGCTCTTGTATGCTCGTTATTCTTCGTAGCATGTGATGAAGATAGTTTTTTAACAGAAGTTAATCCAAATGCAATTACTACAGATACTTTCTGGAAATCTGAAAGACAATACAACAGTGCATTAACCACTGTTTATGGTGCATTACAGTTTCAAAGCATTAGTGGAGGAGAACTAATATACGAAATGGTTATGGGAGATATTGGTGGTACAGAATCTTGGTACAGACCAAATCTTTTTAGAAACTTAACCTATAACGATGGTATTTATCATGTAACGGATAAATGGAACGAACTTTATGTAGGTATCTTTAGAGCAAATCAAGTTATTCAAAATATACAAGATGCAGATGCTAGTCTTTTTACAGGTAACTCAAAAGCAGAAATTGAAGCGCAAGCAAAATTTTTAAGAGCCTTCTTTTACTTTCAATTAGCACATACTTATGGTGGAGGTGTAATTCACGATAAAGTAGCAGAAACTAAAGAAGAACTTTCTAAACCTTTTTCTACTATTGCAGAAATTAATGCCGCAATAATACTTCCAGATTTAGAATTTGCAATGAATAATTTACCACAATCATGGGAAAGTAACGATATGGGAAGAGCAACTTGGGGTGCTGCAACATCACTGTTAGGAAAGGTACATTTATACAATAAAGAGTGGCCAACAGCTGCTGGTTTATTTAAACAAGTTATAGATTCTAAAGTATATAGTTTAACCAAAGATATTTCAGACAACTTTCAGCATGAAAATGAATTTAATTCAGAATCTATTTTTGAAGTAAATTATTCTTTCGACTTAGCTCCTGGTGTAAATGGAGGTGCTGTTGATGATACTCCTTGGCAAACTAGTGCTGAATCTTCTTCAATTGCATCAGAAGTTGGATCAATACAATATGGAGGTTTTAATACTTTATTAGCTTCTTATAACTTACAAGAAATGTTGGTTTATGATGAAGTGGACCCAAATAATTCTATCAATAATGGGAACATAGAATCTACAAGAATGAATGCTACGATTGCAGTTAGATTTATGGAAGGAAAATATTATGGTTTGGATTTTGCTGATGTAAAAGGTTTTGGATTTGGACAAAGTGCTTATGTAAAAAAACACTCTAATTGGTATCATTTACCATCAGAACCTGCTAACCGCAGATCTGGTATTAATTTTAGACATATTAGATATGCAGACGTTTTATTAATGTATGCAGAAGCTGTACTTGGAGCAAGTGATGATTATGCAACAGCCATAGAGTATATAGATATGGTTAGAGCTAGAGCTGGAGTAATAACACTTCAAAAATACATGGACGATAATGGCGGTAAATTCCCACAATTACATGTTAGTAAGCAAGTACATGGAGCACACCCAATGGTACAAGCCAATGCACAAACAGTATTAACTCACCTACAACGCGTAGAACGCGCAGTAGAATTGTGTTTTGAAGGTCATAGATGGAAAGATTTAGTAAGATGGGGTATTGTAAAAGAAGTATTTACAGAGTTAAGAGCAGACGAAGTTTGGAGACTGGAAAACACTGACCTTTCATTTGATACTGCTCCATTATACATACCTGGTAGAATTAGACCCGATTTTGCGTTAAGTGCTACTAACTACAATGCGGAAAATCATAACTATTTCCCTATTCCTATACAAGAATTACAGACTAATCCGAATATAAATAACTAATTATGAGAAATTTAAATATATATAAGATATTATGCATTTCGCTTCTTGCCTTTTATGCATGCGATGATGAACAAATGTTAAATTTACCAGAAGCAAATCATAGGGTTATTGTTACTTCAGAAGCAAATGTTGAAAACAACATAAATATTGGTGGTCATATAGATTTTGGTGATATTTCTAGTGGAGTTGCTTCACGTACCTGGACCTTTCCAGAAAACGTATCAAGCATCTTTGGTTCAGACAAAAATACTTCTGGAGAAAATACTGTAAAAGGTTTCTTTAATGAAGTTGGAGTGCATAATGTAACTTTACACCAAGTTTTTAAAGGAGATGTTTATCGTAACGAAGACAGCTCAATGCCTAGTGGTTTAAAAGAATTAGACACTACAATTGTAGTAACTGTTTTAGCAGCTGTTAAAGCACAAATTACTGGTAATTACTTAAATGATGATGGATCTTTAGGTGCGCCAATTTCAATATCTGATGCTGCATTAAATGAAGTTACTGCAAGTAAAAAAGTAAGATTTTCTTATACTACAATTGGTGCTCCAGAAGTTTTTAATTGGACTTTTGGTACTAGTGGAGTTGATCCAACAACATTTGGTGGTACAAATACTGAAGTAGATATACAATATAAATCTTTAGGGAACTATGATTTAAAATTTATTGCCTCTAGATTAAGACCTTTTGGTGGTGATACTATATTTCTAAAAGATTTAATTAAAGTAATACCTTCTACAGAACCGGTATCGTTAGATGCTGTTAAAGCAAATGAAGGAAAAATTGACTTAGAATTTAGTAGAGATATGGATCCAGATTCTTTTGATGTTTCTACATTTGTAATTTCTTTAGAAAATGGAGGTACTACAATACCTACTTCTATAGTATCAACAGAAATTAAAGCAGGAGAAAACAATATTATTACTATTACTTTAAATGAAGTTATCTATAATAATGATACTGTAAAGGTTTCTTATACACCAGGAACTTTAAGAACCACAGATCAAGTAAATGCAACTGTTTTTAAAGATAAACCTCTTGAATTTAATTTAACTAATATTTTAAAAGGTTCTAATTTTGATTATAGTTTTGAAAACTCTACAGATGTAAATTGGCCATTAGCATGGGGCTCTGCTGGTATTTGGAATATTAATACAACACAAGCACAAGACGGTAACTCTAGTGCTTATGTAGAACTACCTGCAAGTGCAGATGGCTTTACTTGGGTACAACATGTAAGCAATGGAGCACAAAAAAAAGTTAGTTTTAAAGCTGGTAAAACTTACGAAATTGGGGCTTGGGTTTATTTATTAGACAATGGTAATTCTACTGGTTTTGCTCCAGATGTTAGAATCTATTGGAAAAGTACTGGAGATTACGATTGGAATGCTCCTGCCGTAGCTATTTTATCTGATGATATGCCTACTGGTACATGGGTGTATCAAAAAGCATTTATTAATTTCGGTGCAGATGGTGATTATGAAACAATAATTAGAGGGTGGAATAATAAAAACCCAAATAACGTTAAGTTTTACATCGATAATTTAACGATTGCAGAGGTTACCATAAGACCTTAATTTTATAATTAAGTATAGTTATTTAACTACAAATAAAGCCTTTAAGATTATTCTTAGAGGCTTTATCATTTACTCTGTTTTCTTTTATAAAAAGAAGGTGTATTATTTGTAAACTTCTTAAATTGTCTATGAAAAAAAGGAACAGACTCATAGCCACAAGCAAAACAAATTTCTCTTACAGACCAATCGGTGTCCATTAACATTCTTTTTGCCATATTTATCTTATATTGATTTAAAAAAGTAAAAAAAGGCCTTCCCATTATTTTATTAAAAAAACGAGAAAAAGACTGTTCAGACATATTTACTAAATCTGCTAATTCTTTTAATTGTATTTTTTTATGATAATGGCTTTCTACATAATCGTGTACTTTTCGAATGCGAGAACTATATTCTGAAGGCAAATCATCTATAAAACTTTTTTCTGAGAGTTCTCTATATTCAAACCTAGATAGTAATACCAATATATTTTGAAATTTTAAATACAATTCCGTTCCTTCTAAAGTCAATAATTCTTTTAGTAAAGTAAACACTTCAGAAGCATTTTCTTTTGTAAACAAAATACCTTTCGATGCCGCTTTTAGCATTTTAAAAACACTTTCCATTTCCGGTACTTTAGCATAAATACCCGTATTCCATTGAATAACAATTGAAGAGCAACCAGTATTGATTATCGAATTATTTTTCCAACAATGCGGCACATTTGTTCTTACTAAAACCAACTCACCTTCCTCAAACGGACCAACATAATCGCCAATAAATTTGGTTCCACTACTCTTTTCTATAAACGTAAGCTCATGCTGAGGATGAAAATGCCAAGGTGCATAAAACCGATCTCCAGAATACCTAAACGCAATAATAGATTTCTGATTATTTAAAGCTACTTTTTCAAATTTCGGCTGCATAAGTCTCTATTACATCTCAAATATATGCAATAAACAAAAACACACAACATAATAAGGTACTTTATTGCATAAATAAGGGAATCTTTCATTTCATAAATAGATAATCTTTGACAACTCTAAAATGTCAATTTAAATAATATGAAAGCAAGCGAATTTCCAGATGCGTTTAAAGATGCAAGACAAAAAGAAGGTGTTGGTAAAATGAATGACCAAGATGATCCTGTAACGATGGTTTTGCGTCATAAAGAAGTACGTAAATGTGCGCATCAATGGCAAGCTTTTCAATCTGGTGGAGATGAAGTTGGACGAATTGTAATTCCGTCTGAAGTAAAAATTAGAGACACTAGGCAAATTCCTTTTGAAGTAGATCCACCGCAACATAAATCGTTTAGAGACATTTTAGATCCTTGGTTTAAAAGACCTTTAAACGAAGAATATTCATCAAAAATAACAACCATTATTGAAGAGATTATTGATGAATCTTTAAAAAGTAATGAAGTTGAAGTTGTTGCCGATTTTGCTTTAAAACTACAATCTAGAGCTTTAACATTACTATTAAACATACCGTATTCTGAAGCCAATTTATGGATTTCATGGGGAACACACGTATTTAGAAGTGATGATTCTGATTTAGATGCAGACAAAGCAAATATTTTATATGATTATATTGATAAACAAATAGATTTGGCTATAGAAACACCAAGTGAGAGTTTGTATTCTGTGCTTTTAAATTCTGAAGTTGATGGTGAAAAAATGACAAAAGAAGAAGTAAAAGGCGTATTGATTTTAACTTTTGCAGGTGGTAGAGATACTGTGATTAATGCAGTTACAAACTCTATAGCTTACTTTGCAGGGAATCCAAAAGCTTTGGCGGTTTTAAAAGAAAAACCAGAAATGATTAACAATGCCGTTGAAGAATTGGTTCGTTATTTCTCTCCATTAACTCAAATGGGAAGAGTAGCAACTAAAGATACTCACGTCTGTGAACATGCTATTAAGGCAGATACAAGAATTTCTTTAAATTGGGCATCTGCCAACAGAGATGAAAACGTTTTTGAAACCCCAAATGAAGTCGTTTTAGACCGAAAAGTAAACCCACATGTTAGTTTTGGTTTTGGAACTCATAACTGTTTAGGAGCAACGCATGCTCGTCAAATTTTAAGAATACTATTGGCGAAATTATCACAAAAAGTAACTTCAATAGCAACTCTAGATTCAAAAGAAAATATAGAAAATTTAGGAGAATTTAATAGAAAAGTAGGTTTCGATTCATTGAACGTACAATTTAAAAAATAGTATAAAATGGCAAAAATAACATTTATAACAGCAGACAACGAATCAATAACTGTTGAAGGTACTTCTGGTTCAGTAATGGAATTAGCAGTAAATAATAACATAAAAGGAATAGATGGAGATTGTGGTGGTGTTTGCTCCTGCGCTACATGTCATGTACATGTTGAACCAGAATTTGTAGCAAAAACAGGGCAAGCAGAAGAACTAGAAAATGATATGTTAGAATTTGATGATTTAACAAACGAATACAGTCGTCTTTCTTGTCAGCTTCAAGTAAGTGAAGATTTAGATGGAGTTGTTTTTAAAGTTGCAAAATAAATTTTGATGTTAGATACAGCGAATCAAGTTTGTGTAGTTATTGGAGCAAGTCATGCAGGTGTTAATTTTGCTTTCAATTTAAGAAAAGAAGGTTGGCAAGGAGAAGTTATATTATTTGATTCAGATCCAAATATTCCATATCACAGACCTCCATTATCAAAATCTTACATCATCGATGGAGATTTAAATAGCAACCTTTTAAAACCGCTTGAAAGCTATAAAAAAGACAACATCACTTTAAAATTAGGGGTAAAAGTTTCTTCAATTAATAGAAATAACAGAACAATTTCTATTGAAAATAAAGGAACTCAAAAATATGATAAATTAGTAATAGCAACAGGTGCAAGACCATTTATTCCACCAATTTCTGGAATAGATTCTGCCGCCAATTTATTTCCTATGAGAACAGCTAATGATGCAATAGAAATAAAAAAAGCTATTGATTCATCAGAAAAAAAGCGAGTAATCATTATTGGTGGAGGTTATATTGGTCTTGAAACTGCAGCGTCATTAAAAAAGACAGGTGCATCAGTAACAGTTTTAGAGAGAGAAGAACGTATTTTAGCTAGAGTTACCGCTCCAGTTATGTCAGATTATTTTATGGAATTACATCAACAAAATGATGTTCAAATTCTTACAAATAACAATGTCTCTTTTATAAAAACTGAGAACGGTCTGAATACTATTTTTTGTGATAATGAAACTTCTTTTGAAGCAGACATTGTCATTGTCGGTGTTGGTATTAGAGTAAATACTGAACTTGCTGATACTGCTGGTTTAGAAATTGAACAAGGAATTAAAGTCAATGAATTCTCACAAACAAATGACGAGAATATTTATGCTATTGGTGATTGTACTTTTCATTACAACCCACACTACAAAAGATATCTACGTTTAGAATCTGTTCAAAATGCGGTAGATCAAAGTAAAGTTGCAGCGGCATCAATTTGCGATAAACAACTTGTTTATGACACGATTCCCTGGTTTTGGTCAGATCAATATGATGTAAAACTACAAATGGTTGGTTTATCAAATGGGTATAATGATGTGATTGTTAGAAAAGAAGAAACGGAAAACACTAGTTTTTCTGTTTGGTATTTTAAAGATGATGCATTATTAGCTGTAGATGCAATAAACAATGGAAAAGCCTTTGTTTTAGGTACAAGATTTATCAAAGGGAAACAAAAAATTAATAAAACGAAGTTGGTTGATGTTTCAATACCAATGAAACCTACAACATTTTTATAAAAAATAAATTTATGAGTATACAATCTAAATCTGCAATTGCAAAAGGGGATGGTTCTTTTATTATTGACACGATAACAATCTCAGACCCAAAAGGGGATGAGATTATTGTAAAAATAAAAGCTGCTGGTTTATGTCACACAGATCACGATTCTTTAAACTGGGGAAAACCAATTATTTTAGGTCATGAAGGTGCAGGAATTATAGAAAAAATTGGCGCCGATATTACCGATTTTAAAATAGGTGACAAAGTTATTTTAAACTGGGCAACACCTTGTATGAAATGTTTTCAATGTCAAGAAGGCAACCAGCATATTTGTGAAAATAATTCACCTGTAACTGCTGGTGGAAATGGTTATACTCCTGGTCATGCACATTTAGAAGGCTCTAAGTGGAATAATCAACCTATAGAACGTTCTTTTAATATTGGTACGTTGGCAGAATATGCTTTGGTAAAAGAATCTGCTTGTGTAAAATTAGAAAGCGAAATGCCAATGCCTTCAGCAAGTATAATTAGTTGTGGAGTAATGACAGGTTACGGTTCTGCTGTAAATACAGCGAAAGTTACTGCCGGAAGTTCTGCCGTAATTTTAGGAACTGGAGGTGTTGGTTTAAACGTAATTCAAGGTGCTAGAATATCTGGAGCAGCAAAAATAATTGCCATTGATATTAATGCTGAACGTTTAGAAATGGCAAAACAATTTGGAGCAACCCATACTATTCTAGCAAATAAAAATGATATTGGATTGATGAAAGCATCAGAAGAAGTAAAGAAGTTAACAGAAGGAAGAGGTGCTGATTTTGCTTTTGAGTGTACTGCTATTCCTGCTTTAGGCGCTGCTCCTTTAGCGATGATCAGAAATGCTGGAACCGCTGTTCAAGTTAGTGGAATTGAAGAAACGATTAGTATTGACATGAACCTTTTTGAATGGGATAAAATTTACATCAATCCATTATACGGGAAATGTAGACCACAAATAGATTTTCCGAAATTGGTGAATTTATATGATAAAGGCGATTTATTATTAGACGAAATGATTACCAGAACATATCCTTTAGAAGAATTACAACAGGCTTTTGATGATATGTTAGCGGGTAAAAATGCAAAAGGTGTAATTGTATTTTAATATGAAAAGTAGCTTTAAAACCGTAGAACTTTCAGATTTAAACTTTGAATCTCAAGGATTAAGATTCTTAACCGTAAAAACGCCTAATTTAAAAGGAAGAGGAGACATTTGCCTATATGTTCCAGAAGTTGATAATTTTGATAACCTTCCTATTTACATCTTATTACATGGTGTTTATGGAAGTGCTTGGATTTGGGCAATGAAAGGTGGTGCGCATGTAACTACAGAAAAACTAATTAAAAATAACACGATTAAACCTGCGATTATTGCAATGCCTTCTGATGGACTTTGGGGAGATGGTTCTGCATATTTTTCTCATCATCAAAAACAATTTGATAATTGGATTGTAAATGATGTGATTACTGCAATAAAAGAAAATATTCCTGAAGCAAAAAACTCAACTTCTACTTGCATAGGTGGTTTGTCTATGGGCGGTTATGGTGCTTTATCTTTAGGCGGAAGATTTCCTGAAAAATTTAAAGCAATTTCTGGACATAGTTCTATTACAAAACTAGAACAAATGCAACTGTTTACAGATGATTCTTTAGACGAATATCTAAAGGAAAGTAAAACGTCAAATTTAATAGATATTTTAAAGAAAAATAAAACAAGCTTACCTCCTATTCGTTTTGATTGTGGTGTTAATGATTCTTTATTTGAAGCTAATAAATTACTTCATAAAGAACTTATAAAGGAAAATATCCCCCATAATTTTGAAGAATTTAAAGGCGGACACGAATGGTCTTATTGGATAGAGCATTTAGAAAAAACATTACTTTTTTTTGATAAATTGGTTTAAAAAAATCTTACATATAAGATTAATTATTTTCAATAATAAATTGAACAGAAAACTCAACTCCTTCTGAATAAAAATATATTAATTTTATTAAAACAGAAATATAAAAATAGATAATCTAGAAAAAGCTTTTTAAAAAATGGGGTTAGAAATTGAAATGATATCTCTTTTAACAAGTACTCTTGATAAAGAACAAACGAAATTTTAAAAGTAAAAAAGCCATCATTTAATATTCAAATTATCTATTCTTTTTACTTAAAACTCCACAACTTTATCTAAAGCATCATCAATATCTTGTTGCATAAAATTAGACTGATACAAAATAGTAGTTGTAATTGAAGAGTGTCTGTATAACTTTTGAAGCATTTGAATTGTAATTTTATCACCTGAAATATTACCAAAACTATGACGAGCAATGTGCATCGTTAGTTTTTTGTCAATACCCGCTTTATCCGCTACCATTTTCAAACGTCTATTAAAGTTTCTTGTAGCAGTCTTTATTCTCGTTTTCAAATACCTATCATCATCTAAATCAACACCTTCCAACTCTTTAAAAAGATAAACTGTTTCCTCATTTTTCTCTAACTGACTAAGAATACCTATTACTTTATTTGGAATTTTTAAAGAAACAAGTTTTTTATTTTTGCCCATTCTATAATGCAACCTATTATCTAAAAAATCTGTCCACTTCAATAATAAAACATCACTAACTCTAATTCCGGCAAAATAAAAACTAAGTAACCAAGCATTTAAGGCATATTGTTGTGCCTGAGTGAGGTCTTTTATATTTTCTAAAATTTTAATTTCTTCAATAGTTAAACCTATCTTAACTGATTCCGGAAACCTTATCTGATACTTCCCTCTACCAAATGGATAACTTACATTTTTAATCGAAAAATCAGAAATAGCAATATTCAGAATTGTTCGGATTGTAATCATATAATTTGCAATCGTTCTTTTAGATAGATTCCTTTTAGTTGATAAATGATTTTCAAATTCCTTCATCAAACGTACATCAAAATCACCTAAGTTAAATGTATCTTTTTTAATGAAATTTTTAAAAACTTGAAGGCGCTGTTTTTCTATATCTACCTGATGGAATTGTTTTCGATTTTTTAATTGATTCAAATAATAGTTTGATACTAGAAAAAAGTCTTCGTTTTTTTTATTTAAAACTTTACTTTTTATAGCTGTTACCGACTGATAGTTCGTTTCCATCTCAGCATCAATTAACTTTTTATTGACCTCAGACTTTTTATTCAAAATAAGTTGATTGATATACAAAAAATCTGGATGTGACTTCTTAACAGCACAATTTTTATTATCCCAGTCAATTTGTTTTATATATTGACCGATATAAATAAAAGTAGCTTTTCTATCTTTTATAATCCTAAGTGCAATAGGATATAATTTTTGAGAATTTGCTTTTTTCCTTAAAACTGCTTTAATTGAAGACACCTTAATAAATTTATTAAGCTAAAGATACAAAATTTAGGTACAACATAGGTACAACATTTGATGATATTATATGATATTATTCAATATCAAACAAAATTAAAACACAACTAACTAATTGATTTACAGGTGATTTAGTTTTATTTAATATATCTAATTTATAATTCATAACCCTGAGGTCACGGGTTCAAATCCCGTTCTCGCTACAAGTACAAATCAATTACAAGACAACAGTTTAGTTCATTCTAAACTGTTTTTTTATGCATAACATTCAAGAATTCCTTACCTTTAACTCTAAAATTGAACACGATTTAGAACACGATTTGGAAAACAAAAGACAATTCTCTCTTCCTAAAATATATTCTGCAAAAGAAAAGGATCAAGTCCAAAAGTTGTGGGATTTAGTATTTATGCGTAAATATTTGAGAGTCTAAAAAGGAAGAATTCAATATTTCTAACACCTATAAATTGTGCTCTAAATGCTTTAATTTTAGCATTAAACGATTCTGCAGTAGCATTTGTACTTCTATTGTCAAAATAGTTGATTATATTCTGATAATGTATAGACATTGTTCTAGCAATGCTATTAAAGCTTTTAAATTTTGCTTGTCTTACCTTTTCATCCCATTTAGCAAGTCTAATTAAGGCAACAGTTTTATCTTTTGTTTGATTATAAATCCAGGATAAGTTTTGACATAAATTGTATGCCTTTTCTATATCTGGATAATTTTTAAATAGTATTTCAGCTCTTTCCTGTTGGGTGTTATTCCATTTGTTACTAGATTTATATAATAGATATCTACTTCTAGCTAATAATTATTTTAGAGTATCTCCATTTGGTTGTAGTTCAGGAACATATTTTAAGGAGTTATTTCTAGCGTTTTCTATGGCATCGTTTTCTTTATCTATTGCTTCCCAACGATGTTTAATTCTTATTTCTTGCAAAGCATCTAAAGCTAATTTTTGTACATGAAATCGATCTATAACTAATACTCCTTTTGGAAATGATTTTTTAACGATTAACCCCATGTTTCCTGCCATATCTAAGGTCACTTCAATTACTTTTTTTCTCTGTTTTAAAGCTATTTTATGAAGAATTCTAATAACATCTTCAGCTTTAGTACCTTTAATCATAGCTAGTAAAGCACCTTTCTTTCCATTCGCATTTTTATTAGTCACGATAGTATATAAATCTCCATTAGAAAATGCTGTTTCATCTATGGAAAGATAACTTCCAATATTTTCAGGAAAAAGTAACCATTGTTCAGCATGCGGTTTTTGGTTCCATTGCTTAAAATCACTTAAATAATCTTTGTATTGTCTCTGTAAGCTCCTTGGGTTAACTCCGTAAAAGTTAGCGACGATACTTATGCTTGTGGCGTTATTGTTGACTGATTTGTTTTAAAAAAGCAGCAAATTCACTAGTAATCCTAGTGCCTTTTGCTACTAATTTCCAATCTCTTACAACTACTTTCTTAGAGCTTTCTTCCACCCAACGTCGTCTAATAACATGTAGAAAAACGTTTTTACCTCGGATTGGAAAATCTTGAATAGTTGCTTCTGGAAAAAAGCCTTTAGAACTTAATTTTAGTACTATAAATTCATCAGGAATTGTATTTAATTCTGTAAAATGGAAATGAAGTTCTCCTTGTTTTACCTAGTGTTTGGTTAATTTAAAATAATCATCTACTAACCCCGCTTGATTTACTTTGTGATTAACTGTTTTAGCAGCTAATCTTATTGCGTTTAACAGACTAGATAATTCACCACTTGAATAAGCGAAAGCTGATTGATTTTCGATAATAAATTCACCTAAAGTTGGTTTTTGACTATTCATAGACACTTACATTAAAAATAATAATTAATTAAATATGGTAAAATCTTTTTTTTATAAAAATACTACATTGCGGCTTTATAGATTGCAATGGTATCTTCTAAAGTAACTTCCCTAGGGTTTCCTCCAGTACATACATCTTCTAAGGCATTTTTAGCCATTTCAGCAAAATCTTCTTCTTTTACACCTAATTCTTTTAGTCCAGAAGGAATTCCTACAGATTTTGATAAAGCTTTAATTGCAGAAATAGCTGCATTGGCTCCTTGTGTGTCGCTCATTTCTAAAACGCCCACTCCCATAGCTCTTGCTACTCTTTTTAATTTATGGGCACAAGCAGGTAAGTTGAACGCTTCTACGTGAGGTAATAAAATTGCATTTGCAACACCATGAGGCATGTCATACATTCCTCCTAATTGATGCGCCATAGAATGCACATAACCAAGTCCTGCATTAGAAAATGCTTGTCCTGCAATAAATTGCCCCCAAGCCATTTTACTTCTTGCTTCTAAATTTTTACTATCTACAACCGCAATTTCTAAGCTTTGAGAAATTAATTTAATTGCTTCTAATGCCAAAGCATCAGACCAACCAAAAGCTCCTTTTGTTACATACGTTTCAATAGCATGTGTTAAGGCATCCATTCCTGTTGCTGCAGTTAACCCTGCAGGCATACCTATCATTAATTCTGGATCGTTTACAGCAATTGATACTAAACAATTTTTATCAACCATCACCATTTTTATATGACGTTCCGCATCGGTAATCACATAATTAATAGTAACCTCACTCGCTGTACCAGCAGTTGTATTAATTGCTACAATTGGTAACGCTGCCTTTTTTGACATATTAATACCGTCGTAATCTTTAATATCGCCACCATTTGTTGCTAAAATACCAATAGCCTTACCACAATCTTGTGGAGAACCACCTCCTAGAGTCAATACAAAATCACATGAATTGTCTTTTAACAATTCTAAACCTGCGTTTACATTTTGGCAAGTAGGGTTCGGTTGCACTTTATCAAAAAGGACTACTTCAATATCTGAAGCTTCCATTACATCAATAATTTTTTGAGCAACACCAATTTTCACCAAAACTTCATCGGTAACAAAAAGTGCTTTTTTGTAAGGTAAACTTTTTAATTCTTCACCTAAATCATTTAAAGCACCAGGGCCAATTAAACTTAATGGCGGTAAGTAAATTCTTCTATTCTGTAACATATTCTATTTATTTTATATAATTTTTCATTAATAAAGCAGCACCTAAGGCACTTTCGTTTTTACAATCTGAAGTTTTAATAATAATAATAATAATGTCTTTTTTCAACAGCGTTAAATATTTAATAAAGATTTCATTTTTATTAAACCTGCCAAAAATATGAATGTTTTTTATTGACTTGTCTTTGTCTGTTATTAAATTAATACCTGCAATTACTTTTTTAGAAATTTCGAATATTATTGATAATAGGCTGTCTGGTAAGAACCAAAATATTTAAATAGATTCTCATTTGCTTCAAAATTAGTATCTATACCATCAGATATAAAAATCTGTACATTTTCTATAATTAATTTTTGACATAATTTTTCATCTAAAGCAAGGTTTAAGTGTTTGTCTTCATTCACTTTATAACTCCTACTTGCTTCACCTTAAATAACAAACAAAGTTTGATTATTTTTAAATTCTATTTACACTTTTGATAGAAGTGCTTCATATTTTTAGTAAAGCTGACTTCACAAAAGTATTTATATCTCATACAAGATTAAATATGTGAAATCCGCACTTTTGTATCTAATTTAAACAACTCACTTATATAAGTTTTCAAAAAAGAGAACATTAGAAGACCTTCCTCCCTCTTTCATAATTTTAAACACTCAAAATTTAAAATACAATTTTATAGGCACTGGTAGCTAAAATTATGATATCTCTATAATATTACCTTCCTTTTCTGAAGAATTTATTGGAACAAAATGAAGAAAGCGAATTAATACTTATTGAAGAAACTTACTAAAAGACAGCACAGAGAACTTATATATAAAATCACCTTTTACTTTTCTCTATTTTTCAAAAAACGTGGCATTCTTACTTCTAGCAGCTATTTAACAAGGGGTTTTGATGAAATAATTATTTTGCTGCATAAAATTAGATTGATACAAAATAGTAGTTGTAGTTGATGAATGTTTATATAGCTTTTGAAGCATTTGAGTTGTAATTTTATCACCTGAAATATTCCCAAAACTATGACAGGCGATGTGCATGGTTAGTTTTTATCAATTCCTACTTTATCTGCTACCATTTTTAAGCGTCTATTAAAGTTTCTTGTAGTAGTCTTTATTCTCGCTTTCAAATATCAGTCATCATCTAACCCTGAGGTCACGGTTTCAAATCCCGTTCTCGCTACAAGTAAAATCACCTACAAAACAACAGTTTTGTTCACGCTAAACGGTTGTTTTATGCATAACATTCAAGTACTCCTTTCCTTTAAATCTAAAATTGAACACGATTTAGAGCACGATTTGGAAAACAAAAAACAATTCTCTATTTCTAAAATATACTCTGCTAAAGAAAATTTATCAAAACGATGGTGTGTCTATTTTTTTTTAGATGCCTTTAAACGAGTAAACTAAAAAGAATGCAAAATATTTATGGAAAAGCAAATTTTTCACAAAAAAAAAGAAGAACGTTTACAAATTCTAACTTCCTATAGAAAAAGGGAAATTGATCCTAGTGCTTTTTTAATTAAAAACATCACTAAAAACGAATACCTGACCTCGTATCGGAAAAATTTCTTCTTGAAACAATATTTAAATCAGAGACTTCTTCAAAGCTTCTAACTCCACTCCTAACCCATTAAACATTTGAATAATACTACTCAATTTTAATTCGTGTTCTTCATATTCTTGTGTATTAATACTGCAGGTAAATTTCCATAATTCTAAAATTTCAGAAACAGGCACTTCATAAGGTTGATAAGAAGGATTATCTGGTTTCAATAAAAAAGATTGCCTTTCTTCTACTCTATTCTCTAACCTTTTATATGTCATTCCATCGTCTTTTGTAACTACAATATAAGAGAGTCCACTTTTAGCTTCTTTTATATCTTCTACAAATTCTGCCACTACATAAGAACCGTCTTTCATGGGCAACATAGAATTTCCTTTTATCGGAAAAGCTCTGTGTTTTCCTGTTGGTAAAAAAGGTAATTTTATTTTTTGCAATTGCTCAATATATTCAGGATCGTCATACCCTAACAAATAACCTGCAGATGCTTTTGCCGAAACCACCTCAATCAAATTTTCATTTTCAGCATCAATACTTATCGGAAACAATACTCTTTTATTTCCAACTTCAATAAAAGAAACATCTTTTGCTTTTGTCAAATCATTTCTTACAATAATATCTATTGGCAGCTTAAAGTAATTAGAAAAATCTATCAAAAAATCGATGCTAGGCGACGACCTACCCTCTTCATAAGAACTTATTCTTGATCTTGTTACCGACAATTCTTCCGCCAGAGACTCTTGCGTTAACCCTTTTAAACCTCTTAAATGTTTGATGTTTTTTGATAAATTACACATAAAGCTACAATATTAAACACCAAATGTATGGATTTATAGCCAACTTTACATCGTGAAAAAAAATATTTTACATCTCGATTTATTCAAAATTACGTCAGTGGATTATTAAAGAAAGTAGATTGCCTATTTCCTTCGGAATGTCGCAAAACAAAATTGTTTCTAAAATTGCCACTAGAGAAGCAAAAACTAAATAATCAATTATAGATTGAAGCAGGTTTTAAAAAAGATATTTTAGCACCTTTATCAATTAAAAAAAAGTCTTCTGTAGGCAATAAAACCTATCAAATTCTTAGAAACCTTGGTGTTGATAAAATAAAAATGATTAAAGAAATGCCTTTAGAAATGAGGACAAGCATTTGGGTTAAAAATAGATGATAATAGTAATTGTTTTGATGCTGTCCATTTTACAAATGTGATACACAATAAATGCAATAGGTATTTATGTTTGTTATGATAAAATTACCAATCGTTTTGTTTTATGTAGCATGAATATAATTCAATCTAAAAAATAAATATTACTGGTGATCCAAAATGTTGAATTAGATATAATTCCCCAAATAATTGATTATTTATATAATTTTCATTAAATTTAAGTGCTTTATGAAAAAAATACCTACAATTTTATTAGAACAAAAGACTTATAAAAACGAGTCTCAATTACTCGTTAAATTCAAATATAACAATTCTTTAATCAATTTGATGAGAAAAATCCCTGATGCTACTTGGAGTTATTCTTTAAAATCTTGGTATGTAAAAGACACTACAAAAAATTTAGCTTTAATTTTAAATACTTTTAAAAACATAACCACCGTAGATTCTAGCAAACTACCTAAAAAGAAAAATTTTAAACGAAATTTAACCGAAGATCAGAAAAAACTTCTAAATAATTTCTACTTATACTTAAAAGGTAAAAGATATAGTGATAGCACTATACAAACCTACACGTTCTTTGTTGCAGATTTTGTTAATTTTCACAAAAAAACTCCCCTAGAAGAATTAACAAATAGAGATGTTGAACACTTTATTGAAAAGGTGTTTATAGAACGTAAATATTCTATTAGTTCACAAAGACAGTTTATAAGTGCTTTAAAGATTTTTATAAACTTTTACCCACAGACAAAAATTAATGACCTAGTATTAGAGAGACCAAAAAAATCAAGAAAATTACCTAATGTTTTGTCACAGGAAGAAGTTTTAGAGATTATTAGGTGTACGCAGAACTTAAAACACAGAGCATGTATAGCTTTAATTTATTCTTGCGGTTTACGAATAAGTGAATTGATTAATTTGAAGTTGTCTAATTTTCATATTGAGAGAAAGCAATTAATAATAGAAAATGCTAAAGGAAGAAAAGATAGGTATGTAAGTTTAGCCGATAGTTTTTTACCTTTGTTATCTAATTATTACCATTCTTATAAACCAAAGATATACTTTGTTGAAGGACAAAATGGAGGGAAATATAGTCCAGAAAGTGTTCGTCAGTTTTTAAGAAAAAGTTGTTCAAGAGCAAAAATTAAAAAACCTGTTACACCACATACTTTAAGACATAGTTATGCTACCCATTTATTAGAAAATGGTGTAGATATAAGGTATATTCAATCGTTATTAGGGCACTCTAGGCCTGAAACAACAATGATCTACACTCATGTACAACGTAAAGATTTAATGAAGATTCAGAATCCGCTAGATATTGCCTTACAAAAAATAAAGCATGAAGATAAAGACAAGTCAAATGTTTTATTATCCCGTAATATTTAACTAAAAAACAATATATTTGTTTGCATATAACCGGTTGGGCGTAAGTTAAAAGGAAACTCAGATAAGCTATAAAAATTCGTTATTTTAAAGACAAAATAACCATAAAAAAAGTGAAATATTGAATTTTAAGATAATTTAGAAAAACTGAAAAATTTAGAGTTTCAAGAAAACGAAAAATTGAACGCAACCAAACTTTGTAAAAACTAAAATTTCAAGATTTAAGACAATTTTGAAAAAACTGAAAAATTTAGAGTTTTAAGAAAACAAAAAATTGAATGTAGCCAAACTTTGAAAAACTAAAATTTCAATATTTAAGACAATTTTGAAAAAACTGAAAAATCTAGAGTTTTAAGAAAACAAAAAATTGAACGTTGCCAAACTTTGAGAGAACCAAAATTTCAAGATTTAAGACAATTTAGAAAAAATTGAAAAATCTAGAGTTTTAAGAAAATGAAAAACTGAACGCAGTCAAACTTTGTGAGAACTAAAATTTCAAGGTTTAATACAATTTAGAAAAACTGAAAAATTTAGAGTTTTAAGAAAACGAAAATGTTCTGAATGTAAATTGAAAATTAAAATAATTAGGAATTTAATTTAAAAAAATCGATAAATAAAATAACCTACGCCCAACACCGTGTATAAAAAATTGCTTATTTTTATCCTAACCAAAAGTAGTTGCTTTTTTGTGAACATCAATTTTCCTGCGGAAAATAGCCGTTCACTTTAAACGCAACTTTCAATACACAACAACGTTGTGGTGCATTACAACATTGAATCCAAGAAACCTGAATTAATCACTCGAAAATTAAAAACTAAATGAATTTCTCAAAACATTGTGATTTATGTGAAAATGAAATAACATCTCTTGAGAAAGGATTGACTTGTAAATTAACTAACAAAAAGCCTGAATTTAAGAATACTTGTCCAGAAATTAAACTTGATAATAAATTTGTGAAAAAATTAGAAATTGCTAATTTGGAACTCGAAACAATAAAAAAAAAGAAAAACACAATTCTATTTTCTTTTTTCTTTTTAATAATAGTTGGATTTTTATTAATTTATAAAAGTAGTGCTTTTGCTAAAATGATGCTCAGTCCTATTTACTTTTGGTATTACAAAGTTGGACTAATTAGTGTCGGAGTTTCAAACATAATAGTTGCTTGCTTTAAACTAAGAGCATTTAAGGGGGAATTTGGAACTGCAAGACATAAGAAAAATAATATAGAAGAAGTATTAGAAAAATACGGAATTTGTTACGAATTGAAACTTGATTTTAAAGAAAAAATACACGGAATTCAAGAAGTAATTGTAAAAATGAATTTCAAAAATTGGAAAAAGAAACAAACCGAAACAATATATAAAATTAGCTGACAAAAAAATCTATTTAGGAAAACAAAAAAGCTGAATAATATATAAAGAATTGAAGGGAAAAATAAAAAACGACACCACAACACCGTATAAACTTTATTGCTGGTTTTAGCTCACTTGGGAAATTCCTTCGGAATTTCGCCGTTCGTGTTTTATTTAGTAAATTCACTGCTTAATCAACGCAACAAAGCTTATACAACAACGTTGTACACAATTAAAAAAAAATCGAACAGAGATTAAGAAATGAACAAAATTGACAAAATTGGAATATCATTATTAGTTCTTGGATTTTTAATCCCATTCTTTATTTATTTCGGTTTTATAATCGGACTTCCAATTTATATTATTGGAATTATTATACTTCTATTTGGAAATCTAAAAATTAAACAAAAATTGCTTTGGATTTTAATACCAGCAATTTTGTTTGTTCCAGTTTCGAAAATCTATTCTTCCGTTTCGTTTTATTTTGCTGACATTCAGAAATTCGACATAATTCTACCCGAAAATTTTAAAGGAACAGCGATAATAATCGACAATTCTGATTTTGGTCAAACTTTCGAAAAAAAACATAGACGTGAGCAAATAATATTCGATGAAAACGGAATTGCATTTTATCCAACGGAATTAGAAATGGACAGGTCAAAGTTTAGAGTTTTTACCAAACAAAAAAATGGAGAATTAAAACAAATACTATTAAGTTCGGAGACTTCTGAAAAAAACACACTTTTAGCCTATGGAGAAAGTCGTTTTGAAAAAACTGTAGAATCTGAAATCAAATATATTCCGTATGATTTTGTAAGAATTGGAAAAGATTTTAAAGAACAAAGTAATACCGAAAAAAGATGCGAATTGATTGAACAAATAAAGGAAGGGAAATTAAAAACTGTGTACAACACCGTGTATAATTAATTGCTGGTTTTAGCCAATTTACGAAAGTCCAAACGGACTTTCTTGGTTCGTGTTTTATTTAGTAAATTAGTCGCTTAAAACACGCAACTAACCATACACAACAACGTTGTAAAAAACTAGCTGAAAGTATAATTTAAGAACAACAGATATTTAAAAATACATTTAGCTTTAAAGTCTGAAAACTCAAAAAAGCGAAATAAAACGTTTGAAAAATTAGGTTTTTGAAACACTCTTTCGTGAATCAAAATTTTGAAAAAAATAGAAGGTTTTTAGAATTTTAAGAAAGGAAAAATAGTTCTTTTCGTTCGGAGTTTTAAAACGCAAAAAAAAGGAAAAAGTTTGCGGAATTTAGCTTGTTTGAAAATATCTAAAAACTTGAAACTTCATTACTGTTTGAAACTAAAATCGCTGAATTGACAAAGTGTTGAGCAAAAGTCGGAGAAATTCGTTCTTAAAGACAAATTTAGAAAGGCTGAGAGATTTCTAAGAGTAAAATAAAGGTTTACTCATATTCTGAATTAAAAAATTGTGAAAACGCTGAAAAATCAAAATTAAGGAATTTACTCAGAAACTCTAAAAAGGAGAAAAAAGAAATAGGAATTTTATAACTTATAAAGTCGAAATTAAACACGCATTTTACAACACCTTGTATAAAAAATTGCTAAATTTGGCTTAATCAAAGGTTGTTGCATTTTTGTCAACTCCTATTTTCCTACGGAAAATAGCCGTCGACTTAAAACGCAACTTTCCATACAAAACAACGTTGGCAAAAACTGTTGAATCGAGCCGAATACAAGTCATTTAGTAAAATATAATTTTGGCTTTTTTTTAGTTTGTAAATCAGAATTCTGAAAAAACCGGAACACTCTCTCGCGAATCAAAATTTTGAAAAGTTGGAGAATTTTCAAAGTTTCACCAAAAAGGAATTTACTCAAACGCTGAAATCAAAATTGCGGAGAAATCACTCAAATGTGAATTTCTAAACTGGGCGAAATTGAGCAAAATACAGAACAAAAATTGTGCGGAATTTTCTCTAAAACATCATTTAGAAAGGCTGAGAATTTTCTAAAAATTAAACAAAATGAAAATTATTGTCGGAATTAAGCTCGTGAGAAAACACCCAAACGCTAAAAGATCAAAATTGCGGAATTTTTACTCAGAATTTAATTTATCAAGTTTGCAGAATTATAAATGCCTGAAAAATGGAAATTACTGAAATGCGTTGTTGTAAATTAAAAATAATCTGAAAAATGAACGAAATATGGAAATGGAAATAAAATAACGCATTTGCCAACACCTTGTATAAAAAATTGCTAAATTTGGCTTAATCAAAGGTTGTTGCATTTCTGTCAACTTCTATTTTCCTGCGGAAAATAGCCGTCGACTTAAAACGCAACTTTCCATACAAAACAACGTTAGCCACAATTTGAATGACACAATTATCAGAAAATATTAATAGTACTGAATTGAAGGATTTAATCGAAAATTCAGAACAGGATAAAATAGCCGATTTTGTTTATGATAGGTTTTACGAAAGATATATCCGTCCGATTGAAAGTTTAGATAGAAATGACAAAAATGGATTTAGCATAATGGCAGTTTCTTGTCTAATGATAGAGTCTCTCGTTTCTTTTAAAAATGGTTGGGAAGATTCAAAAAATAAAAGTAAAAAAGCATTCCGAAAATTTTTAACTACAGAACCTGAATTTATCGAATTTAAAGAACTTTATAAACCATTTTACATCAATGTTAGATGTGGAATTCTTCATCAATCAGAAACAACTTCTGGTTGGAAATTAATGAGAAAAGGGATGATTTATAATTCGGCAACTAAAACAATCAATGCTACTTTGTTTTTAAATAGATTAAAGAAAACTTTAGAAAATTATAGGCAAACACTTAAAACAGCAGAATGGGATTCTACTGAATGGAATAACTTAAGAAAAAAATTAATAATGATTATAAAAAACTGCGAATGAAACACATACAACCTCAATTGAATAAAGAATCGTTTACTTGTCCAAGTTGCGGAGTTTTAGCAAAGCAAGAGTGGGTAAATAGAGGAATGAGATTTGAAAATAACGGAAACCGTAACCACAACATACTTGGTTCTTCAACCTGCCAGCATTGTAGAGAAACATCAATTTGGGTTCAAGGAAAAATGCATTATCCAGACACAGGAAATTCACCATTTCCAAATCCTGAAATGCCTGAAAATGTTAAAAAAATATATTTAGAAGCTTCTTCAATAAGTAATAAGTCACCTCGAGGAGCTTCTGCATTATTAAGACTTGGAATTCAAGTTTTGTGCAAAGAACTCGGGGAAGAAGGAAAAAATATTAATAGTGATATTGGAAGTTTAGTAAAAAAAGGACTACCAGATATTGTACAACAATCACTGGATATAGTTAGAGTAACTGGAAATGATGCTGTACATCCAGGGCAAATTGATACTGATGACCACAAAACGGTTGGACAACTTTTTGATTTAATTAATGTGATTGTCGAATATATGATTGCATTACCTAAAAAAGTTAGCGGAATTTATTCTACTCTACCAACAGGAAAAATAGATGGAATAAATAAACGAGACGGAAAATAAAAAAACTGTGGCTAACACCGTGTATAATTTATTGCTGGTTTTAGCCAATTTACGAAAGTCCTTTGGGACTTTCTTTGTTCGTGTTTTATTTAGTAAATTCACTGCTTAAAACACGCAACAAATCATACACAACAACGTTGGGTACAATTAAAGAAAATAACTATGGAATTTAAACATCAAGTCTTTGTATCTTCAACATACAAAGATTTAATTGAAGAAAGACAACACGTAATTCACGCTTTATTAGAATTAGATTGTATTCCTGCTGGTATGGAATTATTTCCTGCAACAGATGAAGATGCTTGGTCATTAATAAAAGAAGTAATTGATAGTTGTGACTATTATGTTTTAATTATTAGTGGAAAATATGGTTCAGTTGGACCAAAAGGAATAAGTTACACTGAAATGGAATACGATTATGCTGTAGAAACAGGAAAACCTATTATTTGTTTTCTTCATTCTCAAACTGACGAACTTCCTGCTTCTAAAATTGAAAAAAAAGAAGATATAAATATAAAATTAGAAAGCTTCAAGGATAAAGTTAAATCCAGACATTGTAAATTTTATAATAGTCCTGAAGATCTTGGAGGAAAAGTTTCGAGAAGTCTAATACAATTAAGGAAAAAACACCCTGGAGAAGGTTGGGTTCGTGGTAAGTTTGCAATGACCGACAAAATAAAATCAGAGTTTGACCAAATGAGAGCTAAAATTGCTGAATTGGAACTTGAATTAGTGAAAAAAATGGAAATTCAAGAAATAGACACATCTGATTTAGAGCAAGGAGAAGATACTATTAAATCAGTTCAGAAATTTAACACAAAACCTTCTTGGAGTGAACCAGATAATTATGAAGAAGTCAAAGTGGAATTTTCTTGGAATGAAATTATAAAATACGTTGGACCTGCATTACAAGGAGAAGGAAGTGAAGTTGATTTCAAATATAAATTAAGATTATTAATCTATCACAAAATTCACGATGTAAACCCAGAACTCTACGAAACTATAAAGCATAAAAATATTGGTCTTCCTTTAGTTGTTTTTGACAAAGTAAAAGTTCAACTACAAGCTTTGGGTTTAATTGAATCAGGAATTAAAAGAAGGTCTGTTTCTGACAATGAAACATATTGGAATTTAACAAGAAAAGGAGAGAAAAGTTTATTAAATCTACAAGCAAAAAGAAAAAAAGATAGTGAGAAAGAAGATAGTATAGAAAATTAAATACAATAACTGTACCCAACACCGTGTAAAAAAAATTGCTAAATTAGTGCTTTACTAAAAGCAGTTGCATTTTTGCAAACAACAATTTTCCTGCGGAAAATAGCCGTTCACAAAAATCGCAACTTTCATTACACAACAACGTTGGCTTTAATGCTCGAGAAATCGTAGTTTAAAACTAAAATTAAGAATTGAAAATATAAAAAACAATAAAATATGAATTTTTTAGAAATTACATTATCAAATAGAACAATGTTAATACTTGGAGCATTATCAGGAATAGCAATTATTTTTATTACTTTTCTAATTGCAAAACGTTACAATAAAAAAACAACAATTCCAAATTCTGAGAATCATTCGAAATAACAATTCATCCAATTGTTTAAGTTGTTTTCGGAATTAAATTCTGAATTCAATGTATAAATTAAACTGAAAATTGAATTTACAATCCTCAAAATTTCTCACTCAAAATCTGAATTAAGAAATATCCAAATATGAAAAATATAACAAAGAAAAAATTCTTTCTATTTGTAATGTTGATCCTTGTCGTAACAGAAGTTGGTTCATCATTCATATCAGGAATATTATTTCCTTTTACAAATAATTAAAAAAGGAAAATAATTTAGAATATTAATCATAATTTCTGAATTAATAATTGAACAAAAAGAAAAATGAAACAAACAAAAAAGCACTAAAAGCCAACACCGTGTATTAAAAATTGCTAAATTAGTGCCTTACCAAAATCAGTTGCATTTTTATTCACTTCAATTTTCCTTCGGAAAATAGCCGCTCATTAAAAACGCAACTTTCAATACACAACAACGTTGTAAAAAACTTGCTGAAAGTATAATTTAAGAACAAAAGTCATTTTAAAATACATTTGGCTTTAAAAGTCTGAAAAGTAAAAGGCGGAAAAAACGTTTGAGAAAATCGGTTTTGAAACACTCTCTCGCGAATCAAAATTTTGAAAGGTTTTTATTGATTTTGGGAATTTTAAGAATGTAAAAAAGTTGTTTAAGCTCTGAGTTTTAAAACGCTAAAAAAAAGGAAAAGTTTGCGGAATTTAACCTGTTTGAAAATATCTGAAAACTTGAAACTTATTTTACTATTTGAAACTAAAATCGCTGAATTGACAAAGTGTTGAGAAAAAGTCGGAGAAATTCGTTTTTAAAGAGAAATTTAGAAAGGCTGAGAGATTTCTATGAGTAAAATAAAGGTTTACTCATCTTCTGAATTAAAAACTTGTGAAAACGCTGAAAAATCAAAATTACGGAATTTACCCAAAAACTTCAAAAGGAGAAAAAAGAAAGTGGAAATTCATAACTTATAAAGTGGAAATTAAACACGCATTTTACAACACCTTGTATAAAAAATCGCTAAATTAGTGCCTAAGTAAAGTTTGTTGCTTTTCTGTCAACTTCTATTTTCCTGCGGAAAATAGCCGTCGACTTAAAACGCAACTTTCCATACAAAACAACGTTAGCAACAAGCAAAAATCAGAACGCTGAAAATGAAAGAAGTCAAAATTGAAGTCTATAACAGAAAAGAAAAAGTTACGACTACTCTTTATGTTGAACAATTATCTGAAAACAAATTTCAGATGATTGACAATGACTTGTTTAATAAACAATTGACTTTAGGTGTGGAATTTGAAACTAAAATCAACTCTGAAAAAAAACACGAGGTTGTGAAAATTCTGAAAGAAACGGAATTTATTACTCGAAGATTTGAACTGACACCAAACTATAAGGAATCTGATTATCGAATGCTTGGAGAAGAATTAACAAAAAGAGGCGGATTTTGGCAAGTTGACCTTGGGAGTATTGCGACTGTGAATATTCCAAAAGATTTTGAATTTGACATTAATCAAGTAATTAAAGATTTAGAATTAGTAGAAATAACAGATTAAAATGCAATCAAAATCAATCGAACAATTAGAAAATGACTATTGGAAAGAACCATCTGAATTTCCAACTAACTTGGTTAAAAGGTGTTTTGAATACAGAAAAATAAAAGTTTCAGAATTAACAATTGAGCAAATTCGACTTTTGATTTCACAAAAAATCGGAATTGAATTTTTAATTGGAATAGCATTAGAAAAACTTGAACAGAATATAATTGTCGAAGGAGATTTGTATGAGGGAGATTTATTAGATTCTGTTTCAAAAGTGCCAGCTGAATTTTGGAATAAAAACTCAACTGAATTTCTGAATTTCAAGAATACCTTTGAGTCTAATAAAGAGAAAATTATATCGGAACTCGGAGAAAAAGAATATGAACGAATTTCGGAAAGGATAAAAGCCAGTTGCTAACACCGTATATAATTTATTGCTAGTTCTAGCCTATTTACGAAAATCCTCGCGGATTTTCTATTCGGTTTTTATTTGCTAAATTACGTACTTAATCACGCAACAAACCATATACAAACACGTTGGCAGTAATATGTCCTAAACCCAATCTGAATCTTCCAAAGTAAAGATTTCGCTAATTTCAACTTCGAAAATTTGAGCTAATCTTAAAGCTAAAACTGTCGACGGAACATATTTCCCTAATTCCATTGCATTAATTGTTTGCCTACTAACTTTCGCCAATTTTGCTAATTCAGCTTGAGTAATATTCTTTTTTGCTCTTTCGACTTTAATACTATTCTTCATAATTAGCTGATTATTTAAGTTTAGAAATTTGCCAGTTAAATCTAATTATGAAAAATAACAAGACTGTGAACATATTAAATATCATAACCCATAAAAAGGAAAAATCGAAAATAAACAAAAACGAAAACAAAAGAATTCCATAGTTTACATAAACAGCCCAAACCAATGACTCTAATCTGATTTTTGATATATATTCATCTTCTGATTTTTCTTTAGAAAAAGCGACAAATAAGGAACTGATAATAATTAAAATCCCGAAAATTTCATTCAGTATATTATTTTTAACCATTCCGAATAGTTTTTTATCCGTAAAAAAGTCATCTATAAAAATAGCAGGAACATTGAAATCTAAAAAACTTGGCTCATATTCATAAATAAGTGTTACCAAACCAATAATTGCGGATGGAATAAGAATAAACCAACCGATAATTTTGAATTTATTTGGAAATAAATAATTTACTTTCATAATATTATGATTTAATTTTAAACAAATGTAAAGTAAATAATACTAAAAGACAAACAAACATTACATTTAGTAAAATAAATACTACTGCCAACACCGTATATAATTTATTGCTAGTTCTAGCCTACTTACGAAAATCCTCGCGGATTTTCTATTCCGTTTTTATTTGTTAACTTAGTTGCTTAATCACGCAACAAACCATATACAAACACGTTGGGCGTAAGTTAAAAGTAAACTTAGATAAGCTATAAAAACTCGTTATTTTAAAGACAAATTAACCAAAAAAAAAGTAAAATATTGAATTTTAAGTCAATTTAGAAAAACTGAAAAACTTAGAGTTTCAAGAAAACGAAAAATTGAACGTAGCCAAACTTTGTGAGAACTAAAATTTCAAGATTTAAGACAATTTAGAAAAAACTGAAAAATTTAGAGTTTTAAGAAAACGAAAAATTGAACGCAGACAAACTTTGTGAGAACTAAAATTTCAAGATTTAAGACAATTTAGAAAAAACTGAAAAATTTAGAGTTTTAAGAAAACGAAAAATTGAACGCAGACAAACTTTGTGAGAACTAAAATTTCAAGATTTAAGACAATTTAGAAAAAACTGAAAAATTTAGAGTTTTAAGAAAACGAAAAACTGAACGCAGCCAAACTTTGAGAGAACAAAAATTTAGAAGTTTAAGACAATTTAGAAAAAACTGAAAAATTTCGAGTTTTAAGAAAACAAAAAATTGAATGCAACCAAACTTTGAGAGAACTAAAATTTCAAGATTTAAGACAATTTAGAAAAAACTGAAAAATTTCGAGTTTTAAGAAAACGAAAAATGTTCTGAATGTAAATTGAAAATTAAAATAATTAGGAATTTAATTTAAAAAATCGATTAATAAAATAACCTACGCCCAACACCGTGTATAAAAAATTGCTTATTTTTATCCTAATCAAAAGTAGTTGCTTTTTTGTGAACAACAATTTTCCTGCGGAAAATAGCCGTTCACTTTAAACGCAACTTTCCATAACACAACAACGTTGTGGCACATTTAAAAAAAAATTGAACTTTTAATTAAATATCTAAATATTAATGGAAATAATATATTTTATTGGAAGTTTAATTATAATTGGAATAATTTGGAATTTCACTACTACTTTTATAGAAACAAGGAAAGAAAACAAGAAAAAAGTAAAAGAATACCCGAAAATTTTAAAAGAACTTTCTAACGAAAAATTAGTATCCAAAAAACATAAAGAGAATTACGAGAATGAAAAACTTAAAACAAATAGATTTTCATCTGAGATTGCCCACAAAAATATAACTCTTCAAAACTTAATATCAAGAATTAACATTAAAAATAAAGAATTTGATAAGACAATAAAATATTCAGAAAATTCTCGAAATGAACTTAATGATTGCGAAATCGAAAAAAATGAAACCGAATTAAAACTAAAAGAACAAGTTAGAATTAATCTCGAGCTAAAAAGCGACTTAAGAGATTTCGAAACAAAATATATTGAAGAAAATCAAAAGTTAATTGATGCTTTAAAAAAAATAGATATTTTAAATGAACAAGTTTTAATTAAAGATAAGTTAGAGACAGACTTAATCAATTCAGAGACAAAATATATTGAGAAAAATCAAAAATTAATAAGTATTGTAAGAGAAAGAGATGATTTGAAAAACACTCTAAAAGAACAACACGATTTATACTTATCAATTGAAAGTAAAAGTGAAAACTCGGTAACTAAAATAACATCTATGTATTCTGATTTTTTACTTTTAGAATATGATTTAATAGCGAGACGTTTAGAAAATAAAAAAAGACCAGCAATATCTGAAAGTAAAAGAATTAAAGAATTAAAAACTCAAAGTAAATTTCATATTGAGCAATACCGCCAAATGTTATACAAATATGAATATCTTTTAAATATTTTCCCAGAACTTACAAATTATGTAGACGATTTTGATACTTTAAAGCAACTTGACGATGTAAATTCAATAAAGGAATTTAAAGAGGATTTTGATAATGTACAGAATTATCTCTCTAAAGAAGAATATTTTGATTACGACGAAGATTATAGAAATCAATTAGCATTAGATAGATATTTAAAAGGAAAAAAAACGAATTGGCAAATTGGTAGAGATTATGAAATGTCTTGCGGAATAACATATGAAGAAAGAGGTTGGGAAGTTGAGTATTTTGGAATGGAAAAAAGGTTAAATGACCTTGGACGTGATTTAATTGCGAGAAAAGGAAATGATGTAGAAATTATACAATGCAAGCTTTGGAAAAAAACAAAGACAATACACGAAAAACATATTTTACAATTATATGGAACAACGATAATTGATACTTTAATGAATCCTGATTTATTTAAAGTTGTCACACCTGTTTTTATAACTAATACTTCTCTTTCAGAAACTGCAATGAAATTTGCTAAAATTTTGGGAGTAAGAATTGAAAAATGGGAAATGAAAGAATTTCCAAGAATTAAATGCAATATTGGAATTGACTCAGAAGGCATTGAAACTAAAATATATCATTTACCTTTTGACCAGCATTATGATAGAACAAAAATAAAGAAAGGACAAGGTTTTCTTGCAAAGAACATAAAGGAAGCAACTGAAAGTGGATTTAGGAGGTCTTATAAATATTATGGAAGATAAAAAACGTGCCACAACACCGTATAAACTTTATTGCTGGTTTTGGCTCACTTGGGAAATTCCTCCGGAATTTCGCCGTTCGTACTTTATTTACTAAATTCACTGCTTAAACAACGCAACAAAGCTTATACAACAACGTTGCCAAAAACTGGTGAATCGAGCCGAATACAAGTCATTTATTTAAATATTATTTTGGCTTTTTTTTAGTTTGTAAATCGGAATTCTGAAAAAAACGGAACACTCTCTCGCGAATTAAAATTTTGAAAAGTTGGAGAATTTTCAAAGTTTCACAAAAAGGAATTTACTCAAACACTGAAATCAAAATTGCGGAGAAATCACTCAAATGTGAATTTCTAAACTTTGCGGAATTGAGCAAAATGCAAAACAAAAATTGTGCGGAATTTTCTCTAAAAAATAATTTAGAAAGGCTGAGAATTTTCTGAAAATTAAATAAAGTGAAAATTATTGTCGGAATTTAACACGTGAGAAAAAACTCAGACGCTGAAAAACCAAAATTTCGGAATTTTTACTCAGAATTTAATTTATCAAGTTTGCGGAATTGTAAATGCCTGAAAAATGGAAATAAAATAACGCATTTGGCAACACCTTGTATAAAAAATTGCTAAATTTGGCTTAATCAAAGGTTGTTGCATTTTTGTCAACTCCTATTTTCCTGCGGAAAATAGCCGTCGACTTAAAACGCAACTTTCAATACAAAAACACGTTACCACCAATTAGAAAATGAAATTCGCTACAATAATATTTACATTTTTTTTAATATTAAGTTGTAATCAAAACACGAAAAACAATAACCAAATGGGAATATTTGACAAACTTTTTGGAAAGAAAGAAACAACCAAGAAAGAACTACCAAAAACTTATAATCAAGAAATTGAAAAAACGAGTGAAATGTTAGATGAAACAATATTCTGGAATATTGTGAATTTATCCGTTAAGAATACAAATAATCAAGATTCTCAAGAAAGATTTTTAGTAAAAGAAATTGAAAAATTGACACCAAAAGAAATCATTGGTTTTCGATTAAGAACTGACAAATTCCTTTATGACACATATAATTCGGAAATGTGGTGTGCTGGATATATAATGAATGGCGGATGTTCTGATGATGGTTTTGAGTATTTTAGAAATTGGGTAATTTCAAGAGGAAAAGAAACCTATTACAAAGGAAAAGAAAACCCTGATAGTTTAATTTCTGAATTTATAGAAGGAGAAGATTATTATGATTTTGAAAGTTTTTGGTATGTTGCATTAACAGCATTTGAAAATAAAACAGGAAAGGAATTGTATGATTATATTTCTGACGATTTTAAAACAAACGAAGGAAATTATCAGAATTTTGAATTTACTTGGAGTGACGAAAAACCTGAAACAATGAAAGTGATTTGTCCAAAATTATTTGAGAAAATGTGGAAATAAAAAACTGGTGGTAACACCGTATAAACTTTATTGCTGGTTTTAGCTCACTTGGGAAATTCCTCCGGAATTTCGCCGTTCGTGTTTTATTTAGTAAATTCACTGCTGAAACCACGCAACAAAGCTTATACAACAACGTTGGCAGTAATAAAAGAAACAGATTATGGAAGAACATTTATCAGGAACTCAATTTCAATTTGAATTAGCAAAAGCTTTGTTAACATTTGTCCCAAGACATATGAAAGAATGTCTAAAAAATACTGATTTAAATTACAAAGATTATGGAACTGAAAATGAAGTTAAAATAAAACAAATACTAAAACTGTACAGCAACATAAATAATGTATTGAGAGATATAGATTTAACATTTAATTTTTTAGAAAAAGAACGTACTGATATTTTAAAAAACTATCCTTTTTTAGACTCTCAAGAAACTTATTTTAAATACCATTACGAAAATTATTTTATAAGAATAATTACAATTTTAGACTTACTAGGAAAATTAGGTACAATAATCTATAATTTAGACCTAAAATTAGAAAAGGTTTCTGCTTATACTTTTAAAGACAAAGCAAAAAAAGAAGGTTATGAAAAAATTTCTGAAATTGCAGAAAAAATAACAGAAAAACTTAGTGAATTAAAAACAGAAAGACATAAAAAACTACATACTGGAGAAGCTGATATTAAAGGTTTTAATGGAGTTGTAATATGGGAAGATATTAATGCAATTATTGGAATTGAAACTGATGAAATTCTTAAAGAAAATACGGACGAACAAATCAAAGAAGAAATAGCTTTATTAAGAAAAAGCACTCTTGAATTAATCGAATTAATAAAAGATTTTCTTGAGGAGTCAAATAATGAATTGAAAGAAATAATTACTACTGCCAACACCGTGTATTAAAAATTGCTAAATTAGTGCTTTATCAAAGTTAGTTGCTTTTTTGCCAACTTCTGAATTTCTTGCGAAATTCCTCGTTCACAAAAACGCAACATTCAATACACAACAACGTTGGGCGTAAGTTAAAAGGAAACTCAGATAAGCTATAAAAATTCGTTATTTTAAAGACAAAATAACCATAAAAAAAGTGAAATATTGAATTTTAAGATAATTTAGAAAAACTGAAAAATTTAGAGTTTCAAGAAAACGAAAAATTGAACGCAACCAAACTTTGTAAAAACTAAAATTTCAAGATTTAAGACAATTTTGAAAAAACTGAAAAATTTAGAGTTTTAAGAAAACAAAAAATTGAATGTAGCCAAACTTTGAAAAACTAAAATTTCAATATTTAAGACAATTTTGAAAAAACTGAAAAATCTAGAGTTTTAAGAAAACAAAAAATTGAACGTTGCCAAACTTTGAGAGAACCAAAATTTCAAGATTTAAGACAATTTAGAAAAAATTGAAAAATCTAGAGTTTTAAGAAAATGAAAAACTGAACGCAGTCAAACTTTGTGAGAACTAAAATTTCAAGGTTTAATACAATTTAGAAAAACTGAAAAATTTAGAGTTTTAAGAAAACGAAAATGTTCTGAATGTAAATTGAAAATTAAAATAATTAGGAATTTAATTTAAAAAAATCGATAAATAAAATAACCTACGCCCAACACCGTGTATAAAAAATTGCTTATTTTTATCCTAACCAAAAGTAGTTGCTTTTTTGTGAACATCAATTTTCCTGCGGAAAATAGCCGTTCACTTTAAACGCAACTTTCAATACACAACAACGTTGGCAACAAGCAAAAAACGAACTCAGAAAACCTTATCAATATTATGAATAAAGTAAAATGCAAATTAATAGTTGGTCTTCACGATATTGAAATTGATAATAATATTGACTTAAAGAAGGGTATTGAATTAGATACAAATGTATTCTTAACTAACAACAAAAAAGTAATAGAAGAGCTTATCCCTGAAAAGATAATTCCAGGAATGGGTTTAAGTGAATATAATAATTTACTAAGTCTAAACGCAATTGTTTATACAATAGTTGAAATTCCTGAAAAAGCTTTTAATGAAAGAACTATTTTAATAAATTTCTTAGATTTAAATGCAATTTTATGTCAAGCTTTCTGGTTAATAAAAGATAATTCTGTAAGAATGGAATTAGGTCATCTTATTTACGAAAAAGGCAATAGATTAGGTCTACATTCAAACTATCTTAGTTCAATGTATACGACACAATTAGGAAAACAAATACCGAAAAAATTTAACATAAACGAGCTACAAACTTTAGGTCGTTTTCAAAAATTTCTATTTGACACTCTAAAAAATAAAACTGAACAAACATATACAAGTCTTGTTAAAGAACATAATCGAGTTCAAAGAGCATTTTTGTTTATTCAATCAGCGAGATGTGCCGATGACATTGGAATTAAAGTTGCTGAATTATGCACCGCCTTCGAATGTCTTTTTTCTGTTTCAACATCAGAATTAAAACATAGACTTTCCGAAATAATAAGTATAACTATAGGAAAAGATAAAACTGAAAAACTCATCATCTATAAACATATTCAAAAAGCCTACGACTTAAGGTCTGCAGTTGTTCACGGAGATTCTATTCCGTCGAGATACTCAAAAATGGAATTTCAATTACTAAAAGAGACTGTTAATAATTGTGATAATTATCTAAGATTAGTATTTAACAAGTTTATATCAGACGAAGAATTATTTAGTGTTTTTACAGAAAATTCCAAAGATGAATTACAAAGTTATTTTTTAAATTTAATTTTTGAAGATTAAAAAAGCCAGTTGCCAACACCGTGTATAATTAATTGCTGGTTTTAGCTCACTTGGGAAATTCCTTCGGAATTTCGCCGTTCGTGCTTTATTTAGTAAATTTACTACTTGAAATACGCAACTAATCATACACAACAACGTTGTAGGTAATTAAAACCAAGCTCTACGAATGAATGACAATTTGATAGTTACATTATTTGTATTATTAATATTTTCACCAGCAATTTATCAATGGTATTTATTATTAAGAGAAAGAAAATCTGAAAATAAAATACTACTTAAAAAAATAATTAAATTATCAAAATATAGTTTATTGATTCTTCTTTTTATCTCATTAATTATTGGAATTTTAAGTCATACAAACTTTTTAAATTACGAAAAACCTATCACTTTTGACAAATACGAACAAATAACATTTCAGAACTTTCGAGGTCTTGAGTTTTTTAAAAAGTCACTTTATGGAAATGAAAGATTTGCTTATGTTGTAACAACAATAGATAGCGAAATTGAAGATAATTCTATAACTGTACAATCTTTATTTCACCCTTCTCGTTCTTTCGTTTATAAGAAAAACACGAATAGTCCAGAACTTTTAACTCACGAAAAATATCATATCAAAATTACAGAATTGTTTACTCGAAAAGCTAAACAAGAAATATCTGAATTAAAAATATTCAATAAAAACAAAATTAAAGGAATTATTAAAGTAGCGAAAACAAAAGAAAGAGCTTTTCAAAAAGAATATGATTACAATACTTTTCATAGTTATGTCTTAAGTGAACAAAAAAGATATGAAAAAGAAGTAGATAGTTTATTAACTTTGTTAAATAAATTTAAAAACCCGAAAATTGCAATTGATGATAAAAATTAAATATTTACTATTAGTCTTTATTTGTTTAACATTAACAAACTGTGAAACAGAGAAACATGAATTTCCTTTAGAAAAAAGGTATTGGGACACTAATGATTACGATAAAGTAATTCTTGAATTAAGATATGGTTATGAAAAAGATGAGAAAAAACCAACTTTTGACAATCCAGAACAAAGAATAATAGTTCAAAAACTAACAGACGAACAAAATTTTAAAATCGTTCTTAAAGACAATGAATTAGGTTTAAAACATCGTAATGCTGTTGCAACCGAATTCTTTAATCATTGGAAAGATATGAATCAAATTTATCAGGCAAGAGACCGAAAAGATAAATATCTTTATGATATCGAAATGTTATCTGTTTGGCAATTTGGTTTGAGTTTACAAATTGACTATTTTAAATTAGGGAATGACGAAATTAAAGAAAGTGCAGACGACCCAAATTCATCGAGAGTTAAAAATAATATTAACTCCAATATTGGAACTCTTGTAAGTAATTACATCATTTATTTAGATGAAATAAACGAAGAGAAATCTTTTTCGGAAAATGGAAAGTCTAAACTTGCTAAAGGAATAGATAAGTACTTTGTTCAACTTATTGAACTTTATCCCGACACAAATTATAGCGGAATGAAAAAGAAAGCGGAATTGATGCTTAAAAAGAGTGAATCCGATAAAATTAAATCGTCTCTAACAAAATTAATAGAGTTAATTAATTCAAAACAGAAAAAGGAAATAGAAAAATAACTACCTACAACACCGTATAAACTTTATTGCTGGTTTTGGCTCACTTGGGAAATTCCTCCGGAATTTCGCCGTTCGTGTTTTATTTACTAAATTCACTGCTGAAACAACGCAACAAAGCTTATACAACAACGTTAGGTGCAATTACAGAAAAATGGAAAAACTAAATTTAATAATTGACACTTCGATTATAATTGAAGAGAATTTTTTCAAAGGAACAAAAATGAATAGATTATCTACAATTGCAAGTGAAGATAAAATACAAATCTATTTAACAGATGTAATTGACGAAGAAGTTAAGTCAAATATTAAAAAGAAAACACAAGAGCTAAAATCAGAATTAAACAAAACAAATCGTATTCTAAATAACAAATTTAAGTTTATAAAGAATATATATTCAGAAACTGATATTAATGATTTTATAAAACCAAATCATATTGAAAATGGACTTTTAAATAAATATGAAAGATTTAAAGAGTTTTCAAAAGTAGAAATAATATATCCACAAGAAAATTTTAACATTGGAGATATTATGAAAAATTATTTCGAATCGAAAGCTCCTTTTGACAAAGAAAATAAGAAAAATGAATTTCCAGATGCTATTTCTTTTAAGATTGCAGAAGATTATTTTAAGAAAATAAAATCAAAAGCTTTTTTTGTTACAAAAGATTCAGATTTCGATTTCTTAGATTCTAATTATTTATTAAAGAAAAATGAACTTGATTTTATATTTGAAGAAGTTGCTAAAAACGTGAATCCAGAAATTTTTGGAGAAAGGAAATTAATTTATAATTCTATAATAAAAAATTTAAATAAGTTCACGCCTACTATTGACGATGAAATAAAACTTACTCTTAAAGTAAAAATGGAGCTTTTATTCTATAAATATGATTTAGATATATTACCACATATAATTCATTTTAATAGAACTATTTTAGATTATCATATTTTTGACATTTCTAAAAATCAAATTGGATTTAAAATAATTGGAAAATTTAATACAGAAATATCAATTCACCTTACAACTTCTGACGTTCAAGAACCTATTAGCATAGTTTTTGAAAAAGAAAAACTAAAATTAAACAGAAGTAATAATTTAGAATTTAAAGGAGAATTTGAAATTAGATTCTATTTCGAATATGAATTCCCTTATCAAATATTAGAAGAAAATATCACTTACGAAATGGATGATGATATAATAACAGAATATAGAAATGAATAAAAACTGCACCCAACACCGTATATAATTTATTGCTGGCTTCTTGCGTACTTACGAAAGTCCTCGCGGACTTTTACACTGCCCCCAAAAAGTTAGACACTATTTGAGGGTATTTTTATGGGAAGAAAAGTCAAGTATAGTTACGATTTTAAACTACGTTGTGTAGAACAAGTATTAAAAAAAAATCAAGCAGTTTCCACTGTTTCGTTATTGAACGGTATTCATCACACATCTCTTCATAGCTGGGTTAGTTTTTATGAAAAGCATGGTAAAAAAGGTTTATTACCTAGAGAAAATCAAGAATATAGCTTAAAATTTAAATTGAAAGTTTTAGAATCTATTGTAGATGATTCATTATCTTTAAGTCAAGCTTGTTTAAAGTTTAATATTCCAACCAAATCTGCAATAATGAATTGGCAAAGGAATTATAAAAAACTAGGAATTACAGGCTTAAATAATAAACCAAGAGGAAGACCTAGATCTATGGAATTTAAGAGAGCAAAAAAGAAGTCTAATAAACCTTTAACAAGGGAAGATGAACTTCTATTGGAAAATGAATCGTTAAGAGCTGAGCTGGATTTGCTAAAAAAGTTACAAGCCTTAGTTCTAGCAGCGCAAAGCAAAAAGCGCTAGCCATAACAGAATTAAGGCATAAGTATAGTTTAGAATTATTACTAAATCATACCAATATGGCAAGAAGCAGTTATTATTATCACAAAAAAAGAAGTCAATTAACAGATAAATATGAAGAGGTAAAAATCTTAATTAAAGAGATATATCATTATCATAAAGGAAGATATGGTTATAGAAGAATCACCTTAGAAATAAACAAAAGAGGACTTGTTATAAATCATAAAACAATTTTAAGATTAATGCGAAAATTAGGTTTAAAAAGTTTGATAAGAATTAAAAAATATAAATCTTACAAAGGACAGATAGGTGAAATAGCACCCAATATATTTCAACGTAATTTTAAAACAACCAAACCTAATACAAAATGGGCAACTGATATTACCGAATTTAAAGTCTTTGGAAATAAATTATATTTATCACCAATAATTGATTTATACAATGGCGAAATAGTTAGTTATGAATTATCTGAAAGACCTAACTTCGAACAAGTGGTTAAGATGCTAAAAAAGTCTTTTAAGAAGGTTCCTAACCAAGCAAACATTATATTACATTCAGATCAAGGTTGGCAATATCAAATGAAACAATATCAACGGTTATTAAAAGAAAAAGGAATTACACAAAGTATGTCTAGAAAAGGAAACTGTCTAGACAATGCAATAATTGAAAATTTCTTTGGTATCTTAAAATCTGAATTATTTTATTTAAACAAATACATATCGATTATTCAATTGAAAAAAGAAATTAAAGAGTATATAAAATATTATAATACAGAAAGAATTAAACTAAATTTAAATGGAATGAGCCCAGTAGAATATAGAGCTCTTTATTATCAATAATTAATTATAAATTTGTCTAAGCTTTTGGGTGCAGTCTACTTTCTTGGTTGGTAATTATTTACTAAATTAGGTGCTTGAAACACGCAACAAACCATATACAACAACGTTAGGCAACATAAGTTGAAATCGAGAAAAGAAGGAAATATAAAATTGAAAAAGAAAGAAAGAAAAAAAATATGGCGAACTATAAAAAATCATTAATTTTAGTTAAAGAACATTTAGAAAAAGAGGAAACTATTCTGTTTTCAATTTATGGAACTTACGAAATTAAACTAATGGGAAAAGATTCTATAAGAAGTGGAATTTTTGTTGCGACTGAAAAACGAATTGTCTTTTACGCTAAAAAGCTATTTGGATATGATTTAGAATCGTTTCCTCTTAAAAACATTTCATCAATTGAGAAATCGAAAGGTTTTATGGGACATTCAATAACATTTTTTGCTTCTGGAAATAAAGCTAAAATGAAATGGATAAATGACGGAAATATTGAAGAATTTACTACATATGTGAATTCAAAAATAGGTAATTCAGAGTCTGAAAATAAAACCATTGTTCAAACCGAAAATAATATTCCTGAACTTATTAAAAAACTTGCGGAATTAAAAGAACAAGGAATTTTAACTGAAAATGAATTCAATTTAAAGAAGAGTGAATTATTAGCTAAAATGTGAAATAAAAAAACGTTGCCTAACACCGTATAAACTTTATTTCTGGTTTTGGCTCACTTGGGAAATTCCTCCGGAATTTCGCCGTTCGTGTTTTATTTACTAAATTCACTGCTTAAACAACGCAACAAAGCTTATACAACAACGTTGCAAGTAATAGCGGAAAAAACTCAGGCTGAATAAAATTGTGGTTCGAAATTCTTCATTTTTTTGCTTTTTAAAGTTCGAGAAAACTGAAAATTGCTGAACACTCACTCGCGAATCAAAAATTTTATCAAATTGCGGAATTTCCAATATTGTGGAATTTAGCAAAGTTCGGAATTAAGCACGTTTGCGGAATTTTCTCCCTTACTCAAAACAGGAAAAAAGGTTTCCAAAATTGCGGAATTGAGCTTCGTTCGGAATTGAGCAGTTTTGCGGAATAATCACGAGCACGAAAAATTTGAATTGTATTCCAAAAAGAGAGGAATATAATAATTTATGAAAAATGCAGAAAAAAGTGAAATTGGAAAATATGAAACCCGAATTGTGAAAAAAAAACTACTACTTGCAACACCGTGTATTAAAAATTGCTAAATTAGTGCTTAACTAAAAGCAGTTGCATTTTTGCAAACAACAATTTTCCTGCGGAAAATAGCCGTTCACAAAAATCGCAACTTTCATTACACAACAACGTTGTACACAATTAAAAAAAAATCGAACAGAGATTAAGAAATGAACAAAATTGACAAAATTGGAATATCATTATTAGTTCTTGGATTTTTAATCCCATTCTTTATTTATTTCGGTTTTATAATCGGACTTCCAATTTATATTATTGGAATTATTATACTTCTATTTGGAAATCTAAAAATTAAACAAAAATTGCTTTGGATTTTAATACCAGCAATTTTGTTTGTTCCAGTTTCGAAAATCTATTCTTCCGTTTCGTTTTATTTTGCTGACATTCAGAAATTCGACATAATTCTACCCGAAAATTTTAAAGGAACAGCGATAATAATCGACAATTCTGATTTTGGTCAAACTTTCGAAAAAAAACATAGACGTGAGCAAATAATATTCGATGAAAACGGAATTGCATTTTATCCAACGGAATTAGAAATGGACAGGTCAAAGTTTAGAGTTTTTACCAAACAAAAAAATGGAGAATTAAAACAAATACTATTAAGTTCGGAGACTTCTGAAAAAAACACACTTTTAGCCTATGGAGAAAGTCGTTTTGAAAAAACTGTAGAATCTGAAATCAAATATATTCCGTATGATTTTGTAAGAATTGGAAAAGATTTTAAAGAACAAAGTAATACCGAAAAAAGATGCGAATTGATTGAACAAATAAAGGAAGGGAAATTAAAAACTGTGTACAACACCGTGTATAATTAATTGCTGGTTTTAGCCAATTTACGAAAGTCCAAACGGACTTTCTTGGTTCGTGTTTTATTTAGTAAATTAGTCGCTTAAAACACGCAACTAACCATACACAACAACGTTGTAAGTAATTTACCAGAACAATAGAAAATGAAGAAAATATTGACAAACGTTATTTTAATTTTTATAACATTAGCAAGTCAAGCACAGGTTAAAAAGATTGAATTAGAAAATCGTAATGGTAAATATTATGAAATAGGAAAAGAGATTCCTTTTACTGGAGAATCTTATACCTTCTATTCTGAAAACAAAAAAGAAACATTTACAGAATTCACTGATGGAGAATTGAACGGTGAAATGAAAAAATGGTTTCCTAACGGAAAAATTGAAGTTTCCGGAAAAATGGTTAAAGGAAAAAAAAATGGTAATTGGATAGCTTGGTTTTCTAATGGTAATAAACTGAGAGAAGGAATATACAAAGACAATAAAGAAGAAGGAAAATTTACTTGGTGGTATGAAAACGGAAAATTAAAAAAGAGAGGTTTTTATAAAAATGGAACTTCTAATGGGAAATGGACTTGGTACTTTAATAACGGACAAAAAGAGTCTGAAGGAAAATTATTAAGCGAAACTAATATTGGAAAATGGTTTTGGTGGAATGAAAAAGGAGAATTAATTCACGAAAAGGATTTTTCTGAAAAATTAGAAAATAAAGCCTTTAATAAATTAATAATTGGGAAATGGAATTATATAAAATCTACTGACAAAGAAAATAAATCTATTAAACACGTTATTCGTAAATACCCAAATGGGAAAGAAATGAAAATTGTTGCAAGTGGGCCAAATATTATTATTAAAAATGATGGTACTTACGAGAAAAAATTCACGAAAGAAAATACAGATTACGGGAATTGGGAAATGCTAAAAAAAGATGAAATTAAATTTGAAATGGTTATTCCTAAAAATTCTGAACAAGCAAAATTTATTGCTATAGCTCAAAAAGCTATGGGTAAAAAATGGAAAGAAGATGAAAAAGGAAATTATCTTGATTCTTCTACAAGTAAAATAATTTCATTAACAGATACAATAATGAAAATCGAATATGAAAAAAATTACGTTTTGATTTATAAAAAAGAATCCGAATAAAAACTACTTACAACACCGTATATAATTTATTGCTGGCTTCTCGCCTACTTACGAAAGTCCTCGCGGACTTTCTTGGTCGGTAATTATTTACTAAATTAGGTGCTTGAAACACGCAACAAACCATATACAACAACGTTGGCTTTAATGCTCGAGAAATCGTAGTTTAAAACTAAAATTAAGAATTGAAAATATAAAAAACAATAAAATATGAATTTTTTAGAAATTACATTATCAAATAGAACAATGTTAATACTTGGAGCATTATCAGGAATAGCAATTATTTTTATTACTTTTCTAATTGCAAAACGTTACAATAAAAAAACAACAATTCCAAATTCTGAGAATCATTCGAAATAACAATTCATCCAATTGTTTAAGTTGTTTTCGGAATTAAATTCTGAATTCAATGTATAAATTAAACTGAAAATTGAATTTACAATCCTCAAAATTTCTCACTCAAAATCTGAATTAAGAAATATCCAAATATGAAAAATATAACAAAGAAAAAATTCTTTCTATTTGTAATGTTGATCCTTGTCGTAACAGAAGTTGGTTCATCATTCATATCAGGAATATTATTTCCTTTTACAAATAATTAAAAAAGGAAAATAATTTAGAATATTAATCATAATTTCTGAATTAATAATTGAACAAAAAGAAAAATGAAACAAACAAAAAAGCACTAAAAGCCAACACCGTGTATTAAAAATTGCTAAATTAGTGCCTTACCAAAATCAGTTGCATTTTTATTCACTTCAATTTTCCTTCGGAAAATAGCCGCTCATTAAAAACGCAACTTTCAATACACAACAACGTTGGGCACAATTTAAAAAAAAATGGTAGACTTTAGAAAAAGACTCAGTAAATCTGAAATTGAAAAGAAAACAAATCCAATCGAGATATATGACTCATTAGACAGAAGAAGTGTTGCAGGTCCTTTGAGACCAGCTCAACAGAAAATACTTTCTGAATGGTTCGAATCCCGTAAAAATGAAAAAGATTTAATTATAAAATTGCATACTGGAGAAGGCAAAACCTTGATAGGGCTTTTAATTCTTCAATCTAAAATCAATTCTGGAGAAGGTCCTTGTTTATTTATTTGTCCAAATATTTATCTTGTACAACAAGTAAGAAGAGATGCAAAAAAATTTGGTATTAGTTATTGCACAATTGGAGATGACAATTCTTTACCAAATGAATTTGTGGATGGGGAAAAAATATTAATAACACACGTTCAGAAAGTTTTTAACGGTAAGACAATTTTTGGTTTAGGTAATGACTTCATTCCTGTTGAAAATGTAATACTGGATGATTCTCACGCTTGTATTGACTCAATAAAAAATACATTTACAATTAGCTTAAATAGTGACCATTCTGCATACAAAGAACTATTAGAACTTTTTAGTGACGCTTTACCTGAACAAGGAGAAGGAACATTTTTAGAAATAGAGAATGGAGATTATAATTCATTCTTACCAATACCTTATTGGAATTGGATTGACAAATCAGAAGAAGTTCTTAAAATACTATCTAATTACCGCGAAGAATTATCAATAATGTTTTCGTGGCCCTTTATAAAAGATAGTATCAAAAATTGTCAAGCTTTTATTTCTGGTCAAAATATTGAAATCACACCGATACATATACCAATCGAAAAATTCTCGTCTTTTGATAAAGCCAACCAAAGAATCTTGATGTCAGCAACTACTCAAGACGACTCATTTTTCATTAAAGGTCTTGGATTTAATTCTAAGGCTATTAAAAACCCTTTGGAAAATCCAAGTCAAATATGGTCTGGTGAAAAGATGTTAATTATTCCTTCTTTAGTTGATGACAGTTTAGATAGAGACAAAATGGTTAACACTCTTGCAAAACCATCCGATAAGAATTATGGGGTAGTTTCTCTTGTTTCCTCTTTCTCTAAGTCTAAAACATATGAAAACCTAAAGTCAATTGTACCAAAATCAAACGAAATTTCAGCAGCTGTTGACCATCTAAAAAAGTCTAAATTTAGACAAACTGTCGTTTTCGCAAATAGATATGACGGAATAGACTTACCAGATGAAACTTGTAGAATTTTAGTTTTAGACGGTAGACCATTTTTCTATTCTCTATCTGATAGATATGAAGAATCTAATAGGATGAATAGTGACTCAATTAACATTAAAATAGCTCAGAAAATTGAACAAGGTTTGGGAAGAAGTGTACGAGGAGAAAAAGACTATTGTCTAATACTTATTATTGGTGCTGATTTAGTGAAATTTATTAAAAGTTCAAGAACAATTAAATATTTTTCACCACAAACTAAAAAACAAATTGAAATAGGTATGGAAATAGCTCAAATGGCATCTGATGAAGTTTCAGATGACAATGAGCCTTTTGATGTTGTCAAGTCGCTTATGAAACAAAGTTTACAAAGAGACGAAGGTTGGAAACAATTTTACAAAGAAGAAATGAACAAAATTCAACCCAATAATGATTTGAGCAAAATATATGATGTTTTAACACTTGAAAGAAAAGCAGCAGTTCTGAACTACACAGGAAATTACGAAAAAGCAAGTAGTTTAATTCAACAAATAATTGACAAACACTGCATTGATAATAGTGAGAAAGGTTGGTATCTTCAAATAATGGCTCGATACAAGTTTTTACAAAGTAAAACGGTTTCTAACGAACTACAAAAGAGTGCATTTCTAAAAAACAATGAATTACTTAAACCAAGTGAAGGAATAACTTATAAAAAATTAGAATATGTCAATGAAAATAGAACTAAACGAATTGTAGATTGGATAAAAAATCACACTGATTTTGAAGAATTAATGTTATCTGTAGAAGGAGTATTATCAGATTTAGAGTTTGGAACAACAGCTGAAAAATTTGAACGAGCTTTAAAAGAATTAGGTTTAATGCTCGGTTTTCTAAGTGAAAGACCCGACAAAGAGTTCAAAAAAGGACCTGACAATTTGTGGTGTGGTGTTGGAAATCAATATTTTATATTTGAGTGTAAAAGTGAGGTAAAAATTGAAAGACAAGAAGTAAATAAGCACGAAATAGGACAAATGAATACTCATTGTGGATGGTTTCAAAATCAGTATAATGATTCACCTGTTAAACGAATATTAATAATACCAACCAAGAATGTTTCTTATCACGCTGATTTTACTCATAACGTTGAAATAATGAAAAGGGGAAAATTGAGAAACCTTAGAAACAATATAAAAGGTTTTTTTAAAGAATTTAATAAGTATGAGATTGATTCATTGTCTGATGAAAAAATTCAAGAATTTATTAATGCTCATAAATTAAATATTGATAGTTTATTAAAGGAATATTCTGAAAAATATTATAAGAAAACGAGCTAAAAACTGTGCCCAACACCGTGTATAATTTATTGCTGGTAATCGCCTATTTACGAAAGTCCTTTCAGACTTTCGTGGTTCGTGTTTTAATTGCTAAGTTTACTACTTAACCACGCAACAAACCATACACAACAACGTTGTGGTGCATTACAACATTGAATCCAAGAAACCTGAATTAATCACTCGAAAATTAAAAACTAAATGAATTTCTCAAAACATTGTGATTTATGTGAAAATGAAATAACATCTCTTGAGAAAGGATTGACTTGTAAATTAACTAACAAAAAGCCTGAATTTAAGAATACTTGTCCAGAAATTAAACTTGATAATAAATTTGTGAAAAAATTAGAAATTGCTAATTTGGAACTCGAAACAATAAAAAAAAAGAAAAACACAATTCTATTTTCTTTTTTCTTTTTAATAATAGTTGGATTTTTATTAATTTATAAAAGTAGTGCTTTTGCTAAAATGATGCTCAGTCCTATTTACTTTTGGTATTACAAAGTTGGACTAATTAGTGTCGGAGTTTCAAACATAATAGTTGCTTGCTTTAAACTAAGAGCATTTAAGGGGGAATTTGGAACTGCAAGACATAAGAAAAATAATATAGAAGAAGTATTAGAAAAATACGGAATTTGTTACGAATTGAAACTTGATTTTAAAGAAAAAATACACGGAATTCAAGAAGTAATTGTAAAAATGAATTTCAAAAATTGGAAAAAGAAACAAACCGAAACAATATATAAAATTAGCTGACAAAAAAATCTATTTAGGAAAACAAAAAAGCTGAATAATATATAAAGAATTGAAGGGAAAAATAAAAAACGACACCACAACACCGTATAAACTTTATTGCTGGTTTTAGCTCACTTGGGAAATTCCTTCGGAATTTCGCCGTTCGTGTTTTATTTAGTAAATTCACTGCTTAATCAACGCAACAAAGCTTATACAACAACGTTACCACCAATTAGAAAATGAAATTCGCTACAATAATATTTACATTTTTTTTAATATTAAGTTGTAATCAAAACACGAAAAACAATAACCAAATGGGAATATTTGACAAACTTTTTGGAAAGAAAGAAACAACCAAGAAAGAACTACCAAAAACTTATAATCAAGAAATTGAAAAAACGAGTGAAATGTTAGATGAAACAATATTCTGGAATATTGTGAATTTATCCGTTAAGAATACAAATAATCAAGATTCTCAAGAAAGATTTTTAGTAAAAGAAATTGAAAAATTGACACCAAAAGAAATCATTGGTTTTCGATTAAGAACTGACAAATTCCTTTATGACACATATAATTCGGAAATGTGGTGTGCTGGATATATAATGAATGGCGGATGTTCTGATGATGGTTTTGAGTATTTTAGAAATTGGGTAATTTCAAGAGGAAAAGAAACCTATTACAAAGGAAAAGAAAACCCTGATAGTTTAATTTCTGAATTTATAGAAGGAGAAGATTATTATGATTTTGAAAGTTTTTGGTATGTTGCATTAACAGCATTTGAAAATAAAACAGGAAAGGAATTGTATGATTATATTTCTGACGATTTTAAAACAAACGAAGGAAATTATCAGAATTTTGAATTTACTTGGAGTGACGAAAAACCTGAAACAATGAAAGTGATTTGTCCAAAATTATTTGAGAAAATGTGGAAATAAAAAACTGGTGGTAACACCGTATAAACTTTATTGCTGGTTTTAGCTCACTTGGGAAATTCCTCCGGAATTTCGCCGTTCGTGTTTTATTTAGTAAATTCACTGCTGAAACCACGCAACAAAGCTTATACAACAACGTTGTACACAATTAAAAAAAAATCGAACAGAGATTAAGAAATGAACAAAATTGACAAAATTGGAATATCATTATTAGTTCTTGGATTTTTAATCCCATTCTTTATTTATTTCGGTTTTATAATCGGACTTCCAATTTATATTATTGGAATTATTATACTTCTATTTGGAAATCTAAAAATTAAACAAAAATTGCTTTGGATTTTAATACCAGCAATTTTGTTTGTTCCAGTTTCGAAAATCTATTCTTCCGTTTCGTTTTATTTTGCTGACATTCAGAAATTCGACATAATTCTACCCGAAAATTTTAAAGGAACAGCGATAATAATCGACAATTCTGATTTTGGTCAAACTTTCGAAAAAAAACATAGACGTGAGCAAATAATATTCGATGAAAACGGAATTGCATTTTATCCAACGGAATTAGAAATGGACAGGTCAAAGTTTAGAGTTTTTACCAAACAAAAAAATGGAGAATTAAAACAAATACTATTAAGTTCGGAGACTTCTGAAAAAAACACACTTTTAGCCTATGGAGAAAGTCGTTTTGAAAAAACTGTAGAATCTGAAATCAAATATATTCCGTATGATTTTGTAAGAATTGGAAAAGATTTTAAAGAACAAAGTAATACCGAAAAAAGATGCGAATTGATTGAACAAATAAAGGAAGGGAAATTAAAAACTGTGTACAACACCGTGTATAATTAATTGCTGGTTTTAGCCAATTTACGAAAGTCCAAACGGACTTTCTTGGTTCGTGTTTTATTTAGTAAATTAGTCGCTTAAAACACGCAACTAACCATACACAACAACGTTGTAAAAAACTAGCTGAAAGTATAATTTAAGAACAACAGATATTTAAAAATACATTTAGCTTTAAAGTCTGAAAACTCAAAAAAGCGAAATAAAACGTTTGAAAAATTAGGTTTTTGAAACACTCTTTCGTGAATCAAAATTTTGAAAAAAATAGAAGGTTTTTAGAATTTTAAGAAAGGAAAAATAGTTCTTTTCGTTCGGAGTTTTAAAACGCAAAAAAAAGGAAAAAGTTTGCGGAATTTAGCTTGTTTGAAAATATCTAAAAACTTGAAACTTCATTACTGTTTGAAACTAAAATCGCTGAATTGACAAAGTGTTGAGCAAAAGTCGGAGAAATTCGTTCTTAAAGACAAATTTAGAAAGGCTGAGAGATTTCTAAGAGTAAAATAAAGGTTTACTCATATTCTGAATTAAAAAATTGTGAAAACGCTGAAAAATCAAAATTAAGGAATTTACTCAGAAACTCTAAAAAGGAGAAAAAAGAAATAGGAATTTTATAACTTATAAAGTCGAAATTAAACACGCATTTTACAACACCTTGTATAAAAAATTGCTAAATTTGGCTTAATCAAAGGTTGTTGCATTTTTGTCAACTCCTATTTTCCTACGGAAAATAGCCGTCGACTTAAAACGCAACTTTCCATACAAAACAACGTTGGGCGTAAGTTAAAAGTAAACTCAGATAAGCTATAAAAATTTGTTATTTTAAAGACAAATTAACCAAAAAAAAAGTGAAATATTGAATTTTAAGTCAATTTAGAAAAACTGAAAAATTTCGAGTTTCAAGAAAACGAAAAACTGAACGCAGCCAAACTTTGTGAAAACTAAAATTTCAAGATTTAAGACAATTTAGAAAAAAGTTGAAAAATCTAGAGTTTTAAGAAAACAAAAAATTGAACGTTGCCAAACTTTGAGAGAACAAAAATTTAGAAGTTTAAGACAATTTAGAAAAAACTGAAAAATTTAGAGCTTTAAAAAACGAAAAATTGAAAGCAGCCAAACTTTGAGAGAACAAAAATTTAGAAGTTTAAGACAATTTAGAAAAAACTGAAAAATTTAGAGTTTTAAAAAACGAAAAATTGAACGCAGCCAAACTTTGGGAGAACAAAAATTTAGAAGTTTAAGACAATTTAGAAAAAACTGAAAAATTTCGAGTTTTAAGAAAACAAAAAATTGAATGCAGCCAAACTTTGAGAGAACTAAAATTTCAAGGTTTAAGACAATTTAGAAAAAACTGAAAAATTTCGAGTTTTAAGAAAACGAAAAATGTTCTGAATGTAAATTGAAAATTAAAATAATTAGGAATTTAATTTAAAAAATCGATTAATAAAATAACCTACGCCCAACACCGTGTATAAAAAATTGCTTATTTTTATCCTAATCAAAAGTAGTTGCTTTTTTGTGAACATCAATTTTCCTGCGGAAAATAGCCGTTCACTTTAAACGCAACTTTCCATAACACAACAACGTTGGGCGTAAGTTAAAAGGAAACTCAGATAAGCTATAAAAATCTGTTATTTTAAAGACAAATTAAACAAAAAAAAAGGAAAATATTTAATTTTTACACAATTTAGAAAAACTGAAAAATTTAGAGTTTCAAGAAAACGAAAAATTGAACGCAGCCAAACTTTGTGAGAACAAAAATTTCAAGATTTAAGACAATTTAGAAAAAACTGAAAAATTTAGAGTTTTAAGAAAACGAAAAATTGAACGCAACCAAACTTTGTGAGAACAAAAATTTCAAGATTTAAGACAATTTAGAAAAAGTTGAAAAATTTAGAGTTTTTAAGAAAACGAAAAATTGAACGCAACCAAACTTTGTGAGAACAAAAATTTCAAGATTTAAGACAATTTAGAAAAAGTTGAAAAATTTAGAGTTTTTAAGAAAACGAAAAACTGAACGCAGCCAAACTTTGTGAGAACTAAAATTTCAAGATTTAAGACAATTTAGAAAAAGTTGAAAAATTTAGAGTTTTAAGAAAACGAAAAATTGAACGCAACCAAACTTTGTGAGAACTAAAATTTCAAGGTTTAAGACAAATTAGAAAAAGTTGAAAAATTTAGAGTTTTAAGGAAACGAAAAATGTTCTAAATGTAAATTAGGGATTTAATTTAGAAAAATCGATAAATAAAATAACCTACGCCCAACACCGTGTATAAAAAATTGCTTATTTTTATCCTAACCAAAAGTAGTTGCTTTTTTGTGAACATCAATTTTCCTGCGGAAAATAGCCGTTCACTTTAAACGCAACTTTCCATAACACAACAACGTTACCCAACATTTACTAAAAACGAACTTTAGTAGAAAAATCAAACTTTTGAATTTTAAAAAAATAGAATATGCTCGGACCAAATGAACTTCTTGAAAAAGTAATGGAATATGCCAAAAATCAATCACAAAATGGTAATTCTCAATTAAAGAAAACTGACTTATGGAATTATATTATTAAAGTTGACTCAAACGCAAAAAAAGAGAGTTTGAGTGAAGTAATTAACGAATTAGATGCACGAGGTTGGCTTTTGGAAAATAATGAAACTGGAATACAATTCGACCCAGCGTCTTTTGAATAAAAGAAGATGTTTGAAAAAAAATATAATTTAAGACAATTAGAAATTGTTGAATTTTCAGAAAGAGTTTATCACGAGGGTTTAAGGCATAAAGGAATAAATGGCTCACTTTACGAAGATATTCTAATAAAGTTTTTAAGAGAAGATTTACCTGAATTTTGCTTTTTCAAAGGACAAATAAGAGAGGGAAGAAATTTTTCTTCACAATTTGATATAATAATAGCGAAAAACACAACTCAACAAACTGAATTTATTAAAAGTATAAATCCTTACGTCAGTATTGTCGAAAGAGAACAGGTTTTAGGAGTAATTGAATTGAAAAAATGGGGAAACCCTAAAATGATTTCTAAAGGAGGAAAAATAGAAACTGAATATCGAAAATTCAAACAATACTTTCCTGAATTGGATTATTTACTTGTCTGTTTGCGATTTAAAGACAGAATTAATAAAACTCACAATAATTGGGAATCACTTAAAAAAAATATTCAAGCAGATGGAAAATATTGCTTTTTTGGTAGAGCATCTGATAAAAATAAAGAATGGATTTTTCCTTGGATTGAAAATAAAGTTTTACTCAAGGAAAACGAACTTTATTTAAACGAATATGAAAATCTAATTAAAAGAATAAAAACGTTGGGTAACACCGTGTATAATTAATTGCTAGGTCACTGCCGCCTTACGAACATTCCTGCGGAATATTCTATCTGTGATTTATTTGCTAAATTAGTTGCTTAACCACGCAACTAATCATACACAAACACGTTGGCAACAAGCTGAAATCACTCTTATGGAAACAAAATCAATCGAACAATTAGAAAAAGATATTTGGAAAAATCCTTCCAAATTTCCGACTGATTTGGTTGAAAAATGTTATCATTATCGGAAAATCAGTATTGCGGAATTGACAAACGAACAGATAAGACTTCTGATTTCTCAAAAAATCGGAATTGAACATCTAATCGGAATCGCACTCGAAAAACTCGAACGGAATATTTTGACCGAATGTGATTTTTACGAAGGCGATTTACTTATGACTGTATCAAGTTTATCTACTGAATTTTGGAATGAAAATCAAACTGAATTTCTGACTTTTAAAAATATTGTGGAACAGAATTCTGAAATAATAAAAAATGAACTCGGAGAAAAGAAATTTGACCGAATAAATGAAAAACTAACTTAAATGAATAATATAAATTTTAAAAAATGGGCTTTCCATTTTATGATTTGGATTTTAATAATTAATATTATTGAGTTAGTCATTTAGTTTCCGTATCTTATAGCTTTAAAACATTGATATATGGATAATTTTGAAGGTCAAGATATACTAAACTTTATAAAAGAACTACCAAATGATGAAGCCTGTAAAGCTTATTTATCAAAAATAAAATGGCAGGATGGTTTTAAATGTAGTAAATGTGGACATACAAAAGGTTGTGAAAAAGCTGGATATAATTATCACTGTTATGCTTGCCATCATGTAGAAAGTGCTACTGCAAATACACTTTTTCATAAAGTTAAATTTGGATTGCAAAAAGCGTTTTGTGTTGCTTTTGAAATGAGTACAAATAGTAAAAGTACTTCAAGTATTCAAATGGGTAAACGCTTTAGTATTCGTCAAGGAACTGCATGGTATTTTATGCAAAAAGTTCGTAAAGCAATGAAAAGTAGTCAAAAATATCCTCTAGAAACCTTAATTCATGTTGATGAGTTTACTGTTGGAGGAAAAGAAGAAGGAAAACAAGGTAGGAGTTACGATACAAAAAAGAAAAAAGCCGTAATTGCAGTAGAATTAACAGATAACAATAAGGTGAAAAGAGTTTACATTAAATCTATAAACGACTATTCTGCAAAATCATTAACACCAATTTTTGAAGAACACATAAGTAAATCTGCTAAAATAATAACAGATAAATGGAGAGGATATGAACCTTTGAAAGAAGTTTATAACATTGAGCAAATCTATAGTAATAATGGTGCTAACTTTAAACAATTACATGTCATGATTATGCAAGTTAAGTCTTGGCTTAGAGCAATACCAACTCATGTAAGTAAATGGCATATTCAAGCTTATTTTGATGAATTTTGTTTTAGAATTAATAGATCTCAATTTCAGAAAAGTATATTTCATAAAACAATTGAAAGAATGGTAGTTGCCAAACCAGTTTATCAAAATCAAATAAAACAGAAGCTAAACGTATAACTCAATAATATTATTTCCTTCTATTTGACAATCAGCTATACAAGTATATTTAATGAAGGAGACAATACAGCACAAGTTTTATTTTATTTTGGAATTTTAGGAACAGTTTTACTTTTATTGAGTCTGATTTTTATAATTTTTAGTACTATAAAAAAAGAGAAGAAAAATTATCAATATTGGACTTCAATAGGTGGACTTGTAATTTTTGGAATTTTGCCAATTTTAGCAAGTTTATTTTTAAGTTAATTTAGAGAATAATTGAACTGAATAAATAAAAGCCAGTTGCCAACACCGTATATAATTTATTGCTGGCTTCTCGCCTACTTACGAAAGTCCTCGCGGACTTTCTTGGTCGGTAATTATTTACTAAATTAGTTGCTTGAAACACGCAACAAACCATATACAAACACGTTAGGCGTAATGTCAAAAAAAACGAACGTAATAAAATGATATTAAGTTATATAAAAGATATTTTTTATAGTTTTTTAAATTTACAAAAAGACGAACTTAATTGTGAAGAGTTAAATGATTATTCTCTTAAAGTTTATAAATATTTAAAAAGATATCACAAAGAGTTATTAAAAAATATATCATTAGAAAAATCGAATTTTGGAAAAAAGTATATTTCGGTTGAACTAAAATCAAAAAATGAAAATACTGTTGCTAATTTATACTTTGAAACTGAAAATAACGAATTAACTGTTGGGTTTGGTAATTTTCATAGCCATTATGATAGTTTTGCAGAACTGAATTTCAAAAAGGAACTGAAAAAAGCACTTGAAAATTTTTACAAATTATTAAAAGACGAATTATTTGTTGTTTCTGCTGGTGGCGGAGTATCAACACTTTTGACAAATAAAGAAATAGAAATTCTTGAAAGTGGGAAAAATCTTGAACATTTTAATTATGATTGTATTACATATTATATAACTTCGTGGAGCGGAAAACACGACAGAACATTTAAAAAACCAAGTTGAAAAAAGAAGTATTGAAAAGTAAAAACACTACGCCTAACACCGTGTATAAAAAATTGCTTATTTTTAGCTTAACCGAAGGTAGTTGCATTTTTACTCACTTCAATTTTCCTGCGGAAAATAGCCGTTCATAAAAATCGCAACTTTCCATAACACAACAACGTTGGCAATAATAAAAAAATGAAAGATAAAGAGTTATTAAACATACTAGAAAAGTCATTTATTAAAGAATCTGATATTAATGATGATGATTTTAAAAAAAAAATTTCCGAGTACTATTTGGAAACTAAAAAAAATACAGACATTTATTATAATGAAAATTTAATCATTAAAATAGCTAAAAAGTCTTCTAAAAACTTTGGAATAAATCAAATTTACTGCATAAATAAAGGAATTATAAAAAAAACTAGTAATAAAATAATTACTGGAAAAGAAGCTAATTCAATGTGGATTACACTTAATAATTCAGATATAGTAAACAAAAAGAAATATAATAAATCAAAAAAAGAGAAGTTTATTGAAACATCTGAAATTAGAAATGAAGTTTTAGAATTAAAAAAAATGGTTGAATCACTTAATGATTCTGTAAAACAAATAAAAAAAGAAAATCTTTTAGTTAAAGAATTACTTTATTCGAATGCTTCATCCTATAATGATTCAAAAACAACTCAAATAATTCCAATTGATATCTATTTAGACACTAATGAACCTCAAGAAATTTTTGAAGTTTATGATTCCGTTTTAAAGTTTACTCAAAGTATTGGATTTGATGATTCAATTGAATTTGAAGCTATAAAAGGATCTTGGTATAAAAGGATTTTAGCAAAATCTAAAAAAAAATTATCTAGTGATGAAGTCAAAAATAGACTAAGTGAAGCTGAATATGGAATTGAGGTAAATACAATTTTAAAGCCACAATCTGAAATTGACAAAAATCAATCAGAAGCTTTATCTAATATAATTACTTCATTAAAAGATATACCTAACGCAGCTATAAGAATAGGTGCATTAATAGTAGTTAAATTAACTGATGAAGAAGGAAGTGTAAGTCTCCAAACTAGAACATTATCAATAAAAGAGCTACATCTGTTGAATAAAAAACCAGAACTTTTACAAATGCCAAAACAAATATTACAAGCATTAGCAAAAGAAATTAAAAATGATGAACCACCAACAATTTCTAGAAATTAAAATTACTATTGCCAACACCGTGTATTAAAAATTGCTTATTTTTAGCTTAATCAAAAGTAGTTGCATTTTTGCGAACAACAATTTTCCTTCGGAAAATAGCCGTTCACTTAAAACGCAACTTTCAATACACAACAACGTTGGCAATAATGCAAAAAAAATCCAGATATTAATGAACAGAGAAGAATATTTAGACAAAGTTAGTGATGAATTTATGTCGATTCTTCACAAGTATATTCCGAATAAAATGATAGTTGGAAATGGATATAGGGAAATGTCGTTTAATGCTCGATTATCAAATAAAAATAGAGATTTTTCTGAAAGTCAATATTATTATAAAGGCGACAAAAAGTTTGTTCATTGGACTTCCGTTCAAAATTTAATGTCTATAATAAACTATCGAGAAATAAGACTTTATAATCTGCATAATTCTTCAGACGAAAACGAATTTGTCTATTCAGCAGAAAAACTTAATTTAGGAGAAAATCAAATCGACTATTCTAAAAAATTTTTATACACTCTATCGTTTTGTAAAGCGGCTGAATTAGCAAATACTAACCTTTGGAAAGATTATGGAAATAATTATAAAGGTGTAGCAATCGAATTTGAAATTGTAAATAACCCAAACAAATGGAATAATTTTATGCTTTCAGAGGTTTTCTATAAAATGCCGAATAATTATTTAGAAATGAAACGTGAACTAAATACCTTTCACAAAAAGTATCCAGACGCAGAAACTTTAATCGATTTAGGAAAATTAATAGCATTTCATAAAAAACCTGACTTCTCAAAAGAATTAGAAGTTAGATTGTCAACTTACTTTCCTTTTAGCAATACAGAGGCTTACGAAAAATATTGTAATACCGAATTCAGATTTGAGAAAAATAGACCAAGAGAAACTGACTATTTCGGACTTAAATTATGGGTTGACAATGAATCAGCATTTGTGAAAAGTACTGAACCTGAATTTGATAAAAGATTAAATGTCGGAGAATCATATTTTAATGAAAAACCGCAAATTAAAATAACAAATATACATTTTGGAAAAAATTGTGGAATTTCAAACGAAGAATTCACACCATTTTGGAGAAAATTAAAACATATTATACATTTTAAGTTAGGCTACGAAATTGAAAATTTAAACTTAAATTTGTATGAATAGAAAGCACTATTGCCAACACCGTATAAACTTTATTGCTGGTTTTAGCTCACTTGGGAAATTCCTCCGGAATTTCGCCGTTCGTGTTTTATTTAGTAAATTCACTGCTTAAACGTCGCAACAAAGCTTATACAACAACGTTGGCATTAATTAAAAACGAAATCCATACAAAATGAAATTTATTTTTACCCTTTCAGTTTTTTTTATATTATTATTTGCAATAATTGGATGTCAAAAAAACAAAATTATTGAAAACCAGTTTTCCTCATTAAGTGACACTATTTTCATTAAAACAAAAATAATAAAAGGAAATGGTCTATTTGATTTAGGATTTGGACATCCAAAATTTAAAGACACTTTAAATACCTTTTCAAATTCGATTGTATATCCAAAAGGAATTAAAAATTTAAAACGATTTCAACTTAAAACAGATTTTAAAGAAAAGAAAGATTATAACGTAGAAATATTATTAGGTAATAAAAATAACAAACAAGTTTTTATTGTAGATGAGAATAACAATAAAGATTTAACGGATGATTTAGTTAGAGAATGTGAAAAAATCAGTTGGAACTCTCCTCCTAAAGCTGTGAAATGTGAATATTTAATTTCTAATGGTAAACAAATAGTAAAGGAATCTTCTTGGTTATGTATTGGAAGTGCGAAAGGAAAAATATTAATAGGAAAAAGAGAACATTTAATTGGACAATTTACCATTGATAATGAAAACTTTGAAATTGGAGTTGCTGGCTATAGAAATCCTATGAGTTTTACCTATGGTTTTGGTTCTAAAATTTCAGTTTTATCTAATTTAGGTGTAAAAACAGAAACATTAGTTAAGAGTGATTTAATGAATATTGGGGAACTGATAAACTTAAATAATAAATTTTATCGTTTTGAAAGTATTTCTAGAAAAGGAGATTTAATAACTTTAATTAAAGAAGAAAACTTTGAAACTAAAATTGGAACTCAAAAAGGAATTATTGCGCCAACTTTTGAAGTTATCTCAATAGCTAGAGACACTATTAGAAGTTCTAATTTAAACAGTAAAATTACGATAATTGCTAATTCTTGTGGTTGTGGTGGCGATAAAAAATCTACAGAAGCATTCTACGAAATGGAAAAATCACTCGGAAAGCTAATTAATATTTTACATGTGGATTCAAACCTAAAAAAATCAGATATTGGAATTCATATAGATTCAGAAGAAGAATTCAATAAAAATTTTTATAATAATTATAGAAAACAATATTGTTCAAGAATTTGCTATGTTATAGGAATGGACAACAGAATTATGGACAAGTTCAATATAAACGAATGGAAAACTAAAACTGCGAAAATAATTAATGAAAAAAACTAATGCCAACACCGTATAAACTTTATTGCTGTTTTTAGCTCACTTGGGAAATTCCTCCGGAATTTCGCCGTTCGTGTTTTATTTACTAAATTCACTCCTTAAACAACGCAACAAAGCTTATACAACAACGTTGTAAAAAACTAGCTGAAAGTATAATTTAAGAACAACAGATATTTAAAAATACATTTAGCTTTAAAGTCTGAAAACTCAAAAAAGCGAAATAAAACGTTTGAAAAATTAGGTTTTTGAAACACTCTTTCGTGAATCAAAATTTTGAAAAAAATAGAAGGTTTTTAGAATTTTAAGAAAGGAAAAATAGTTCTTTTCGTTCGGAGTTTTAAAACGCAAAAAAAAGGAAAAAGTTTGCGGAATTTAGCTTGTTTGAAAATATCTAAAAACTTGAAACTTCATTACTGTTTGAAACTAAAATCGCTGAATTGACAAAGTGTTGAGCAAAAGTCGGAGAAATTCGTTCTTAAAGACAAATTTAGAAAGGCTGAGAGATTTCTAAGAGTAAAATAAAGGTTTACTCATATTCTGAATTAAAAAATTGTGAAAACGCTGAAAAATCAAAATTAAGGAATTTACTCAGAAACTCTAAAAAGGAGAAAAAAGAAATAGGAATTTTATAACTTATAAAGTCGAAATTAAACACGCATTTTACAACACCTTGTATAAAAAATTGCTAAATTTGGCTTAATCAAAGGTTGTTGCATTTTTGTCAACTCCTATTTTCCTACGGAAAATAGCCGTCGACTTAAAACGCAACTTTCCATACAAAACAACGTTGTGCCTAATATAAACGAACTACATTGAAAAGAACGAAATCACAGGAAACAGGAGATATTGGAGAGTCTACAACACTTTTTATTGCTTCTAAAAATAGAGATTGGATTGCACGAAAAGTTGATAAAGACTTCGGAGTTGATATCGAAATGGAATTGGTAGATGATGAAAAAGTTACTGGTCAGTATGTAAAAGTTCAAGTAAAAGGTACTACGAAATATCAAATTGTTGATAATCAAATAAAGTTCAGAATAAAAACTAACTTTTTGAGATACTGTAATGAATGTCGAGTTCCAATTATATTAGTATTGATTGATGTTAACAAGGATATTGGTTATTTTATTTGGGTTCAAGAATATCTAAGAATTCATAAGACAAATATTGTAAAACATAAGTCAACAGATATTTTTATTCCATCTAGCAATGATTTTGAAAATGGTTTAAAAAATAAAATAAAGAATATTGCTTCAGGATTAAATCATACTCAATTACAATTGGATTTAAAGGCAAGTTTAGCTTCAGCATTTTTGCTTGGAGACACCGAAATCTATGAGAAACTAACAGAATTATCAATAGATATTGCAAAAACAAATTCTTTAGAAATCAATAAAATTATTGAGGATTTAATAATATTAGGGAATAAAGCTTGGGGAACTTTTGAGGGAAATAAAAAATCAAGTATACTTTTTAACTTTTGCAGAAAATTTGGAGACAAATTTTCTTCTAGCCATATTGAAAAAATGGTAACAAGAGGCTCTAGCTATTCAAGAGTTGGAATTATTGCGCTAGGAATACTTTATGATGAATTTCCAGAATATGTAAAGTCCCTAAATCTGCCAGAAGTGTTCAAAAAATATGAGGATATTCGAATGAGATATTACTGTTTATTTCGAGAAAGATATCTAGGTCAAAAAAGCACTTCTATTTGGGGAAATAAAGAAATTAATTATGAAATCGGAAATCTGAATATCCGAGAAGAAGATAGAATTGATTTATATTTAAAATGGCCAAACCGAGGAGAATCAACAATTTTAGATTTTTTAGTATATGAGGAAAAATAAAATACTAGGCACAACACCGTATATAATTTATTGCTGGCTTCTCACCTACTTACGAAAGTCCTCGCGGACTTTTACACTGCCCCCAAAAAGTTAGACACTATTTGAGGGTATTTTTATGGGAAGAAAAGTCAAGTATAGTTACGATTTTAAACTACGTTGTGTAGAACAAGTATTAAAAAAAAATCAAGCAGTTTCCACTGTTTCGTTATTGAACGGTATTCATCACACATCTCTTCATAGCTGGGTTAGTTTTTATGAAAAGCATGGTAAAAAAGGTTTATTACCTAGAGAAAATCAAGAATATAGCTTAAAATTTAAATTGAAAGTTTTAGAATCTATTGTAGATGATTCATTATCTTTAAGTCAAGCTTGTTTAAAGTTTAATATTCCAACCAAATCTGCAATAATGAATTGGCAAAGGAATTATAAAAAACTAGGAATTACAGGCTTAAATAATAAACCAAGAGGAAGACCTAGATCTATGGAATTTAAGAGAGCAAAAAAGAAGTCTAATAAACCTTTAACAAGGGAAGATGAACTTCTATTGGAAAATGAATCGTTAAGAGCTGAGCTGGATTTGCTAAAAAAGTTACAAGCCTTAGTTCTAGCAGCGCAAAGCAAAAAGCGCTAGCCATAACAGAATTAAGGCATAAGTATAGTTTAGAATTATTACTAAATCATACCAATATGGCAAGAAGCAGTTATTATTATCACAAAAAAAGAAGTCAATTAACAGATAAATATGAAGAGGTAAAAATCTTAATTAAAGAGATATATCATTATCATAAAGGAAGATATGGTTATAGAAGAATCACCTTAGAAATAAACAAAAGAGGACTTGTTATAAATCATAAAACAATTTTAAGATTAATGCGAAAATTAGGTTTAAAAAGTTTGATAAGAATTAAAAAATATAAATCTTACAAAGGACAGATAGGTGAAATAGCACCCAATATATTTCAACGTAATTTTAAAACAACCAAACCTAATACAAAATGGGCAACTGATATTACCGAATTTAAAGTCTTTGGAAATAAATTATATTTATCACCAATAATTGATTTATACAATGGCGAAATAGTTAGTTATGAATTATCTGAAAGACCTAACTTCGAACAAGTGGTTAAGATGCTAAAAAAGTCTTTTAAGAAGGTTCCTAACCAAGCAAACATTATATTACATTCAGATCAAGGTTGGCAATATCAAATGAAACAATATCAACGGTTATTAAAAGAAAAAGGAATTACACAAAGTATGTCTAGAAAAGGAAACTGTCTAGACAATGCAATAATTGAAAATTTCTTTGGTATCTTAAAATCTGAATTATTTTATTTAAACAAATACATATCGATTATTCAATTGAAAAAAGAAATTAAAGAGTATATAAAATATTATAATACAGAAAGAATTAAACTAAATTTAAATGGAATGAGCCCAGTAGAATATAGAGCTCTTTATTATCAATAATTAATTATAAATTTGTCTAAGCTTTTGGGTGCAGTCTACTTTCTTGGTCGGTAATTATTTACTAAATTAGTTGCTTGAAACACGCAACAAACCATATACAACAACGTTACCAAAAATAGTTCAGATCACTCAAACTTCTGAAAAAATAAACAAATAAAACTCTTGAATTTTAAAAATGAAACACTCTCTGAAGATTGGAAAATTCTGAAAAAATTTTGTTTGTTTTTTATAGAATTTAGAAAGTTTAAAAAAATAAAAACTGAGCAGTGCGGAATTGAGCAAAATGCGGAATAAAATCTGTGCGGAATTATCTCTAAACCGAAAATTTAGAAAGGCTGAGAATTTATTGAAATAAAATTGTTGTCGGAATTTAGCACGTGAGAAAACACTCAAACGCTGAAAAACCAAAATTGCGGAATTAAGCAAAATGTGGAGTAAAAACTCTTCGAAATTATCTCAAAATGAAAATTTAGAAAAGCTGACAATTTATTGAAAATCAAAAAAAAATAAAAAATGTTGGCGGAATTTTCACTCGAACGCTGAATTCAGAAAATAATAAGGAAAATTGGAAAATTAAAAAAACTACTTTTGGTAACACCGTGTATAAAAAATTGCTTATTTTTAGCTTAACAGAAGGCAGTTGCATTTTTACTCACTTCAATTTTCCTGCGGAAAATAGCCGTTCATAAAAATCGCAACTTTCCATAACACAACAACGTTAGGTGTAAGTAAAAACTGAAAATTCTAAGATATCAAAATACAGTTATTTTAAAGAAAAATGAATATTAGCATCAAAGTAAGATATTGAAATTTAAGATAAAGTAGATAAAGCTGAAATATTAAGATTTTTAAAATTAAACTCTACTGAACTGTGCGAAAAACTAAAATATTGAAATTTAAGATAATTTAGAAAAAGTACATAAAGCTGAAAATATAAAGATTTTTAAAATCAAACTCTACTGAACTGTGCGAAAAACTAAAATATTGAAATTTAAGATAATTTAGAAAAAGTACATAAAGCTGAAAATATTAAGATTTTTAAAATTAAACTCTACTGAACTGTGCGAAAAACTAAAATATTGAAATTTAAGGCAATTTAGAAAAAGTAGATTAAGCAGAAATATTAAGATTTTTAAAATCAAACTCTACTGAATTGTGTGAAATACAAAAATCTTGAAATTTAAGATAATTTAGGAAAACTAGATAAAGCTGAAATATCAAGATTATTAAGATTAAACTCTACTGAACTGTGCGAAAAACTAAAATTTTGAAGTTTAAGATAATTTAGGAAAACTAAATAAACCAGAAATATTAAGAAAAATAAAATGAAAAAAATTAGGGATTTAATTTAGAAAAATTGGAACACTAAACTACCTACACCTAACACCGTGTATAAAAAATTGCTATATTAGTGCTTTACCAAAAGTAGTTGCATTTTTGTAAACAACAATTTTCCTGCGGAAAATAGCCGTTCACTTTAAACGCAACTTTCCATAACACAACAACGTTGGGCGTAAGTTAAAAGTAAACTCAGATAAGCTATAAAAATTCGTTATTTTAAAGATAAATTAACCATAAAAAAAGTGAAATATTGAATTTTAATACAATTTAGAAAAACTGAAAAATTTAGAGTTTCAAGAAAATGAAAAATTGAACGCAGCCAAACTTTATGAGAACTAAAATTTCAAGATTTAAGAAAATTTAGAAAAAGCTGAAAAATTTAGAGTTTTAAGAAAACGAAAAATTGAACGCAGCCAAACTTTGAGAGAACAAAAATTTCAAGGTTTAAGATAATTTAGAAAAAGCTGAAAAATTTAGAGTTTTAAGAAAACGAAAAATTGAACGCAGCCAAACTTTGTGAGAACTAAAATTTCAAGATTTAAGACAATTTAGAAAAAGCTGAAAAATTTAGAGTTTTAAGAAAACGAAAAATGTTCTGAATGTAAAATAATTAGGAATTTAATTTAGAAAAATCGATAAATAAAATAACCTACGCCCAACACCGTGTATAAAAAATTGCTTATTTTTATCCTAACCAAAAGTAGTTGCTTTTTTGTGAACATCAATTTTCCTGCGGAAAATAGCCGTTCACTTTAAACGCAACTTTCCATAACACAACAACGTTGTGTGTAATTTAACCAAAATCCGTATACAGAATTGAAATTTAGATATTTAATACTATTTTTAATAACCTTTTCATCTTGTAAAGACGAAATTTCTGACAAAAAATTCAGGAATGAAAATCACGTATTCTATAAAGAAAATGGAAAAGCTGGAGAATGGCTAAAAATAAATCCTGAATTAGAAATTAAACTTCCAAAATCACATTCAACTTACTTCTTTCCAAATGGAAATAGATATGCAGAATTAAAAGTTACTGATAGCTTTCCAAACCGAACTCTTAAATATTTTAATAAAAAAAATGAACTAATTAGAACTGTCAAATTCAAATCTGATTCAATAGTTAGTAAAGTTTTTGAGAACGGATATTATAACAGTTACCATTCAAATTTTGGATTACTACAATCCGAAGGTTTAATTGAAAATAATATGCATCAGAATAAATGGAATTTCTACAGAAAAGACGGAAAAACAAAAAAACAAATTGTAGAATATGCCAACGATACATTACAAGGAATTAGAGAAGATTATTGGAAAAATGGAAATCTAAAAAGCAAAACAACCAATATAAAAGGAAAACAAAACGGAGAAACTTTTCATTACTATGAAACGGGAGAGTTAGAAGAAACTAATTTTTTAAAGAACGGAGAAGTAAATGGAATTTCTACTAGCTACTACGCAAATGGGAAATTGAAATCTAAATGCTATTACTGGAATGGAATACAACGAGACACTTGTAAAGTCTACTATCAAAATAGTAATTTAAAAAAGTTAGAAATAATTAAATTAGACACTTCAACTTCCAAGTCTACAGGAATAGTAAATCTTTATTATGAAAGTGGCGAAATTGAAAAAGTATTAGAATCTAAAAATAATCAAGTTAATGGAAAAGCTAAACTTTATTATAAAAATGGAAATTTAGGACAAGAATTTAATATAACAAACAATATCAAAAAAGGAAAAGTAAAGGTATATTATGAAACAGGAGAACTTAAATATGTTGGTTTTGCTAAAGACAATATATTAGATGGAAAAATTAAATATTACAACAAAGAAGGAACAATTATTAAAACAGTAATTAGAGAAAATGGAATCGTAATTGACTCAATAATAAAATAATAGATAAAAAAAACTACACACAACACCGTATAAACTTTATTGCTGGTTTTGGCTCACTTGGGAAATTCCTCCGGAATTTCGCCGTTCGTGTTTTATTTACTAAATTCACTGCTTAAACAACGCAACAAAGCTTATACAACAACGTTGTACACAATTACAAAAAACGAACTAATGAAATTAAAATACGTAATAATATTCTTGAGTATAATTTTATTTTATAATTGTTCAGAAAGGAATAATGAAAAAGTAAATCCCGAAATTTTAAATGGGACACCAGAAACTCTTGAACAAACTGAAAGTAAAATTTCTTATTCAAGTATATCAAAAAGATATGGAGGAAATATTCTTGAAGAACTCTATCAAGAAGCTTTAGAAAAAAGTGAAAAATTAGAAATTTTAAATGAAAGAATAAAAGAAATATCTTCTGACAGTTTACAAACAAAAACAAACGATTTTATTAAATATCGGAATGTAAATAACGATTATTGGAATGCGGCTGAAAATTATGCGAATAACATAAATGACAGTATTGCGAAAACATCTATGATTGAAATCATTGAAAAATTGAAAAAGAAATATGGAAAAAAGGTTGCTCAACACGAAACAAAAATGAGAGAAATTGAAGTTTTGAAATCAAAATTAAATGATCAAATTATATTAATGAAATTATTTGTTACTGAACCTATGATCTCGAATTATCAAATAAACGAACTACCTGAAAAAAGTAAACTGGAATCAATTATCAAAGATTATACTGAATTAATAAAACAAACAGAAGAATATACAAGAATTGAAAAATAACTGTGTACAACACCGTATAAACTTTATTGCTGGTTTTAGCTCACTTTGGAAATTCCTCCAGAATTTCGCCGTTCGTGTTTTATTTACTAAATTCACTGCTTAAACAACGCAACAAAGCTTATACAACAACGTTGTGCCCAATTAAAAAATTCCGTTTCATCCAATAAGTATAGTTAAATGATTGTATCTTTGATAATATCAAATGATAGTATCAACCATGAAACCACCTTACGAAATAACTTCTTCTATTTTAAAATTAATAACTTCTATTTCAGAAAAAATAGGTGAAGTAAATGCCAATTTATTAAATAAACCTTCTCCGAAATTAAGGAAACAAAATAGAATTAAAACTATTCATTCGTCTTTAAGAATTGAAGGTAATACACTTACGGAAGAACAAATAACAGCACTTCTAGAAAACAAAAGAGTTATTGGTCCAAAAAAAGATGTACTTGAAGTTTTAAATGCAATAGAAATCTACGAAAATTTAGATATTTATAAACCATCTAATGAAAAGTCTTTTTTAAAAGCGCATAAAAATTTAATGAAAGACCTTATTGAAGATGCAGGGAAATATAGGAAACAAAGTGTTGGTATTGTAAAAGGTTCTAAAGTAGAACACGTAGCTCCTCCATTTGGAAACCTTCCTTATTTAATGAAAGACCTTTTTGAATATTTGAAAAAGTCAGACGAAATTGAATTAATTAAAAGTTGTGTTTTCCATTATGAAATGGAATTCATACATCCATTTTTAGATGGTAATGGAAGAATGGGAAGATTATGGCAAACTTTAATATTAATGGAAAAATATCCAATATTTGAGTTTTTGCCTTTTGAAACTTTAATTAGTAATGATCAAGAAAAATACTACAAAGCTTTAGCTGAAAGTGATAAATCTGGAAAATCAACAAAGTTTATTGAATATATGTTAGGAGTAATTGATATTTCAATAAGTGAATTATTAAATTTTAATAATAGAACATTAAACGAAAAAGACAGATTAGAATATTTTGTTTCTTTAAATAAAATTCAGTTTACTAGAAAAGATTATATGGATATATTTAAAGACATTTCTTCTGCAACCGCGAGTAGAGATTTAAAAAAAGGTACAGAGTTAAATTTATTTGAAAAAATAGGAGAAAAAAATAAAACAATCTATAGAATAAAATAACAGGGCACAACACCGTGTATTAAAAATTGCTAAATTAGTGCTTAACTAAAAGCAGTTGCATTTTTGCAAACAACAATTTTCCTGCGGAAAATAGCCGTTCACAAAAATCGCAACTTTCATTACACAACAACGTTGTACACAATTAAAAAAAAATCGAACAGAGATTAAGAAATGAACAAAATTGACAAAATTGGAATATCATTATTAGTTCTTGGATTTTTAATCCCATTCTTTATTTATTTCGGTTTTATAATCGGACTTCCAATTTATATTATTGGAATTATTATACTTCTATTTGGAAATCTAAAAATTAAACAAAAATTGCTTTGGATTTTAATACCAGCAATTTTGTTTGTTCCAGTTTCGAAAATCTATTCTTCCGTTTCGTTTTATTTTGCTGACATTCAGAAATTCGACATAATTCTACCCGAAAATTTTAAAGGAACAGCGATAATAATCGACAATTCTGATTTTGGTCAAACTTTCGAAAAAAAACATAGACGTGAGCAAATAATATTCGATGAAAACGGAATTGCATTTTATCCAACGGAATTAGAAATGGACAGGTCAAAGTTTAGAGTTTTTACCAAACAAAAAAATGGAGAATTAAAACAAATACTATTAAGTTCGGAGACTTCTGAAAAAAACACACTTTTAGCCTATGGAGAAAGTCGTTTTGAAAAAACTGTAGAATCTGAAATCAAATATATTCCGTATGATTTTGTAAGAATTGGAAAAGATTTTAAAGAACAAAGTAATACCGAAAAAAGATGCGAATTGATTGAACAAATAAAGGAAGGGAAATTAAAAACTGTGTACAACACCGTGTATAATTAATTGCTGGTTTTAGCCAATTTACGAAAGTCCAAACGGACTTTCTTGGTTCGTGTTTTATTTAGTAAATTAGTCGCTTAAAACACGCAACTAACCATACACAACAACGTTGGCAAAAACTGCTGAATCGAGCCGAATACAAGTCATTTAGTAAAATATAATTTTGGCTTTTTTTTAGTTTGTAAATCAGAATTCTGAAAAAATCGGAACACTCTCTCGCGAATCAAAATTTTGAAAAGTTGGAGAATTTTCAAAGTTTCACAAAAAAGGAATTTACTCAAACGCTGAAATCTAAATTGCGGAGAAATCACTCAAATGTGAATTTCTAAACTTTGCTGAATTGAGCAAAATGCAGAACAAAAATTGTGCGAAATTTTCTCTAAAACACAATTTAGAAAGGCTGAGAATTTTCTGAAAATTAAATAAAATGAAAATTATTGTCGGAATTAAACACGTGAGAAAACACTCAAACGCTGAAAAACCAAAATTGCGGAATTTTTACTCGGAATTTAATTTATCAAGTTTGCGGAATTGTAAATGCCTGAAAAATGGAAATTACTGAAATGCGTTGTTGTAAATTAAAAATAACCCGAAAAATGAACGAAATATGGAAATGGAAATAAAGTAACGCATTTGCCAACACCTTGTATAAAAAATTGCTAAATTAGTGCTAAAGTAAAGTTTGTTGCATTTTTGTCAACTCCTATTTTCCTGCGGAAAATAGCCGTCGACTTAAAACGCAACTTTCCATACAAAACAACGTTGTAAAAAACTAGCTGAAAGTATAATTTAAGAACAACAGATATTTAAAAATACATTTAGCTTTAAAGTCTGAAAACTCAAAAAAGCGAAATAAAACGTTTGAAAAATTAGGTTTTTGAAACACTCTTTCGTGAATCAAAATTTTGAAAAAAATAGAAGGTTTTTAGAATTTTAAGAAAGGAAAAATAGTTCTTTTCGTTCGGAGTTTTAAAACGCAAAAAAAAGGAAAAAGTTTGCGGAATTTAGCTTGTTTGAAAATATCTAAAAACTTGAAACTTCATTACTGTTTGAAACTAAAATCGCTGAATTGACAAAGTGTTGAGCAAAAGTCGGAGAAATTCGTTCTTAAAGACAAATTTAGAAAGGCTGAGAGATTTCTAAGAGTAAAATAAAGGTTTACTCATATTCTGAATTAAAAAATTGTGAAAACGCTGAAAAATCAAAATTAAGGAATTTACTCAGAAACTCTAAAAAGGAGAAAAAAGAAATAGGAATTTTATAACTTATAAAGTCGAAATTAAACACGCATTTTACAACACCTTGTATAAAAAATTGCTAAATTTGGCTTAATCAAAGGTTGTTGCATTTTTGTCAACTCCTATTTTCCTACGGAAAATAGCCGTCGACTTAAAACGCAACTTTCCATACAAAACAACGTTGTACACAATTAAAAAAAAATCGAACAGAGATTAAGAAATGAACAAAATTGACAAAATTGGAATATCATTATTAGTTCTTGGATTTTTAATCCCATTCTTTATTTATTTCGGTTTTATAATCGGACTTCCAATTTATATTATTGGAATTATTATACTTCTATTTGGAAATCTAAAAATTAAACAAAAATTGCTTTGGATTTTAATACCAGCAATTTTGTTTGTTCCAGTTTCGAAAATCTATTCTTCCGTTTCGTTTTATTTTGCTGACATTCAGAAATTCGACATAATTCTACCCGAAAATTTTAAAGGAACAGCGATAATAATCGACAATTCTGATTTTGGTCAAACTTTCGAAAAAAAACATAGACGTGAGCAAATAATATTCGATGAAAACGGAATTGCATTTTATCCAACGGAATTAGAAATGGACAGGTCAAAGTTTAGAGTTTTTACCAAACAAAAAAATGGAGAATTAAAACAAATACTATTAAGTTCGGAGACTTCTGAAAAAAACACACTTTTAGCCTATGGAGAAAGTCGTTTTGAAAAAACTGTAGAATCTGAAATCAAATATATTCCGTATGATTTTGTAAGAATTGGAAAAGATTTTAAAGAACAAAGTAATACCGAAAAAAGATGCGAATTGATTGAACAAATAAAGGAAGGGAAATTAAAAACTGTGTACAACACCGTGTATAATTAATTGCTGGTTTTAGCCAATTTACGAAAGTCCAAACGGACTTTCTTGGTTCGTGTTTTATTTAGTAAATTAGTCGCTTAAAACACGCAACTAACCATACACAACAACGTTGGCTTTAATGCTCGAGAAATCGTAGTTTAAAACTAAAATTAAGAATTGAAAATATAAAAAACAATAAAATATGAATTTTTTAGAAATTACATTATCAAATAGAACAATGTTAATACTTGGAGCATTATCAGGAATAGCAATTATTTTTATTACTTTTCTAATTGCAAAACGTTACAATAAAAAAACAACAATTCCAAATTCTGAGAATCATTCGAAATAACAATTCATCCAATTGTTTAAGTTGTTTTCGGAATTAAATTCTGAATTCAATGTATAAATTAAACTGAAAATTGAATTTACAATCCTCAAAATTTCTCACTCAAAATCTGAATTAAGAAATATCCAAATATGAAAAATATAACAAAGAAAAAATTCTTTCTATTTGTAATGTTGATCCTTGTCGTAACAGAAGTTGGTTCATCATTCATATCAGGAATATTATTTCCTTTTACAAATAATTAAAAAAGGAAAATAATTTAGAATATTAATCATAATTTCTGAATTAATAATTGAACAAAAAGAAAAATGAAACAAACAAAAAAGCACTAAAAGCCAACACCGTGTATTAAAAATTGCTAAATTAGTGCCTTACCAAAATCAGTTGCATTTTTATTCACTTCAATTTTCCTTCGGAAAATAGCCGCTCATTAAAAACGCAACTTTCAATACACAACAACGTTAGCTGTAATTTAAAAAAAAACTCATATAATGAAAAATAACATTTTATTTCTATTTCTATTAATTACGATAATCAGTTGTAAGGAAAAAAACGCAAAATCATCAACTAATGAATCAATTCCTAAAGAAACAACTAACGAAAAAATTTACAATGGAACAGGAAACGTAACCCAAGGATTAGCGGAAACACAAATTAAAAGTCTTATTTCTTGTAATCAAGGAGGTAGCAGAATTTCAGGAGTTGGAGAAATAAAAGATGATTTAGGAAATAGTTGGACAGTTCCCGGAATTAATCATTTCAACGAAACGACCAAAGCTTCTGATTTATATAATGAATGTAACTCTATAACACCAAATAATCTTTCAGAAATAGATATGAATTCCGTTCCTGTCTTTGAGATAGATTCGGACGGAGAAATCATTACAGGCTATCTTTTTGCGGATAATTATTTTGAACTTTACATTAAAGGAAAATTAATAGCAGTTGACCCAGTACCTTTTACACCATTTAATTCAAACATTGTAAAATTCAAAGTAAAAAAACCTTATACAATTGCAGTAAAACTAATAGATTGGGAAGAACATTTAGGTTTAGGTTCAGAAAATAATAGAGGAAAAGATTTTCATCCTGGAGATGGAGGTTTTATAGCCAGCTTTAGTGATGGGACTATTACAAATAGCAAATGGAAAGCACAAACTTTTTATACTGCACCTATTAGTGATTTAAGTTGTTTAAGTGAAATTGGAGAAAAAAGAATCTCTTCAAATTGCAGTACAGATGGAGTTGATAATGGAACAGCATTTTACGGTATTCATTGGAAAATTCCAGAAAATAGTTTTGACGTTACTTTCAATGACAGCCAATGGCCAAATGCGACCACATATACTGAAGATGAAATAGGAGTAAATAATAAAAAAGCATATATGAACTTCATAGAAAAATTTAGTGGAAAAGGTGCTGAATTTATTTGGTCTACTAATGTCGTTTTGGATAATGAAGTCATTGTTCGTTACAAAGTGGAATAAAAACTACAGCTAACACCGTATATAATTTATTGCTAGCTTCTCGCCTACTTACGAAAGTCCTCGCGGACTTTTACACTGCCCCCAAAAAGTTAGACACTATTTGAGGGTATTTTTATGGGAAGAAAAGTCAAGTATAGTTACGATTTTAAACTACGTTGTGTAGAACAAGTATTAAAAAAAAATCAAGCAGTTTCCACTGTTTCGTTATTGAACGGTATTCATCACACATCTCTTCATAGCTGGGTTAGTTTTTATGAAAAGCATGGTAAAAAAGGTTTATTACCTAGAGAAAATCAAGAATATAGCTTAAAATTTAAATTGAAAGTTTTAGAATCTATTGTAGATGATTCATTATCTTTAAGTCAAGCTTGTTTAAAGTTTAATATTCCAACCAAATCTGCAATAATGAATTGGCAAAGGAATTATAAAAAACTAGGAATTACAGGCTTAAATAATAAACCAAGAGGAAGACCTAGATCTATGGAATTTAAGAGAGCAAAAAAGAAGTCTAATAAACCTTTAACAAGGGAAGATGAACTTCTATTGGAAAATGAATCGTTAAGAGCTGAGCTGGATTTGCTAAAAAAGTTACAAGCCTTAGTTCTAGCAGCGCAAAGCAAAAAGCGCTAGCCATAACAGAATTAAGGCATAAGTATAGTTTAGAATTATTACTAAATCATACCAATATGGCAAGAAGCAGTTATTATTATCACAAAAAAAGAAGTCAATTAACAGATAAATATGAAGAGGTAAAAATCTTAATTAAAGAGATATATCATTATCATAAAGGAAGATATGGTTATAGAAGAATCACCTTAGAAATAAACAAAAGAGGACTTGTTATAAATCATAAAACAATTTTAAGATTAATGCGAAAATTAGGTTTAAAAAGTTTGATAAGAATTAAAAAATATAAATCTTACAAAGGACAGATAGGTGAAATAGCACCCAATATATTTCAACGTAATTTTAAAACAACCAAACCTAATACAAAATGGGCAACTGATATTACCGAATTTAAAGTCTTTGGAAATAAATTATATTTATCACCAATAATTGATTTATACAATGGCGAAATAGTTAGTTATGAATTATCTGAAAGACCTAACTTCGAACAAGTGGTTAAGATGCTAAAAAAGTCTTTTAAGAAGGTTCCTAACCAAGCAAACATTATATTACATTCAGATCAAGGTTGGCAATATCAAATGAAACAATATCAACGGTTATTAAAAGAAAAAGGAATTACACAAAGTATGTCTAGAAAAGGAAACTGTCTAGACAATGCAATAATTGAAAATTTCTTTGGTATCTTAAAATCTGAATTATTTTATTTAAACAAATACATATCGATTATTCAATTGAAAAAAGAAATTAAAGAGTATATAAAATATTATAATACAGAAAGAATTAAACTAAATTTAAATGGAATGAGCCCAGTAGAATATAGAGCTCTTTATTATCAATAATTAATTATAAATTTGTCTAAGCTTTTGGGTGCAGTCTACTTTCTTGGTCGGTAATTATTTACTAAATTAGTTGCTTAAAACACGCAACAAACCATATACAACAACGTTGTGCGTAATTAAAGACCGAACTAAAAATAATATAAATTCATTATAATTTAATGGGACAAGCAAAACAAAGAATGATTGAATTGGAATCCCGAAATATAAGTGGTGTTCTAGATAAAAAATTATGTATAAAGCATATCAATGACGATGCAATCAAACGTTTTATAAGAAAAAATTATAGTTCCGGATATTGCGATTATTGTGAAAAAGAAGTAAAGGTTGTAAGTCTTGAAATTTTATTAGGGTTTATGATGCGTGGAATTTCAAACTTTTATGAAGATGCAGCAAATTATATGAGTTACAACGGTCGAGAAGGTGGTTATTTAGGCGAAACCTTCGGTAATTACGAATTAATACAAGATCGAATTTGTTTAGAAGCTGATCCATATCAATTAACAGAAGATATTGTAGATTCAATAGATGATTTTTCTTGGTCTGAACCAGATATGTATTATGATACTGAAAGAGACGAATTGATGTATCAATGGAGTTTTTTCAAAAACTTAATCAAACATAAATCAAGATATTTATTTCAACAAAATCAAATTTACGACCAAAATAAAAATGCATACACTATTTTAAAAGAAGTTGGTAAAATAACAAAATCTTTGAATCTTATAAAAAAAATAGAGAAAGGAACAATCATTTATCGCTGTAGACAACATCATTCAAGTAAAGTTGTTAATGAAAAAGATAAATTGGTAGCACCACCAGAAGAATATGCAATTTTTCCGAATAGATTTAGTCCATCAGGTATTCCTATGTTATATTCTGCTTTCGACCCAAACACAGCTTTTTTGGAAACTATCAGTAGAGAAGATAAAAAGAAAGACTCTGTTACGATTTCAAAGTTTAAACTAAAAAAGGAAATTTATGTCGTAGATTTCAATAGACTTCCAAAATTACCCAGCATTTTCGATTTTGAAAAGGTAAAAACACATTACCTAATTCGTTTTCTCTATGACTTAGTTAAGGATTTTACACAAGAAATAAAAAAAGACGGAAAAGAACATATCGAATATGTCCCAACGCAGGTAGTTACAGAATATTTTAGATATCCATTTAATAAGAATAGACAAAATATCATTGAAGGAATTGTATACCCTTCTTCTAAAAATAAATCCGAATCGTCTTCTGTAATATTTTGGAATAATGAAGAATGTTTAGAACACCTTGACTTAATAGAATTGAATGTAGAAAAAATAAAAAACTACGCACAACACCGTATATAATTTATTGCTGGCTTCTCGCCTACTTACGAAAGTCCTCGCGGACTTTTACACTGCCCCCAAAAAGTTAGACACTATTTGAGGGTATTTTTATGGGAAGAAAAGTCAAGTATAGTTACGATTTTAAACTACGTTGTGTAGAACAAGTATTAAAAAAAAATCAAGCAGTTTCCACTGTTTCGTTATTGAACGGTATTCATCACACATCTCTTCATAGCTGGGTTAGTTTTTATGAAAAGCATGGTAAAAAAGGTTTATTACCTAGAGAAAATCAAGAATATAGCTTAAAATTTAAATTGAAAGTTTTAGAATCTATTGTAGATGATTCATTATCTTTAAGTCAAGCTTGTTTAAAGTTTAATATTCCAACCAAATCTGCAATAATGAATTGGCAAAGGAATTATAAAAAACTAGGAATTACAGGCTTAAATAATAAACCAAGAGGAAGACCTAGATCTATGGAATTTAAGAGAGCAAAAAAGAAGTCTAATAAACCTTTAACAAGGGAAGATGAACTTCTATTGGAAAATGAATCGTTAAGAGCTGAGCTGGATTTGCTAAAAAAGTTACAAGCCTTAGTTCTAGCAGCGCAAAGCAAAAAGCGCTAGCCATAACAGAATTAAGGCATAAGTATAGTTTAGAATTATTACTAAATCATACCAATATGGCAAGAAGCAGTTATTATTATCACAAAAAAAGAAGTCAATTAACAGATAAATATGAAGAGGTAAAAATCTTAATTAAAGAGATATATCATTATCATAAAGGAAGATATGGTTATAGAAGAATCACCTTAGAAATAAACAAAAGAGGACTTGTTATAAATCATAAAACAATTTTAAGATTAATGCGAAAATTAGGTTTAAAAAGTTTGATAAGAATTAAAAAATATAAATCTTACAAAGGACAGATAGGTGAAATAGCACCCAATATATTTCAACGTAATTTTAAAACAACCAAACCTAATACAAAATGGGCAACTGATATTACCGAATTTAAAGTCTTTGGAAATAAATTATATTTATCACCAATAATTGATTTATACAATGGCGAAATAGTTAGTTATGAATTATCTGAAAGACCTAACTTCGAACAAGTGGTTAAGATGCTAAAAAAGTCTTTTAAGAAGGTTCCTAACCAAGCAAACATTATATTACATTCAGATCAAGGTTGGCAATATCAAATGAAACAATATCAACGGTTATTAAAAGAAAAAGGAATTACACAAAGTATGTCTAGAAAAGGAAACTGTCTAGACAATGCAATAATTGAAAATTTCTTTGGTATCTTAAAATCTGAATTATTTTATTTAAACAAATACATATCGATTATTCAATTGAAAAAAGAAATTAAAGAGTATATAAAATATTATAATACAGAAAGAATTAAACTAAATTTAAATGGAATGAGCCCAGTAGAATATAGAGCTCTTTATTATCAATAATTAATTATAAATTTGTCTAAGCTTTTGGGTGCAGTCTACTTTCTTGGTCGGTAATTATTTACTAAATTAGTTACTTGAAACACGCAACAAACCATATACAACAACGTTACCAAAAATAGCTCAATCACTCAAATGCTGAATTGAAAATAGCGTTTAAAATCCAAAAAAAGGAATATAAAATTGCGAAACACTCTCTGAAGATTGGAAAATTCTGAAAGAATTTTGTTTGTCTTTTATAGAATTTAGAAAGTTAAAAAAAATAAAAACTGAGCATTTCGGAATTGAGTAAAATGCGGAATTACCTCTAAACCGAAAATTTAGAAAGGCTGAGAATTTATTGAAATAAAATTGTTGTCGGAATTAAACACATGAGAAAACACTCAAACACTGAAAAACCAAAATTGCGGAATTGAGTAAATGTGGAGTAAAAACAGTGCGAAATTATCACAAAATGAAAATTCAGAAAGGCTGAAAATTTATTGAAAATCAAAAAAAAATATAAATTGTTATCTGAATTTTCACTCGAACGCTGAATTCAGAAAATAATAAGGAAAATTGGAAAATAAAAAAACTACTTTTGGTAACACCGTGTATAAAAAATTGCTTAATTTTAGCTTAATCGAAGGCAGTTGCATTTTTACTCACTTCAATTTTCCTGCGGAAAATAGCCGTTCATAAAAATCGCAACTTTCCATAACACAACAACGTTGGCAAATATTGCTTGAAAATCTCAGAAATTGAATAATTTAAAGACTATTTTATTAAAAAATAGAGAATACTAAATAATGAACAACATATTGAAAAATATTAGAATATGGCTTTTCTATTAATTACCGGAATAGTAATTGGAATTTTAATCATACAATCTTTATTAGGAAAATATAAAGATATTGTTAACATTATTGCAGTAGTTGCTTTTATTATTTGGCAATTTAATTTAAGTTCGAATAAAGAATCAAATGTAAAAATTGAAAGTAAGAAAGAAAATAAAATCGAATTTCAAAATATAAAAAGAAATTCATATGATTCAAATTATCTAAATTCTTCAAAAGAAAATTCTACTTACTCAAAGCAATATTTAGAATATAAAAAAAAGTATAACTCTAATAAATTAAACAGTTATAATAATTTATTGAGTTATACGTTTAGCTTCTGTTTTATTTGATTTTGATAAACTGGTTTGGCAACTACCATTCTTTCAATTGTTTTATGAAATATACTTTTCTGAAATTGAGATCTATTAATTCTAAAACAAAATTCATCAAAATAAGCTTGAATATGCCATTTACTTACATGAGTTGGTATTGCTCTAAGCCAAGACTTAACTTGCATAATCATGACATGTAATTGTTTAAAGTTAGCACCATTATTACTATAGATTTGCTCAATGTTATAAACTTCTTTCAAAGGTTCATATCCTCTCCATTTATCTGTTATTATTTTAGCAGATTTACTTATGTGTTCTTCAAAAATTGGTGTTAATGATTTTGCAGAATAGTCGTTTATAGATTTAATGTAAACTCTTTTCACCTTATTGTTATCTGTTAATTCTACTGCAATTACGGCTTTTTTCTTTTTTGTATCGTAACTCCTACCTTGTTTTCCTTCTTCTTTTCCTCCAACAGTAAACTCATCAACATGAATTAAGGTTTCTAGAGGATATTTTTGACTACTTTTCATTGCTTTACGAACTTTTTGCATAAAATACCATGCAGTTCCTTGACGAATACTAAAGCGTTTACCCATTTGAATACTTGAAGTACTTTTACTATTTGTACTCATTTCAAAAGCAACACAAAACGCTTTTTGCAATCCAAATTTAACTTTATGAAAAAGTGTATTTGCAGTAGCACTTTCTACATGATGGCAAGCATAACAGTGATAATTATATCCAGCTTTTTCACAACCTTTTGTATGTCCACATTTACTACATTTAAAACCATCCTGCCATTTTATTTTTGATAAATAAGCTTTACAGGCTTCATCATTTGGTAGTTCTTTTATAAAGTTTAGTATATCTTGACCTTCAAAATTATCCATATATCAATGTTTTAAAGCTATAAGATACGGAAACTAAATGACTAACTCAAATAATTTAAAAACAGTAGAAGTTAGAGTTGGTGCAATTTGTAATGACGGTACAACATCAACAGCTACTGGAAGTGGAGCATGCTCTTATCATGGAGGTGTTGCATATTGGTTAGTAGAGTGAAAAATCGAAAGAAATGAAACTTTTAACTTGTTAAATAATTATTAGAAAATGGAAAAACTAAAAGTAAGTTCTTGGAATGACGGAAAACAAAATACAAATGGTAAAGGTTATGGAATTAGAGTTGGAGTAAAAGGTAGAGAGTTTTTTGAGAAAAATATTTCAAAAATAAATCTATCAATTGAAAATTCTGAGTTTTTTGAAGTCAAAATAACAGAAGGATTTTGGAGAAATTGTACTGAGTTTAGAGACAAACGAATTGGAGAATGGATGATTAAGAATAATCTTGCCCCTTGGAAAAAAGGTGAAAACCCTAAATTTAATTTAACCATTTTACCGAATAATAGCTTTCACTTGGAAAAGTTGAAATAAAATTTTGAATTATAAAAAACAACAATTTGCCAACACCGTGTATTAAAAATTGCTAAATTAGTGCTTTACCAAAAGTAGTTGCATTTTTGTAAACTTCAATTTTCCTTTGGAAAATAGCCGTTCACAAAAACGCAACTTTCAATACACAACAACGTTGGCAATAATTAAAACGAAATGCAAAACGAAAACTTGCTTTACCGAAAAATATTTTTAGTTTCAATCTTTTTATTGTTACTAAATGACTTCTATTTGAAAGAACAATTCCATAATATATTGACTGGAAAACTTTCTGATTTTGTTGGACTTTTCGCTTTCGCATATTTCTTTAGTGTTGTTTTTAAAGATAAAGTGAAACTGATTTTCATTATAACCGGAATATTATTCATTTTTTGGAAAAGTAACTCATCTCAATTTCTCATAGATTATTTAAATAATATCGGAATTGGAATTAATAGAGTTGTAGATTATTCAGATTTAATAGCTTTATCAATTTTACCACTTTCGTATTTATACAGAACTCAAAATAATATCGGAATTAAAAAAATAAACCTTCTTCCAAAAGAACTTATAATTGGAATTTGTTCGTTTGCTTTTATAGCAACAACACTTCCAAGAGAATCTGGAGAATTAAATTTAAAATCTGAATATCAAACTCAAGTTGAGATTCCGAAAGAAGAGTTAATAAGAACTTTACTTAAAGCGTCAGTAAATAATGTAGATTCTAAATATCGAATAGTTATTGAATTACCGAGAAAAAAATCGAGAGTATTTGTTTCAACTATAATTTCTGAATTAGAAAATAACAGAACGAATATAAAACTTGATAGTATTCTATATTTTGTAACTGAATCTTCTGGATTTTTTAGTGGAGTAAAGAAGAAAAATGTGAATTATATCAAAAATCTGAAAATAGAAGAATTTGAAAAATTATTTATAGAACAGAAAATTAAGATATTGAATGAAAAATAACTATTGCCAACACCGTATAAACTTTATTGCTGGTTTTAGCTCACTTGGGAAATTCCTCCGGAATTTCGCCGTTCGTGTTTTATTTACTAAATTCATTGCTTAAACAACGCAACAAAGCTTATACAACAACGTTGGGAAACATTAACAAGAAACCATATGAAAATTGGAATAACAATCTTAATTCTGACATTTAGCTCAATTTTATTTTCACAAGAATTTAAAATAATTCAAGCTATTCAGGAAAAAGATTCTACCTATTTTGACTTTGAAGATTATGACGAAAATCAAAAACCAATTGGAGATTTGATTTTCTTGAAAGGCTGTAGTTGGTATTGTGGAGGAAATGTAAAATCTATAGAAGCTTCGTCTGAATTAAAAGAGAATAAAGGAATTAATTACTCACCGAAAAACATACACGATTTCAACAAAAATACTGCTTGGATTGAAGGAAGTTCTGAATATGGAATTGGAGAATTTATTGAATATTCATTTAATTTTAGCGAGATGGAATCTTACAATGGAGAATTAGGAATTAATAAAATACTATTGGCAAATGGCTATAAAAAAAATATAGAAACTTGGGAAAATAATTCCCGAGTAAAACAATTGAAAGTATATTTAAATAATGAACCTTATGCAATTTTAAACCTAATTGACTCTTACGAAATACAAACAATTGAAATCGGAAAAATAAAGTTTCCTCCAAAATTGACGACGAAATTAAAGTTTGAAATAACAGAAGTTTATAAAGGGAAAAAATATAAAGACACAGGAATTAGTTTGTTAATGTTCGAAGGAATAGGAGTACATTAAAAAACGTTGCCCAACACCGTGTATTAAAAATTGCTATATTAGTGCTTAAATAAAAGTAGTTGCTTTTTTATAAACTTCTATTTTCCTTCGGAAAATAGCCGTTCATTTTAGTCGCAACTTTCAATACACAACAACGTTGGCATTAATTAAAAACGAAATCTATACAAAATGAAATATATTTTTACCCTTTCAGTTTTATTTATACTATTATTTTCAATAATTGGATGTCAAAAAAACAAAATTATTGAAAATCAGTTTTCCTCATTAAGTGACACTATTTTCATTAAAACAAAAAAAATGAAAGGAAATGGTTTATTTGATTTAGGGTTTATGTATATAAAATTTAAAGACACTTTAAATACCTTTTCAAATTCAATTATATATCCAAAAAACATTAAAAACTTAAAGCGATTTCAACTTAAAACAGATTATGGCGAAAAGCAAGATTACAATGTAGAAATATTGCTAGGTAACAAAAAGAACAAACAAATTTTTATTGTAGATGGAAATAACAATAAAGATTTAACAGATGACCTTGTTAGAGAATGTGAGAAAATTATTTGGAACTCACCTCCTAAAGCAGTGAAATGTGAATATTTAATTTCTAATGGTAAACAAATAATAAAGGATTCTTCTTGGTTATGTATTGCAAATAATAAAGGAAAAATACTATTAGGAAAAAGAGAACATTTAATTGGAAAGTTTACAATTGATAACGAAAATTTTGAAATTGGAGTTGCTGACCAAGACAATAGAAACCCTAAAGAATTTACGTATGATATATTTTCCAAAATTACAGTTTTATCTAATTTGGGAGTAAAAAAAGAAAAACTAGTAAAGAGTCACTTAATGAGTATTGGAGAACTTATAAATTTAAATAATAAATATTATCGTTTTGAAAGTATTTCTAATAATGGAGATTTAATAACCTTAATAAAAGATGAGAATTTTAAAACTAAAATTGGAACTCAAAAAGGAATTATTGCGCCAACTTTTGAAGTTGTAACAATATCTGGAGACACTATTAGAAGTTCTAATTTAAAAAATAAAATTACAGTAATTGCTAATTCTTGTGGTTGTGGTGGCGATAAAAAATCTACAGAAGCATTCTACGAAATGGAAAAATCACTCGGAAAGCTTATTAATATTTTACACGTGGATTCAAACCTAAAAAAATCAGATATTGGAATTCATATAGATTCAGAAGAAGAATTCAATAAAAGTTTTTATAATAATTATAGAAAACAATATTGTTCAAAAACTTGCTATGTGATAGGAATGGACAACAGAATTATAGATAAGTTCAATATAAACGAATGGAAAACTAAAATCACTAAAATAATCAAAGAAAAAAACTAATGCCAACACCGTATAAACTTTATTGCTGGTTTTAGATCACTTGGGAAATTCCTTCGGAATTTCGCCGTTCGTGTTTTATTTAGTAAATTCACTGCTTAAACGTCGCAACAAAGCTTATACAACAACGTTGTGGTGCATATAAAAATGAAAATTTGAACATTAAAGGAACATTTCTGATTTTACTGATTCTGACAATAGTTGGATGTAAAAATTATGACAAAAAAGAAAATTTACTTGTTCAAAAAGAATTTGGAAAATGGAGAAAGGACAATGATAGTTTGAGTGTTGAATTAAATCTTAAAAAGTTCAATAATTGGAATGAATTAATAGAACGAGCTGAAAGAATCGCCTGCAATGATAGTGTTCCTAAAATTACTTTAAAAAACGGAAAAGCATCAAAAATAATATATTTCCAAAATCCTTGTTGGGAAAAATTTGCTTGTATTCTAACAAAAGAAAAGAATGTAATAGTAATTAACAATAATAAAATTATTAAAAATTCTGGAAAATCTTATCCTTTAGACAGTTTGAAAACAATTTTAAAGAAAGATTATTACAATTTCGGAAAAAACCCGAGTTTAAGCGATAACCCTGAAAAATTATTAATACAAATTTCGTACGAAAAAAATGAATTCAAAAATTTTGAGAAAACATTAAAAAAATTAATTGAAACTTTCGAAGAAATTACAAAAAAAAGAAATATAAATATTTGGCTTAATGAAAGAATTGAAATTATATCAATAACAAAACCACCACCTCCAATTCCGTTATATTAAGAAAAATTGAATAAAAATACGCACCACAACACCGTATAAACTTTATTGCTGGTTTTGGCTCACTTGGGAAATTCCTCCGGAATTTCGCCGTTCGTGTTTTATTTAGTAAATTCACTGCTTAAACGTCGCAACAAAGCTTATACAACAACGTTGTAAACAAGCTAAAAAACAGTGCCATCGTCTAATTGGCAAGACATCCGATCCTAAAATGAATATAAACTTATCTCGGAAAATGTAGGTTCGAATCCTAACAGCACTACTATATAAATATGGAATCATTAGAATTAAAAAATTTTTTACGAGATGTTGGAGAGTCTGTTCATTCGATGAATACAATTGCAGTAGCACTTTCACTATTACCGAATGAGACAAAAACACCACCCAAAGGTCTTGAAATATCTTGGAAGCCAAAAAATCTTAATACTTCAAAGCTAAAAGCTAGACATTATGCAGAGTCTGCATCTTATGTTTATTCTGCTGAAAGTCTCTTTGAATATTTAGAACAAATTTCTAAAAATCCTCTTTGGACATACAAAGACATTAATTTTCTTGGAGAACAAAAGAAAGCTATTAAAACCTATAATTTTCTGTCTCAAATACCGGAAATAACTAAACCAATGGCTATTCTATGCGAACTATTATGTCATTGGAGAAATAGAATCGTACATCTTTCAATATCAAATGCAGATATTTCAAGTAACAAGAAACAAATTCTCAAATCTGAAAAAGATGATATTTATGAAAAATTTCATCATTTTGATATTGAACAAGCCTTAACTAATTTTAAAGAAAAGAAAATTACCCTCAAGGACACTTCTACACTGATAACAATAACAATTAAGTGCATTAGACTTGTTGATGAATATTTTCATAAAGGAATATCAAATATTGAATTCAGTAATTTAAAGACCGATTTTTTAAAAAATAAAGAATTTAAAACAATTTATAATCAAACAATTTCAGATAAGAGAACTCGACAAATAGAAAAGTGGATTAAAGTAAATTATCCTTATCTGACCAAAGAAAAGTATGAATTAATAATCAACAATCTATAAAAGCCAGTTTACAACACCGTATATAATTTATTGCTAGCTTCTCGCCTACTTACGAAAGTCCTCGCGGACTTTTACACTGCCCCCAAAAAGTTAGACACTATTTGAGGGTATTTTTATGGGAAGAAAAGTCAAGTATAGTTACGATTTTAAACTACGTTGTGTAGAACAAGTATTAAAAAAAAATCAAGCAGTTTCCACTGTTTCGTTATTGAACGGTATTCATCACACATCTCTTCATAGCTGGGTTAGTTTTTATGAAAAGCATGGTAAAAAAGGTTTATTACCTAGAGAAAATCAAGAATATAGCTTAAAATTTAAATTGAAAGTTTTAGAATCTATTGTAGATGATTCATTATCTTTAAGTCAAGCTTGTTTAAAGTTTAATATTCCAACCAAATCTGCAATAATGAATTGGCAAAGGAATTATAAAAAACTAGGAATTACAGGCTTAAATAATAAACCAAGAGGAAGACCTAGATCTATGGAATTTAAGAGAGCAAAAAAGAAGTCTAATAAACCTTTAACAAGGGAAGATGAACTTCTATTGGAAAATGAATCGTTAAGAGCTGAGCTGGATTTGCTAAAAAAGTTACAAGCCTTAGTTCTAGCAGCGCAAAGCAAAAAGCGCTAGCCATAACAGAATTAAGGCATAAGTATAGTTTAGAATTATTACTAAATCATACCAATATGGCAAGAAGCAGTTATTATTATCACAAAAAAAGAAGTCAATTAACAGATAAATATGAAGAGGTAAAAATCTTAATTAAAGAGATATATCATTATCATAAAGGAAGATATGGTTATAGAAGAATCACCTTAGAAATAAACAAAAGAGGACTTGTTATAAATCATAAAACAATTTTAAGATTAATGCGAAAATTAGGTTTAAAAAGTTTGATAAGAATTAAAAAATATAAATCTTACAAAGGACAGATAGGTGAAATAGCACCCAATATATTTCAACGTAATTTTAAAACAACCAAACCTAATACAAAATGGGCAACTGATATTACCGAATTTAAAGTCTTTGGAAATAAATTATATTTATCACCAATAATTGATTTATACAATGGCGAAATAGTTAGTTATGAATTATCTGAAAGACCTAACTTCGAACAAGTGGTTAAGATGCTAAAAAAGTCTTTTAAGAAGGTTCCTAACCAAGCAAACATTATATTACATTCAGATCAAGGTTGGCAATATCAAATGAAACAATATCAACGGTTATTAAAAGAAAAAGGAATTACACAAAGTATGTCTAGAAAAGGAAACTGTCTAGACAATGCAATAATTGAAAATTTCTTTGGTATCTTAAAATCTGAATTATTTTATTTAAACAAATACATATCGATTATTCAATTGAAAAAAGAAATTAAAGAGTATATAAAATATTATAATACAGAAAGAATTAAACTAAATTTAAATGGAATGAGCCCAGTAGAATATAGAGCTCTTTATTATCAATAATTAATTATAAATTTGTCTAAGCTTTTGGGTGCAGTCTACTTTCTTGGTCGGTAATTATTTACTAAATTAGTTGCTTGAAACACGCAACAAACCATATACAACAACGTTAGCAAACATTAGAAAAAAAAATGATAAGTAGAAAACAATTTGCAGATATTGACAAAGAAATAAAGGACAGTATTGAAGAATCTTTAGACAAACTTAAAACTGAAGATTTCTCAAATTACATTCTATTTTTAGCAGATGCTCAATATGTGGAAAATAACAATTCTAATCTAGATCCTTTCTGCATTGACTACAGAATTGATGGCTACCAAGACTCAACACGAATAGAATTTTTATCACAATTTCTAACTAATTACTATTCATTTCCTGAAAACACTTTATCAACTGATGACAATTCATATAGGATGAATATTGAATTAATGGTTTATACTCACGTTTGGGAATCAAAATCATTTTTGAAAAAATTATATCGTTTAGCTCACTTAAACAACAACGAAGAGTACGACTGGGATGTAAATGTTCCGCCAATGGGAAAACACGACTTTATAATAGATAAGATCCGAAAAGTTTTTAATAACAATAATCTTAAAATCTGGGAAGTAATAAAAAAGGGATTTCATACTTCTTTAAGAAATGCATTCGCACATTCGGAATATTCATTTGATAGAATGAATAATAATAATCGCATCAATTTATATAATTACGGAGGAAAAAAATGGGAATTACAAACTATTACTTTTGACGAATGGAGTTTAAGATTTGTTTATAGCGCATTACTTGGGTATCATTTTTTGAAGATTATAATGGAAAGAAGGTTGAATTTAATTGAACAAAATGACACAGACATTTTTACAATAAAATATCCAAAAAAATCTAAAAACTTTATCGATAGAAAAATTAAATATAGTCAAAACGGAAATGGATTTAGCTTTGTTCACGAATAATAACGTTTGCTAACACCGTATAAACTTTATTGCTGGTTTTAGCTCACTTGGGAAATTCCTTCGGAATTTCGCCGTTCGTGTTTTATTTACTAAATTCACTGCTGAAACAACGCAACAAAGCTTATACAACAACGTTAGGCAATATAAAAACTGAATGAAAAATATAACTATAATTAGTTTCTTATTATTTTCTTTAATTAGTTTCTCTCAAAAACAAAATTTGAAAGAACAAATTAATCTATTAAATAAACAGGTTGAAAATATTAATATATCAAATACTGAAGTTAAAAACCAAATAACCGAGTTAGTTGGAAGTAGTTTAGAAAAAAACAATTCATTAGAAAAGGAACTATTATTTTTTAAAGTTAAAGAAGATTATTATGCTACAGCTTTGTCTGAACAAGCAAATAGATTTACTCTCATAATTTCAGGAATTTTAGCATTATTTGCTATTATTTCATTTGGAGCTTTTAAATATGAGGTTTCAAGTATAAGAAAAGAAACTAGTATTAAATTGAATAATCACAAGAAAGAAATTAAGAAATATAAAACACAACTGAAACAAACTAATCTAGATTTAAAAGGAGCTAAAGCAAATTTATCTACATCGATAGCTAAACATTCTGAAAAAGAAAATGATTATTCTACTGCATTTCAATATTACATAATCGCCGCTAGAGAACATGGTCAATCATCAATAGGAAGAAACAAGGAAATAAAAAATAACGATAAATCAACAGAAGAAATATTTAATGTTTGCATAATAAATCTAAATTTCGCATTAAATTCTTTGCAAAAAATGAAACCGCATCAAGTTGAAATAAAAAATGAAAAAATAAGAAAAATAATTGATGACATTTATTTATTTGAAAATGAAGATGTGAAAAATTTAATTGCCAAAATAAGAATGCATAATTTGAATTAACAAAATAACATTGCCTAACACCGTATAAACTTTATTGCTGGTTTTGGCTCACTTGGGAAATTCCTCCGGAATTTCGCCGTTCGTGATTTATTTACTAAATTCACTGCTTAAACAACGCAACAAAGCTTATACAACAACGTTAGCAGCAAGTGAAAACCAAGAATATGGAAAATAAGAAAGTTTTTGAGGGAATTTCCAAAGACAAGTTTTCAAACAAACTAAGAATGGAATTATTTAACGCTTCAAAAAATGATATAGATAACAAACAACTATCTAACTTATTTAAACTTGTAGATTGTGAATTGACTGATGATTCAATTAAAGAACTTTTGAATTATGATAATTTTAGTTTTCCTAAAATTAAAATTGATAACATAGAAATCCTAGCCAAAATTAATGATGCAAAATTTATTCTTGGAGATACAGACAAATTAAATTGTATTCAAAAATCAGTAGAATATTATATCCAAATCTACGACCAAATAAATGACTTAAAATATTTGATTCGTGCATTAGAATTAGTGCGAAAAGTTAAATCTATCTTTAAAAAAAGACTACTTAAATTAGAAGAAAAAATTTTACAAATTTTCCCACTATTAGAATCTCCATATTATAAACTAAGACTTATTGAAAATTCATTGTTTTTAATTCAACAAAGTTCCTTTAAAGACTTGATAGATTATGCTCTTGTTCAATTGAATAATAGTTATGAAAACAACGATTACAGAAATGCTGAAAATTATATTACAATTCTAAATAAGCTCAGACATTTTAATAATAATGAATCTAAAATACAACAAGCATTGTGTTTGGAAAAAAAAGGAGACTTTTATATTTCACAAAAAGAACCAAATACATATTACCCAACTATATTAACAACTTACACAGAAGCATTAAAAGAAGTTAAAGGAATTTCTATAAATGGCGAGTTTAAAACAAGACTTGAACAAAAAATAAAAATTGAACAGAGAAACCATTCCGAAATGCTAAAAAAGGCAGGTATCCCTTTTCAGTCAGAACTAAATATTAATGAGATCGTTAGAAATGAAAATATTGAAGATTTTAAAACTGGTTTAAATTTTATTTTACAATTACCAATTATTGAAACAGAAAAACTAAAATCAAAGAATAAAGAAAAAGACAAAAACACATTTTTAGGGCATTTTTTTAAAGACTATCTGCATATTACAAACAAAGGAACTGTAAGCGGTAAATCAAATGAAGAAGATTTCTATTTCAATATTTCGAAAGATTATTACAGGAATTCCTTAATTAAAATACTAAGAGAGATTAAATTAATTATGGATTTTGACAAACAAATATCAAAAGATGTAATTTCAACAATGGTTATTAATTCTGAAAGTCTTTTTATTCCAAAAGGTAGAGAATATTTCTTTATAGAAGGTATTTATCAAGGGTTTCAAAACAATTTCATACTTGCTTCACATATACTTATTCCACAAATAGAAAATAGTTTAAAAAACTTAATTGAATTGAATGGCAGAAATGCAACAAAGAATACAGAAGAAATTCAAAATGATAATACATTAGGAAGTATATTAGGAATTGAAAAAAACAATAAAATGCTTGATAAAATTTGTAGCAGAAATTTATTGTTAGAATTAAATTCATATTTGGTAGACGGAAATAGCGTAAATTTCAGAAATCGTTTATGTCACGGTTTAATATCACCTCTAGAGACAGATTATTATGGAATTTATTTATGGTGGCTTACAATAAAAATGATTATGCAAACAGAAAAATATTTTGAAACTCCGAAATAAAACACCAGCTGCTAACACCGTATATAATTTATTGCTGGCTTCTCACTTACTTACGAAAGTCCTCGCGGACTTTCTTGGTCGGTAATTATTTACTAAATTAAGTGCTTGAAACACGCAACAAACCATATACAACAACGTTGCCACCAATTTGAATGAACATCAGAAATCCAATATATATTTTCAGTATTATAGTCTTTCTATTCGGAATTTTCATACTCTTTATTATGGGACTTTGGGGAGTTGGAGCAATACTTTGGTTATTCGGAATTTATTCAATTTTAATATTAACAAGTTTTATACTTAAAAAATTTAAAGTCAAATACAGACAAATTATTGAATGGACTTTAATATTTGTTTACGTTCTTTCTCATACTTTGTACCATTTAAATTGGGACGTTGGAAGTGAAATTTATTTTGCCAATGAAAATCAACAATTTGTTGGAAAAAATCAAAGTTTCATAATAGTTTTCGGAATAGAAAAACAACCAAAACTTGAAAGTAATTACTTTATAAACAATAAAATACTTATTCCAGAAAATGGAATTTTACTTACTTCTTCAAAAAAGGAAACATTTAAACATAGATATAGATTTCCTGTAGTTGGTAGTGGAGAAAAGTTTTCAGCGACTTACTTTGAGCAATATAATTGTTACGGAGTAAAAAATTACAAATTTAATTATGTTGTTGGAACAATTAGTGACTTGGGAGAAGTTGATTATAGATACAGAGATTCAATTGGAGATTTAATTTGTAAAAAACTCAAAAATGAAGATTTAAAAAACAATCTAAAAGTAGGTTATGAAAACGGAAATTATCTTAACCAAAAAGAGGTTTTAATAAATTATCAGAATTTGACTAAACTTCCAAACGGACTTTTAAAGTTGAGAAATCTTGAGTATTTAAATGTACATTCTAATAAACTGAAAGTGTTTCCAAAAAGTGTTTTAGAGTTTCCGAAACTAAAAAGACTGACAATTGGATATAATGAAATTAAAACAATACCTGAATGGATTGGCGGAATTAAAAGTTTAGAAAGTCTTGCAGTAAATGGAAATGATTTGACTTCAATTCCTGATACGTTATTGACTTTACCGAAACTAAATTATTTGCTAATAAGAGAAAATGATTTTAACGAATTGGTAATAAAAGAAACAATTGAAAAGTTTGAACAAAAAGGAGTGAAAGTCCAATATGAATAAAAAACTGGTGGCAACACCGTATAAACTTTATTGCTGGTTTTAGCTCACTTGGGAAATTCCTCCGGAATTTCGCCGTTCGTGTTTTATTTACTAAATTCACTGCTTAAATAACGCAACAAAGCTTATACAACAACGTTGCCAGTAATTAACAAATTGAACCCGAAATGAATAAAAATTTAGTTCTAATTTTCATCTTTTTTTCTAATTTTCAACTTTTAACAGGACAAAATATTTATTCAGCATTACATCACGATGACAGATTAGATTTACGAAAAATTAAGAGTGTAAAAAAAATTGTTAAACACAGAACATTTTTTAACAAGAATGATACTGAAATTGAAAAATCTACAATAATATTAAATGATAGTAGCCGAGTTACAACAGAAGATAGATTTAATGAAAAATATAATCGAAAAACTCGTTTCACTATTTCTTACGACTCAACTCAAACTCACTCATTAGGAAGAAGAGTTGAAATGACTCAACCTTATGTTAGAAATTCAACCACAACTTATTATGAATATGATGAAAATAGATTTTTAACTAAAATAATAAACAAAAGAAATAATAAAATTTATAGAATTACGAATATCATAAATAATGAAAAAGGACATCCAATAGAACTAAAACTTATTGAAAATTCAATTTCTTATGGTAAAGAAACAGCTGAATATGATTATGAAAATAATTTAACGAAAAGAACTGTCTATAACGAATTAGGAGAGGTTAAATCAATCAGTTCAGGAAAAATTGACTTTTCAATATCGGACAATAATGATATAAGGAATGAATATGGAGATTTATTACAATCTAAACTTTTTAAATTTGAATACAAATATGACAAATTTGGAAATTGGAAAAGACAAAAACGTTATATGTTGAAAAATGGGAAATGGGTGAAAAATGCCATATTTAAAAGAACAATATTTTATAGGAAATAAAAAAACTACTGGCAACACCGTATAAACTTTATTGCTGGTTTTAGCTCACTTAGGAAATTCCTCCGGAATTTCGCCGTTCGTGTTTTATTTACTAAATTCACTACTTAAACAACGCAACAAAGCTTATACAACAACGTTGTACCCAATAACCGAAAACAAGAATGGCAACAAGAAAAACATTTGAAAAAGCTATTATAGAAAAATGTAAAAACCCAAAGGTAAACGCTAATGGTTATTTTTTAAATAATTCCGAAAATTTACTTGATGGAATTAATATTGATTTATTTCAAGAGGATTTAATGAGTGGAAGTGGAAATGAATTAAAAAGCAAATTCAATGCAATCTTTTCATCTTCTGCACTTGCAGTCAATAATTTTTCAATTGTTAAAAAACATCCTTCAAAATTTAATTGTTTTGATTATTCAAATTTTGATAATGCTCAATTTGAACGACAATTTAGAACAGGATTAGGCGGAACACCACCAAATCTTGACTTTACGATTGAAAACGAAGAAGTCGTAATAGCAATTGAATCTAAATATCTTGAAATAACAACAAGAAAGAAAGCAAAGTTTGTGGATTCATACAATAAAGAAAAGCTGAATTATCTTAAAGATTTTTGGTTTAAATTAACCAGAGATTACACAGACTATAATTCATATCTTGATGTTGCTCAATTGATAAAACACTCAATAGGACTAATTAACTATAAAAGGGAAAATCCTGAAAAGGATATAATCCTTGTATATTTATATTGGCTTCCTGATAATTATAAGTCTTTTCCAAATTTCGTTGAGCATAAAAAAGACCTAATTGAGTTTGAAAATGAAATAAAGAAAAATGAGGACCTGAAATTTATTAGTACAACCTATAATGAATTTTGGAAATCATATAACAATTCGATTTTCAGTGAGCACTTTGACAAAATGAAAAAAAGATATAAAATTGAGATATAAATTACTGGGTACAACACCGTATATAATTTATTGCTGGCTTATCGCATACTTACGAAAGTCCTCGCGGACTTTTACACTGCCCCCAAAAAGTTAGACACTATTTGAGGGTATTTTTATGGGAAGAAAAGTCAAGTATAGTTACGATTTTAAACTACGTTGTGTAGAACAAGTATTAAAAAAAAATCAAGCAGTTTCCACTGTTTCGTTATTGAACGGTATTCATCACACATCTCTTCATAGCTGGGTTAGTTTTTATGAAAAGCATGGTAAAAAAGGTTTATTACCTAGAGAAAATCAAGAATATAGCTTAAAATTTAAATTGAAAGTTTTAGAATCTATTGTAGATGATTCATTATCTTTAAGTCAAGCTTGTTTAAAGTTTAATATTCCAACCAAATCTGCAATAATGAATTGGCAAAGGAATTATAAAAAACTAGGAATTACAGGCTTAAATAATAAACCAAGAGGAAGACCTAGATCTATGGAATTTAAGAGAGCAAAAAAGAAGTCTAATAAACCTTTAACAAGGGAAGATGAACTTCTATTGGAAAATGAATCGTTAAGAGCTGAGCTGGATTTGCTAAAAAAGTTACAAGCCTTAGTTCTAGCAGCGCAAAGCAAAAAGCGCTAGCCATAACAGAATTAAGGCATAAGTATAGTTTAGAATTATTACTAAATCATACCAATATGGCAAGAAGCAGTTATTATTATCACAAAAAAAGAAGTCAATTAACAGATAAATATGAAGAGGTAAAAATCTTAATTAAAGAGATATATCATTATCATAAAGGAAGATATGGTTATAGAAGAATCACCTTAGAAATAAACAAAAGAGGACTTGTTATAAATCATAAAACAATTTTAAGATTAATGCGAAAATTAGGTTTAAAAAGTTTGATAAGAATTAAAAAATATAAATCTTACAAAGGACAGATAGGTGAAATAGCACCCAATATATTTCAACGTAATTTTAAAACAACCAAACCTAATACAAAATGGGCAACTGATATTACCGAATTTAAAGTCTTTGGAAATAAATTATATTTATCACCAATAATTGATTTATACAATGGCGAAATAGTTAGTTATGAATTATCTGAAAGACCTAACTTCGAACAAGTGGTTAAGATGCTAAAAAAGTCTTTTAAGAAGGTTCCTAACCAAGCAAACATTATATTACATTCAGATCAAGGTTGGCAATATCAAATGAAACAATATCAACGGTTATTAAAAGAAAAAGGAATTACACAAAGTATGTCTAGAAAAGGAAACTGTCTAGACAATGCAATAATTGAAAATTTCTTTGGTATCTTAAAATCTGAATTATTTTATTTAAACAAATACATATCGATTATTCAATTGAAAAAAGAAATTAAAGAGTATATAAAATATTATAATACAGAAAGAATTAAACTAAATTTAAATGGAATGAGCCCAGTAGAATATAGAGCTCTTTATTATCAATAATTAATTATAAATTTGTCTAAGCTTTTGGGTGCAGTCTACTTTCTTGGTCGGTAATTATTTACTAAATTAGGTGCTTGAAACACGCAACAAACCATATACAACAACGTTGGGCGTAAGTTAAAAGTAAACTCAGATAAGCTATAAAAATTCGTTATTTTAAAGACAATTTAACCAAAAAAAAAGTGAAATATTGAATTTTAAGTCAATTTAGAAAAACTGAAAAATTTAGAGTTTCAAGAAAACGAAAAATTGAACGTAGCCAAACTTTGTAAGAACTAAAACTCTGAGGTTTAACATAATTTAGAAAAAATTGAAAAATTTAGAATTTCAAGAAAACGAAAAACTGAACGCAGCCAAACTTTGTGAGAACTAAAATTCTGAGGTTTAAGACAATTTAGAAAAAATTGAAAAATTTAGAGTTTTAAGAAAACGAAAAATTGAACGCAGCCAAACTTTGTGAGAACTAAAATTTCAAGATTTAAGACAATTTAGAAAAAGCTGAAAAATTTAGAGTTTTAAGAAACGAAAAACTGAACGCAGCCAAACTTTGTGAGAACTAAAATTTCAAGGTTTAAGACAATTTGGAAAAAGTTGAAAAATTTAGAATTTTAGAGTTTTAGAGTTTTAAGAAAACGAAAAATGTTCTGAATGTAAAATAATTAGGAATTTAATTTAGAAAAATCGATAAATAAAATAACCTACGCCCAACACCGTGTATAAAAAATTGCTTATTTTTATCCTAACCAAAAGTAGTTGCTTTTTTGTGAACATCAATTTTCCTGCGGAAAATAGCCGTTCACTTTAAACGCAACTTTCAATACACAACAACGTTGTAAAAAACTAGCTGAAAGTATAATTTAAGAACAACAGATATTTAAAAATACATTTAGCTTTAAAGTCTGAAAACTCAAAAAAGCGAAATAAAACGTTTGAAAAATTAGGTTTTTGAAACACTCTTTCGTGAATCAAAATTTTGAAAAAAATAGAAGGTTTTTAGAATTTTAAGAAAGGAAAAATAGTTCTTTTCGTTCGGAGTTTTAAAACGCAAAAAAAAGGAAAAAGTTTGCGGAATTTAGCTTGTTTGAAAATATCTAAAAACTTGAAACTTCATTACTGTTTGAAACTAAAATCGCTGAATTGACAAAGTGTTGAGCAAAAGTCGGAGAAATTCGTTCTTAAAGACAAATTTAGAAAGGCTGAGAGATTTCTAAGAGTAAAATAAAGGTTTACTCATATTCTGAATTAAAAAATTGTGAAAACGCTGAAAAATCAAAATTAAGGAATTTACTCAGAAACTCTAAAAAGGAGAAAAAAGAAATAGGAATTTTATAACTTATAAAGTCGAAATTAAACACGCATTTTACAACACCTTGTATAAAAAATTGCTAAATTTGGCTTAATCAAAGGTTGTTGCATTTTTGTCAACTCCTATTTTCCTACGGAAAATAGCCGTCGACTTAAAACGCAACTTTCCATACAAAACAACGTTGGCAAAAACTGCTGAATCGAGCCGAATACAAGTCATTTAGTAAAATATAATTTTGGCTTTTTTTTAGTTTGTAAATCAGAATTCTGAAAAAATCGGAACACTCTCTCGCGAATCAAAATTTTGAAAAGTTGGAGAATTTTCAAAGTTTCACAAAAAAGGAATTTACTCAAACGCTGAAATCTAAATTGCGGAGAAATCACTCAAATGTGAATTTCTAAACTTTGCTGAATTGAGCAAAATGCAGAACAAAAATTGTGCGGAATTTTCTCTAAAACACAATTTAGAAAGGCTGAGAATTTTCTGAAAATTAAATAAAATGAAAATTATTGTCGGAATTAAACACGTGAGAAAACACTCAAACGCTGAAAAACCAAAATTGCGGAATTTTTACTCGGAATTTAATTTATCAAGTTTGCGGAATTGTAAATGCCTGAAAAATGGAAATTACTGAAATGCGTTGTTGTAAATTAAAAATAACCCGAAAAATGAACGAAATATGGAAATGGAAATAAAGTAACGCATTTGCCAACACCTTGTATAAAAAATTGCTAAATTAGTGCTAAAGTAAAGTTTGTTGCATTTTTGTCAACTCCTATTTTCCTGCGGAAAATAGCCGTCGACTTAAAACGCAACTTTCCATACAAAACAACGTTGGGCGTAAGTTAAAAGGAAACTCAGATAAGCTATAAAAATCTGTTATTTTAAAGACAAATTAAACAAAAAAAAAGGAAAATATTTAATTTTTACACAATTTAGAAAAACTGAAAAATTTAGAGTTTCAAGAAAACGAAAAATTGAACGCAGCCAAACTTTGTGAGAACAAAAATTTCAAGATTTAAGACAATTTAGAAAAAACTGAAAAATTTAGAGTTTTAAGAAAACGAAAAATTGAACGCAACCAAACTTTGTGAGAACAAAAATTTCAAGATTTAAGACAATTTAGAAAAAGTTGAAAAATTTAGAGTTTTTAAGAAAACGAAAAATTGAACGCAACCAAACTTTGTGAGAACAAAAATTTCAAGATTTAAGACAATTTAGAAAAAGTTGAAAAATTTAGAGTTTTTAAGAAAACGAAAAACTGAACGCAGCCAAACTTTGTGAGAACTAAAATTTCAAGATTTAAGACAATTTAGAAAAAGTTGAAAAATTTAGAGTTTTAAGAAAACGAAAAATTGAACGCAACCAAACTTTGTGAGAACTAAAATTTCAAGGTTTAAGACAAATTAGAAAAAGTTGAAAAATTTAGAGTTTTAAGGAAACGAAAAATGTTCTAAATGTAAATTAGGGATTTAATTTAGAAAAATCGATAAATAAAATAACCTACGCCCAACACCGTGTATAAAAAATTGCTTATTTTTATCCTAACCAAAAGTAGTTGCTTTTTTGTGAACATCAATTTTCCTGCGGAAAATAGCCGTTCACTTTAAACGCAACTTTCCATAACACAACAACGTTGGGCGTAAGTTAAAAGTAAACTCAGATAAGCTATAAAAATTTGTTATTTTAAAGACAAATTAACCAAAAAAAAAGTGAAATATTGAATTTTAAGTCAATTTAGAAAAACTGAAAAATTTCGAGTTTCAAGAAAACGAAAAACTGAACGCAGCCAAACTTTGTGAAAACTAAAATTTCAAGATTTAAGACAATTTAGAAAAAAGTTGAAAAATCTAGAGTTTTAAGAAAACAAAAAATTGAACGTTGCCAAACTTTGAGAGAACAAAAATTTAGAAGTTTAAGACAATTTAGAAAAAACTGAAAAATTTAGAGCTTTAAAAAACGAAAAATTGAAAGCAGCCAAACTTTGAGAGAACAAAAATTTAGAAGTTTAAGACAATTTAGAAAAAACTGAAAAATTTAGAGTTTTAAAAAACGAAAAATTGAACGCAGCCAAACTTTGGGAGAACAAAAATTTAGAAGTTTAAGACAATTTAGAAAAAACTGAAAAATTTCGAGTTTTAAGAAAACAAAAAATTGAATGCAGCCAAACTTTGAGAGAACTAAAATTTCAAGGTTTAAGACAATTTAGAAAAAACTGAAAAATTTCGAGTTTTAAGAAAACGAAAAATGTTCTGAATGTAAATTGAAAATTAAAATAATTAGGAATTTAATTTAAAAAATCGATTAATAAAATAACCTACGCCCAACACCGTGTATAAAAAATTGCTTATTTTTATCCTAATCAAAAGTAGTTGCTTTTTTGTGAACATCAATTTTCCTGCGGAAAATAGCCGTTCACTTTAAACGCAACTTTCCATAACACAACAACGTTGGCAACCATTTACCAATCACACTCTGAAAAATGAATAACAAAGATAACTCTGAGTCATCAATCATCAATCCTGAAAATTCAGAAACTGTAAGAGGATTATCTAAAAAACAGATTGAAAAACAAGACGAAATACTTGAATTACTAAAAGATGTTACTCTTAAACAATCTAAGACTGCGAAAAAACAAAGTAAATTTTCAAAAATACAATTTTTTGCGAATTTATTTTTAGCAATAACCACACTCATAATTGGAATATTTGCTCTAAAACCTGAATTTTCTGACCAAAATAATACTGAATATAAAACTCTCTCCGGACAAATATTAAAATCAGAAAAAACGATATTAAAACAAGCCATATTAATATCTGAATTGTCAAATAATTTACTTTACCTTCAGAATCGAGTGCAAACTTTGGAGAAACAAAACGAATTGCTTTCAACAAAAAAACCTTTGAAAAAATAATCACAATAATTTGAATTTAAAATCATTCACTTTAATATTGGCGGAATGAAAAACCATAATCTGAATAATGAATAAAAAAGATTTAATTTTAAAAGCAATGATTTCTGAAAAAACAGTTAATCCAAGCTTTTCATATGCAAGTTTGAGAGATTCTTTATTTTCTGAATTAAATATTGACCAAGTTAAATTCTTGATTGAATCCATCGATAAAGAAAAACCAGAATTACTAATAATCATGCCGTATTCAGAAAAAAGTCCTTTAATACAGCCCACTGGTTTAGTTAATGAATTTTTAAATCAAGGAGGTTTTACAAAAATTGAAAAAGACAAAGAATTATTATTAAATAAACAAAATGAAAGAGAAGAACGAGAAATTAGAAAATCAAAAGTTGATCTCGAATTAGCTGAAAAAATGTTAAAAGAATTTCCTACAACGAAAGTATTTTCGAGAATTGGAGCTTTCATTGGAATTGCCTTATTGTTGAAAGAATTATATATATTAATATGGAAACCACAGTAATAATTAAATTAAAGCGAATTTCTTGTTCATCTGACTTAAAAAATCTCATAATATTTTGAATTTTAAATTAATAATCTGAAATAAAAAAAAACGGTTGCCAACACCTTGTATAAAAAATTGCTAAATTTGGCTTAATCAAAGGCTTTTGATTTTTTATAAACTGTATTTTTACTTCGGAAAATTGCTGTTCATTTAAAACGCAACTTTCCATACAAAACAACGTTGGGCGTAATTAAAAAATGAAAATATTTAACGACTTTAAAGATTTTTACAATAATCAAAATTCAGACAATTGGAATTTTGCGAAAAATTATATTCCTGAAATTTTTGAATCAAAATTTATTATTCATTGGGTTTATGGAATAATTGAAAAATTTCCATTTGAAAAATATCCTCTAAAAAACGAAACATTAGAAGAACAAAACAAACGAGTAAGAATTGAGCAAGAATTTAATGTTTTACTAAAAAAAGAAGAACTGTATAAACCTATTTCAATTAAATATTTATCAGAAAAATTTAATGTCGAATATTCACAAAAAACAGTTGAATTAATTCCTGAAAATCCTGGAATTCACTATTTGGATAGTTTAAGTATTAGGAAACTTAAAGAATCCCTGAAAGAACTCTCTCAAAACTCAAAACTGAATTTATTAATTTGCGAGAATGAAGAATATGATTATTATACTTCTGACTTACAAAAAGAATATACAAATATAACGTTGGAAAAATATTTTGAAATACAGGAATTATATAGTTTTCAGTTAGATACTTGTCTTTTTGAGGAAAGTTTAAATTGGTGTTTAACAACGGCTGAAAATGCTCCAATTTTATTAGGTTGCAAAAAAGAATTGGAATCTGAAATTGAGCAAAAAATGAATTTAGAATTATTTAAAGTAGAAAATGAACAAGAGATGTATTAAAAAACTACGCCCAACACCGTGTATTAAAAATTGCTATATTAGTGCTTAAGTAAAAGTAGTTGCTTTTTTATAAACTTCTATTTTCCTTCGGAAAATAGCCGTTCATTTAAAACGCAACTTTCAATACACAACAACGTTACCAAAAATAGTTCAGATCACTCAAACTTCTGAAAAAATAAACAAATAAAACTCTTGAATTTTAAAAATGAAACACTCTCTGAAGATTGGAAAATTCTGAAAAAATTTTGTTTGTTTTTTATAGAATTTAGAAAGTTTAAAAAAATAAAAACTGAGCAGTGCGGAATTGAGCAAAATGCGGAATAAAATCTGTGCGGAATTATCTCTAAACCGAAAATTTAGAAAGGCTGAGAATTTATTGAAATAAAATTGTTGTCGGAATTTAGCACGTGAGAAAACACTCAAACGCTGAAAAACCAAAATTGCGGAATTAAGCAAAATGTGGAGTAAAAACTCTTCGAAATTATCTCAAAATGAAAATTTAGAAAAGCTGACAATTTATTGAAAATCAAAAAAAAATAAAAAATGTTGGCGGAATTTTCACTCGAACGCTGAATTCAGAAAATAATAAGGAAAATTGGAAAATTAAAAAAACTACTTTTGGTAACACCGTGTATAAAAAATTGCTTATTTTTAGCTTAACAGAAGGCAGTTGCATTTTTACTCACTTCAATTTTCCTGCGGAAAATAGCCGTTCATAAAAATCGCAACTTTCCATAACACAACAACGTTAGCCATAATATGAAAAAAATTATCGTTTTATTAATATTATTAAGTTTTGAAAATTTATTTTCTCAAGATTTAAAATGTTTGAATTATGAATTTTATAATTCTGACTCTGATGTTATTGAAATTAGAAAGTTAACGGATTCAATTAGTGGAATAACCAAATTGGAATTAAAAACTGATTCCTTAAAACTATACGTTGAAAAAAAATCTATCTTAAAATTCCCAAAATGGTCAAGTTACAATAGGAAAGGAATAGATTCTGGATTTAAAGTTATTTTAAGGAATAATTCCTCTAATGACTTAAGTTTGTTGAATATGGATGGTAGAATAATTATAAGGAGACAAGTTTACTATAAAAATAAATGGAGGAACCTAAAATCATATAAAAAAACAACACGAATGATTTGTGGAAATAGCTATTTTACAAAACGAATTATTAAATCTCGTGATTATTTAACATTTGTAGCGCCGTGTGTAAAAGGAAATATAAAAGCAAAATTTAGATTTATCATTGGCTCGAATTCTAAAAATGAAAATATTGGAATTTATTCAAATGAATTTGAGGGATTTATTAATGAAAATCTAATTGAAATATAAATACTATGGCTAACACCGTGTATAAAAAATTGCTTATTTTAGTGCATAACCAAAGTTAATTGCATTTTTGTAAACAACAATTTTCCTTCGGAAAATAGCCGTTCACTAAAACGCAACTTTCAACACACAACAACGTTGGCACAAATATGAAAAAACAATTCCTGATATTAATTACTTTATTAATTTCAACTATTACATTTGCTTGTAGTTGTGATATTCCAAAGCCAATTCTTGAATTTGAATCTGTTGACTATGTTTTTAAGGGAAAAGTAGTATCTAAAGTTTATGCTATCGATTCTTTAAATTATACAGTAACATTTGAGGTTTTTAAACATTATAAAAAGGGTGAAAAACCCAAAATATTGGAATTTACTTTTACATCTGAAGGAGAATATACTGGAGAATTTACATCTTGTGACTGGCACGTAAATAAAGATGAAAAATGGCTTGTTTATGCCTACTATTCGAATAAAAAACTAATTTTTAGTTATTATTGTTCAAACTCAAGACGAATAGAAAATTGGAATATTTCAAAAAATGAACAACGAATTTTAGATTACGGAAATTCATTTAAGTTAGAAAATTACATTTATCAATTTGAAAACGGATTTAACATTACAAAACCAATTGCAAATATTGATTCTATTTTTAAAAATGGGAAAATTAAGAATTATATAAATCCATACACTAGGTTAGAATTATTTATAGACAAAAAAGGAAATCTTAATTTTGTTACGGCAGGTTTGAATTATGAGTTTAAAACTGATTCAATTTATAACTTGAAAACAGAATTTAAAATAAAATTAAAAAAGCAAGTGACTGAATTCGAACAAGACGCAATGGAATTAATAAGAAAAATGCCAAAATGGGAAATAAAACGACATATAGAAACTAATCTTCCTGTATCACACATTCGTCATTTAATAATTCAATTTAACAAAGAAAAAAAAGAATGGAGGTATGAATTATAAAATACTTGTGCCAACACCGTATAAACTTTATTGCTGGTTTTGGCTCACTTAGGAAATTCCTCCGGAATTTCGCCGTTCGTGTTTTATTTACTAAATTCACTGCTTAAACAACGCAACAAAGCTTATACAACAACGTTGGGCACAATATAGAAAATGAACGTTAAGACAAGTAACATTTTATTTTACAGTGGAATTTCTCTACTTGCAATCGGAGCATTTGGATTGACATTTGCTGCGTTTTTCGCAATGATTGGAATGCCAATTTTTGTGATTGGAATTGTACTAATTTTAATTTCAAAAAAAACTTGGAAACAAAAATTAATTCCTATTGGACTTTTTATTGTCGGAATAATTGCGTTTTGGCCAATTTGGAGAAACATTAATACTGTTGGACCAGAAACATTCTTAATACCGAATGACTATAGAGGAAGAGTTAATATAATTCACAAAAAAGATTGCGGAATCTTACTCGAAAAAAAGGAAATATGAGGTTAGCATCTATTGCTTTATTAAAAGTTGGTTATTTATTAGGGTTTGAAAAATATGGTCATATATTTTTGTTTAATCAAAATCTTGACAAAATTCGAGAACAAATATTGAATCCTGAAAAAGAAATAATTACTGAACCATTTTGGGTAAATTATGAATTTCCTGAAATGAATCTTGGAGTTAACATACTCAATAAACCAACTGAATTGCAGTGCTTTTTAAATACTTTTATATTAAAAACAAAATCAATGAATGGTCAAATTAGTATTGCTTTTCCTGGTTATAACAAAGAAGATTCAGAAATTTATGAACATATAAATAAGATTTTATGTTCAAGTAAAGAAGGAACAGTTAATATGGAAATAACTACTATGGAACCATTTTTAGATTTGAGAGATGAAAAAAAAGTATTTAGTTCTGCTTTAATATGGGAAAATAGGAAAAAAGCCAACGCACAACACCGTATATAATTTATTGCTGGTTTTAGCTCACTTAGGAAATTCCTCCGGAATTTCGCCGTTCGTTTTTTATTTACTAAATTCACTGCTTAATCAACGCAACAAAGCTTATACAACAACGTTGGCAAAAATACCTCAGTGAGCTCGAAAAATATAATGTAAAGAAAACTAAAATAACTTATCATTTAAAATTATTATGTAAAGAAAAGTCCATTTTCTTATCATTATAAATTACCTTTGTAAAGAAAAATAGAATTTCTTATCATTATGAATAATTTTAAACTTGAAAAACTTCCTTTAAAAAAAGACATTGAAACAAAAAATGTTCTTAAAAAATTAAATGAAGCTCATAGAGCATTAGCTGAATTAAAAGGTTTAGTATCTAGTATTCCAAATGAAAATATACTAATTAATACTTTAGGATTACAAGAAGCAAAAGATAGTTCTGAAATTGAAAATATCATCACAACACACGATGATCTTTATAAAGCTGAACTAAATTTAGATGGAGTAAAATCTTTAGATGCTAAAGAAGTTCAAAATTATATTTCTGCATTAAAAATTGGGTATTCATTAATTTCAAAAAGAAATATTTTAACAAATAATGACATTATCCAAATACAATCTGAATTAGAAAAAAATAATGCAGGTTTTAGAAAAGTTCCTGGAACTGCATTAAAAAATGCTAAAACTGGAGAAACAGTTTATACTCCGCCACAAGACCTTGAAAATATAAAAAATTTAATGTCTAATTTAGAACAATTTATTAATGATGATACGTTATCTGACTTTGACCCAATAGTAAAAATGGCTATTATACATTATCAATTTGAAAGTATCCACCCTTTTTATGACGGTAATGGTAGAACAGGAAGAATTATTAACGTGCTTTATTTAGTAATGAAAGATTTACTTGATTTACCAATTCTATATTTGAGTAGTTTTATTATCGAAAATAAAGCTAAATATTATGAATTATTACAAGAAGTTAGAATTACTGACAATTGGGAAAATTGGTTAATCTATATTATCAAAGCAGTAGAACAAACTTCTAAACAAACCATAATTCTTATAAAAGATATTCAGAAATTAATGCTTGAGTATAAACACATAATTAGAGATAATTACAAATTTTATAGTCAAGATTTATTGAATAATTTATTTCAACATCCATACACAAAAATTGAATTTATTGAAAGAGATTTAGGAGTATCAAGAATTACAGCTGCGAATTATTTAAATAGACTTGCGAAAGATGGAATTCTAACTAAACAAAAACTAGGAACAGGAAATTACTACGTCAACGAAAAATTATATACGATTTTAACAAAAAAAGTACTTTAGCCAACAACGTGTAGTAAAAATTGCTAAATTAGTGCTTAACTAAAAGTAGTTGCTTTTTTATAAATTTCTGTTTTCCTTCGGAAAATAGCCGTTCATAAAACCGCAACTTTCAATACACAACCACGTTGTACAACATTAACGAATTGTACTTTCCTGAAATAGGTTGACTAAAAATTAAACACTTAATTATAGTCACTTATGAAAACTCAAAAACAACCCTGGCGAAAAAAAACGTACGAAAAAGCAACTTTAGAACTCAAATTATTCGTCGTTGACCAAATTCAGAATGGACAGATTTCCACAAACTTTGCTTCCAAAAAATATGATGTTCCTAGAACTACAATTGGGTATTGGATCAAAAAATATAGTACTTTAGTCCAACAAAATACTGGTATGAGTAAATTAGACGAGATTAAAAAACTAAAGGAACGTATTGAAGAATTGGAGTTTGTAAAGGAATTTCAACAAGATATTATTGCTGACATGGAAATCATTACTGGAGTCGATTTGTCAAAAAAGTCGTTGCCCAAAACATTAGCGAAAGAGATAGAACTAAAAAAGAAAAACCGTTTAAAAGAAAATGGTTCTATGAGTGTTTTGGGATTAGTAAACAAGCTTTCTACAAAAGACTCAAAACCCAAGAAAACAAACGACTAAACGATGAAAAAGTCATCGAAATGATACAGGAATATCGAAAATTAGTTGGTATGAGAACTGGCGGAATTAAGCTATATGATGAACTTAAACAAGACTTTATAAAACAAGGTATTAAAATAGGTAGAGACAAGTTGTACGATGTGTTAAGGCTTCATAATTTACTTGTTCCTAAGCTTAAAAACTATGTAACAACAACAAATTCTAATCATCAATTTAGAAAATATAAAAACCTAATTAAAAACCAAGTTCCTACTCGACCAGAACAACTATGGGTAAGCGATATAACATACATTAAAACAGATAATGGACACAATTATCTAGCAATCGTTACAGATGCCTATTCGAAGCAAATTATGGGCTATAAACTAGATAATAACATGAAGACATCACTTTGCACAGAAGCGCTAGAAATGGCTATTAAAAATAGAAAATACCCTAATAAAAAATTAATTCATCATTCATTCTGACAGAGGTTTTCAATACTGTAACCCGAAATACACAGCCTTTGCAGAAGAAAATGGCATAATGATGAGTATGACAGAACAATATGATCCTTATGAAAACGCAATTGCAGAGCGAATTAATAGAACTTTAAAATATGAATACGGACTTAGAAACTGTATTAAAAACACTGCCATTGCTCAAGAAGTAACAAAACAAGCAGAAGTACATTTAAACCCAAACATCAAATACAAATCATATCGAAGAAATAATGTAAATTTGACTGAACTAACAATTTAAAAACAAAAATAGTTTGAACGGTATAAATTAACCTAAAAAAAGGTCAACCTATATCAGTATAATACACTTCAAGAAAGGTTCTATTTTAGATGCTTTTTAAAACTAATAAAATCAACATTCTTTTTAATGAAAAAAGCTCAACCTAAAGAAAGAAATAGGTTGAGCTTAAATATTATGAATTAATGTGTTTTTTACAAGTTAAACAACCTTGGTAAAAACATTGATATTTCTGGAATGTAAGTAATTAACAGTAGAACAATCACCATAATTAATAAAAATGGCAGCAATGGTTTTATAACTTGAGAAACCGAAACTTTAGCGATTCCACTCCCCACGAAGAGGATGGTTCCCACAGGTGGTGTACACAAGCCAATACAAAGATTTAACACTAGAACGATACCAAAATGGACAGGATGCATACCTAACTCTGTAACTACAGGTAAAAAAATAGGTGTAAAAATTAGAACGGCTGGAGTCATATCCATAAAAGTTCCAATAATTAATAATACTAAATTGATTAATAAAAAGATGACGATCTTGTTACTGAATTGCTCTAATAAAAAATTGCTAATTAATTCTGGAATTCCTTCAAAAGAAAATAACCATGACATTGCCATAGATGTACAAATTAAAAACATAACTACCGCAGTAGTTTTTGCACTTGCTAATAAAATAGCTGAAAAGTCTTTTACTTTTACATCTCCATAAATTAAAGCAAGAACCCCTGCATATAGAACAGCAATTGCTGAAGCCTCTGTAGCTGTAAATATCCCTGCAACAATACCACCAACTACAATAACTAGTAATAACAAACTAAAAAAAGCTTTTCTAAAATATGTAAAAATTAAAGAAAGTGGCACACGTTCTCCTTTAGAGAAGTTTCTGGTTATTGCCACATAAGCAACATACCCCATTATAGCAAAGCCTAACAAAATACCTGGTAAATAACCTGCAATAAATAAAGCTGCTACAGATGCTGTACCTCCACTTGCTAAAGCGTAAACGATTAAAATATTACTTGGCGGAATTAACAACCCAGTTGTAGATGATGTTATATTTACAGAGGCACTAAATTCTCTAGGATATCCTTCTTCTTCCATTCTGTCTGTCATAATACTTCCAATAGCAGATGTTGCTGCAATTGCAGATCCTGAGATAGCTCCAAAAAGCATCGACGCTAATACATTTACATAAGCTAATCCTCCAGGTAAACTCGCTACTAAAGACTTCGCAAAATTAATAAGTCTATTGGCAATTCCGCCACGTTTCATAATTTCTCCGGCCAACACAAAAAAGGGAATTGCTAAAAGTGCAAAACTATCAATACCTGTTGTCATACGTTGTGCAATTGTTGTGATTCCAGGTAATTTATCAATATTAAGCAGTAAACTTATAGTGGTAGAAATACCAATACTATAGGCTACTGGAACTTTTAACATTAGTAACGTAAAAAAACTTAGGAATAAAACTATAATACTTATTATTTCTATACTCATAATTAATCGGTTATTTTGTTAGTACTTATTTTGCGTATGTGATATATTGAAAAACACATAATAAGCAAACCACTAAAAGGCAAAATAGAATATATGTATCCTAAAGGTATCCTTAATGTTCCTGATAATTGGCCTAAATGTAATGTAGTATAAACAAGGTTAAATCCACCAATTACCATAACTATCAATGCAAATAAAAACACACAGATTTCGATAAAAAACAGCACTTTCTTTTGTAATTTAGGTGAGAATTTCTGAAACAAGAAATCCATTGATAAATGTTCTCTTCTTCCGCTAAGGTAGGCTGCCCCTAAAATGGATAACCAAATTAATGAAAAACGTGCTAGTTCTTCTGTAAACGTAAATGAAGTATTTAAAATATAACGTGAAAAAACTTGTAGTAATACATCAATTACCAATAACCCAAATATAGAAACCAATATTGTTTCCATGATTTTACAAACTCTGTTAAAAAGGATGTCTGCTGATTTCATATCTACTGATTTTTTATTTTATTAATAATCCCACTCATTTCTGGGTGTTCTTTTTCAAAAGCTTCTAAAACAGGTTTTGATTTCTCTTGGAACAATGCTTTTTCAGGAATAATAATTTCTACACCTGCTTTTTTTGCAATTTCCATTGATTCATTTACAGAATCATTCCAGAAAACCTTCTGTGATTTAGATGACTCATCTGCAGACTCTTGCACCCAAACTTTTTCTTCATCAGATAATGTATCCCAGTATTTTGTGCCAATTAATAAAACATCTGGTAAAGAAGAATGTTGATCTAAGGTATAGTATTTACTTACTTCATAATGATTAGAAGATACAAATGAAGGCGGATTATTTTCGGCACCATCCACAACACCTTGTTGTAGAGCAGTGTACAACTCTCCAAAAGACATTGGTGTTGCAGAACCTCCCAAACTATTTACCATATTTATGGCCATTTGGTTGTTCATTACACGAATTTTAAGCCCCTTTAAATCTTCTGGAGTTCTAATTGCTTTCTTTGAAGTATAAAAACTTCTACTTCCTGCATCGTAATAACACAAACCACGTAGCCAAAATTTACTTCCTTTTTCTAAAATTGATTTTCCAACTTCACCTTCTAAAACATCAAATTGATGTTGTTTATTTCTAAATAAATATGGAATTCCCAATACATGATATTCTGGAACAAAATTAGACAACGTTGCAGCACTTACTTTTGTGACAGCTACACTACCTATTTGTAATAATTCTAAAACTTCTCTTTCTGATCCTAATTGGCCATCAGGAAATATCTTAATATCCATTTTCCCTCCAGATTTTAGTTTTAAGGCTTTCTTAAATTCTAAAATACCTTTGTGAACAGGGTGTGTTTGAGGTAAAGTATGTGCTAAATACATCATCTTTACATCGTCTTTCTTTTCACACCCTTGTAAAATGATTAAAAGAAAGAAGGCACAAAACAGTCTATGCAACATAATAAATTATTTTAGTTTTTAAAATTGAAATAGTTCACAGCATTGTAATAACAAATGTTTTGAATCATTTTCCCAAGAAATTCTATATCATTTGGAACCAATCCTTTTTTAACATCTTCTGCAATTAGGTTGCACAATATTCGCCTAAAATACTCATGTCTTGGAAAAGATAAAAAGCTGCGACTGTCTGTTAACATACCTACAAAACGACTTAATAAGCCCATATTTGAAAGTGTGTTTAATTGTTTTTCCATGCCGTCTTTTTGGTCTAAAAACCACCAACCAGAACCCCATTGCATTTTACCTGGAATATCCGCATTTTGAAAATTACCCATCATTGTTGCAAATACTTCATTTTGAGAAGGATTTAAATTATAAGTAATGGTTTTTGCTAATTGACCGGTAGATTCAAGTTCATTAAATAATTTAGACATAAATTCTGCCATTGGAAAATCACTTATAGAATCGCAACCAGCATCTAATCCTACTTGTTCAACTAATCTAGAATTATTATTTCTAATAGGTCCTAAATGGTATTGTTGTACCCAATTATATTCATGATATTTTCTTCCTAAATAAAGGAATAAAAAAGATCTATATTTTTCAATTTCTAAAACGGAAAGAGTTTCTTCTTTTAGTTTCTTATCAAAAATTTGTGCAATTTCTTCCTCAGTAAAATCAACAATTGAAAGCGTCGCTCCAATACCAAAGTCAGATACTCTACATCCATTTTCATGAAAATGAGCAATTCTATTATCTATAGATTTTATAAAATCGGATAAAGAATTAATCTGTACTCCTGAACTTGCCGCTAATTTTTTTAAATACCCCAAAAATTTTGTTTCTCCTATAAAGAACAATTCATCAGACCTAAATGTAGGCAACACTTTTGTGTATATATTCATTTCAGAAATTACCTGATGATATTCTAAACTGTCTGTAGGATCATCTGTAGTACAAATAACCTCCACCTTCATTTGTTCTAATAAATCGGCAGGTGTTTTATGTACTAAAATAGCATTGGCTTTTTTATAAATAGTTTCTGCTGTAGAGGGTTGTAAAATTTCATCAATATCAAAATAACGCTTCAATTCTAAATGCGTCCAATGAAATAAAGGATTTCTTAAAGTATGCGGAACCGTTTCTGCCCACTTTAAAAATTTTTCTTTCTGGGTCGTTTTATCGCCAGTAATAAAAGCTTCTTCTATACCATTTGCACGCATTCCCCGCCACTTATAATGATCTCCATTTAACCAAGCAGCTGTAATATTTTCAATAGGCTTATCTTCTGCAATTAGTTGTGGTGATAAATGATTGTGATAATCTATAATTGGCAAATCTTTAGCATATTGATGATACAATTTTACTGCGACTTCAGATTGTAATAAAAAGTTATCGTTTATAAATGTGGTGCTATTCATTTTTATTTTTTTTATAACGATCGTCTAATTCCTAATTCTAATCCACGTAATTCTGCCAAACCTCGTAAACGTCCGATACCTGAATATCCAGGATTTGTTTTCTTTTTTAAATCGTCTAACATTTTATGTCCGTGATCTGGTCTAAAAGGCATTCTAACATCTTTTCTTCCTGCTTCAGCACGTTTTTGTTGCTCTAAAACCAACGCTTTCATCACTGCAAACATATCTACATCACCATCTAAATGATCTGCTTCATGAAAATTCCCTTCAGCATCTCTTTTTGTAGCTCGTAAATGAATAAAATGAATTCTATCTCCTAAACGTTCTACCATTCCTGCTAAATCATTATCGGCTCTTACACCAAAAGACCCCGTACAAAATGTCAATCCGTTATTTGGCGATTTTACAGCATTATAAATATCTTCGATATCTTTTTCTGTGGATACTACTCTTGGTAATCCTAAGATTGGAAAAGGTGGATCATCTGGATGAATACACATTAAAACACCTGCTTGTTCTGCTGACGGAATAATCTCTGATAAAAACGAAAATAAGTTTGCCTTCAATTCTTTTGGGCCTACATTTTTATAAGTCGCCAAAATTGCATTGAATTCCTCTAGAGAATACCCTTCTTCAGCCCCTGGTAAACCTGCAATAATATTTCTAATTAATCTTTTTTGATCTTCTGCTGAGGCATTTTTTAAAAACTCTGAAGCTTTCTCTTTCTGAGCATCAGAATATTCTTTTTCTGCTCCTGGTCTTTTTAACAAGTACAATTCAAAAGCTGCAAAAGCTGCTGCCTCAAAACGTAAAGCGGTAGAATTATCCGAAACTTCATAATCTAAGTTTGTTCTCGTCCAATCTAAAACGGGCATAAAATTGTAACAAACAATATCAATTCCGCATTCGCCTAAATTCAACAAAGTTTGTTTGTAATTATCAATATATAATTGGTAATCTCCAGACTTTGTTTTAATATTCTCATGAATTGGCACAGATTCTACTACAGACCATGTTAACCCAACATTTTCTATAATTTCTTTTCTTTTGATGATTTCATCAACCGTCCAAACTTCACCATTTTTAATATGATGTAATGCAGAAACAACACCTGTTGCCCCCGATTGTTTTATATCTGATAAAGAAACTGGGTCATTTGGTCCATACCAACGCCAAGTTTGTTCTAAATTTTGTATCATTTTATTCTATTTTATTAAACGCCACTATATGCTGCAAATCCACCATCAATAGGAATTACAATTCCTGTAACAAAAGAAGATGCATCATCACATAAATATAAAGTTGTACTAATTAAATCCTCCGGTTTACCATAACGTTCCATTGGAGTTTGATCTATAATTTGCTGACCTCTTTTAGTTAAACTTCCATCTGTATTTGTTAATAAAGTTCTGTTTTGATCTGTTAAAAAGAAACCTGGTGCTAATGCATTCACACGAATTCCTACTTTAGAAAAATGAACAGCTAACCATTGTGTAAAGTTAGAAACTGCAGCTTTTGCACCACTGTAAGCTGGTATTTTAGTTAACGGAGTAAAAGCATTCATAGAAGAAATATTCAATACAGAACACCCTTTTCTACCCACCATATCTGTTGCAAAAACTTGTGTAGGAATTAAAGTTCCTAAGAAATTTAAGTTGAATGTAAATTCAATTCCTTTTGGATCTAAATCGAAAAAAGTCTTAAAGCCTTCTGTTTTGTTTGCCAAGTCTTCTAATTCCAAAAAAGGATTCGAAGTGGTTCCTAAAGGATGGTTTCCTCCCGCTCCATTCACCAAAATATCTACTTGCCCAAAAGCTTTATTTACTATTTCTTTAGCCACTATTAAAGAATCTTTTTCTAAAACATTGGCTGCAACACCAATTGCTTTTCCTCCAGCTTTTATAATTGAATCCGCCACCTTATCTGCAGCTTCTTTTCTTAAATCTAAAACGGCAACGCTGTTTCCTTGTTCTGCAAGCGCCATTGCTAAAGCACTACACAACACTCCTCCTGCACCTGTTAATACAATTGTTTTATTCATCTTTAAGGTTGTATTTTTAATTAAGATTAGTAATTTCCGCACATTTACGTGTACGCACACACAAATATAACATAATTCCTCGTGTGCGCACACAAAATTGCATTTATTTTCACTAAATTGCATAAGATTAAAAATATACATAAAAGCGTTTATCAATCTTAATATGATAAAAATAAAAGATATTGCCAGAGAAGCAAAAGTCTCTGAAGGCACTGTAGATAGAGTAATACACAACAGAGGTGGTGTTTCTAAGAAAACGGAAGCAAGAATTAGAAAAATTCTTGACCATCATAATTTTAGCGTGAATCCGGTTGCCAGCGCTCTTGCTATGAAAAATAAACAGCAAATATCTATTTTAATCCCAGAATATAATGATGATGACTTATTTTGGAAATCGCCTTATATGGGGCTTTTAAAAGCAACCAACGATGTTGTAAGTTTTGGAGTACATGTCAATAGTTTTACATACAATCAGTACGATCCAGTTTATTATTTAAATACGTTTAAAGAGTTGCTAAAAACAAAGCCAACTGGAGTAATCATGGTACCCAATTTTTCTAAAGAGACCCAGCTAATTGTAGATGAGTTAGAGGCTTTAGACATTCCCTATATTTTTTTAAATATTGATATTAAAGGATTTAACAACATAGCATATGTTGGTCAAGATTCTTATACCGCAGGTTATATTGCAGGTAAATTAATGAAATTTAACATTCCAGATGCCTCAGAAATTTTAATAATTCAATCTCGATACAACATCACCAAAAACAATGCGGTTTCGAATAGGATTGAAGGTTTTAATAATTATTTTTTAAAAAATAACATTAATTATAAAGTGCAAACTTTAAAAATTGAAAATTTAAAGAACTCTCTAGAAACAAAAGGAATCATCAACGACTACCTAAACACACACCCGCAAATAAAAGGAATTTTTGTTCCCTCTAGTAGAATTTATATTGTGGTAGATTGCATAGAGGATTCACATTTAAAAAACATAGAATTAATAGGTTTTGATAATACTCCGCAAAACACCCAATGCCTTTTAAACGATAGTGTTTCTTTTTTAATCTCTCAAAAACCCTTTGATCAAGGTTATGAAGCAGTAAGAATATTATCTGATTTTTTAATTCACAATAAAATACCGAATACAAAAACACACCTCCCTATAGATATTCTTATAAAAGAAAATGTAAAATACAACATGTGAAATGATTTTATGATAACTTAATTTTGTTTTAATTCGAATTTACTAAAATTTAACTTAATATTAAAAAACTAATAGTCATTACATCTGAACCAAGTTTTGCACAATTTATCACACGCATTGCATTTCTTACAGGTACTGATAAAATTTGAGTTTTAAAACTGTAATTATCAAAATTTGTCAAATTTATTTTTCTGATTCCTTACAACAAAAAACACTAATTATACGTAAACAACTACTGCCCTTTAATGTTTTAATACAAACTTCTTTTTTATTCTTAAACTAGATCCTAGAAATACCAATAAAAAACTAATTCGTCTTTTTTTTGGTAAATTAATGTAAGCAGAAGGTAATTCTATGCAATAAAAACCTTTATATATCTTGTAATTTTATAAGAACTTAATAATCTTAAATCTTATAATTATGAAAAAAAATTACTTTACTTTATTAATTGCTATTTTTTTGGTTGGTTTTACCAATGCTCAGACAACGATATTTGACTCAACTTTTGATGAAGCTTCTTACGATGCCGAAGACGTAAATACGAACTTAAATAACCATGCAGATTGGACTGCTGGTCATTTTGGTAATGCTAATTCTTGGAGAGCTAATGGAGATAGCGATTTAATTCAAGTTGGAGCTAACTTTTCTTATTCTTCATTAACAAGTACTACTTCTGCAATAACCGGTGTAGATGGCGATGTTATTACTGTAAAAACAATTGTTCAATTAGGGAATAACCCACAAATTTTTGCAACAACAGGTTCTCTCAACAACCTTATCTTACTTGGTTTATTACCAGATAACACTCCAGAAAACTCAAATGAGAACAAAGAAGCTGGACAAAAAAGAGAAGGTGTTCTAATTCAAGCAGATCCTGCAGATGGAGGTAAATTAAGATTAACAAATGCGGGTAGTTCTGGTCCTTTTACTGGTGCAGAAATTAGTCAAGCAGATAAAGCAGCTTATGAAGTTATAGTTGAATATACGATAGGTGCATCTGCAGATGAATCTAGTAAAACTGTTCGTATCACAAATGTTAGTTCTGGTGAATCTTCTGTTTCTTCAAAGTCTAATAAATTAAGAGGTGAAATTTATACTGCCATTACTGGTGCTGGAGCTTATTATTTTAATTGGGCTTTAAATTTTTATCAAAAAGAGGATAGTACTATTAATGCCATCTACGTAAATAGTTTAACTATTACTAAAAACGATGCTGTATTATCTACTCCAACTTTCAATAATTTTGAATTTTCTATGTCTCCTAATCCTGCAAATAACCTTTTAAATATTAACTCTAAAGAAACGCTTAATAAAGTTGAAATCTTTAATCTGTTAGGAAAAAAAGTACTTTCTACTACCAAAACAAAATCGATAGATGTTTCTTCTTTAACTAAATCTGTTTATTTAGTTAAAATATCTTCAGACAAAGGAATCTCTACAAAGAAATTAGTTAAAAACTAAATGTAATTATTTTCCACAAATTACGTACTTTATAAAAGCTAGCAATTTAAAATTGCTAGCTTTTATTGTTTGTTACTTAATGGAGGAAACCATATAGTATTACTCATGTTGTGTTAACTTCTCTATGTAACGCCTCCAAAAAAGATAAAAGTGACCGCTCTATTACCAATAAAGTACCTCACAATTTTGTTATTTCGAACACTTCTGAAATCAAAATATATTTTGATTGAAAGTCTCTAAAAAAAATCACATCATAATACTCATATTGTACTTATACTCTTTATACAACTACACATAAAAAAAGTCAAAGAGACAGGTTTACATTGATTCATTAATTTTAAGGTAAATGAAAACCCTATAACTTCTCAGTTATAGGGTTTCATTATTTATAGTATTTTATGCTTAAGCTTTAAGTTGTGCAGTAATTTCTTTAAAAGAATTCATAACTAAACCAACATCTACCGCATAAGAAATATATTGTACACCAATGTCTTTCCACATTTTTGCTTTCTCTGGAGTCTCTGTAAAAGTACCTACAAACTTACCGTATTTTTTAGCAGTTTCTACAGCACCTTTCATAGCATCGACTACTTTAGGATCATTAACCAAACCAGGAACACCACAAGATTGAGATAAATCATAAGGACCTAAAAAGATCACATCAATACCATCTACTTGTACAATTTCTTCTAAGTTATTAATACCTTCCATTCCTTCTATGTGAATAATGGTTGTAATATCATTATTTGCTTTTCCAAAATGATCAGCTGCACTAATATTTGTATACTCTGCTGCTCTTACATATCTGCACATACCTCTTTCTCCTTTCGGATAAAACTTGGTAGATTTTACTAATCTTTCCGCATCTGCTTTGGTACATATTTGCGGAACCTGAATGCATTTAACTCCAATATCTAAAGTTCTTAGAATTAAAGTTTCAGAATTTTCTGTAACTCTTACAACAGGTGTAATTCCTCTAGCCTCTGCAGCTCTAATCATATTCTGAGTAGATTCTATGCTGTAAGGACCATGCTCCATGTCTATAATAACAAAATCGAAACCTCCTAAAGCAGCAATTTCTACCATTGCAGGGTCTTGTACTTTACAAAAAGGACCGTAAAGTGTTTTACCCTCCTTTAAACTAGCTTGTAATAAATTTTTCGTCATAATTATAGTGCTGATGTAATACGTTTCTTAACTAAATAATCATCTAAAGCTAGGTGTGAACAATCGTGTCCAATTCCACTATTTTTAAATCCACCGTGAGGTAAATAAATAGCATATTTTACACCATTAATTTGAATTTCTCCAAACTCTAAATCTTCTGTAAATCTTTCTATTCTCTTGTTATTGTTTGTAAAAATATAAGAAGCTAAACCAAATTCTGTATCGTTTGCTAATTCTAAAACTTCATCATCAGTATCAAAAGACATTACACCTGCAATAGGACCAAAAGTTTCTTCTCTAAACAATTTCATTTCTGTTGTAGTACCAGAAATAATGGTTGGTTGCATCCAGTTTCCTCCTTCAGGTAAATCTTCAGGAATACTTCCTCCATATTCTAATTTTGCTCCTTTACTTACAGCATCTTCAATTAACTCAAACATTCTGTCTCTAGATCCCCTAGAAGCCAAAGGGCCCATAAATACATCTGGATTTTCTTTAGTTCCAAAACCTATTTTTAATGCTGATGCTCTTTTTACATATTCCTTTAAGAATTTGTCATAGATATTTTTATGAACGAAAATTCTGTTTGCAGCCACACAAATCTGACCTGTATTTCCAAATTTTAATCCGATTGCTAAATCTAAAGCCAACTCTAAATCGGCATCTTCAAAAACAATAAAAGGAGCATTTCCTCCTAATTCCATTCCTAATTTTTTGATAGAAGTTGTACTATCAGCAATAATTCTTTGTCCTGTTTGCGTAGAACCAATCATGGTAATTACTGCAGGAATTTTACTAGTTGTCATTGGTGTTGCCACTTCGCTACTAGAACCTGCTAAGATGGTAACCACACCGGCTGGAAAATTGATACTTTCTAAAATTTCACCTACCATATATGCAGATAAAGGTGATAGTGTTGATGGTTTAATAATTAAAGAACATCCAGAAGCCAATGCTGGCCCTATTTTATACCCAACATTTAATAACGGAAAATTCCATGCTAAATAAGCAATAGCAACTCCCGCTGGTTTCGAAATCATTTTATGAGTATGCGTACCATCATAATCAGGAATTTGCTCTTCTCTTAAATTTTTCATGGCATTTGGGTACCATTCTAATGACTCTGTAAGTCTTAATATATCTTCTTCAGAACCTGCATAGGTTTTCCCCATTTCATGCACCATTGCATTTCTTAACTCATCTGATTTTTCTAAAATTGCATCACGCAATTTTAACATCCAAACGGTTCTTTCTATTAAAGAAAGTTTAGACCAATATTTAAAACCTTTTTGTGATGAGATCAATGCTTTTTCTGCATCTGCTTTTCCTGCTTTTGCAACCTGAGCAATTACTTCTCCTGTTGCTGGGCAAATAACATCTTCTCTTTCTCCACTAACAGCATCTACTAACTGACCATCAATGTATAATTTTTTATATCCGAAGTTTTGAGTCTTCATATGCTTGTTTATTTATTTAATAATTTTTCAACTTCTATTTCATTGGTAGTACTACTGATACAATACTTACGTAAAACATCTTCATCTACATCAATCCCTAAACCGGGCCTATTGGGCACTTCTAACATACCATCTTTCATTTCTAATTTAGGAAATGTTAAGTTGTCTCTTAATCCGTTTTCTGTTTGATCAAACTCTATTAGGTAATCTGCTTGATACATTCTTCCAGGAATCGCCTCTAAGTTCGCTATAAAATGCAAACCAACATGTAAACCAATAGAAGTCCCCCAAGTATGTGGAATTAAATCGATACCATTTGCACTTGCCAAAGCAGCAATTCTTTTTGCTTCTGTTAAACCTCCACTTGCACAAACATCTGGTTGCAAAATATCTACAGATTTATTTTTGATTAATTCATTAAATCCAAATCGTAAATATTCACATTCTCCACCTGCAATAGGAATCGTCGTCTTTTCTCTTAACTCGCTATACTGTTCATAAAACTCTGGTGAAATTGGTTCTTCAAACCAACCAATATCGTATTTTTCTATTTTCCTAGAAAGCTCAACTGCTTCTCTAAAAGTATAGGCATGATTAGAATCTACCATTAAAGCGATGTCTGGTCCAATAGTTTCTCTAATTAATTTTACATTAGCTACATCTTCTTTGATGCCTAAACCAACTTTCATTTTCATGGCTTTAAAACCTTGAGAAACGTATAATTTAGCTTCTTCTACAAAACCATCAGAAAAATTATCGTGATTTGTAAAGTATAAACCTGTTGCATATGGTTGTATTTTCTTTCTATGTGCACCTCCTAATAATGTTGAAACTGGTAATCCTAAAATTTTACCTTTTAAATCCCAGATAGCAATATCTATAGCACTAACTGATGCCATATAAACACCTCTTCTAGAAAAATCTAACGTCTTTCGGTACATTTTGTTCCAAATTACTTCATTTTCTAAAGGATTTTCTCCTACCACAGTTGATTCTAATAATTTTATACCTGCTTCTACCATTGTAGCAGGACCATAAGCCTCTCCCCAACCGTGTTGACCGTTAGAGGCTGTTACTTTAACAACACAGATACAACGTTCTGCATATTCCCATTGTGAAAAGAAAAAACTTTTAGATAAAGTATCTTTAAGAACAAACGCTTCTATTTTTTCTATTGTCATTGTTTAGTTATTTAGTTGACTCTTTAGCAATTATAAATTACAAATCTGTAATTATGCTAGATGTTAAAAGTAAATAATAAGCTGTTTTTGGTAGGCTTCATTTTTATCTAAAACAAATCATATATTACCTTTTAATTCCTACTTAAAAGGTAAATAAAGAAAGTTTAAAAAATTATTTTTAATACTTGTAAGATAACTTTTATATCATTTAGATAAATAAAAAACATAATTTAGTTAAAAACAAAAAAAGGCTACAGATATCTGTAGCCTTTCTTATTAATTAAAAAAATAATATTAATTATAAACTTCTTCTTCAGAAACTTTTACATTAAAAACAGTCGTTCCGTCTACAGTTAGCGTTCCTTCTCCTGTTGTTTTATCCGCAGATAAAATATAATTTACAGTTGCTTCATCGTCTAACTTATTTACTTCTACTTCAAAATTAGTCTCTGTAGAAGAGTCTGTAAAACCAGAAGATGTGTAAGATTCTAAATTTACTTCTGTAGAATATTCTACAATTACACTTACTTCTTTGTATATATTAATTTTAAAAGCGGCATTATTACCTGTAATGTCTGTAATGGTATATACTGGTGTTAAAGCTGTCCTAGACTCTTCAAAATTGCTTTCTTCGTCACAAGAAGTGAATGCCAAAACGATTGCAAAAACGGCAATATATTTTATTATATTTTTCATCATTATTTCTAATTTAAATTATGGTCTATCTTCTAATTTAATAAGTGTTAACTCATCTAAATACATCAACTGTTCTGCAGTAGTAATTCCAACATTATCTTCTGCTAAAACTCTTAATGTAGTTCTTCTTTTTGCATCACTGCTTGTTAAATCTGCCGGAATAACAGCAGGTGCATCTGCGAATACACGCACCCATTTACCTTTTTCGATACTTGAGATATCAAAATGTAAATAATCTAAAACAGGATTACCAAATTCCATTCTAAAAGTAGTTAAGGTTGTACCAGGCTCTACATACACCCAATAAGACACTTGGTAAGTTCCTGCTGGCATACCATTTGGACCATCTGCTAAACCAAAACCAAAAAGGTTTACAGTAGGTATAGCAACATTTGGCAGTTTATATCTCATACTAGCACCACCTGCGTAAGCTTGATCTGTGCTACGTGCCCAAATTTCTTCTCCAGCTCCAAACTGACCATTTCCATTTCCTCCAGGAATAAAAAACTTACCTGTTGCAAAAGCATTATTTACACCACCTCCTTCAGGCTCAAAACTACCCCAAGAATTTGATGGTAAAACATTATTATCAAAATGCATTTGTACTTTTTGATTTGCAAAAGGAGCTAACACTCTTTCGTCTGCAGAAAGAATAGTTGTACCATTATAAGAAACCGTAATTACATCAGAATTATAAATTGGTGCGGATAATATTAACTCAATAAAAGTGGCATTACCTTCTTTTACTCTAGCTGTTTGCACAGTGAAATCTTCATCTAATCCTTTAGCAGCGTTTTTTACATTCACAGTAAAATTAGCTTCTTCTCCAGAAAATGCTTTTAACTCTCCAGTTACTCTAAACTCTATTACTTCATTTTCATTTTCTGTTAATGCTTTGTCAAAAACAAAAGGTTGTGAAGACTGAATTACTTTCACTTTTAAAGGTATAATTTTTTCAGCTGAAGCCACTGGTGCATTATCTTCTACTCCATCTACAGTTTGTACTTGTCTTAAAGATCTTATAGTTCCTGCATTATAGGTACCCAATTTATAAAACTTTACATCTTGAGATAATTCTGCCAAAGTACCTGCCTGACTAGGTACTCCATCTGGAATTAACCACGTTACTCTGTTAGGTCTTCCGGTAGTAGATTTATCTACAAAAGTTAATCCGGTTGCTGCCTCTACTTCTATAACTGGCCAAGTACTTTCATCTTTAATATCAGGAATATCTGTTTCTGTAACATTTAATACTTCTGCACCGTCTTTTAAAACTGAAAAAGCAGGTAAAATATTTGCATAAACATCAAACAAAAACTCTACGTCCATTATATGTTCATCTCCTTCTGTTGATGAATTTGCTATAACATACGCTGCTCTATCCTCCGAAACATTAGGACTTACTTCTTCAGTAAATTTATTTCGTAATCTAATTTTAGTTAAACCACTTTTACCAAATAAAACATGTGCCTTACTTTCTGAACTAGACAAACCAACGTCTTCATTAATAAATTTTGATAAAGTATCGCTAGAAGTGAAACCATCTTTTAGAAAATGATCTCCATCCTCTAAAATCCATTCGTGACTTGTTGCTCCTTGAGATAAATCGAAAAAAGAAATATAAGTATCTATATTTACTTTAAACTTTGCATCTATATTTGGTCTATTTGGATCTAAACCAATAAGCCATGAAACATCAGACAAATCATCTGGTGCTGTGTACCCTTTATAAGAATCTTCTTCACAACTTAGCAAGGCCAGTAAACTGAAGAAAAGTATATAATTTTTTATATTTTTCATGATATATCTTTTAATTTATGTTTGGGTTAGAATTTACCTCTGCAAAAGGAATAGGATACGTACCATTTTTAGCTTCATCATAATTTAAATATGGTGTATCATATTCATAATCTACAGCAGTAGAATTTACTGTTGGTAATTCGTTTACTAATGAAGGAAAATTACCTCTTGTAACCGTTTGGTTATTACTTCTTTTTGTATATGAAAAGTCTACTCCGTAATATACTTCTTCAGACAATTCTTTTAATCGGTCTTTAAAACCATAGTTATCAGATTTTTTCCATCTTTGGAAATCTAAAAATCTTATGTTATGACCTTCTACTCCCATTTCTAAAGGTTTTTCAACTCTCATTAAACGTTGCATCAATTCATCTGCCGTGTATTCTGCATCAGTATCTTCTTTGTCATACGTACGAGTAGTATCTCCATTTGGTCTTCCTAAAAGCACCAATCCCCATCTTTTTCTAATCTGGTTTATTAATTTGATTGCTCCTTCTACATCACCTGTTTTTATTTTACATTCTGCTTGCATTAATAAAACATCTGCCAATCTATTAAGAGTTACATTTTTAGTAGAATATGCTTGTCCACCAGGAAGTTGACTTTCTGTAGAAACAATATCATCATTGGTGTACTTTTTCCACCAACCGAAGCCCCAATTGGCTCCTCCAAATCTACCGTATTCACTAGTAGTTCCTGTTAAGTAATACGTTGTTTCATTGTCGTCTACAACCGCCATCATAGAAGAGTTTCTTAATGGTACGCTTCTTAAACTAACGCTAGATGTGTTAGGATCTGTATAGTAATTTCTAGAATCTAAAGGATCCATAGGTTCTGTTTTGTATGCATTTACAATCCATGCTGGTCCAGTTGCAGAACGTGTTTGTGCTGTACGAACGTTTATCCAGTTTGTTCCTGAATCTCCATCCCAAGGTGGTAAATCTAATCTTGTGTTTTCTTCAGAAAAATTAATTTCTAAAATAGATTCTCTATTAAATTCACCAGCAGTTGTAAACATCTTAGTTAAATCTGTTTCTAAAGAATAACCATGATTATTAATTACATCATCAAAATAAACCATTGCTTTACTATAGTCTAATTCGTATAAATAGCTAGTACCTAAAATTGTTGCAGCTGCACCAGAAGTAACTTTAGCCAAATCATTGTCTGGGTATTCTCCATTTTTATACAAGTTAGCATACGCATATTCTAAATCTTCTCTAACAAAACTAATTACATCCGACGCAGGAGATAATGCTTTTGAAAAATCTTCATTGGTAGCAGGTACCGCATCTCTTATAATAATACTTCCATTATTAAAAGTGGTGTGTAAATAAAAGTGAAATAACCCTCTAAAGAAACGTGCTTGCGCCATTTGCGAAGTCCATTCTGCTTCATCTGTTGCTGTCTCTTTTATATTATTTAAAGCTTCAATTACTTGGTTTGCTCTAAAAATACCTAAATAAGAATCTTGCCATTTATTTAAGATTGCCAAACTACTTCCATTATATAAGTGTAAATAGAAATCTTCTGTATTGTTTGGATTTGGGCGACCATAACCAGGATATCCCATATCTGAACGTAACATTTCTTCAAACTTATTTAAAATAGCTGGTTTATGTAGTGTTTGATAAACAGCATTTAAACCTGTTTGAGTTTCCGCTAAATTTCTCCAATAATTATCTGTAGATATTAAGTTTGGGTTCTTTTGTTCTAAAAATTCATCTGCATCACAAGAGCTTAACACTCCTAAAGTAAAAATGAATATAAAATATTTAAAAATTAATTGTTTCATCACAAATAAGTTTATATTAAATTAAAAATTAATGTTTACTCCTAACATATATTGTGAGGATATTGGTCCAGTATTTTTATCTAAACCTCTTGCTTGTATTCCCCCACCTACTTCTGGATTGTAACCAGAGTATTTAGTAATAGTTAATGGGTTTTGAGCTCTTACATAAAAACGCAATCTGCTAAGTCCCATTTTGTCTAAGGTATTTTTAGGAAAACTATATCCCATAGAAACTTGTCTTAATCTTAAATAAGAACCATCTTCTAACCAAAGATCACTATACCCTAAATAGTTGTTATGTCTTGTAACATCGTTTCTATAAGTTGGTACTGTAGAGTTTTGATTTTGTGGAGACCATTGATAAATTTGATCTTTATGTCTACCAAAACCATATGCCCAAGCATCAAAACCATTCATTATCTCTTGCCCTAATGCAGCATACCAGTTCATTGAAAAATCCCAATTTTTATAGTTTGCGTTAAAAGTATATCCTAATTCATATTCTGGTAATCCACTACCACTATAAACCCTGTCTGATTCATCTAAAACACCATCATTATTTTGATCTATAAACTTCGTATCTCCCATTCTTGCATTTCTATCAATATTGTTTTGGTATTCTGCAAGTTTTACTTCTGTATCTAAAATTCCGTCTGTTCTCCATAAGAAAAAAGCTGCTGCCTCACGACCAACTGCCAATGCAGTAACTCTAGATTGTTGTGGTGCTCTACCTACTAAACCACTGTCTGTAGTTAATTGAAATTTAGTATCTCCACTAATTTTTGTAACTTCATTCTGGTTTGTAGAGAATGTACCATTCATTCTATATCTAACATTACCAATATTCCCTCTAAAACCTAACGCTAATTCTAATCCAGAATTAACCATATCTCCAACATTTAAAACTACAGTTGCATTGTTACCACCACCTGCTGAATTAGGAATAAAAACTGGAAATAACATGTTCGATTTATCTGAGTGATAATATTCCGCTGAAAGCGTTAATCTGTTTCTTAAGAACCCAAAATCGAAACCAATGTTTTGTTGTGTTGTTTCTTCCCATTTTAAAACTCTGTTTACAAAGTTTTCTTGAGTAGCTCCTAAACTTACAGAACCGTTAGAAGTTGCGTAATTAATATCTTGAGAAATACCTGCAGAATATAAATAATCTCCAATTCTATCTACACCAACAGTACCCTGACTTAATCTAAGTCTAAAGTTATTAACTGCATTTTTGTATTTATCCCAGAAAGGTTCATCAGAAACATTCCAAGCTAATGCGATTGAAGGAAAAGTTCCCCATCTATTATCTACCGGAAATTTAGAAGAACCATCTCTACGTAAACTAGAACTTAAAATATATTTTCCTTTATAACTATACTGAAGTCTTCCTATTAAACCTATTCTTGTTTGCTCATAATCATTTCCAGAAGAAACAAACTGAGTACCAGTTGCTCCATTTAAAACCTGAACATCATCATTAGTGGCTCCATTTCTTGTTGCTGTAAAAGCTTCACTTTCATTTTTTTCTCCATTTATAAAAGCTGTAAGTGTTACATCATGCTTTTCATCAAATACTCTGCTATAAGTAGCTCCAAAATCTGCTATCGTATTCGTTGTAAATCGAGTTCTGTTAGAAACAAAACTATCTTCTGGTTGACTTTGTAAAACCGGTGGTGTTTGGTTATTATAAATCTCTTGATAAGGTCTGTAAATTTTACCAATACTATTTATAGATGTTAAACCTAAATTACTAGAAAGGCTTAAATGTTCTGTAGCTTGATATTTTAAATTAAGTGTTGCTGCAGCTCTTGTAGTTTTATATACATTGGTTGTTCTTAAACTCTCAATAACCCAACCTAATCTATTTACATCATCTCCACCTTGAGACAATTCATCTAAATTATCTAAATTAAGTCCGTTTTGAGTTGGTCTATACACAATAGATTGTGATAAAAGATTTCCCTGAGGAATATCTCTAGTATCTTTATTCATAGAAACACTAGACTGAATTCTTAGTTTATTTTTTTCGTAAACTGTACTTGCTCTAATATTAAAACGGTTATATGCTGAATTAATTTGTAATCCTTCTTGACTAAAAAATCCTGTAGAAACATTATACGTAATATCTTCTGTACCTCCAGAAACATTTATATTATAGTCTTGTGTTGGTACATTATTCGTAAAGATTAAATCGCTTAAATTCGTTTCATTTAAAAAGGATCTTGGCTGCTGTAAAATCTGTAAACTAACCTGGTCATCATAACTCCCGTTTACATTTCTACTCTGTACAACATCAAAATAAGTTTGTTCTACAGAATTCATTAAAGGCACAGCTGCTCTTCTATGCTGAATAGCATAACTAGCATTAACTCTAACTTGTAAAGAACCTGGTTTACCTTGTTTAGTAGTAATTAAAATTACACCAGTAGCTCCACGAACCCCATAAATTGCAGTAGAAGCAGCATCTTTTAATACGTTAATAGTTTCTACATCTGAAGGTGGAATTCCTGGATCTCCATCTTGTATTACACCATCAACAACATATAAAGGTGTATTGTCTCCAGATAATGAAGTAACACCTCTAATTAATATTTCTGATGTTCCTCCTGGTTCTGAAGAAGAAACAATGTTTACCCCAGATACTTGCCCTTGTAAAGCAGCTCCTAAATCTGAACTAACAATACTCTCTAGATCTTCTGCTTTTACTTGAACAACTGCCCCAGTAATTTCTTTCTTTTTTACTGTACCATAACCAATTACTACTATTTCTTCTAAGCTTTCTACAGAAGGGTCTAAAACAACACTCATGGTTGCATTTTTAACCTTAAGATTTTTCTGTATCATACCAATGTAACTAAACTCTAAAATATCTCCAACATTAGCTTTGATAGAGAAAAGTCCATCAAAATCTGTTGAAACCCCATTTTGAGTTCCCTTAACAATTACACTTACACCAGGAATTGGCCCCTGATCCTCTGAACTAGTTACAGTTCCAGATACCTTAATTGATTGTGCATTAGTGCTAAACTGACACAACAAGGCGAAGAGTAAAAGCAAGAAACTACCTGCTTTAGCTTTCCTCAATAATAAATTTAAAATTTTCATCTATTTAATTTTTGAACTTAATTGAACTTGATTGATTCTGTAATCTTATGGCAAAAAACAATTGCTAATTTATAGTCTTTCTTTTTTTAACATAAAATTACAGCTACAAAGTAACAGTATAATCGGAATTATGTATATGTGGCAATTATCTTATCATTACTGTATTTTATCCTTAATGTATGTTAAATTAATATAAAAAGGTAATTTTATACTAATGGTAAAATACTATTGAAAATTATATTTTTAAGGAATCTAAAACATGGTTCTCTGATTTAGAACCTCTTACTACAATATCGATTACCTTTACTGATTTATCTACCGATATTTTTTGACGAAGCTGTAGCACTTTTAATGGATTAACTTCTTCTAATATTACCTCTTCTACAATTTTACCATTACTGTTTTTAAGAATCAATACAGCTTGTCCTTCTATAAAAACACCATAAGAGCCTTCTAAACTTTTCGTTTCTTTATTAAAATGTAATTTTTTAGTAATAACGCCAGTAAGGTTTACATCTAAAACAGGTGAAGTTTCAATTTTTGCAGCTCCTTGTATTTCTTTATATGTAAAACTTTCTTTTGATTGAAGTGTATATAAAGGTGTTTTCACTTCCGTTTCTATATATCCTGTTTCTAAACCGCTACAAAAAATAGCCATATTTATTCCGTGATCATATTCTTTAGCAGCATCATAAGGTTCCATAATTTTCACAAAAGCGGTGTTTGTAATTTTGTTTACATAGCAAATCCAAGATTTGGATGATATAATATGTAAACCAGCCATAGTGTTATATTCATACTCAACTTCATAAATTCCAGGTGCTACTTCTCCTTTCCAATTATCTCCTATATTAAAGTATTTTTTAATGTGTTCCGGATTGTTTTTATCAATCTTAAAACGATTTCTGTCAATGTAATTCCAACGTTGTTGTGGTGTTGCAGAAATTTCAAATTGTTCTCCACTTGGTAATTTTAAATCTTCAGAAAAAGGAATAAAAGCACTAAAATTATGTCCGTCTTGTAGTTTAGAATCGCTCCAAGAAACATGCTGACTAGAAATCATCAACCCTTTTTTTATGGTTTCTTCTCCAACATTTTTTAAGGTATGATTGATATACACCAAACTAGAATTGGGTTCTATATACAAACTTCTAGCATATTGAATTTCCTCTTCTATTTTATCTGGATATAAAAATTTCTTTTCTTTTCCGTAATAAAAAGGAACTGGTAATTCTTGCACTCCAGATTGTACTTCTATGGTTTTCTTTCCTTCGGAGTTCTCTCCGACAGAAACCTGATAAGGAGCATCACCAATTACAACCGGTGGCGGCCAACGATTGCTTTTATTTCCATTTTTATCGATGGATGAGTTTTCGATAGGCAAAGGCACTAATCGATAACCACCAAAGTTTCTCCACTCGTTCATTTTTACCTCATCTGAAGTTCCAAAAGACTTCCCTAATAATTTTGGATTTACCCATAAAGACGGAACATCTCCTAAATTATACTCTAAAATTCTACCAGCCGCTTCTGGCACAACTACCAAACTGATGTATTTGTTTTTAGCAACATATACATTTTCCCATCCCCAATTGTTGTAATTTTTTTCTATGGATATTGTTTTTTCTTGCTGAGAAAAACTAGAGATACTTACCAGTACCAATAAGTACAGTGTTATTTTTTTCATAGTATTTTTTTTTAAAGTTTAATGATTATAAAAAAAGCCTCAAAAAATGAGGCTTCCTAAATTGAAGTTTTATGAAAAATATTATCTTGTAGGACTTTTACTTCCTACTTCATAAATTGTATTTAAGTCTTTTATAGAAACAGTAGCTTTCTCACCGTTTGTCCAAACAACTTCGGCAGCATCAATTTTATTACAAGTTCCTAAACCTACATGTAAATAGGTATTAAAAGGATGCGAAAAAGAAGAAGACGTTTCACCAACAACTCTTTTGTAGACCTTTCCACAAGATTTAATGGTTAAAACGGCACTTGTTGCTGTTGCGGTACCAGAAGGAGAATACCCAACTTTAACCGTTACAAATTTATTTGAAGAAGATTTAAAATTATTTGTAAATAAATGCCATTTTCCTCTTTCATTAGAAACTATAAGATCTAAATCGCCATCATTATCATAATCAAAAGCATCTGCTCCCATACCAGTAGATCCTAATTCTTTGGTGATAATTCCGTGATTTTCATCACGTTTAAATGATTTTCCTTCTTGATTTAAATATAAAATCTGTTTTGTTTCTTTTGATGATTCTCCATAACGCAACACAAAAATATCTGACCAACCATCATTATTAAAATCAGCAATTGCAGTACTGCTTGTTTGTTCCGTAATATTAATTCCTAAAATTTTGGTTACTTCTGTAAATTTACCATCCTTATTTTCTAACAATTTTACAGGTAAATCTTTTAGCTTGATTATTTCTGGTGAAGTTAAAACATTGTGCAAAACAGCAGAAGTTGGTGAATTTATATGTCCGCCAATTCTCCACATTCCATCACCTAAATAGCCTATATACAAGGCTTTCTTTTTGGTATCTGTTGGGTATCCTGCAGCCTCTTTTCTTGTCACTGTTAAATCTTGATGTCCGTGATTATCTTTCGTACGTTTCCAAAGTTTCTTATTTTCGCCTAAAAAAACATCAAAATTAGGAAACGCCATTTGCAGGTTTTCTATTTTTAAATCTCCTTCAACTTTAATATTAGTATAATCAAACTTTGTTCTTCTTGCAAAAAAATAAAAACGTTTGTTTAAAGCATCATAATCGCTTTCTGCATCAAAAGGATGTTTAGAACGAGTTAGAAATAAATCGAAATCACCATCATTATCATAATCTATTTGCGAAACACTGTTTACTAAATTTGTATTAGCTAAACTTCCCAAAACCTCTTTGGTTACTTCTACAAAACCATCAACTAAACCTTTAACCAACACCAATTCTCGTCCTCCGTGAAAAAGTATGTCTGTAATACCATCATTATTATAATCTAATAAAGTAGTGCGCATCCCCATTCTGTCTGCGTTGGCTATGTAACTGTTAAATTTAAAGGTTGATTTAGCATCATTTGTATATAAAATATTTCCTTTCTTTAAGGCCTTCAACGTAGGAAAAGCAGAAGTTACTAAATCTAATTTCCCATCTTTTTTAAGATCTACAAATTTTGCAGCTCTTCCTCTTCCTTTTTCAAAATGTTTAAACTCCCCACCTTCTTCTATACTTCTATCTTTATTGACATGATAATATCTTGGTTTTCTCGGATTTTTGCCATCTCCTCCACCAGGTTGCACAATAATATCTACGCGTCCGTCAAAATCATAATCACTAATAGCTATTCCATGCGTATCCCCAAAAATAAAAGGATCTCCTAATTCAAAAACACCTTTATTATTCCAATATATTTCTACTCTTCTAGAATGTTCTGTCAATAATAAATCTAAAAACCCATCTTGGTCTAAGTCTGCAATTACTGCATTGTCAAACTTTCTTCTATTTCTATCTTCTAAAGGAATAATCCCACTCTTTTCAGAAAAAGTAAGTGCATTATTTTCTTTTGAAGTTGAAGACACTGTATTATTTACAGTAGATTTTGACTGTGTAACACATCCAACTGCAAAAACACTTAAAGCTAGTATTAATACTTGAAATATCTTTTTTTTATTGATCATTTACGTTTCCTTTAATTTTTTGCTAAATTACCTTTCCAACCTTTGTTAAACTGTACTAATAATTGCTTTATCAATTCTGGATTTTCATCCGCAACATTTTTAGTTTCTGTAGGGTCTTTAACATGGTCATATAATTCTACAAACAAAGGCTCACTTTCTGGTTTTGTATAATCTTTCCAAACAATCAATCTATAATTTGCTGTTCTCATTCCATAACCCATTAAGTTATTTTCAAACATTTGTCTGTCCCACTTAGAACCTACTTGCTTTTTAATTTTTGCTTCTTGTTCTTCAATTAAAGGACCAAAATAGGTTTCACGCATTCCTTTAGACAACGGATTTGCAGCCCATTCTCTTAAAGCTGGATTTGGAAATTGACTAAAAACAGCCGTTTTCCATTCTTGTTTTGGATCTGATAATAAAGGCACAAAACTTTGTCCTTCTAAATGTTCTGGCAATTCTAAACCTGCCAATTCTGATAATGTAGGATACATATCTACCAACTCTACCAAGGCATCAGTACTAGAACCTCTTACTTCTTTTTTCATATCTGGAGTCCAAATAATTAAAGGCACTCTTGTACCAATTTCATAATTGGTTGCTTTACCCCAAATACCCATTTCACCTAAATGCCAACCATGATCAGACCAAACAATAATAATGGTATTATCTCTTAAACCAGCTTCATCTAAAGCGTTAATCATTTTACCAATTTGAGCATCTACATAACTAACACACGCTAAATATGCATGCTTTAGAACTCTTGCTTGTTCATCACTAATAGGCCCTTTTTTAGGGATTCCGTATCTAGCACGCAACTCAAACGAAGGGTGTAATCCCATTGCTGCACCACCTTCTGGCGCATTTTTTTGATCCGTTAATTTAATATCTTCAGGGTTGTATAAATCCCAATACTTTTTAGGAGCTAACCAATCTAAATGTGGCTTTTTCATTCCCATTCCTAAGAAAAAAGGCTTGTCAGGATTTTTCTCCAACATATCTTTCATCGTTACAATTGCCAATTCTGCATTGTAACCATCCTCGTAAAAAGTATCTGGCACATCTGCATTTTCATAAGCAGGTCCTTTTCCTAAACCATTTCTTGGCGCATCTTTACCATACTTAGCAATCATATCTGCCTGGTTCTTTTTAAACATGGCCTGACTTTCTGGATTTGCGAAACCACCCGGAGTATTGCTTTTTTTAATGGTCATTTTATCATAAGCAGGTTCTCTACTCCAAGACATTCCTAAATCTGCAAATGCTGTTTTATGATAAATTTTACCAGTATACGTAGTTTCGTATCCGTTATTTTTAAAATGCTGCGGAATGGTAATAATATCTGGATTTGCATCTCTAAAATACGTGAAATTTTCGATTACCTTAATCGTTTCTGGTCTTGCTCCAGTCATTAAACTTGCTCTAGAAGGACTACAAATTGCTTGCTGACAATATGCTTTATTAAACATTAAGCCATCTCCTGCCAATGCATCTAAGTTTGGCGTAATTGAAATTTCTGATCCGTAAACACCCAATTCTGGACGTAAATCATCAATAGCTAAAAAAAGAATATTTGGTTTCTTTTTAATTTCGGTTTTTTCTTCGGCCTTAGACTTGCAACCAAATGCAATAGCTAGCACTAAAAATAGTTGAATGAATCTCATTATATAATTTTTTGATGTATCAATTAATAATATAGCGCAAATTACAGCGCTATTTTCATATGAAATTGCTGAATTGTATCTTTTAACATATCAAAATTACCATACTTATAAAAAATAAAGAGATAAATGAGGATTACAACAAAGATTTATTACTTCTCTTGAAACTATTTAAAATTTCGTTTTGTTCTGCTGATAAATTTTGATTCTTCAAAAACCAATACCCTCTTCTAGCTTTGATAAAATCTGCTTTCAATAAAGGAAAAACGTTTTCTACCACTTTTTTAGAATTCGGATTTTTAGATTGCATTAAATCCAGCATAAAGGAAACCTCTTGATAGGTTTTTAACTTAGAAAATTCATTACTTAAAATATCTAAATAAGAATTATCTGTCTTATAACTTATTGATTTTAAAGATCTAATTGCCGCTAATTTATGAGCCGTTTCTCCCTTTACAAACACCTCTTTGGTGGCAGAAAAATAAATGCTTGAAGGAGACTTTTCTAAATAATCAAAAGTTGATTTTAATAAAGACTTTTCTTCTAAAACTCTTTCGGTTATCCTATTGATAAAAGGTGTTTTGTAATTTTTTCTTCGTTCTAAATCACCTAAAGCAATATTAAAATAAGCCTGATTTTCATCACCTAAAAAAACCTTTAATTGTTGCTCAGAAACGGACTTTCCTGTAATCTCTTTAATTTTCTGAACAATTTCTCCGTTTGCCCAATGCCATAAAGTATAACATGTTAAAGCGGCTCCAGGAACGGTATCTTCTTCATCTAACTCAAGAGCTGTTGCTCCAGAAATAGCATCAGATTCATCATCAACAACCGTTAATATTTCATCAATATAAACATCTTTAAAAGGAGATGCTATATTTGCTAGAATGCTATGTAATTTCGGATAATCTTCCGGATCAAATATAGCATCTTCATATTTTTCTAGTGTTGCTCCATTTTCTAATTTATAACGTTGGTATTCACCTAAATTATTCCAAAATATTCTTACGGGAATAACTTTGCAAACTTGCTCTAAACAAATTACAGATTGTACATCCATATAATATTCTGTGGGAAGTCCGTTTTCATCAACATTCTGATTCAGAATAATAGTTAAAGACTCCTTTTCCCCAGGATGATTTACAACGATTTTATGCTGAATGGGTTTAGTTGAATTTAAAGGAACCTCAGCGCCACTAATCAAAAAAAGTGGAAGCAATATCCATAAATATGTTTTTACAAAGTTTATCATCAAATACTAAAAAAAGTTAGTGTTTTTAGACCTCACAGGTTTTAAAAACCTGTGAGGTCTTTAATTATTATGCATAACAACGCAATTCGAACAACTTCACGTTTTCTGCACCATAAGTTTCTGTCATTTTTACTCTAATAGCGGTCGTTTTTACGCTGCTAAACTTCATTTTAATCAAACGTGTTCGATTGTCCGTAATAGCACCTAATGCTACCCATCCCCCGTTAACTCTTGCTTCAAAACTTAAAGCTTTCAACATTTCTTTAGGAACTGTATTTCCATATAAATCGTCGTTTTTACTGTCTTTACGCATCATAATATTGCGTTTTACATTGGTATCACACTTAATTTCTATAGATGATAATGTAATTGGAGATTCCCATTCAGCCTGAATTTCAGCTGAAAGTCCATCTGATTGCCAGTGATTAATTTCTCCGTAAATATCTCTCGAAATTCCGTTTGTTAAATTTTTAGCATCACCAGAAGAAGTAGATGAACCAAAAATGGTACTTGCTTTTTTAGCCAAATCTTTTGGGTCGTTTGCATTTCTCTTCGGAATAAAAACATCATCTCTCATTAATTGCTCTTGTAATTCATTAATATGCTTTTGACCAACTTCTCTTGGCAAAACATCATATTTATTACAAATTGTAGCTGCGGTACCAACCGCCTGACCCTGCAAAGCACAGGTAGCCATAATTCTACTAGAAGAAAGTGCAATATGCGTCTGACTTACATTTCTACCAGCAAACATTAAATTAGACACATTTTTAGAATACAAACTTCTAAATGGAAATTGATATACTTCTTTAAAATGATAATGAAAATAACTTGGTGGCTCGGAAATATTCTCAATTCCACCAGGATTGTGCTCATCTAAAGACCAACCTCCAAAAGCAACCGCATCTTCAAAATGTTTGTGCTCTGTCATGTCTTTTTCAGACAAAATATGATCTCCTACAAAACGACGAGATTCTCTTCTTCCGGGTAAAGAACCTACCCAATCTAAGGCTAAATTTTCCGCTTCCGGAAATTTTCCTGAATTTTTAATATAATCCCAAACCCCATGTAAATAGCCCATTAATTTATGTCTATTCACTTCTGCTTCCGCAATAATATCATCTTCACTCCCAACTTCTATCCACCAAATTCCTTCATGAAAACCTGCAAATTTCCTCCTTTCACTTGCACCTTCATGCGTGTATTTAATAGCATAAGAAGGAGGAGAATATTTCATCGGTTTCCCCATATCTTTAGAAGACATTAATAAAGTTGCCCCCATTTGCCAACCATCTGGCTCGTCTGGTGCATATTTTTCATTAAACTCTGCCTTTCCTTCTCTACCTGTTCTATATTCCGCGCCAGAAGTTGCAGCTAACAATCCATCACCAGAACAATCTATAAAAATAGGAGCATTTATAGTAAACATTATTTCTGTAGTTGCTTGCCAACACATTGCAGATTTTATTTGATCTCCATCCATCACTGCATCTACCGCTTGGGTATTTAACATCAACGTTAAGTTGGGTTCTCTCACTACAAAATCATATAAAACATGATCGAAAACAGGAAAAGCCTCTTGCTCATTATCAAAACGATTGTGTAATAAAATTTCTTCAATGATGCCTGTTTCTCGTTCTGCTTTTCCTTTTATATTGTTTACTCCGTTTAAATGCACGCGCATTTCACTTGAAGCATTTCCTCCTAAAACAGGTCTGTCTTGAATTAATACTGTTTTATCGCCATTTCTTGCAGATGCAACAGCTGCGCAAATTCCTGCTGCTCCTCCACCAATTACGGCAACATCATATCCATCTGTTTTTTTTCTTGAATTCACACCTGATTTACCGGTTCCTAAATGATACCATTTATCATTTTCTCTATCATACACCATATCATTTGTACTTGCACATGATGTTGCTATCATAGGTATGGCTCCAACTGCTATTGCTGCTGTTGCTCCTTTTTTAAAAAAATCTCTTCTTCTCATTATAATGATGTTTTATATGTTATTTCTTACAAATATATTTTTAACTTTTCAACAGAAATCTGTGAAATCCGCGGGACATTTTTTACACGATTATTAAATCTCCCAAAGATTTCGCTGATTAGCGCAGATATTTTTTATATGGCTTTCTTTGGAGTATTTCCTTCCCAACCTTTATTAAATTGTATCATAAGCTCATCTACTAATTCGGAGTTTTCATTCGCGATATTCTTCGTTTCTAATGGATCTTTTTGATGATCATACAACTCAATAAAAACGGGTGCTTTTTGTTTATTTTCTCTGTCTTTCCATACGATAAATCGGTATTGAGCTGTTCTCATTGCATAGCCCATTAAGTTGTTTTCAAACAAATCTCTGTCCCATTTATCTTTTTGTTGAAGTTTTATTTTCTCTTCAACTTCCTTTAACAATGGACCAAAATAGGTTTCTCTCATAGCTTGTCGTATTGGAAAAGCGCCCCATTCTCTTAAAGCTGATGATGGAAACTGACTAAAAGCAGCTGTTTTCCATGGTGTTTCAGGATTAGACAATAAAGGTTTAAAACTTGTGCCTTCCACATGTTTTGGAATTTCTAAACCTGCTAGTTCTGCTAACGTAGGGTACATATCTACCAGTTCTACCAAGGCATCTGTTGTTTTTCCTTGACTTCCTTTTGGCATGTCTGGAGTCCAAATTAATAATGGAACTCTTGTAGCAATCTCATAATTCGTTGCTTTTCCCCAAATGCCCATATCTCCTAAATGCCAACCGTGATCACTCCAAACAATTATAATTGTGTTTTCTCTTAGACCTTCTTTTTCTAAAGCCGTAATCATTTTACCAATTTGAGCATCCACATAACTTACACACGCTAAATATGCATGTTTTAAGGTAATTGCTAACTCTTTATCAATAGGGCCTTTTTTAGGAATTCCACTTCTAACTCTTAGCTCAAAAGAAGGATGTAAACCCATGGTTGCTCCGTTTTTTGGACTTTCCACTTGGGTTGATAGTTCAATGTTGTCTCTGTCGTATAAATCCCAATATTTCTTTGGTGCTACCCAGTTTAAATGTGGCTTGTTAAATCCTAATCCTAAGAAAAAAGGCTTGTCACTTTTAGCATTCATTTCTTTCATTGTTGCAATTGCCAATTCAGTATTATAACCATCAGAATAGACATTATCAGAAACATCCGCAGATTCATAAGCAACACCAGAAGCTAAACCATACTTGGCTACAGCACCATATTTAGCAACCATTTCTTTTTTTGTTTTTACACGATCTTCATTGTTCTTTTTTAATGCAAATCCTACTGGTTTTTTAACACCTTTCATACTATCTAAAGCGGGTAATCTACTCCATGATTTTTCGTCGTCTAAATCGCCATGATGAAAAATTTTACCGGTATACACAGTTTCATATCCGTTATTTTTAAAATGTTGTGGAAGTGTAACCACATCTGGATTTACTTCTCTAAATTTGATATAATTATGAAAAACCCCACTTGTTTCTGGACGAATCCCTGTTAACAAGCTTGCTCTTGATGGTCCGCAAATGGCTTGCTGACAATACGCGTTTTCAAACAACAATCCTTGTGTTGCTAGTTTATCTAAATTAGGACTTACAGCAATATCAGATCCGTAACACCCTAATTCTGGACGTAAATCATCAATACCTATAAAGAGGATATTAGGTCTTTTCTTAATTTTTTCTTGTTGATTTTCAACTTTCGATTTACAACCAAAAGCAAGTGTTAAAATCAAAATTAATTGAACTATTTTCATGTGCTAAAAAATTACTTTTATTATTTATTTGTTAACTCTAAAATCTTTTTTCTCATTATTGGATTCCAGATTTCATATCCCAATTTATTTAAATGCATCCCATCCTGAATAAAAATATCCGTTTTCAATGTTCCATCTGCATGCAACATCAGAGTGGCTAAATCAATAAAATAAACATTTTTTTCTTTTTTACTAAAATCCAAAAGCTCTTTATTGGCAATCGCTTTGTTCTTGCGGATATCTTTCCCTATAAAATCATCTACCATTACAGGTTTCATAGAAAGTAGTAAAATAGGTGTTTTAGGAAAATCAGCTTTAATCTTCTCTACCAGTTTCTTAAACACAACTACAGCTTCTTCTGGCGCTTTTCCTTGCTCAATATCAATATCACAATAAATGGCGATAATTGAAGGATTGTATTTTTTTATAAGTGCGTTGTAATGAAATATAATTTCATGCATATTCATACCTCCAATTCCTCTATTAATAACAGAAAAATTTGGAAATGAAATAGATGTTTTCCAACCAGCAATACTAGAACTTCCAACAAATAAAATTGAATTTTCTGGAAATGAATTCTTATCATCAAAATTCTGAAAATTAGCAACTGCTTTTTCAATTCTATCGTTCCTTTTTATGCTGATAGTATTACTAGTTTTTCTAAATTTATCTTGATTCTTATGAAACAAAGACATCGCCTTTTTATACTTTTCTGGATGTAAATTATAATCTAATTTATGATCCTTCCAATATGTTCTAGATTCTTTATAAAAAGAATTTCTAACGGCATCAGTTACCACCTCTTTTTTCAAGGAATTCTGAAGAAAATCTACAAACTGTGTATCGTTAAATTTGGTTTTCTCTTGGGAAACAGTAGCATTACCAAGACACAAAAGCAGTATTAAAATTAGTCTAGACATTTTATATTTTTTTTGGTTATCAATGAATTTTTGTTAATTCTCAGCTCTAATATTGTTAATTAATGTTGTTTTTTTATCCTGAATGGTTTCAAAAACCTTGTAGGCATAAAATTTGAAAATAAATTAGTTTATTTACTAAACTTACAAGGTTAAAATAAGACCTTGCAGGAGCAGAATAATATTAATCTATCGCCAAAGGCAACCAAACACTCATTTCTGAAACACCTCTATTCGACCAGGCAAAATAAGGAACGAATTGTACATTATAATTCTCAAATTTTGGATTTGATAATGTTCTGTACATTCCTTCTTTTTTATCTTTTCTAATTTTAATATTTCCTGAAATAGTAGCAACTCCATTTAATAATTCCGGTTTATAAGTTGCTGTTAATTTTGATTTTATTGGTAAATACACATCTAAAATATCAGTTCCTTTTGGTAAATCTGGCGTTTCTACGCAATACACAACTGGACCTCTTTTTATAGCTGCTTGATTTCTTACTTCTTCTATTAATGGATTCCCTTCTAACAATTTAATATCCATAGGAAGATTTAAAGTAATAACATCTCCTTTTTTCCACTGTCTATTTAAATTTGCAAAAGTTCCTGGTTTCCCTGCTGTATTTTGAGTTTTTCCATTTACAGAAATTTTAAAACTAGTTGCCCAATCAGGGATTCTTAATAGTACATCAAAAGCATCATTTTTACATTCATCAATTGTAATTTTTATGTTTCCATCCCAAGGATATTGAGTTTCTTGTCTTAATTTTATGACAGATCCATCTTGTAATTTTGTGTCTAATTTATTTGCTCCATATAAGTTTGTAGCAATTCCGTTTTCTGACAAACTATAAGCCCAAGCAGAAGATTTAGCAATGGTTCTTACTAAGTTTGGTGGACAACAAAAACAAGGAATATATTCAACTCTATCGGGATAATCTGTACCACCCATTTTATGATTCGCAGTTCTTCTTAGCGGATTTGTATAGAAATACGAATCTCCTTTTAAGCTGATACCAGAAAGCGCACTATTGTACAAAACCAATTCCATAACATCTGCATGCTTCGACTCTCCTTTTATATTCAACATTCTATAATTAAACATGGCGTTACACAAGTTTGCACAGGTTTCATTATAAGCATGTGCATTGTGCATTTCATAATCTATAGTAAATGCTTCATGTACAAAATCTCTATTCGATGAACCTCCATCATGTTTTTGACCGCAAGCTCCAGTAACAAACATTTTTTTATCTACAATATTCCCCCAAATTCTATCTAAGGCATCAATTAAAGCTTTTTCTCCAGTTTCTGCATACACATCTGCTGCTCCTGCATAATAATACAAGGCTAATACAGCATGACCAACAGCTTCATCTTCTTCTCTTAACGGAGTTCTCTCTTGTGTCATATCACCAATATTGTTATATCTAACTGATGGATGCGTTTTTACTTTCGACTTCCCTCTCATATTGATGAAAATTTCTGCCAACTCTAAATATTTTTTATCTTTTGTGGTTCTATACAACTCTACCAATCCCATAATTTGGACTTGATTAAACCCCATACGTGCTAATTCTGCAGATTGAGGTTGAAAAACATCGTATAAATTATTTGCGTTTTTAATTGCGATATCTAAAAAATTAGTTTTCCCCGTAACTCTATAATAAATACAAGCAGCAATATATAAATGACCACTATTGTACATTTCATGATACTTTCTTTCGGAAAATGGTTTTCTATTTTTATTGGTGGTTATCTGTGTTTGTAAATACCCATTTTCTAGTTGTGCTTTTCCTATAATTTCAATTAAATCATCTAACTCCTCAATAATTTTAGGATCCTTATTAATTGCATATATGTAAGTTGCAGCTTCCATCCATTTATAAAAATCGCCATCATGCCAGAAAAAACCTTTATGCTTGCCTTCTTTTAATCCTGCCGCAATTTTAAAATTATTTAAAGCATGTCCCACATCACCTTTTAAAACCTCTCCCATATAAGGAACCATTACTTCTTCTGCGACTTTAAACTTATCGGCCCAAAAACCATCTGTCCATTCACAATCGCCAATATTTAAACTTTTTAATTTAACATACGGACTGTTGGTATAATTAATAATTCCTTTACTGTTATCTAAATCTAAAACATTTGTTTTACTGGTGCTAATTGCTAACTGTTTCGGAGCCTCTTTAGATTCCTTACACGCTATAATCAGCAATAAAGAAAATAAGATAATAGGTAGTATTTTCATTTTATTTAATTTGAATATTATTATTTTAGAAGCAATTCTTTCAATTGTACTTTTAAATTTTGTTTTATCTTTTTGTATTTTTTATCCATTGCCAAATTGGTCCATTCATACCCATCTTTTGTATGATCGTACAATTCTTCTTTACCATTTACATATAAAATATATCTGTATTTTTCTGATCTTACTGAATAACTTTGCTCTTTAGGATCACTACTTTTCGGATTTCCTCTTACCACCGTTAAAGCTATATTTGGTCCTTTCCATTGTGGATTTTTAGGATTTTCTAAAAATGGCTTTAAACTAAACCCACTTAACGGTTTTCCTAATTCATTTTTAGTATTGCTTGCTTTTATATTGGCAAAGTCTGCAATTGTTGGATACAAATCAATTAATGATACTGGGTGATTTACACGTTGCCCCTTACTTCCTTTACTACTAGGATCTCTAATAATCATTGGTATTCTTGTACTTTCTTCCCAAAGGTTATTCTTATATAAAAAATCTTTTTCACCGATATTATACCCATGATCACTTACTAGAATTACCACCGTATTTTTATCAAAACGACTTTCTTTTAAACTTTTTAAAACCTTCCCTATTTGATCATCAGTAAAACTTACACAAGCCAAATATGCTTGTAAATATTTACGTAAACCATCATCTATATCATTGTAAGAAGCTTTTAATTCCTGATAATGCTGCGTCCAAGGCATCGCCCATTTAAAAGTTGAGCGGTAATAAGTATCATCGTTATCATTCTTTTTTATCACCGGAATCTTTAATGTTTCTAAAGGATACATATCAAAATACTTTTGTGGAGCCACCAAAGGAGTGTGAGGTCTCACAAAACCTACAGCCATAAAAAATGGTTTATCCGCATCAGATTTGTCTAATCCTTTTAATTTCTCAACTGCCCAATTCGCACTTAATTCATCGTTCATTAAATCTCGATCATCATCATTTATATATTTAAATGCCTTTCTATTTTTTGCATCATACCAACCATTATATCCTGGTGTTTTATCTGTTGCTTTTACATTTGGCACCTTTGCTAAAGACATAAATAATCCATCATTTTTATCTGTAGAATATTCTTTTGGCATTAATGGATGTTGAACTACCTTTTTACCATTAAAAGCATAAGGTCCAAAATCATTTTCTATTCCATATTCATTCCATTCAGATTCTACTCTGTGATGCATTAATTTACCGGTTGCATATGTTTTATATCCATTATCTCCCATAAATTGGCCGATGGATTTACTATTACTTAAAACGTTGTTGGTTGTCCAATCATCAAACCAAAAATTATGTGAAACATGCGGATAAATTCCTGTTAAAAAACTTGCTCTTGATGGCGCACAAATAGGTGTATTGGTGTGTGCATTTGTAAATACAGTTCCTTCTTCTGCTAATGCATCCATATTTGGAGTTTTCACTTGTGGATGTCCCCCTAAAAATCCAGTATAATCTTTTAAATCATCTACTACAATTAGAAGAATATTTGGATTTTTACTTTGAGCATAACCATTTAATAAGAAGCTTACTAAAAAAACAGTACAAAACATTCTTAAAAATCTGTAATTCATCGTGAGTTTATTTTTAACCAAAACTATGGAATCATATTAAAAATCACTCTAAAAAACCAATTACAAAAACTTAACATTCACTATTCTTTTTATTTAAACAACTTAATAAAAATAATTGTTTATATTTGAAAATAACACCATATAATACTGTATATGAAAACATTAAATAACTTACAAAAAAATTTTTACCTTATAATTATACTTAACATTAGTGTTTTACAGTGTTTACAAGGACAGCAATTAAAAACTCATTTTAAAGAGCATATAATTCCTTTAAATATGCCTTTTGATTCTATTTCTATTTTTTTAACTAAAACAAAAAAACAAGCGCTCATAAAAAAAGACAGCACTTTGTTAATTAACACCCTTATTACTCAAAGTAGGTTTAATAGATTTAAATTAAATTACCTAGAAGCGTTTAGTTTTGCTGGTGAAGCCCTTTTTATATCCGAAGAATATAAGAACCAACTTTTAATAGCAAAAGCCAATGAAGAATTAGGTGTTTTAACCTATTTATATAAACAAAACGAAGAATCTGAAAGCTATTTCATTAAAGCCCATGAACTATATAGAAAACTATATAAGCATCACAAAATTGACGTATCAGAAATTTACAAATCATATTATAATTTAGTTTTACATTATCAACGTATTACAGACAAAGAAAACCTACAATCTTATATTGATAGTTGTATTGTTCTTTCAAAAAAAACGAAACTACCTCCTATCTATTCTATTTTTCTTGACGAAAAAAAAGCAAGCATTAGTGAGTGGAATAATGCTCCAGATGAAGCGTTAAAACTACTAAAAAATGCAGCACAGCAATTAGAAAACAGTGCACCAAATTCTGGATTAAAAAACAAGGACAGGAAGTTTTTGCTAATTATTTATGGCAGAATAGCAATCATCTATCATAAAAAGAAAGACCTTAATAAAGCCAAATTTTATTTTGAAAAATTCGCTAAAATAAAGGGAGATTTAGGAGAAACAACCTTCTATAAATCGTTTTTATACTCACGCTATGCGGAAGTTTTAAAAGAACTAAATTTATTTTCACTAGCCTATGAATATGAAAAAAAATCTAATGATATCAGCAACGCTTTACTAAACCCTAGAAACGAAAAAAACAAAGGTTTTTTAACCATTAAAAACTATTACAAAGAAGAACTTATAAAAAAAAGAGAGCAATTAAATATTAAAAACTTAGAATTGGCTAAGGAGAAAGAAGCCCTTCTTAATTTTAGAATTACGCTGTTTATCATCCTATTTTTAGTAATTATTTTAACCTTAATTTTTAGACAAAGAATTAAAAATTTAAAGTTTGAAAAAAAGCAGCAAAACTCTAAAGAATTATTAGACGTTAAGAATAAGGAACTCACCACAAACACGCTTCAATTAATAGAAAAAGAACAAGTAATAAAACAGTTAAGCGATTTTATTAAAGAAGCAAATCCGGGAAACAAATCAAAAATAATTTTAAAAACGATCGAAAGAAGCTCTACCAGTTTATGGGATTCTTTTAATAGAAGATTTAATCAACTTAACAAGGGTTTTTATGATCGTTTACAAGAAAAAGTACCCGATTTAAGTAGAGCAGACAGAAAGCTTTGTGCACTGATAAAACTTAACTTTTCAGGCAAAGAAATGGCACACCTTTTAGGAATTTCTTTAGGTAGCGTGCACGTTGCAAGACACAGATTGCGTAAAAAAATGAAACTGGAAAGACATCAAAATCTCACCAGTTTCATTACTTCTATATAAATACAATCTCGTATTTATTTAGTCTATTTTTTAGTAGGAAGATCCGTTAACATATCTACCTCAAAAGTTTCGTTGTATTGTGGCATTCTACCATCTTTCCATAATTCTTCATCTTTTGCAGAATAATACCATAAAGGTTGCGCAAAACCTTCTGTCCATTTTTGAGTTTCTGCGACCATTTTTTTAAGACGTTCTGGATATCTACCTGCCATATTTTTCTTTTCATGAATATCTTCTGTAATATTTGTCAATCTCCAAGGTTCATTACCCATACGTGTAATTTTCCAATCTCCTAATCTTGCTCCCACATCACTAAAACCATGACGATATCTTAAACAGTAAATCATATCTTCTTTATGCGCATCTGTTTTATTTATCACCGATTCCATAATGTCTTTACCTGCTATTTTTTTGTCATTCGGAATTTTAGCATTCGCTAATTTGGCAAACGTAGGATATAAATCTAAAGAAGAAACAGGAAAATCAAATTGCTGACCTTTCGCTATTTTATTCGGATAATGAAAAAACATTGGTACTCTATAACCGCCTTCCCAAGCATCTCCTTTACTACCTTTCAATGGATAGTTATTAGCTCCGTGATCAAAATTACCACCATTATCACTCAAAAATACAATTAACGTATTATCATATTGATTGGTTTCTTTTAACGCTTTTACAATTTTTCCAACACCTCTATCTACCGCATATACCATTGCAGCGTACGTTCTTCTATCCTTGTCTTTAATACTACTAAAAACCTTTAAATCTTCCTCTTTCGCCTCTAAAGGAACATGTGGTGCATTGTACGCTAAATAGATAAAGAAAGGCTCTTTTTTAGTAGAAGCTAATTTAATATCTTTAATTGCTTCTCTAGACAATGCATCTGTAACATATTCGGTTTCTTTAACTTCTTTACCGTTATGCTCTAAAGGAAGAATATAATCGCGAATTTCCTTATTTCCTGCTTTTACTTGTTTCTGATAATCTTTCTGATATTTTGCAGGAAAATAATTATGCCCTCCACCAAGAAAACCATAAAAATTATCGAAACCTCTTTCATTCGGATGAAATTTTGGAGCACTTCCTAAATGCCATTTCCCCAAAGCACTTGTATAATAACCCGCATCTTGTAATACTTTAGACATATAGGTTTCTTGTGTAGGAATCCCCATATTGTCGGCATCATTCATACTAGAATTGCTATGAAGATTAAAAGCTGTACCCATTTGTTGCGGGTAACGACCTGTTAATATAGAAGCCCTACTTGGTCCGCAAAAAGGATGCGCTACATACGCCGAAGTAAATATGGTTCCGTCTTTGGCTAACTTATCTAATTCTGGTGTAATAATATCTGTAGATCCATTAAAACCAACATCATTATACCCAAGATCATCACACAAGACGAATAAAATATTTGGACGCTCTTCTTGCGCTGTACATCCCATTATGGTTATAAATGTTCCGAAAAACAATAGTTTTAGTTGATTTGAAATTTGTTTCATAATACTTTAATTTTAAAATGATATTTAACGAATTCTTATTTATTTTAACTTTTTAGATCGTAATAAGAAAATTACTTTTTCCCTATAACAATCTCCTTGCTGCTTGCTTTTACTGTTTGTTCTAAAACCTCACCATTAGAATAGGTCACTTTTACTTTCACAGATTTACTACAATCCCCTAATCCAAAATGGACAAAAGTGTTGTGGTTTAAAGAATATTGAGAAGCCGAAGTACCTACTCTTTGTATTTGATTATTTCCGCAAGAAGAAATAGTTACCAAAGCACCTAATGGAGAAATATTTCCTTTTTTAGAATTTTTCACTTCCACAGTTAATGACTTGTTTCCATCTGCCATTTCGTTTTTAAACAAATGCCATTTCGCTCTTTCATCACCAATTACAACATCTACACTTCCGTCTTTATTGTAGTCAATACTTTCTACTGTCATTCCTATTCCACCTAAATCTTTGGTAATAATATTATGACCTTCTTTAGCCTTAAACCCAGATTTACCATTGTTTAAATACAAGATCGATTGGTTTTCATAGACCAACTTCCCTCTTCTAATAACCAAAAGATCATCGAAACCATTGTTATCATAATCTGCAACGGTAACAGCCATGGTGTGTTCTTCTAAAAATACGTTTGCTTTTTTAGTAACATCTACAAACTTAGACCCTTTGTTTTCTAATAAAATATCATTTAATCCTGCTGGATGTTTAGATTCTGTATAGTTTTTTACATTATGAACAACGCCTGTTGCTGGTGCCCAAAGATATCCTGCAATTCTCCATTTCTGGTTTCCAACATATCCAATATACCATCCTTTTTTAGCACTAAAATCTGCATTATCAGGGAAACCTAAAGCATCACTCATTACCAAATTAATATCTTTTCCAGAATGTGTTTCTCCATCAAAAACATAATCGTAAGATGCTTCTCCAATATAATAGGTATCATTATTTGGCCATTGAGATTGAAAGTTTTCCAATTTTAAAACTTCACCTGAAACAAAATCATCTATTTCTAATTCTCCTCTTTTAGAGAAAAAACCTAAGTCTTGCGTTTCTTTATTATAGAATGTTTCTCCTTTAGTAAACTCTAATCCTCTGGTGAAAAACAAATCCATATCACCATCATTATCGTAATCTATTTCTGCAACTGCAGTTACTTCATCAATATCATAAGGCAATACTTTTTTTGTAACATCTGTAAAAGTTAAATCTCCATTTCCTTGATATACGATCACATTTTTATCACCATATAAAATAATATCAATAATGTTATCATTATTAATATCTGTAATCAAAGTTTTTTGTCCGTTTACTTTACTTGCTGGCAAAGTTGAATGTAAAATTAATTCTCCAGCACCATTGTTTTCATATACATAATTTTCACTTGCTCCTTTTTTAGCGCCATCAGGAAACGCAAAATTTAACAAATCTAAATCGCCATCATTATCTAAATCAACAAATTTTACAGTTCTTCCACGCATTAATGCTAAGGGCACTTCAAAATCTGTCATCGGAATAAACTCTCTTCCATTTACTTTGTACATTTTAGAGTTTCTAGCATTACTACCAGAACCTCCACCACGTGACATAATAATTTCTAAGTTTCCATCATTATCAAAATCGCCCACAGAAACTCCGTGTAAATCTCCCATAATAATATCAAAAGGTTTTGCAAACTTCCCTTTATTATTCCATTGTACTTGAATTGCATAACCATGGTCATTTATCAACAAATCTGGATATCCATCTTTGTCTAAATCGGCCACCACTGGAGAATCCCATTTTCTTAAATTCTTTTCTTGCCTCGGAAATTCTTTAGAAACTTCTTTAAAAGAACCGTTTTGTGCATTTGAAGAATTTACGCCAATAAAAGAGGCAATTGCACCAAGTATCAATAAGTTTTTAATGTTGAATTTTCTTCTATTCATAATTGTATATTTCGTGTGATGTTTAAATCTAATTATATTTTATTTTCTGGCTTCAAGAACCGAAATAAAATGTAGAAATAGTTCCTTTATTGTACCTTATCATATTCCTATTTTACCATAGTTTATTACAAAAAAAGAAACAGCTTACTCTTTTCAGTTTCCTGAATTGAATAAGCTGTTTTATCAATAAAAAATTTATTAATAAGGGACTTAAGCCCCTTGTGTTATTTAATTATTCCAAACAACCGGCATAAACACGGTCATTTCTGCTTGCCCTCTATTACTCCAAGCGTAATAAGGCACTAATTGCGTTTTAAAAGACTTAAAGACCGGTTTTGTAACAGTTTGATACATGTCATCCGATTTACCTTCTCTTAGTAAAAGTTCTGTTTCTATTACCGTAACTCCTCCTAAAAATTCTGGTTTATGTACAGCATTTAAAGGAGCGTCTCCTTTTAAATACACATCTAAAATAGCTGCTCCTTCTGGTAAATCTGGGGTTTCAATGGTATATACAATTGGACCTCTTTTTACTGCTAATTGATTTCTAACTTCTTCAATTCTATTATGTCCTTCAATAAAAGTTGGTTCCATTGGCATGTCTAAAACAATCACATCACCTGCTTTCCAAGTTCTATTGATGTTTGCAAAATTCCCTGGGTTAATTTCAACTCCTGCATCTTCTCCATTTACTTTTAAAGTACTACCAACTGCCCATTTTGGTATTCTAACTTGAATATCAAAAGCTTCACTTTTACATTCATCAACAGTTATTTTTACCAAACCTTTCCAAGGATACTCTGTATCTTGAGATAATTTTAATGCAGAACCATCTAACATTTTTGTGTCTAAATTATTTCCACCGAATAAAACAACAGAAACACCATTTTCTGATAAATTATATGCCCATCCAGATGTTTTACAAATTGTTCTTACCAAGTTTGGAGGACAACAGAAACACTCTAAATAAGGTTGTCTTACAGGACTTTCAGTTACGTCGTCATGCGAATCGTAATTTCTAGAATTGTTGACCATTCTTAAAGGGTTTGAATAGAAATAATCTTTCCCTTCAATACTAATTCCTGATAAACCAGAGTTATATAATACTAATTCTATAATATCAGCATATCTAGATTCGCCATTAATCCCCATCATTCTATGACTAAACATGGCGTTACATAAGTTTGCGCACGTTTCGTTATATGCTGTCATATTTGGCATCATATACGCATCTATGAAACCTTCTTCAATCATATCTAAACTCGTTGATGCACCATAATGCGCTTGCCCAACAGCTCCGGTTACATACATTTTTTTGCCTGTAACATTTTCCCATAATTTATCTAAAGAAGTCAATAAAGCTTTTTCACCAGTTTCGGCATACACATCTGCTGCTCCTGCATAATAATACAAAGCTAAAACAGCATGACCAACCGCTTCTTCAGATTCTCTAAAAGGCGTTCTTTCTTGCACCATATCTCCAATCGGGTAACCAACTGTAGTAGAATCGTGCTCTATTTCGTAAGTTCCTCTTCGGTTGATAAACTTCTCTGCTAATTTTAAATACCTTTTATCTCTAGTAGTTCTGTACAATTCTACCAAGCCCATAATTTGAGTTTGATTGAATCCAAAACGTTGATAATGCTTAGTGTCTGGCATAAAATAAGCATGTAATAAATCTGCCATTTTAACCGCGATATCCAAGAAATTACGTTGACCTGTTAATCTAAAATGAACAGAACCCGCAATAAATAAATGTCCGAAATTGTACATTTCATGGTACTTTCTATTTTCAAAACGATCTACACCTTCTGTTATTTGAACATGCGTATGTATATACCCATCTTCTTCTTGAGCTTGCCCAATAATATCGATATATTCATCTAATTCCTTTAATAAAGATTCATCTTTAGTTTGCGCATAGATATACATTTTAGCTTCCATGAATTTAAAGAAATCTCCATCATGCCAGTAAAAACCTTTATGCTCTCCTTCTTTTAAACCTGCTGCGATTTTAAAGTTATTTAATCCATGACCAATATCTCCACATAAAAGATCTCCCATGTAAGGTAACATCTTATTTTCTGCCGTTTTTACTTTGTCTGACCAAAAGCCAGCATTCCATTTACAGTCACCAAAATTGATGCTCTTTAACTTTACAAACGGACTTTCTGAAGTGTTTGTAATAGCGTTTTTATGAAGGTTTGAAGTAGTACTCATGTAATATATTTTTTGAAGTAAGTTTTCTTACTGTTGATTTTTAATTATTTTTTCTTGATAACAATATTGTCTATCAAAAGTTTTGCAGCTCTTGTCTTCGGCAAATCTTCTTTTCTAATTTCAATAGCAATGGCATCTTTTTCTCCGGATGCAACTGTTCTAGAAATAGTGCTTTCTACCGTAATCCATTCACGTCTTGGAAGTTTTCTAAGATCTCCAAAAGTTACTTCTAATTCTGGATCTTGTAAAACCAAGTGAATTTTATCTGCAATAACACCTTGATCTAACCAAACTTTTGCCGAAATTGTAAACTCACCAGCTTCTAATTCCAATGAACCTTCAGGAGCCATAGCAACTGCTTTTTTCACTTCTAAACTTTCAGTTTTACTAAATCCTGCAAACTCTAAACTATTTACACCTTTGTAATAATCGCCATAAGCAATTGATAAATATTTTTCTGAACCACCATCTATTGTCCAAAATTTCTGATACTCATCTGGGACAGAACTTTCTGGTAATAAAGTTAAAGGTCTTCCGTTTTCTTCAAACAAAATTGGTCCTTCAAAACCATAAAAAGCTGCGTCTTCCGCTAATAAATTATCAGATGGTTTTTGCCAAACTCTCATGTATTCTATTTCGAAATCTACTGGTAATTCTTCTTTATGAGGCAAGCCTAACCAAAAGAAAATCTCTGAATCTAACCAAATTTCCATTGGGTTGTTTAAAACAAAAGAAGTTCCTAATTCATCTTGTGTAAAATGACGAATCATTTTTCCATCAATAAATAATTTTAAATAATCTTCACCCCATTCTGCTCCGTACACATGAAAATCATCCGCTGTGCGGAAACCTAAATCCAATTCGTGATTAAAAATCTTAGTAGGACGTTGAGCTGGTGGACTCCAATCATGCGCTGTTGCTAAATAAGAATCTTCTCTAATATTTCCTTTTTTGTTTTTAGGATTTCCCATTAACTCATAAATATCCAATTCTTGCTCATGTCCAATTGCCCAAAATGCACCTGTAATAGCTGCGTTACCAACCTTAGATTTCACCTCCATATAACCGTATAAAAAACGTTTATTGGTTAAAACACCTGCTGTAGTAACTGGCATTGGTGTTCCATCTTTATAAATACCATATTGAGATGACCCCATGTTACCATCTGCGTAGCTTTCTTTAATAAATGGATAATCTGGTTCCCAAGCAGTTCTTAACTTCAATTTATCATTTTCTACAATAACGTTTTTAGCAACAAATTGAGAAGGAGCTCGTCCTTTCCAAATATAATATTTATCATTTAAACCTTCTACAAACCACTTTACCGTATCTATTTCTGTTCCTTTAAACTCATCGCTTAACGCTTCATTTAAAACCCAACCTCCTTCATTTTGTTGGTCAGAAAATGGCATTGGAGAGGTTATTTCTGTTTTAACTTTTACTGCTGATTTATTTTGCGCACAACTAACATTTGCAAGCACTAACAAACCGAATAAAGCGATAAATGTATACTTCTTAAATTGTATCATTCTATTATATTTTTGTATTTAGTTTTTATTATATTTTTTCATTTCCTCTTTTACCAACTCCGGAGTTCTATAACGATCCATTCTATCAATGTCATATTTTTCAAAAGTTTGTTTTAACATCCACATCGGACGCTCTAGGGTCAATTCCCATTCAAATAACTTTTTAAACATGCTTTTTAAACGTTCTGGTTCTGCTGAAGCTAAATCTCTTTGCTCTGTTAAATCTTTAGAAACATCATATAATTCTGCTGGTCTATCTGCAAAACGGATTAATTTCCAATCATTATGTCTATAAACAGCACGCGTTTCTTTTTTCCAAAATAAATCTTCGTGTGGTCTTGCACTGTCAGATCCACTAATAAAAGGCATTAAATCTACACCATCTACCGCATCTAAATCTGCAACATCACCACCTCCAGCAGCATAAAATGTTGGTAATAAATCAAACGTACTTACTGGGTAATTATACACCTGATTTGATTTTAATTTTTTAGGCCATTTTATTAAAAAAGGAACTCTTAATCCTCCTTCTAAATGATTCGATTTTGTTCCACTTAAAGGCAGGTTTAAAGAGGCATTTTTATCTGTTGGGCCTCCATTATCATTAGAAAAAACAATAATTGTATTATCATCTAAACCTAGTTCTTTTAACTTATCTAAAACCTTACCTGAAGCACGATCTAATGCCAATGTCATTGCTGCCACTTGTTGACGCTTTCCTTTTAAATTAGGAAACTTTGCCATATCTTCTGGAGTAGCTTCCATAGGCGTGTGCACTGCGTTAAAGGCTAAATAGATAAAAAATGGTTTGTCTTTATTTCTTTCGATAAAAGAAATTGCTTCGTCGGCAAAAACATCTGTAGCATATCCTTTTGGTTCTTCAAAATGACCAAAATTTCTTTCCATTTTATTGTCATGATGAATGCCTTTAAAATTTTTGATTGGAAAAAAACTTCTTGCACCACCTCTAAAACCATAAAACTCATCAAATCCTCTTTTTAAAGGATGAAAACGATCTGCATTACCTAAATGCCATTTTCCGTAGGCAGCACTTGTATATCCTAATTCTTTTAAATAATCTGCGATTGTTTTTTGGTCTAAAGGCAATCCCATATCATCTCCTAAAAACTTTGAGTTTTCACTCATATAACCAGGGACATTTATTTCTCCATACCCAAATTTTTGTTGATATTTCCCTGTAATTAATCCTGCTCTAGAAGGTCCACAAGTAGCATCTGTTACATAACCCTGCGTAAACTTTACGCCTTCTTTAGAAAGCTTATCTAAATTAGGTGTTATCATTACGTCACTTCCTTGAAAACCAAAATCGGCATACCCTGCATCATCAGAAAACAAGAAAATAATGTTTGGCTTTTTTTGAGCACAACTAGCCATTGCCATTGCCATACAAATAAATAGAATACTTTTTTTCATCTTAAATTGAATTCGTTGAATCTAAAAATATAGATTCTTAATTAGCTTTTTTAATTTCAATATCGTCTATGTATAATTTAGCTGCTTTTGTTGCAGGTAAATCTTCTTTTCTAATTTCTATAATCATTCCATCATTAACTGCGGATGCTGCTTGTCTTGAAACTTTCTTTTCTACCGTAACCCATTGTTTTCTCTCTAGTTTTTTTAAACCAGAAAAAGTTAGTTCCATTTTTGGATTCATTAAAGTAACATGGATAGAATCTGTAATTCTACCTTGATCTAACCAAACCTTCATTGATAAATTATAATCTCCTACAGGAAGTTTTAAAGAACCTTCTGGTGTTTTTGCTATTACTTTTTCTACATTCAATGAATCATTTTTACCATATCCAAAAAACTGTAATGCTTCTACACCACTTGCATAATGTCCTTCTGTAATTTTTAAATATCTTTCTGCCCCTTCACTAAAAAGCCAAAAATTTTGATATTCATTTGCAGTTGCATCTTCTGGAACCATCTTTAATGGCTTTGGATTTTCTTCAAATAAAATAGGACCTTCAAAACCATAAAAAGCTCTGTCTTTTGCCAATAAATTATCTGATTCTTTTTGCCAAACTCTTACATATTCAGCTTCAAAAGTTGCTGGTAATTCTTCTTTATGAGGAACACCCAACCATTTAAAAATTTCTGAATCTACCCAAATTTCCATCGGATTATTCAATACCCAATCTGTACCTAATTCATCTTGAGTAAACCCATGAATAAATTTACCATCTCTATAAATATTCAAATAATCTTCTCCCCATTCTACGCCATATACATGAAACCCTTCTGATGTTACATAATTTAGTTTTTCATCAAAACCAAAAGCTTTTGTTGGTCTGGTAGACGGTGGACTCCAATCATGAATTGCAGTTCTATTCATATGCTTATCTATAGAACCTTCTTTAGCTATTTTTGGTACTGCCAATTGCTCGTACATATCTAATTCTTGCTCAAAACCAATAGCCCAAAATGCCGCTGTCATTGCTGCATGTGGCGCTTTCGATTTTATTTCCATATACCCATTTAAAAATCTCTTTTTACTAACAATTGCTGCTGTTGTAACTGGTAAAGGTTTTCCTTCGTGAATTCCATACGTATCTTTATTTGCGCCATCAGCATAAGTTTCTTTAGCAAAGTTATAATCTGGTTCCCATTGTGTTTTTAAGATTAAATTCCCGTTTTCTACAACTACGTTATGTGGTGCGTATTGAGACGGAGCTCTACCTTTCCAAATATAATAATCGCCATTTTGTCCTTCTACAAACCACTTTGTAGTATCAATTTCAGTGCCTTCAAATTCATCACTTATTTCTTCGTTTAAAATCCATCCGCCTTTATTTTCTTGATCAGAAAAAGGTAAAAATCTTTGAGTTACAACTGTAGTTTCTTTTGTTTCTGTTGATTTTTTAGGTGATTCACATCCAACACTTAGAAAAGTGAATGTCCCTAAAAGAAAAGCTGATAAATATATTTTTTGATATTTCATGTATAATTTTGTTTTTAGTTAACCTACTTTTTTATTATTTCCTTTGAAGCTTCGCTTGAATTTCTTCAATCGTTAACCCTTTTGTTTCAGGTAAGAATTTATACAATACTAATAACCCGACAAAAACGATTGCTCCGTAAAACATGAAGATGGTACTGGCTCCCATATTAGCAAGTTGCCATGGAAATAAAAATTGTGTTAAGGCACTAATTGTACTAGATAAAAGTGCAAAAAACGGAATTGCAATTCCTCTTACTGATATTGGAAAAATCTCTGAAAGTAACACCCACATAATTGGACCAACAGAAAAATGGAAAGCTGCAATAAAACTTAAAATACCTAATAAAATTAAAGTAGCATTTAACACTGCAGATTTCTGTAAAAACTCACTAGAATTATCTCTTGCAGAAACGTCTCCCATTACACTTTTTACGGCTTCTTTAAACGCGATATCTGTAGGATATGTTTCCCCAACTAGAGATGATAACTTATTAATATTAGGAATATGAGCCATTTCTGAAATAGCTTTGTTTGTAACCTCATATTTTGCCGAACCAAAACCATACGCACAAATACCTAAACTTAAAATTACCCAAACCAAGCCCCAAATCATCATTGGACGTCTTCCTAATTTATCAATTAAAACCAATGACAAAACAGTAAAAACAATACTTACCAATCCAATCCAAATTGCTTGTTGAAAAGCTGCTTGTTCCCCTAAACCTAATTGCTCCATTACTGTTGGCGCATACGTTAAAACAGCATTAATACCTGTAGATTGCTGTACAATTGCCATTGTAAAAGCTATAATGGTAACAATAGTCATTTTTTCACTAAAAATCTCCTTCATTTGAGATCCAACAGATCTATCTTGATTACTTTCTGCCACACTTACTTTCATTTCTGTAATGTGAGCGTCTATTTCAATTTCAGGAATTACCTTAGACAAAGTACGTTTCGCTTCATCTTCTTTACCTTGGTAAATTAACCACGCAGGACTTCTTGGAACCATATACAATAATCCAAACCATATTAAAGCTGGTAAAATCTCTATTCCTAACATCCATCTCCAAGTATATTCTTTAAGTCCTAAAGTTGTAACCCATTCTGCATCTGAAGTAGTTGCTTGCAGTAACCAATAGTTAATAAAATAAGCAGCTGTTAAACCTACAACTATGTTAATCTGTGTCATAGAAACGAGCTTACCTCTTCCTTCTGCTGGAGCAATTTCGCCAATATACATTGCTGCTAAAGTAATTGAGCTAAATGCCAAACCACCTAATAAACGAGCTAAAAACAACGTAATAAAAGTAGGTGCAAATGCAGAACCTAAAGCAGATATTAAATACATTGCTGCAATAACTTTTAAGGTCGCTTTTCGTCCGTATTTATTACTAGACCAAGCTGCTAATGGCAATGCAATTAAAACTCCAATTCCAGGTCCAAAACCTAAAGACCCTACTTGCCATTCATTTAAATTAAACTCTGCTGTGATAAATTTAAAGGCTCCTGATATTAGGGCCGCATCAAGTCCAAATACAAAACCTCCTAAGGCTACAATTGTAGAATATAAAAAGGCATTTTTTTTAAAATTGCTCATATTAGTTAATTCGTTTAGTTAATTATTCCCTGAATAGTAAGATACTATAAACAGTAATATTGCTAGCAAACAAAGTAAGTATAATTTAGAAAGAAGCTGTTAATTAAATTTACCAACTCTTAACCCTATTTTACCTTACGGGTTTCTATTTATAAAAAAATTGTTTATAATAAAAATGCTGAAGAGTTATCTTCAGCATTTTCTCAAATCAAATTCAAATTATTCTAGCTTACACTAAAATAAGTTTTAATACCCGTCATTTTGAAGCAATGCAGGTGCTTTTTGTATTTCTTGATTAGGAATTGGTAAATAATATTGCTTATCAAACCAAGGTCTAGTAACAACACTATATTCTGTATGCGTTAAAACTCCACTAACCTCCTTTTTCCATTTTAATCCTTTAATATCGAAACCTAAATTATCAGGATTCATCCATCTTCTTTCATCCCAAAAATTATGACCTTCAAAAGCTAGTTCTATACGTCTTTCTCTTTTGATAGCTTCCTTTAGTGCATCTCCCGTTACTGTAATTTCAGGCTGTAATGCTCGTGTAGAAACTTTGTTTAAGTAAATTTTCGCTTCTGAATCATTGTTTAATTCTGCTTGTGCTTCTGCATAATTTAAGTACACTTCTGCCAAACGGTATAATATATAAGGACGACCTGCAGATACATCTGTTGTTGTCACAAGACTCTCATCTTGAAATTTCCTAATATTGTATCCCGTTTTTGAAGAATGACGGACATTCCCTAATCCTTCTGAAGAATCCAATCCATGAGGAAAGGCTGGTACTCTATTAGGTGCAACCCCTATAGAATCTGACAATGAATAATCTACAGTTCTACCTCTAAACGTAGCTCCTTGATAATTTAAGTCTGCATAATATCTCATTTCTCTATTTGCATTTGGATCTGCAGCATCAAAAGAAACACCACTTGTAGTAGAACCATCTGCCATATTAAACTCTAAAGCAAAATTGTGTGTTGGAGACGATAAACCCCATCCTCCATAACCACTTGGCGATTGTGTTTGATCTGGTAATGAGTTTACATCTAAACCAAAATCATATAAAGTTTCTCCGTAAGGTCTAGCAAAAAGAATGTCTTGGTTTGCAGATAAAAACAATTTTTGATACGCTTCTGCATCTGGAGTCGCAATTAAATCTCTACCACCAACTAAGTCAATTACAGCTTTGGCTGCATCGGCTGCATCCTGCCATTTTGTTGCTTTTGCATAGTCGTAAAACGGACCGTTAGGCAATGTAGCAGGATCGTGTAACTTACTAGCTGCAAATAATAAAGTACGAGACTTTACTGCTAATGCTGCTAATTTTGTAGCTCTACCAAATTCTGACGCCGGTCTTGTTACAGGTAAAACAGCTGCTGCTTCATCTAATTCCTTAACAATAAAAGCAACACATTCTTCATAAGAATTTCTTGGCAGATTAAATTCTGAACCTAAGCCAAAAGCCGTATCAAAAATAGGTAAGCTACCAAACATCTTAATCATCTTCGCATAAAGATTCGCTCTTAAAAATTGCATTTCAGCTTTTAAAATATTTACCTGATCTGCATCTGTTTTCATTGCTTCACTTTCATCTACATTGTCTAAAAATTGATTAATTTCATTGATAAACAAAAAATAGTCTCTCCATTTATTATTAAAATCTCCTGGATTTAGAGCAGTCCATCCATTTCCTCTAATTCTAAGTCTATCTAAATCATTAAAATTAAATTTAGCTTCAAAAGACCCCACTTCAACATTAAACCTTCTCGCCCACCAAATAGATTTATTTAAACCCCAACTTTCAGTACTATTATAAGCAGAATACACTACCTTTTCTAACTGTGCCGGATCACTAAAAATTAAATCATTAGGGTATGAACCTAAAGAATCTGTATCTAAAACATCTTCACAACTCGTCATTGAGAAAAACCCGATTGCTGCAAATAAGTATATTAATTTTATTTTTTTCATTATTTCTATTTTTATATTAAAAAGTAAAATTTAAACCAACTGTGTACATCGTTAAAGAAGGATATGTAGATCCTCTAAAGTTATTATACCCAGCAGCTTCTGGATCTAAACCTAACTTTTCAATATCTGAAAACATTGTTAACAGGTTAAAACCTCTTGCAAAGACTCTAATGTCTGCAAACTTTGCTTTTTCTTTTGTTATTGTATATGCTAATTCCACTTCTTTTAATCTTAAAAAAGAAGCATCATGTAACCACAAATCTGCACCAATAAAATTATCTGGTTGTCCGTTTTGAATACTACTGTATTCATCATTTAAACCAAAAGCTCTTGGGTATCTTGCATCTCTATTGTCTGGCGTCCATCTGTCATTAAAAACATGACTAGGTTTACCTCCGTCTTGGTCGAAAAACACCAATGCTTTTGCTTTTGCCTGTCCTTGTAATAAAAAACTTAAACTAAAATCTTTATAATTTACCCCACCCGTAATACCGTATTGTATTTCTGGTACGTTAGAACTACTTATTCTAATAAAATCTCCATCATCTATTTTACCATCTTCATTGGTATCTAAATAAATTGGTTCACCTTCTACCGTTCCTGCTTTTTTAACAGCAGTTGCATCTACTTGTGCCTGATCTCTAAAAATTCCTGCTGTTGGCGCTACGACATAAGAACCAATTGGCATCCCTTCTTGTCTTAAAGCAGCTGGAGTGTTTACTGGTTGTGGTAAATAAATTACTTCATTTTTAGCTTGCGTTAAATTAAAACCTAGGTTATAACCTACTTCTCCTATTTTATCTGCCCAACCTAAAGTAACCTCTACACCATAACTATCTACTTGTCCTAAATTTTCATCTGGTAATTGTACTCCTGTAAATTCTGGAACTTCACCACCATTGTCTACTAAAATATCTTTTCTGTTTTGATAAAAATAATTTACTTCTCCAGACAATCTGCTGTCAAACATTTGAAATGTTACGGCAAAGTTTTTCATAATAGCAGTTTCCCAAGTTACATTAGGGTTTGGCGCAACACCAGTTCTATAACCATTTGCAACTACTCCATTTTCTCCAAAAGCATAATAATTTGGTCTTACATTGGTATTATTATTACTAAAATCTCCTCCATAAGAATATTGAGATAAGTATTGGAACCCCCCTATTCTATCATTTCCCATTACGGCATAACTACTTCTTAAATTAAGAGCGTTTAACCAAGAAACATTTTCTAAAAATTTTTCTTTTCCTATAGCCCAAGAACCTCCAACACTATAAAAAGTACCAAATCTATTGTCTGAACTAAATCTACTAGAACCATCTCTACGTAAAGTTGCGTCTATAAAATATTTTTTATCATAATCATAAGACAAAGAACCTAGATAACTTAAAGAAGCATCTTCACTTGCAGATCCGTTTGTAAGTTGATTGCTCGGATCTCCTGCAAATAAATAAGGAAGGTCTGTTGATGGTAGATTACCACTCTGTCCAAAAAAACTATTGGTTTCTGATGTCTGTTGCTCATATCCTATAAAACCATTTAAAGAGTGTACATCATTTATAGTAGTACTATATCTAATAGTAGCATTGAATAACGTTTCTTCAAATTTCCAAAAAGTATCTCTTAATATATTTTGTTGTCCGTCTTGAGAAAAACCTGTTTCTGGGTTATAGTCTCCACTAGTTTGGTCTAGTTTATAGATTGTCCATGGAGTATAAAATGACTTCTGATCGTAATTCATTTTTCTAACCCCTACATAACTATTAAAACTTAAGCCTTTAGTTATTTTATCTAATTTCCAATCGATGGCAAAACGACCTCTTAAATCGTTATTATTTTGTTTTGTAAAACCAGATTGATTGCTAGACATAACTAATGGATTTGCTCCATTTTCTCCTCCCCAAGCAGGTAAACCGTTTGGATACACACCTACTTCTGTAGGTAAGTTTGCATATATGTGCTTGTAAATAAAACCTGCATTTACACCAGGTTGGTTGTTTTCTGAAAAACGACCTGATACATCTACACTTAATTTGATATCGTCTGTTAATTTAATATCTAAATTAGAACGCAATTGACTCTGATTAAAATCTAAATCTCCAGAAGCAAACATCCCTTCTCTACTCATTAAATCTCCACTTACAAAATATTTTACATTTTCACTTCCACCTGAAATAGAAATAGAATTTCTAGTTTCTGGAGCTGTTTTTGCAAATGTTAAATCTGCCCAGTTTGTATTTGGGTAATTTAGCAGATCATTCCCTGCTGCATATTTATCTATATCTGCTTGTGAATTAGGTAATGCTAATCCTTTTCTTTCTGCAATTTCATTTTCATAAATTGCATATTGTTCTGAAGACATTAAGTCTGGAAATGCTGAAAATGAAGAAACACTATAAGAGGTAGATAATTTTACTTTTGGCTTACCAGACGTTCCTCTTTTTGTAGTTACTATAATTACACCATTTGCTGCTCTATTACCATAAATAGCTGCTGCTCCATCTTTTAAAACACTTAAATTAGCAATGTCTTGTGGTGCTAATTGATTAAATGTACCAATACCAGTTTGTACACCATCAATTAAAATTAAAGGTGCGTTGTTGTTTAATGTAGATTGTCCTCTAATCAATAAAGAAACATCTCCATCTGAACCAGGATAACCACCTCTATCTGATATAATTACACCCGTTACTTTACCCGAAAGAGATTTAGCAACCTCTCTATTAGAAGTATTTTCTATATCTGCAGCTTTTAAAGTACTTACAGAACCTGTTAATTCTCCTCGTTTTTTAGAGGTATAACCAACAATAACTACTTCATCTAAATTTGCCACATCTGCAACTAAAGTTATATCTAAAGTAGCCTTACCATTTGCAGGTACTTCTTGTGTTTTATAACCTATGTAAGAAAATATTAAAATAGCATTTGCATCCTCTACTGATAAAGAATAATTACCATCAAAATCGGTTACAGTACCTTTAGAACTTCCTTTTACCTGAACACTCACTCCTGGTATTGGTCCGCTTTCGTCTGAAACTGTTCCAGTAATGTTTTGCTGAAACGTTACGTCATTTACATTGTTTTCACTAATTTCAAATGAACTTGCGTTGGCAAACATTGGAAAGGTGATTAAACAAATTTGTAATAGCCCGATTACCCTAAATTGTTGTATTAAGGATAGATAAGAACCATTATCAAAAAATAGTTTTTTTCTCATAATTATTTGGTTTTTTGAATTATTATAAATTATGAATTTGATAAAAAATCAATTCATTATTCAAATTTCCAAAAAATAAACCACCTTATTTTTATGAATCTTACCTCTTGTTGACACTAATTTACCTTAATTATATGTTAAATTAACCACATAAAAACTTGTTTTATTTTTACAACTACAAGTTGATACAAGGTTTATTTACAAAAAAACTCGCAATAAATATTGCGAGTCCTTAGTTGAAAAAAAAATCTCTTAATTATAATTTAATGATCTTTTTAATGAGAAGGTTTTCGTCTGTTTTAATTTTTATAATATAGATTCCAGACGATAAATTAGAAACATCTATTCTTGGGTTATTTGCATTGGTTTCTTTTACTTTTTTAACCGACTTACCAGACGCTGTAAAAATCTCGACTTCTAATTCACTTAAAGTTCCGCTATAATTTACGTTTAAAAAATTGCCAGAAGGATTTGGAAAAATACTTAATTTTTTTAAAAGTTGATCTGTCGTACTTAAAGTACCTGCTGTACCAATATTACCTGAAGTATTGCTAGAGGTTTTATCAAAACTCCACAAGTTGTATGCTGTATCTTCAGAAAACGACCAGTTATTAACATTATTAATACTTGCTCTTAATTGCGATGACGTACCCGATAAAGCACCTGTATAAACTCCGAAATCATGTTTTTTACCTACAGTATTAGCATTTACTCCATTGGTTAAAGCTGTTGGTAATTCACAAGCAGAGTTTCCGCCTCCGTTACCCCATCCTAGAGCAGTATTTATTCCTGTTATCCATACAGTTGAATTTGCATCCGCTGGAAGCGCAAATGGATCTGCTTGAAAAATTAAGATACCTTCTCCATTTACAGAAAAATCGAAATCTCCATCACTTGCTTCCGCAACTTTCCCTGTATAATCATGAGTAGTTGTACCTACCACCTCTTCTGCATTATTTACTACATGTTTAACCAGGCCATCATCATCTAAAATAAAAAGATCTCCTGTATTAAAAGCTGCACCTGCAGCCCAAGTCCAAATATCATCTACGCTATAATCTCCTGTAAATTCATTTGAAGCATTGTTCCAAGTTCTATTAGAAATAGATAGCTTGGTTGTTGCGCTAATGTCTTTTAAAAGCATAAATGCCAATTTCCCTTTACCAGATTTCCAACCTACAATTGCAATATCTCCTGCAGTTAAAGTTGTAGACGCAATAACATCAAAAATATTAATTTCTGCAGTTGCATTCTTTATACTACCAAAAGTTGTTGCTGTTAATGTAATAATAACCGTTTCACTTATTTCTTCTAATCCATCTTCTGCAGCATCAATAATTATTTGAGCAGCGTTTGTTCCATTAGAAATAGTAGTTGTTCCAGATAATGATGTGTAGTCTGTACCGTCAGTTGCAACGCCACTTACAGTATACGTAATGTCTATATTTTCGGTAGCATTTACCCCTTCTGGTAAACTAATTGTAAAAACACCATTTACTCCTCCTTCTATAGCATCTGTAGTTTTAGCTATTGTAATTTCACTCAATTCTCCTTCTAGTTTTAATAATGGAGTTTCAAAAAGTCTGTCATAACCAGGTAAAGTTCCGTCTTCCCAAAGAAAACTATGTACATGACCGTCTCCTACTCCATCTCCATCTACGTCTTCATTATCATTATCATACCAGGCAGGTTTTACATCTTTAAAATCAACCACTTTTGCAATTGCATTGTCTAAAATAGTTTGCACAATTTCATCTCCATTTGGCTCGCTATTTCTAACGTTAGTTTCTTCTCCCGGATCTGTAGAAATGTCAAATAAATTCCACTGACCACCATTTGCTGTTTTTACAATTTTCCATTTGTCATAAGCAATTCCGCCATTATGGAACCCATTTTGTGGTCTCATCAACAATATACCATCATCTGGTCTTGCATCTTGTCCTGCAATTAACTTATCCATAAAATCTACCCCATCAATAGTTTTTTCTGTAGGTACAGTTGCTCCTGCTAAACCAACTAAAGTTGGATACAAATCTAAAGAGCTAATTTGATGATTATACGTAGCACCACCTGTAATTTTATCTGGCCAATGCACAAACATTGGTACTTTATGTCCACCTTCTTTTACACTTCCTTTTCCTGCATCTAAGGGCCAGTTTACAGCACCTTTACTGTGTGTATAACCACCATTATCACTTAAAAATATAATAACCGTATTGTTAAATTTAGTCATGTCTTTTTTAAGTTCTGTAACAAGTTTTCCTATATTGGTATCCATATTGGTTACCATTGTAGCATAGGTAATACGAGCTTGCACAAACTTTTCTATCAATTCTGCTTTCTTAACAGGATCAGATTCCTTATTTACAGGGTTAGATTCTGTAATGTATGGACTATTTCTAATTAAGCTTTCAAAATTAGGATTGTCTAATTTAAACTGAGATTCTTCTGCGGCCGGAGCTTGTAAAGGAGTGTGTGGTGCATTGTAAGATAAATACATAAAATACGGTTCTGTAGAACCACTCACACTATTTTGATACTGAATTGCTTCATCTGTAAGCAAATCTGTTAAGTAATCTTCATTTTCAGCATCACTAAATTCACTTTCTGCAACATAACCTCTATCTCTCCAAATTGGATCTTGATATTCGTTTGTAACAGGATTGCTACCTCCTAATCTGTTATAAAAACCATCTTCATAAACACTTTCGAAGTAATTTTTTCCACCTCCTAAGAAACCAAAGAAATAATCAAATCCTCTATCTAAAGGCTGATAAGCTCCATCTTTAAAACCTAAATGCCATTTACCAAAAGCAGCTGTGTTGTAATTAGCAGTTTTAAGTACTGTAGAAAAATAAGTTTCATTAGTGGGCACACCTAAAGTAGATGTAATATCATTAGGTAAATTATATTGTGCGCCAATTCTGTGAGGCATCATACCTGTTAAGATGGCAACCCTACTTGGTCCACAAAATGGATGGGCAACGTGTGCATTTTTTAAAACAACTCCGTTATTTGCCAAAGCATCTATATTGGGTGTTGGAATCACTCCTCTGTCTTCAGGAAAACTTCCATCTCTGTTAAAACCTACATCTCCATAGCCTAAATCATCCGCTAAAATTACTATGATGTTTGGTTTTGTTCCTTGCGTTTGCGCATAGTTACTCCCCGAAATTAGGATTGTAAAAAAGAATATATAATATTTAAAGTAATTGTTTTTCATAGTTTCAGTTTCTATTTAATAATGATTCTTTTAGTTTGTTTCGTATTTTCTGATATAATTGATAGAATGTAGGTTCCTGATGATAGGTTAGAAACACTTAACTTAGAGTTAAGAACATTACTTTCCTTTACTTTTTTTACTGATTTCCCTAAGGCCGCAAAAATCTCTATTTCTAAAGTCTGTTGTGCCTCTCCAAAATTAATAGAAAGTTCCTCATTTGCTGGGTTAGGAAAAATAGTAAATTGACCTTTAGATTGCGTTGATACAAGCAAAGTACCAGCAATACCAATATCTCCTGCAGTATCATTAATCGTTTTATTGAATGACCACAAATTGTAGGTTGTATCTTCAGAGAAAATCCAATTACTTGCATTATTAATACTTGCTCTTAATTGCGTAGGTGTGCCAGATAAAGCACCTTTATAAACGCCAAAATCGTGTTTCTCTCCAACACTATTTGCATTTATGCCGTTTGTTAAGGCAAATGGTAATTCGCTATAGGAATTCCCTCCACCAACTCCCCAACCTTGAGAAGTATTTATACCCGCTATCCACGCTGTCGAATTTCCGTTTGTTGGTAATGCAAAAGGATCTGCCTGAAAAATCAAGATTCCTTCTCCGTTTACCGAGATATCAAAATCGCCATCACTTGTTTGATCTACTTTCCCTGTATAATCATGAGCAGTTGTACCTACGACAACTTCAGTATTACCAACAACTTGTTTAATTTGTCCGTCTGAATCTAACATCAAAATATCTCCAGTTTTATACTCACTTCCTGCAGTCCAAGTCCAAATATCATCAACCGTAAAATCTCCTATAAATCCATTAGAAGCATTGCTCCAAGACCTATTAGAAATTGATAATTTTGTTGTTGCACTAATATCTTTTAAAAGCATAAACGCAAGCTTTCCGCTTACAGATTTCCAACCTACTATTGCAATGTCTCCAGCCGTTAACGTTGTAGATGCAACAAAATCTGATATAGAAATACTCACTACAGTTGTATCTACTGTTTTAGAACTAGAAGACTGTAAAGTAATGGTAACTGTTTCTGGATCTTCTTCAATTCCGTCTTCAACAGCGTCAATAATTATTTCAGATGAATTCGTTCCGCTTGCTATAGTAACTGTTCTTGGTATTGTAGTATAATCTGTTCCTTCCGTTGCACTTCCATCCACTGAATAGGTAACATTAATATCTTCTGTAGCAATCTCGCCGTTTGGTAATGCTACTTTAAAACTTCCATCAGTAGTTCCTTCAATAGCATCAGTAGTTCCAATAATAGATATTTTACCTGTTTGTTTTTGCCAAACTCTAATATATTCTATTTGATATTCTGCTGGAGTCTGCAAATCTGAAGCATCTGGCAAACCTAACCAAGGGAAAGTTTCAGAATCAAACCAAATCCAAGAAGGAACATCTGTTACCCATCTATCTGGTTCTGCTCCGTTTTTTGTTAAAACAGATTTTAAAATTGTACCATCTGGATGTAAAACACCATCAATGTAAACTTTTATATATTCTGCAGTCCACTCAAAACCATATACATGAAAATCATCTGCTGTATTATTTGCTGCTTGTATATTTCTTGTATGTGTTGTACCTATTTTACCAAGTTCTTTTTGTTCTTTAAAAATTTCATTATTTGGGTCCCAACTGATAATATTAAGCTTTAACCTTTTTTTCCAAGCGTCGTTGGTTTTATGACCTCCAAACATTTCGAACATGTCTAATTCAGCTGCTCCACCTGGTTTTCCTGGTCCTGGACCTGTAGTCCAAAAAGCACTTGTTATTTCTGCATTTGCTGCTTTAGATTTAATTTCCATATATCCATATTGAAATTGTTTTTTACTAATTACAGCCGCAGTAGTTATTGGTTTAGACACTCCATTATACACACCTAATTGATTGCCACTATTATCTTTTGTAAATGGATAATCTGGTTCCCATTTTGTAAGAATTTTCAACTTTCCGTCTTCTAAAATTGCATTATCTGTAGAAAACTGAGCAGGAACTCTACCTATAAAATTAGATTGATATTTTCCATTTCTACCCTGAATTAACCATTGATCTTCATTTATAGTAGCTGCTTCAAATTCGTCTGAAATATCAGTGTTTAAAATCCAATCTCCTGTATTTTGAGGATCAGAGAATGGCAATGTTTGTCCATTTATAGTAAAACCCCATAATGATATCATCATGAAAGCAACACTATATTTAAAAGTTGTCGGAAAATGCAGTTTTGTTAAATACATGTATATTTTAGTTTAACGCCAAAAATACATGATAAATTAGCATAGAATTAAGCTAATATTAACCACAAATGGTAGCTTATTATCATAAGCTACCATTTTGTGATTGATAAAAAATATACTCTTTATAAAATAAAGGAAAACTGTTATTGTACTTAAATAAAAAAGAAATAAGAGACTAGATATCTTCTCTAAACTTCTTTGGAGTAGAACCCATTATCTGTTTAAATTGTTTATTAAAATTAGTAATTGAATTAAAACCAACAATATAACAGATTTCTGAAACTGGTAAATTTTCTTGCACCAAGATTCTAGAAGCATTTCGAATACGAATTTCATTTAAAAACTGGGTAAATGATTTATTCGTCATTTTTTTAAAAAACCTACAAAAAGAATTTGTTGTCATGCAAGCAACATTAGAAATATCGTCTAAACTAATACTAGAAGCATAGTTATCTGATATAAATTTTAAAACCGTATCTATACGCTCAGAACTTTCAGTGGTTGTTGTCTGCCTCATGTCTGAGGATGATAAAACTGTTTTATCTTTTTTATCAACCAAAGATAATTTATGTAAAATACTTAAAATTTTAATGTGCTTTTCTGTTGATGACAATCTTGGAAGTGACATAATATCGTTATGTAAAAACTTACTCACATTTTCTCCAAAAGACAAACCAAACTTACATTCTTCTAATATTTTTTTTACGTTGTAAAAATCTGGCATTTGAAGAATCTCATTTCCTAAAAAATCGTCTGTAAATTTAGTTACAATAGTCTTTACCTCTTTGGTACTTTCTTCTTCGTAATAAGAAGGATCATTCCTCCACAAATGTGGCAGATAAGACCCAACCAAAACTAAATCTCCTGCAAAAAAAGGAGCAACACTATCACCTACAAAACGAATTCCGTTACTTTTAGAAATATACAGTAATTCGAATTCTTTATGATAATGCCACGCAGCATCTAAACAAGGAACATCTCTTGTATAAATGTCTAGTTTTTTATTTACAGGGGTATCAGATTTTTTTAATACGAGTTTCATTGTTAACAAATATAATAAAATATTTTTTGAAATTGAATTCCTATTTTTAACTCACTAATTCAATAAACATTGATAAAAAAACAAAATAAACCTTTAATCTAATTTAAAAGTTTCATCAAACTTTGGCATATTATCTTTTTTCCATTCAACACCCGTTTTTACATTGTGCCACCAAAATGGTTGAATATGTAATTTACTCCAATCTTCTGCATCTTTTACTAAATCTTGTAAGATTTCTGGATGTTGATTTTTTACATCATTTTTCTCTTCAATATCATTTGTAATATTGAACAATTTCCATTTTTGATTGTATGCTTTTACAGCTTTCCAATCATTTTTTCGAACACCAACATCACTAAAACCATTTCTGTGACGCATCACAAAAATATTATCATCTTTATAAGAATCTTTATTCATTAAAAAATTATCCCAAATATTTTTACCATCTAGTTTTTTTCCTGTAGGAATTTCTGCTCCTGCTAATTTTGCTAAAGTTGGATAAAAATCTAAAGCAGAAACTGGGGCATTAAACGTATTCCCCGCAGGCACAACATTTGGCCAATTGAAAAACATAGGAACTCTATAACCGCCTTCATAAGCACTTCCTTTTCCTTCTTTTAAAGGAAAATTTGTTGCTCCAGAAGTCGTTTTTCCTCCGTTATCACTTAAAAAGATAATTAAAGTATTTTCTAACTGATTAGAATCTTTTAATGATTGTAAAATTCTTTTAACTCCACGATCTACAGCATACACCATAGCAGCATAGGTTCTTCTTTTTTTATCTTTTATATGAGAAAACAACTTAAGATCTTCTTCTTTTGCTTCTAAAGGTGTATGAGGTGCATTGTATGCAAGATATAAGAAAAAAGGATCTTCGTTTTTACCAGCATCTGTAATAAAACGAACCGCTTCTCTAGAAAAGGCATCTGTTAAATATTCTGTTTCTTTTATTTGTTTACCATTGTGCTCTAATGGATGTAAATAATCCCAAATTAATTTATTTCCATTAGCTTCTTGTTGTGCATACGCTTTTCTATATTGCTCTGGAAAATAATTATGTCCTCCTCCTAAAAAACCAAAGAAATCATCAAAACCTCTTACATTTGGATGAAATTCTGGATTAGAACCTAAATGCCATTTACCAATTGCACCAGTATTATAACCTGCTTCATCTAACACTTTACTAATAAAAGTTTCTTCTAAAGAGATTCCTTTCTTAATAGTTTCTCCACTATTTGGAGGTAGGTTAAATTGAGCTCCAATTTCATGTGGATATCTACCCGTCATTAATGCTGCTCTACTTGGTCCACAAAAAGGATGTGCTACATAAGCAGAAGTAAAAATAGTTCCGTTATTTGCCAAGGCATCTAAATTGGGTGTTGGTATGTCTTTAGATCCATTAAAACCGACATCTGAATATCCCAAATCATCACATAAAATAAATAAAATGTTTGGTCTTGCAGGAGTTTCAATAGTTGAAGTTGTTTTTGCTACTGTTTTAGAATTGCTCTTATCTTTAGTGGAAGTACAACTAATTGTTGCTAATAAAAAAAAGGCAGAAATAATAGTTACTATTTTTTTCATTTGATGGTATTATTAATAATAAAATTGATGCTGTAAACTAAGAAAAGGTTGCCTTCTATCATTAATTAGAAAGCAACCTTTTTTTTGTTCTAAAAAAAGTTATTTAACCTCTTTTAATTCTTCTCTCATTCTCTTAAAAAACGGAGCCAATTCTTTGTAATTTTTTCCTGTTAACTTAATAACACCATTGTTAAATTCTTTACTAGCTTCACCGTTTTTAGCTTTCTTTTCTTCTTTGGTTATTGTACCTGCTTTTGCCTCTTTTTGAGACTCTCCATAAGCTACAACCATTGTTGTTCTTAATTCTGTAAGCTCTTTTTGTTGAGCTTCGTTTAAATTATATTCTTTCGCTGCTGCTTCTACAAAGTATTTATTTTGTCTTTCTTGAAATTTATTTTGCCCATAAGTAGCAGAAAATGATACTACTAATAATAATATTAAAATGATTTTTTTCATGATATTGATTTAAGGTTAATGGTTAATTACTGCTATTATTTTTTTTGCCAAATTCTTACATACTCAATTTCGAAGTCTACAACTCCGTCCTCTTTTTCTCCCTCTGGACTATTTAATTCTAAGTCTTCTTTACTATCTGGAACTCCGTGCCAAGGAAACGTTTCTTGATCTAACCAAATAGAAATTGCTCCGTCCATAACCCAACCGTTAGGATAGCCTTTTTCTTTAGCATACGCATCTACTTGTTCTTTTGTTGCGCCGGTTTTGTATACTCCATCTACATATAATTTTAGTCCGTTTTCATTCCATTCAATTCCATATACATGAAAATCATCTGCTACTCTAAAACCATAATCTAAATGCTCTGTATACACACTTTTACCTTTCCCTTCTTTAGACCAATCGTGTATAGACCACCAAAGCTCTCTGTCTTTTCCATTTGCTTCTTTAACAGGTTGTCTATGATCTCCAAATTGTTCAAAAATATCTAATTCAGTTTTATTTCCTATCGCCCAAAAAGCACTTGTAATTTCTGCATCTGCAGCTTTACTTTTTATTTCCATATAGCCATATTTAAAGAATTTACGACCAATAAAACAAGCTGTTGTTAAGTTTTCGAATTTAGCAACTTCACCTTCTTTTTTACCCCAAGGTTTTTGCACATCATCAGAAAAAGGAAAATCTGGCTCCCAACGAGTTTCTAAAATTAGTTTGCCATCTTCTAAACGGTAATTTCTTCCTGAAAATTGAGATGGAGCTCGCCCTTTCCAAACTTTTTTGTTTGGCAAATCTGGATGCTTGTAAAAAGGTTTCCCGTCTTTAAACTTCCCAACAATGTACCATTTATCCTCGTCTATTGTATCATCTTCAAATTCATCAGAAGCATCCGTATTTAAAACCCAATTACCTGTATTTGTTAGGTCTGAAAAAGGAAAAATTTTAGTATCTGATTTAACAGAGGCATCTTTTGTAACATTCTTTTGATTACCACAAGCTAGCAGTAAAAGAGGGATACTAAGGAATAATATTCTTTTTATAATCATTTTATTCTTTTTAAAAAATTAAGCTTTAAAACTTAATCTTACAAAGAAAAATAAAATTAACGTACACCCTTTATTTAAAATTACCCTCTTATGATTATAATTTATCCGTTAATTAAAGTTTAGTTAATCTTTAAGTGATGAATTAAAAAAATAAAACAAAAAAGGCATCCTTTAAATTATAAAGAACACCTTTTCCGTTTTTGGTAAATTGACTTAAAAAAGAATACTTTCCTTAAAAGCTATAATTGTTAGATTTTAAATCTTTTGCTTCCGCAGAAACAGTTCCGTTTAAAGAATTTCCTACTCTTATTAATGCAGTTGCAATACCTGCTTCTGCTTTAATAGCATCTGGATTCATAATTTCTAAATCACCTGTTAAAGTAACGTTTATCTCTTCTGAATAATCTGTGTTAATTGTTCCGTTTTCATCAACGGCAGCAATATAACAAAACACCACATCGTTAACTCCTGCTTGTGGTTGCTTTCCGCTTTCATCAATCCAAATTTTTAATTTAGTTGGCTCTTTAGCAGTTGTAATACTATCTTCAGATACTTTTTTTCCGTTAATAAAACCTACCGCTTTTAAAGTTCCCGCTTCAAAAGAAGATACTTTAAATGTAAATGGAGGGTGATTTAATTTGTCTGTATTTTTATTCTGATCTGGTTTTTGTATCGCAATTAATTTATCATTCAAAAATAATTGAACCTCATCTGCATTAGCAAATACTCTCACATCTAAAGGCGATTTTTCATTCCAAAAAGTAGCTAATTTTAAAATATGTGCAGCATCTGTACCTTGTTGACTCTGATAAAAATAATATCCGAATTTTGGCAATCTAAAAAGATCCATTACACCAGAATATTCAATATCTGGATGATATCCTCTGTTATAATCATACATTACCCAATAACTATCTGAAAATGCTACCGTGTGTAAATTGTCATTATGCGATTCTTGTAAATTGAAAGCCATGTTTAACAATCTTTCCTCTCCATTAGCTCTAGATTGACGACTACTTAGTTCGGCTCTCATAGAGTTTGGTAAATTATCTTGATTTAAACCTGCATTTTTAGAATGATATTCCCAATCTCCATACTCAGAAACAGAGTATGGCTGCCCCTCTTTTAAAGGATGTGGATGTAAAATTCTATGTTGGCGTGCTTGAAAATAAATATCATATACATCATCCATCCATCCACAAGAATACACATTCTCTCCAGGATATTCTGCATGCGTAATTCTATTTAATTCTGTCATAAAAGGAACTGTCATTTCTTTAGTTTCATTTAAAGAAACTTCCCAAGCCAAAACAGAAGGTCTGTTTCTATCTCTTCTAATTAATTCTGATGCAGATCTGTAGCAATACTCTCTAAAAGCATCGGTATCATTATAATATTGCCATCCCATAATGGCATCTACCACTACAATACCCAATTCGTCACAAGCATCTAAAAAAGCTGGAGATTGCGGGTAATGTGATAATCTGATATAATCGAAACCACCATCTTTAATCTTTTTAGCATCTCTATATTGTGCATTATCAGACAAAGCATATCCTATAAACGGATAATCTTGATGACGATTTACCCCTCTTAAAAATGTTTTAACACCATTAATTTCTAATTGATTTTCTTTATCAAACGTAAAAACTCTAATTCCGAAATTTGTTATTTCTGCATCAATTTCATTCTCATCAATAAAAATCTTCGTTTCTAATTGATATAAATTAGGATCTTTGGGCGACCATAATTTGGCATCGTTTAATGTAAATATTTGTTGCACTTCTACATCATTTTCTGCTCCTATGCTTTTTACAGTTAATTGTTCTTTTACCAAAGTCCCATTGTAAAAGATACTTTGAACAATTTTAACTTCTTTTGCTTCTTTTTCTTCATTGATTACATGCGTTTTTATAGCAACTTCAGAAACCGCTTTAGAAACTTTTGGATAGGTTATAAAAACGCCACCTCCAGCAACTTTATTCGCCAAAACAGGATCTGAAATATATACTTTATCAGAAAAATGCAACCAAGCGTTTCTATACAAACCACCATACATATTAAAATCTAACCTTTTTAATGGTTTTGGTCCTGTAATATCGTTGTCTGTATTGTCTAATCTTACAGCAATTACGTTATCATTTCCTTTTTCTACATAGTTTGTAATATCTACTTTTACAGGTAAATAACCTCCATGATGTTCTGAAACTAAAGTTCCGTTTATCCAAATTTTAGAAAAATTCATGGCTGCTTCCAATTCTAAAAACACTTTCTTTTTAGATGGATTTACAGGAACGTTAAAACTTTTTCTGTACCATGCAATTCCTTGCCATTGGTCATTTACAACTTGTGGTTCTATGTTTGTTGTGTGTGGTAAGCTTACCGACTCCCAAGAAGTTGCATCGAAATTTGGTTGACTAAAAGCTGCATCTGAATCGGTGGTTTTAGCTAATTTGGTAAACTGCCAACCTTTATTAAAATTAACTTTTGCTTCATAATTAGCTTCTTCTTGACAAGAAGTTAAACTGATGGCAATGATCAGTAAAAATGAATATTTTAATGTGTTTATAAAATTGATCTTCATAGGTTTTGTTTTAATTTAAACGCAAAGTTCGCGAAGGTTTTTCAGTAAGAAAGTATACTTCTTTGTCTTATTTTTTTAATGATTTTTTATACAACTGGCTATACTTTTTATAACCAACTTCTACTCCATTTTGCATATCTTGATACGCTTTTGGGTGTTCTTTTCGAAACCATTTTACAAAAGGTTGTCCAGGAACATCAACCGGATTGTAAGTGTCACTTACCAACGTCATTTCTTTATCAAACTGAACAGTTTCTGCTCTTAATTCTTCTAATACGTCTTTATATTTTTCGTTTGTAGCTAAATTATGTAGTTGAAATGGATCTTCTTTTAAATTGTACAATTCTTCGTTTGGTTTTGTAGGCTCAAAAAATGGTTTTTGGTTTTCATTCAATTTTCCTTCTTTGTACAATTTTCTCATTATATGTACTGCCGGTCTATAAAACTCTAAATACGCTTGTTCTGCATCATAAGGAACTTCTGGTTTGTCATTTCTAATATAAGACCAATCTCCAGAAGTTACAGCTCTTGATTTTTCTTCAATTTCATCCCATAAATCTCTTGCTCCATATACATATTTTCTATCAAAATTATTATTGAAAATTGGTTTCCCTGTCATGTAGTTTGGGACATCGATTCCTGCAAAATCTACAATTGAAGCCGTTATATCTGTTGCAGAAACTACATCTTTTCTTACTTCTCCTCCTTTAAATTGTTTTGGGTAATAGATAATAAAAGGAATTCTTAATCCTGGATCTTGTAAATATCCTTTTCCTCTAATATTACAACGACCATTATCACCTATAAAAATAACAACAGTATTGTCTGCCATTCCCTTATCTTCCAATTCTTTAAAAATCATTCCCACTTCATTGTCCATGTACTCAATTTGGTCTAAATACTTAGCCCAATCTAAACGAATTGCAGCATCATCTGCCATATAAGGTGGTAATGTTAAGGTTTTTGGATCTACTGGATGTTCCGATTTTTCTCTTACTTCATCCCACCAATCTCCTCTGTGTGTAACTACCAACTGAATTTGCGCAAAAAAGGGTTGGTCTTCCTTTTCGAAAGTATCATACTTATCAAACAAACCAAATTCTGTTTTTCCATCCCAATTACCAATTGGATCGTGTTTAAAGTTTACATCAATTTTTCTACCTTTTTTCATTACAGCATGATTACCCAAAATAGTAGTGTATCCTGCATCTTTTAATAATTTTGTGAATGGCTTAAACTGACTATCTAAAGGAACATCCCTGTTACTTCTGTGATTGTGCGAATTTGTCTTTACTTGATGTGTACCAATCATCATCGCAGACCTACTTGGTGAGCAAATTGGGTTGGTTACAAAAGCATTATCAAAACGAATTCCTTGATTTGCCATTTTGTTTAAATGAGGCGTTTTTACATTTGGCATTCCGTACGTTTCTAAATCGGTACTCATGTCTTCTGCCATGATCCAAATAATATTTGGTCGCTCTTTTTTCACTTCAACTTGAGCAACTTTTTCTGTATTCTTTTTACATGCTGATATTGTAAGAATAATACAAGTAGTTAGTGTGATTAATTTAATTGATTTCATATATTTTATTATTTGCGTAATTGTTTAAAAGTTTAACTGTGTAATTGACTAGACTCGGTTAAACAATTACACGTTTACACATTTTTACGTTATTTAAATACTCCTCCAGAATATGGGAAATGTAGATTTTTTACACTTTCTCTTTTTAGAATTTCATTTGCTTTTTCCACCAATTCTGGGTGTTGTTTAGAAACATCATTCTTTTCATATAAATCTACGGATAAATCATATAATTCTGTGTGGTAATTATCGCCCATTCTTACTGCTTTCCAATTTCCAAAACGTGTAGCTTGTCTAAACCCTTTTACACTTCTTCCTACTTGAATTTCAAAATACAGAAAATCATGTTTTTGTTGATTTCCTTGATCTAATAATTCTGGTAAAATAGAAATTCCGTCTGTTTTATTAGGTGATGTTGTTTCTGCAACTTCTGCAAATGTTGGCATGATATCATAAAAAGTTGCTGGATGATTTGTTGTTGTTCCTTCTGCTATTTTATTTTTCCAATAAGCAAACATTGGCACTCTTACTCCGCCTTCATACACATCTCTTTTATATCCTTTTAAATCTCCAGAACTATTAAAGAATTTATAATCATGATGATTTTCACCTGTTGGACCATTATCACTAGAAAAAACAATTAAGGTATTTTCTAATTCACCACTTGCTTTTAATTTATTGAACAATCTTTTAACTTGTGCATCTAACATTGTAATTCTAGCTGCATGTCTTCTTTCTATTTCTGGCCACTCTTCTATTCTATCTGCATACAAATCTGTTTCACTTAAAAACAACTCATGTGCATGCGGTGTTCTATAAGACATGTATAAGAAAAAAGGTTTCTCATTCGATTTTTTATCTAAATAATCTAACGCAAAATTTGTTCTAAACTCATCTAAACATTTGTGTTTATTATAATTGTAAAAAATAGAATCTTGATTGTTGTTTACCCAATGTACGCGTTCATCAATCTCTCTTCCATTAACATCTTTTCCCCATTGTTCTTGCACGGCATAATCAAAACCACGTCCTTTTGCCCAGGTAGAAGTATCTTCTGGCACACCTAAATGCCACTTACCAATCATTGCTGTTTGATACCCTGTATTTTGCAACATTTCTCCGATTGTTTTTTCTGATTTCTTTAAAGCAACTCGATCCCACTTTCCATTTACATCTCCTTTATTTCCTCGAATATTTACGTGTCCTGTATGCAAACCAGTCATTAAAACAGCTCTAGAGGGAGAACAAACAGAAGTACCCGCATAAAAATCTGTAAAACGTTTTCCTACAGAAGCCAAAGAATCTAAAAAAGGGGTTCTAATTTCTTTTTGTCCGAAAGAACCTAACTCTCCATACCCCAAATCATCTGTTAAAAGAAAAATAATATTCGGTTTCTTTCCTTTATAACTTTCTTTAAAATTGGCCGTATCCTCTTTTTTTTCTAAATTATTACAACTTGTAAATACACATAAGCATACCAGCAAAACGGTTACATATTTTAATAACTTCATAAATATTCTTTTCGTGTTAAATATTACTTTATGATTTCTATGTAAAATTGAACAAAAAAAGAAACACATTTGTTTTTGCAGATGCAGAAAATGTATTTTAGCGTAAATTAAGTACTATAAACTAGGTTTTTAGACTCTTATTTATCTTCTTTTTACCACTATTTATCTTAAAAGTATAACTTAACACCACGTAACGTCCTAGGCTTTGCAAATTGGTTTCTTCAAAATAATTTAAAGTACTTCTTCTATAAACATCTATATTTTTATCTAAAAGATCTATTAAAACCAATTTAATAATATTGTTTTTAGGTGTTAAAGCGTATGATATTGCAGCATTCCAAATAGGTATTTCTTGTTGTATTAAAAACTTATTATCTGTATACACCAAATAATCGAATTGTGTGTTTACGTTTAATCTTTTAGAAAAATCGAAATCTACCATACCAAAATATTTTTGGGTGGTAAATTTTCTATCTAAATTATTCTCTATAGAAAAACTAGTATTATTAACAACGTACGTTGCACCTGCTTTTAAATCTACTTTTCTTTTACTATTATTTTGAAGGATTAAACTTGTTAAATAATCTTTAGAAACCACATTATTTAATTCATAATTCACAATTGAATTTGCAGCATTATTAGAAAATTTATTTTTAAGACTCAACCTTACTCCTAAACTATTTATTTTTTTAGTAATGTTTAACAAGGCATTAAAACGAATCTTTTCACCACTATTTTGATAACTAATTGTTCTAATATATTCATCATCTATAGTTACATTTCTAATAATTGCATCCGTAGAATTTGAATACTGAATTTTACCATTAAAATTAAATGACGAATTAAAATCATACACATTTGCTGTGGCAGATATGGAGTTTGTTTTTTCGTTTTTTAAATCTGGGTTTCCTGTATTAATTGCATACGGATTTATATCATTATAAAACGGATTTGCTTGATTTGCTCTCGGTGCTTTTATATATTTTCGATATGTAAATCTAAATTTCTGACCTCTTTTGGGTTTGTATTGAAAAAATAAAGATGGGTTTAGATAAAATTTTTCTCTGATAAATTGAATTTCATCAACTTCTCCAAAACTTCGATGTAATGTTTGTAGCTCTAAACCTGTAGATATATTTAAATCAGATTTATTATAGCTATGAGAAAATTTTGTTTTAAAACTATTTTCAGAATATTTGTAATAATATTCTATAGCGTCTTCTATTGTAGTGGTTTTTATTGTTTTTCTATTTTGATTGGTATTTTCTGTTCCTGTTAAAATTTCTGAAGATGCTTCTGTATTAAAATAATGATTTCCTCCTAAAGGTTCTGTATATTTTACTTTCACTAAAATATCTGCAGAACTCAAATCTTCATCTCTTAAAATTTCAAAATTAGTGGTAGACGGATTCGTTTTATTAAGGTTTGTTTCAATAAATGTATTCTGATTATTGTTTTTAGTATAATTGTTAATTACAGCTTTAAAACTTGTGCTGTAACTTCTTCCCTTTTTGGGTAATTTACGGTAAAAATCTACATTTAGATTTCCATATTTTTTAAGATTTGAGTTTGATGATGTATTGGTATTTGTTGTCACCAACTCATCCATTGTGTCAAAAAATAAACCTTCTCTAATTAAATCAGAATTTATCTTGTCTGAAAAAAACTTTCCTTTAATACGTAAACTACTTGTTTTATTTGCTTTATTCTCATAATTAAAGTTCAAATTATGATTATCTGAAATATTCAAATACTTGTTTTTAGAACTATAGTTAAAGTTATTGGTATTAGAAAAGAACACTCTTTTTGTATCTGAAACACCATTATTTTCAGAAAGGTTATAAAAATAATCTACGTTAAAAGATTCCTTTTTTCGAAGTTCTTTTCCGTAATTAATACCTGTAACTACCGTTTTTAAAAAGCCACTTAAACTTTTTTGAGGATTTATAAAATCGTCTTCAGAATCATCACTAGAATCATCTGCAATACCATCTGCATTTTCTAAAAACCCTTGAATATTAGAACCCGTAACATTAATATTATTAAACTTACCAATTACAGACAATTGCGATTTAGAATTAAATTGATTGTAATTTAGATTGCTAAAATATCGGTTATCTAAACCTAAACCCGCTGCAACCTTACCAAAACCTCTATTTTTTTTCGACTTTTTTAATGTAAAATTAATAACAACTTCTTTATTACCATCATTAATACCTGTTAACTCTGCTTCATCACTATTTTTGTCGATTATCTCAATTTTGGCAATTGCATCCGCAGAAATATTTTTTAAAAAGATGGATGGATCTCCTCCAAAAAATTCTTTTCCATCAACAAAAATCTTAGTAACCGTAGTTCCTTGCGCAATAATTTTGCCTTCTTCCATTTCAATACCTGGAAGCTTATTTAATAAACCATCAATATTGTCATCAAAATTAACTTTAAAAGAATCTGCATTAAAACTAACCGTATCTTTTTTAATTTGAATAGGCACAACCGCGGTAATAACAACCTCATCTAAAAGTCCAACATCTTCTTTTAAAACAATTGTTTTTAAATCTATCAACTGTTTTTTGTAAATCATTTTTTTAGAAAATGTTTTAAAACCCAATAAATTTAATTGAAGAATAACGGTATCTTTTGGTATGTCTTTTAAAAAGAAAGTTCCTTTTAAATCTGTAGTTGTATAACTTAAAAAAGAAGCATCTTTAGGGCTTATTAATGCTACAGAAACCATTTCTAAAGGAGTATTGGTTTCATCAGTAATAACACCTTTTATTCCTGAAGATTGTGTGTAACTATTTACTGAAAAACAAAATAGGAACATAAAAGGTGCTCCTATTTTAAATAAAATTTTGAGTAAAAACATATTTTCAGATATTTTTTATAATGCCTTTAGTAAATACAAATTCCTTTTAGTTAACTAGCCTTAAAAATAAGCAAGTAATTATAAAAAGTTTGTTTTCTTGAAGACTAATTTTGTTATTATATGTCAAAAACAGTTTTAAAATTCAAAAATAATTTCCACTACTTTTTCTTTTGATTTACGTCTTAAAAAAATCCTTTCCTATTTAAAAGGAAAAAGAACGGACTCGGTACTAGAATCTTCCATTAATTGTTTTAATTCTGACACAATTTCTGGGTGTAAACTAGCAACATCTATAGTTTCAGAAACATCTTTAGATAAATCATATAATTCAAAAACGCCTTGTTTCTTTTTGTTAATATCATTCCAAACGCCTTTCCAGTTTCCTTTTCTTATAGCCTTTCTACCACCTCTTATATTGAATTCCCAATATAAATGCGCGTGTTGTTCTTGTGCTTTTTTATCTAATAATGTTGGCAAAAAAGAAATACCGTCAATTTCTTTCGGATTTTTAGTATTCGTAATCTCTGTAATTGTAGGTAAAACATCCCAAAAAGTAGAAATATGATCTGTTACACTTCCTGCTACAATTTTATGTGGCCAAACCACTATAAATGGTGCTCTAATTCCGCCTTCATACAAATCTCTTTTATAACCTCTAAACTTACTATTACTGTCAAAAAAATCGGGATTCGTTCCTCCTTCAGGAGATGGACCATTATCACTAGCAAACATTATAATAGTGTTATTTGTAAGCCCTAATTCTTCTATTTTTGCTATAATTTCACCAACATAGGCATCTATTCTTGTTACCATAGAAGCATAGGTTGCTTTTGGTTTATCACAAGGTGAATATTCATAAGCTACTATATTTGACCCATAATCTGAAGTATATTTATTGTCTGCGGTATAAGCTGTTTCTTTAAATTTACCATCATACATTTTAAAAATAGAATCGTTTGGAGAAATAAGTTCTACATGTGGCAATACTAAAGGAACATAAGCAAAGAACGGTTTATCTTTATTATCTTCTAAAAATTGAAGTCTATGATCTCTAATTTTATCCGGAGAATACGTAACTTTATGTGTCCAATCATTCCCCTCTAAAGAATCTATTTTTTGATTGTGATTTAAATAAGGAGGATAATAACGATGCGCTAACTTTTGATCATTATAACCGTAAAACTCATCAAAACCTTGATTGTTTGGATCTCCTTCTCCAAAACCTAATCCCCATTTACCAAACATACCAGTTACATACCCTGCTTCTTTTAAAATTTCTGCAATGGTTACCGAGTTTTTTGGCAAAGGAACTTGACCTTCTTCATCTTCTACCAACTGTCTATTTCCCCTAATTGGCGTATGGCCTGTATGTTGACCTGTCATTAAAGTTGAACGAGAAGGTGCACAAACAGCAGAACCGCTATAATGTTGCGTAAACTTCATACCTCTCTCAGCTAAAAGGTCTAGGTTTGGAGTGTAAATTTTTGTTTGACCATAAGTTCCTAAATCTCCAATACCCATATCATCTGCTAAAATATAAATGATATTTGGTTGCTTCTGTTTAACCAAAACTTTCTTACTCTCTTTTTCTTGTGCACAAGAAATTGCAATTATAAAAACAAAGGCACCCCATAAAATTAATTTAATCTTCATAATTTAAAACGTTTAATTGGTATTTTTTCATTTATAGACATTATTCTCCGATAAAAGACATAAGACCGCTTCACTTTTAGAATTAAGACTTGACTCTAACTCCGTGACAAAGAGATGTAACTTAAATTAAAATTAGTCTGCCTTTTCTCAATAATTTTACTTTAAAAAAGCAAGGATATCATCAAAAAAAAAACACTTAAACCCCTTGATTTAAAAGGTTTATAAAAATAAAACAATCGGACACTAATCATTTATAGATTAAAAAAGAAAAGACATTTAACAACTCTAGGAGATATTAAATGTCTTTCTAATTGTTATTAATAAAAACTATTACAAAAGTTTAAGACAACTTTTCAGTTATCTAAATTGTACTTCTTTAACTCCATTTGTAAAATCGACACCTCTTAACTTTACAAAAATGGCTTTCATTTCTGCTAATTTTTCTGGATTAGATTCAGCTAAATTATTTTGTTGCCCTTTGTCTTCTTTTACATTATAAAGTTGCTCATAAGGAAAGTTACCAACTTCAATACTTACTTTTTCTCTAAAGTTTTTTCCTTTATAATCTGGTATATATACCCAATCTCCACGTCTTAAAGCTGTTTTTCCTGTAGCTTCAATTACCAAATTATCTCTTCCTGTATCACTTTTACCTAACAAGGTGTTTAATATATCTTTACTATCTGTAGTAGTTTCTGCAGTACCTGTTAAGTTTGCAAGAGAAGCTAATAAATCCATCTGACAAACAATAGCATCTGAAACTGCAGGTTGTATTTTCCCTTTCCAATACGTAATAAAAGGAACTCTTGTACCTGCTTCAAAAATACTATATTTACCTCCTCTGAATCCTCCTTTAGGGTCGTGTTTCCCTAATTTTTCTACGGCATCATCATAATAACCATCATTTAAAACTGGGCCATTATCACTAGAAAAAACAACTAATGTATTTTCTAAAACACCTTCTTCTTTTAAAGTATTCATAAATTCTCCAATTACCCAATCTGCTTCTAAAATAACATCTCCTCTTGGTCCCATTCCAGATGTACCTAAAAATCTTGGATGTGGCGTTCTTGGCACATGTGGCTGTTGCATTGCATAATATAAAAAGAAAGGTTTGTCTTTATGTGTTTTAATATAATTCTGTGCCTTTGCTAAAAAATGATCTGCCATGTCTGTATCTGTCCATTTTGCAGCATCACCACCTTTCATAAACCCTATTCTTGGAATTCCGTTTACAATACTATTGTTATGACCATGATGCCATTTCATCGTTGTCTTTTCTGGATTAGAGATTGCCGTTGGTTCTCCTTCAAAATTCTCTTTATAACTTACTTCGATAGGATCATTTTTATCTAAACCAACAACGTTTCCGTCTTTTATATAAACGGTAGGAACTCTATCCTGCGTAGCAGCCATAATATATGAACTTTCAAAACCAACTTCGTTTGGACCTGGAGAAACTCTTTCGTTCCAATTTACAACTCCGGTTCCTAAACCTAAATGCCATTTACCAACAATGGCAGTTTGATACCCTTGTTTCTTTAACATTTTTGGTAAGGTTTGTTGCTCTGTAGTAATTAACAAAGGTGCTGTTCCTGGTAAAATTTTAGCATCTTTATTTCGCCAAGGATACACGCCTGTTAACAAAGCATACCTACTTGGTGTACACGTTGCCGAAGAAGCATACCCATTTGTAAATTTAATTCCGCCAGACGCTAATGCGTCTATATTTGGTGTTTGTAATTCTGTAGCTCCGTAAGCACTGATATCTCCATAGCCTAAATCATCTAAATAGATAACTACAATATTTGGTTTCTGTTCAGTCTTTTTTACTTCTTTTTTCTCTGGTTGATTTTTACACCCAATTGCAAAAACGAAAGTAAAAACTAATAAAAAATTTAATTTAACGATTCTCATTATCTTGTTTTTATATATAATCCTTTGTAAATAAAAGTTCTTCATTGGAAAAAAATACTCCCATCTCAAATTGAAATGGGAATATCATTCTATTTTAAATTATCTAGGTTCGATAATTAATAAATCAAAATTATCTAACCATAGTTTTTGAACGATAGCATCATCTTGACCTGTATTTTCGATATTAAGATCGAATCTACCAGAATTAATACCTCCTAAAGTTATTTCTGGTAACGTAAGTTTTACCCATTTCCCTTTTTCTGTTGCTGAAATATCAAAATTAAAAGTTGCATCAGAATCTGCATTAAAAGAAAACTGAATAGAACTCATAACAGTAGAATTTTCGATATAAACCCAAACAGAAGGAATATATGTACCTGCAGTTACAGGGCTTAAAGTTGTAAAACCAGCTCCTTGTAATCTTGCAATTGCAGGAATTCCGCTAGCTGTAGTTTCGAACTTCATAGAACTATTACCTTGATAAGACATAGCATCATCTCTCCAATAATATAATGGGCCACCTTCATTATTTTTGTTATGTTGTGCAAAATACCCTTCTGTATTTGCTTTTTTAAATTGATTACCAGAACCACCCCATTCTTGTTCATAGCCCGTATAACCTGGTATATTCATAGCTCCTTCAAAATACATAACAACTTTTTTGTTCTCGAAGCTTTCTAAAACTCTAGAATCTACAGATTGTATATCGCCCGAAGTATAAGCAACAGTAACCACATCACTATTATAAATTGGTGCTGCTAATGTTATATCTATTTGCGTTGCATCTTCACTATTAATTGCAACTGATTGCACCGCAATATTTTGATTGAAACCTGCTGTTGTATTTGCTACATTTACAGTAAAATTATCTTTTTCTGATGCAGCTAAAACGCCTATTTCTCCTGTAAGTTTAAAAGAAATAACTTCTGTTGCATCTTCTTTTAAACCTCCATTAAGTACAAAAGGTTTTGTAGATGGAATTACTTTAATTTTTAAAGGAATTAATTTTATTACTTCTCCTTTTGGTTTTGGTTCTTTTCTACTAGAAGTAATATCTCCTGCTACAAAATCTCCTAAACTATTATATAAAACATCTACAGAATCTGCACTGCTTTTATCTTTATCTCCTCCTTTAAATGTCCATGTTCTAGCGTCTGGTTCTCCTGAAGTAGTCATATCTACATACGTAAGTTTATCGCCAGCTTCTAAACTTACAGTTTTCCAAGAGTCAATATCTTCAATAGTTGGCATATCTGTTTCGCTTACACTTAAAATTACTTCTGTACCTTTAAGCACCTGAAATACCGGTTTTAAATCATCATAAACATTAACCGTAAATATTTTATCAACCAACCAAGTACCATCTGCTTGTTTTACAGACTCAGTTACAGAATCTTTAAAAACATTTTTAAGTGCAATTTCTTTAATTCCTGGTGTATTAAACAGCACATTTATTTGCTGATCGTCTAAACTTGTTGGCCCTGTAGCTTCTATAAAATCTGAATAGATTGAATTATCCGAAGAAAACTCTTTAGACAAAGAACTAGTACCCTCTGGTATACTCCAGCTATGGCTTACCGCATTCGTAGAAACATCATATAGTCCTATAAATTGATTAAGTGCCACTACATAATCTCCTGTGGTAGTATTTTGTGTTGCTATCCAAGTAAAACTAGAGAAATCTCCATAAGGTGCATCATATTCATTTTCACTACATCCAAATGCCGACAGTATCAACATTAATACAATTCCTATTTTTTTCATTTTTTTCATTTTAGATTAGTTAGAAATTTTTGGATTATTTATGGTTTCACTTGCAGGATATGGTAAATACCCATCAGTATAAAATTCTGCTGCTGCTGAAAATTCTGGTACTATTTGAAAATCGGTTTCAATTGTACTGATACCTTCTCTTACCAAACTAGCTGTTCTTGTTCCTGTTCCTGTAGCTTCTTCGTTTAAATACTCATAATCCGTAGCATAAAAATTTCTTTCACTTAATGCCGTGTAACGCTCTTTAGCAATTCCCCATCTACGTAAATCAATATTTCTTGTAGAAAAACCTTCTACACATAATTCCATAGGATATTCAAATAATTGTAAACGTGTTCTTACTTCTTCTTGAGAATCATACGCTGCACCTTCTAAGGCTAAAAGTCCCCAACGTTTACGTACTGCATTGGTATATGACAAAGCACCAGCAATATCTCCCGTTTCATTTAAACATTCTGCCATCATTAAATAAACACCAGACAAACGGTTTAAAACAACATTTTTACCAGATTGCCAACTATTAACACCTAATGTATTTTCATCATTAGTAATATCATGATTGGTGTACTTTTTAAAATAACCATATTTACCTGAGGTCTTAAAATTTTGTAAAATAGCAGCCGATGGTGATTGATAATACTCTGTATCTTCATCATTTACAACAGCAAGCATAGCAGAATTTCTTAAAGAAACTTTTCTTAGCCTTACAACACCTGCTCTATCTGTTACCGTATTCCTTGGATCAGTAGGATCCATTTCATCACTAGCATACGCATGAATTAACCATGCTGCAGCTGTAAAAGTTTCTAAATTACTTGACCCACCACCACTTCTTGGTGCTGAATATCTTGCACTTCTTGTAATAAAATCGTCTTCATTAAAAGAATTATCTTCTGCTTTATGCATACTATAATTAATTTCAAAAATAGATTCTGAGTTAAAATCACCTGCTTTTGTAAATAGGATACTTGCATCTTGTACTAAAGCGTATCCGTAATCTTTCTTTTTATTATTAATAATATCATCAAAATAATCTTTGGCTACGGCATAATCTCCTTCATACAAATAACTCATTCCTAAAATAGTACCGGCTGCACCTGCATCTACTTTTGTTTTTGGCAACATTTGTCCAGGTAAATTGATATAAGCATATTCTAAATCTTTTCTAAAAAAAGCGATTACTTCTGCAGATTCTGATGCTGCTTTTGCAAAATCGGCAGGTTTTACCGGATTTACATCTCTAATAATAATTTTTCCTTGTTTAAAAACTGAATGCAAATAGAAATGTGCTAAGCCTCTAAAAAAACGTGCTTGTCCCATTTGTAAAGTCCATTTTTCTTGACTTTTTAAATCATCAGTCATCCCGTTTAAACCTTCTATTACTTGATTTGCTCTAAAAATAACTTGATACAAAGCATTCCATCTTAGTTGTAATTCGTTGGTGTTTTCGTTTATCTTGTGTTCGTACCAATTCTTAGCAAAAAGAGATACATCTTGACCATCTGCTGGAGACCTGTCATTAAAACGACCACCAGGATATCCTTCATCTGATCTCCAAGATTCTACACGTGCATTTACGATATACTCATTTAACATGGCACCATACACCGAAATTAAATTAGTTTCAGACTCTTCTAAGGTAGACCAATAAATGTCTGCAGATATTTCATTCGGATTCACTTCTTCTAAATATGAATCACATGAAAATAATGTTAAAAACATTACCGTTAAAGAAATTGTTTTAGCTATATATGTTTTCATTTTGTGTGTTTTTAAAAATTAATATTTAAACCGAAACTATATATTGCTGCAAGCGGATATCTTGAGTTGTCTATACCTCTTCTGGCAACATTGTTAGAGCCAACTTCTGGATCATATCCAGAATATTTTGTAAACGTAAGTGCATTTTGTGCTGTTAGAAAAAATCTAAATTTATCTAGACCAATTTTAGAAGTAACCTCTTCAGATAGCGTATACCCTAATGAGATTTGCTTCAACCTTAAATAATCTCCATTTTCTAACCAGTAATCTGTAAGTCCAGAATAATTATAATGATCAGAAGCATCACCTCTAAAGATTGGTATTTGAGAAGTTGGGTTGTTTGGTGTCCACATATTCTTTAAATCTTGATGACGCTCATAATTATAAGAAGCTGCTTTATTACCATTTAATACTTCTGCACCAACGGTACCATACCAATTCATCGATAAATCGAAACTTTTATAATTCCAGTTTAAATTAAGACCATATTCAAAATCTGGCAATCCACTACCTTTATAAACCCTATCAGAATTGTTTATTTTTCCATCATTGTTAGTATCAACATAAATTAAGTCTCCTTTTTCTGCATCTTCTCTTCCTTCTAAGGATCTATATGCTGCAAGTTGCTCATCTGTTTGTACCACACCGTTGGTTTCATATAAAAAGAAAGAACCAGCCTCACGACCAACTGCAATAAATGACACTGTAGATTCGGTTGTTTCATTTACCAATCTTACACCGTTATTAGGCACAATAGTAACACCATCTTGCATTTTTGTAATCTTGTTGCTATTGGTTGTAAAAGTAGCTCCCAATCTTAAATTACTTTCACCAACTTTTCCTCTATAGTTTGTAGCAAATTCAAACCCTTTGTTTTCCATATCTCCAATATTTAAAACTAAAATATTATCATAATATGCACCTGCAGAACCAGGCAATGTTACAGGGAATAACATATCTCTTTTTTTAGTATTGTAGTAATCTGCAGTAACTGTAATTTTATTTCTTAAAAAAGAAAGATCTACACCAACGTTATTAGATACAGAAGTTTCCCATTTTACATCTGCATTTGCATAAGATATAATTGATGTTCCAAATTCTTCTCCACTATCGCCTTCATCAAAAACATAATCTCCAAAAGGAGCAATTGTACTAGCATATTCATAATCTGCAAAACTATCGTTACCAACAGTACCATGACTTAACCTTACTTTAAGACTATTAACTGTAGCTTTTATTGGTTCCCAAAAATCTTCATCAGAAACATTCCATGCTGCAGAAATAGAAGGGAAAGTCCCCCATCTATATTCAGATCCAAACCTAGAAGAACCATCGTATCTTGCCAATGCAGATACTAAATACTTTCCTTTATAATTATACTGCAACCTTCCAATAGTACCTACCGTTTTTTTATTGTAATTATCAGTAGTTCCAGAAATATCTGGATTATAACCACTGTTTACTAATTGGTTTATAGTACCTCCATCTAACACCAATAAATTATTATTAGAAACTCCCTGAATAGAAGCGTCAAAAGATTGATGATTATCTTCCTCTAAAGCCAATGCTACTGTAGCCCCAATACTATGATTACCAAATTTCTTTTTATAATTTAAGCTGGCATCCCAACTAAACTTATTCGTTCTAGAAGCAATGGCAATGACTCCACTTCTTGTGTCATCAGTTATTACTTCATCATTTTCTAAATCATATAAAGAAAAACTTGGTTTAAAAATATTTCTGATATCATTCGTAACAGAAACCCCTACTCTTGTAATAAAGTCTAACGATTCTGATAATTTTCTATTTACACTTAAACTTGCATTGATACGATCTCTATTACTATTATCTAATTGTCTAAGTGCTTGATTTAAGGCTACAGAAGGAGTTCTAACACCACCAATTGCACTACCATCTACAGATTCTTCATCAGGATCTATTGCTGGGTAATATGGTTTATATCTACCTGCTTGAACGATTAGACCCGCACTAGATCTTTTTCTTTTTTCGATGGTAAAAGATAAACTTCCATCTATTTTCCAATTATCTGTATTATACGTTGTACTTGCTCTACCGTTGTATCTTTTAAAGTTTGAATTTACAATAGAACCATCTTGATCAAATAAACTACCTACAACATTGTATGTGAATTTTTCTGCACCACCAGAAACACTAAAATCATAATTTTTAACCTCTGCATATCTATTTAATACATAGTCATCAAATTTATTATCGTTATTAATCCATTCTGGGTAACGCGCAACAATATGATCAAAACTAATGGCAGTATATGCATTTCTATTTACTTCATAAAACAATTGTCCTTCTGTATTCATTAAAGGGGTTGCCTCATCTCCAACAGTCTGTAAACCAAAAGTATAATTAAAACCAACATTCATTTGCCCTGCTTTTCCTTGTTTGGTAGTTATTAAAATAACCCCCGCAGCTCCTCTTGCACCATATATAGCTGTAGATGCAGCATCTTTTAAAATATCGATACTTTCAATTTCATTAGGACTTAATCCTGGATCACCAATTTGAGGAATACCATTTACAACAAATAATGGTGTATTTGAACCAATTAATGAAGTTACCCCTCTAATTTGAATATTTGCTGCTTCACCTGGTTCTCCTGAACTAGCTGTAACATTTACACCTGCAACTTGCCCTTGTAATGCAGAGGCAACATCTGGTGTTACAAACTTATCTATATCTCCAGTAACCACTCTATTTACAGCTCCCGTTAATTCTTTTTTCTTAACAGTTCCGTAACCAACCACCACAATTTCTTCTAAAGATTCTGTATCTGAATCTAAAGAAATATTTAATTGTGTTTTTGTAATTTCTACCTCTTTATTCTGCATGCCTAAATAAGCAAACACTAAAGTTTCTCCTATTTTAGCTTTAATAGTAAAATTACCATCAAAATCTGTACTTACACCTCTCTTTGTACCTTTAACGACCACAGAAACTCCCGGTAAAGGAGTATTATCTGCACTATCTGTTACAGTACCATTTATTGTAGTTCTTTGTGCACTGGCATCAAAACTACAGAACAATACAGCAAATAAGCTTAGTAGGCTATATGCTAATATTTTGTTTTTTAATAAAAAGTTTAATTTCATGGGTTGATTTTTATTCGTTTTTATTCAAATTAGTTTTTTGTCTTTTTACTATTGTTATTTATCATAATTATTGAGAAGAGTTTAGGAAACAGCTTCAACCTAATTTAAAATAACATATAAAAAAAAAGATCATCTAACTAGTAATTATTCTGTTCTAGAACACCTTCAGACAACGTAACTTGATCTAAAGGTATTGGCATTACCTCATGCTTGCCTTCTACAAACCCATAAGGACTTAATAAAGCTTCTGCTCTACCAGTTCTTACTAAATCGTGAAAACGAAAACCTTCTCCAGCCAACTCTACACGTCTTTCATGATAAATAGCATCTAATAAAGGTTGACCTGATAATGTACCTAGTAAATCTGGAACTACAGTAGGTAAAGCAGTACCTCTTGCTCTAGTTCTAACTTTGTTAACATACTTAATTGCCTCTGCAGGGTTTGTGCTATAAATAGCTTCTGCATACATTAAATACGCATCTGCAAGTCTAATAATACGAACATTATTAGAGCTATTTTTACTTCTACTTGTTGTTGGTATTTCATATTTAGTATAAGGAGCCCAAGCATATTTTCTTACATACCAATCGGTACCGTAAGTAGCATCACTAAAATATAAAGTAGCATCTAATCTAGGATCGTTTGCCTCATACTCATTTCTTAAACCATCTCTTGCTTGCACAAAACCACCTCCTTTATTACTGTTTGGACTTACACGTTGCGGTATTCCACTACCTGATGCAGTTGCATCTGAAAGAAAGCTAATTTCAAAAAGAGAACCAGAATTCCACTCTCCTTCTGGTTCAAAAATAGTAGAATAATCTGGTGTTAATTCAAAACCTAAAGCAAATAGTTGATTTCCGTACGTTTCTACTTGGCTCATTTTATTTTGATATAAAGAAACTCTCATCATCATTCCTAAAGCAGCTCCTTTATCTGCACGACCTGTATAATCAGAACCTTGACTTAATCTTGAAGGTAAATCTGCTATTGCAATTTTTAAATCATCTTCAATAAAAGTGTAAGAAGCTTCTTTTGTTGCTCTTGGTACATTATACTCTCCAATACCTAAAGGTCTATCTATAATTGGTACTCCTCCAAAAGATTTTACTAAGTTTAGATAATAGAAAGCACGTAAAAAATGAGCTTCTGCTAAAATTTCCTTTTTCCTTTCAGTATCATCAAAAGTAATATTGGGCACATTTTCAATCACCAAATTTGCATATAAAATACCTTTATAGCTCACTTTCCATAGTTCAGCCATTATAGGGTTTGTTGTAGAAATTGCCCATTTATCTCTTTCAAATAATGGTGCATTATTTTCGGCAGTACGTCCTCCTTTAATAAAGTCGTCTGTACCTATTTCTCCAAAAACCATATCGGTTCCCATTACTGCCCAAAAATTAGTACCGTACAATTCTCTTAAAGAGGAGTATGTTGCTATTAAAGCTTGCTCTGCTTGTACTGGATTGGTATAGAAATCTTCTAAAACAGGTTCTCCAAAAGATTTAGAATCTAAGTTGTCTGAACAAGAAACCATTGTAATTATTACAACTAGTAAACTGTACTTTATATATGTCTTAATATTATTATATAATTTCATAATGAATGCTTTTTAAAAGTTAATATCTAGTCCTAAAGAAAATGATCTTGTAGATGGGTATCTACCTCTGTCAATTCCTATATCTAAAGATGTTCTACTACCATCGTTTTGAGTTTCATCTACACCCAGTTCTGGATCTAACCCACTATAGTCTGTTATGGTAAATAAATTTTGACCCGCTACATAAATTCTAGCTTTTGAAATAAATGTTTTACTTAAAACGTCTTTTGAAAAATTATACCCTATTTGTACATTTTTAAGTCTTAAGTAAGATCCATCTTCAACAAATCTACTAGACTGCTTGCTGTTATTAGCAAACCCATCAAATGTAGCTCTAGGTATAGAATTAGTAGTACCTTCTCCAGTCCATCTTCCTAAATATTCAGTATTTAGATTAGAGTCTAACTTTCCATCAAGCAAATATGAGGTAGCATTAAAAATTTTATTCCCTTGTACTCCTTGAAAAAACATTGTCATATCAAATTGCTTATATGTCATATCAAGATTAATTCCGTAAGTAAAATCTGGTAATGGAGAACCTATAAAAGTTCTATCATCATCGTTAATTGAACCATCCTCATTTAAATCTTTGTACCTAACATCTCCAGGTTTATTTCCATTTAAACTAGCATTGTTGTCTATTTCATCTTGATTTTGAAAAATTCCAATTGCTTCTAATCCGTAAAAAGAAGCGATAGGTCTACCTGCTTCAGTTCTACTAATACCAGTATAACCGTTACCAGTAGCTCCTGTGCTAATAACACTCCCTTTTGTTGCTAAACTAAGTACTGTATTGTCTATAAAAGCAATATTACCTCCCACACTAAAGAAAAAATCATTCATTCTTTTCTTATAATTTAATGAGAATTCTAGTCCTTTATTTTCAATCTCTCCTGCATTTATTGTTGGAGGTGATTGATAACCAGAAGTCTGTAAAATTGGAGATTCTAACAACATATTAGAAGTTGTTTTTATAAAATAATCTGCCGTAAATGTAAGTGCATTATGTAACAAACCTAAATCTAAACCTACGTTTGAAGTAGTTGTTGTTTCCCATTTTAAATCTGGATTACCAGGGCTTAATGGCGCTAAACCAACTACCGTTGTTTCATCATTACCTAATAAATAATTTTCACTAGTGCTTAACGTACTAAATATTGCAGAATTAGGGATGTTTTGGTTTCCTGTTTCTCCCCAACCAACACGGAATTTGAATTGATTAATGACATCAATATTATAAAACTTTTCATTATGAATATTCCATGCTAAGGCTAGAGATGGAAATTGAGCAAATCTATTGTTGTCTCCAAATCTAGAAGAACCATCAATCCTATAAGTACCTGTAAATAAATATCGATCATCATAATTATAATTTAGTCTACCAAAATAAGACAATAATGATGAGCTAGAAATAGTACCATTATTTGTTGATGAATCTATAGCTCCTGAACCCAATGTAGGATTCTCGATTCCCTCTGGAATTGCACTTCTACTCGCTAAAACATTATTAAAATCTAATTGTTGAGTTTCATGTCCTAACAAGGCGCTAATACTATGCTTTTCTTTAATTGTAGTATTATAGCTTAACGTATTAGACCAAACACTTACTCTATTCTCTGATCTTAATAAACTATAAATATTTTCTGGTCTATTTTGTTCTGCCGAGATGAAGTATTCAGATTGAAAGTTGTCCATCTTTCTGTTATTAACTTCTAAACCATAATTAGATTTAAACTTTAAACCTTTCATAAGATCAGCCTCTACAAAAACGTTTCCTAAAAAACTTTCTTTTGTTAAAGGTGTTTGTTCATACAATGTTAAACCCACAGGGTTTCTAATCTCTGTAGAATATAAAGGTCTTGCAGGTGAACCATCTGTATTGTAAATTGGAGAGACTGGGTCTACAACAAATCCAATAAAAGCTGTTTTATTATTAGAATTCCCCCCAAAAGAAGCTACAGCATTAGAGCTTGATTTTGAATACTGTATATTTTGCCCTACTCTAATTTGAGGTTTTATTTGATACGTACTATTTACTCTAAAGTTTGTTCTATCAAAAGACGTATTGCTTACAATTCCTTTCTGTTTTAATTTACCAAAAGAAACATAATAAGATGTTTTTTCTCCTCCACCAGATAAAGATAATTGATGGCTTACAATAGTACCTGTTCTATAAACAGCATCTTTCCAATTATAAGACTCTAATGATGATGGATCTGCAAAAGCAGCTTCTGGAGTAGCTCCATCATTTACTTTTCCTTCGTTGTAAAGAGTTGCCCATTGCTCCGCATTCATCACGTCTAGATTATCAATTCTATTTTCAATACCTGTGTAGGTTTTGTAAGAAATCGTAGATATATTTTTACTTCCTACCTTTGTAGTAATTAACACTACTCCGTTAGCACCTCTAGAACCATAAATAGCAGTTGCTGATGCATCTTTTAATACTTGAACCGTTTCTGCATCATCCATATTTACATTGGTAATGTCATTAACAGGCACTCCATCTACAATATATAATGGGTCTGCATTATTAACTGTACCAACACCTCTAATTCTTACCGTTGGTGTAGAACCTGGTTGTCCAGAACTTTTGGTTACTGAAACCCCTGGAGCTCTACCCTGAATTGCTTGTGCTATAGAAGTACTTTGAGTTTTAGTAAGCTCTTCTGCACTTACTGAAGATACAGAACCTGTTACATCAGATTTTTTTACACTACCATACCCAACTAAAACAATCTCATCTAATTGCCCTACCTCTTCTTCTAGAGCAACATTAATGTTTGTTTGATTGTTTACTTGAACTTCTTTTGTAGCGTATCCTATATAAGAAAAAGTTAAAAAAGCTTTTTGGTCAGATACAGAAATAGCATAAACACCATCAAAATCAGTTGTTGTACCGTTTGTGGTACCTTTCTCTAATACACTTACACCAGGCAAAGGTGTACCAAATTGATCTGTAATAACACCCTTTACTGCTGCTTTTTGTGCATACGCATCAAAACTACAGCATAAAATAGCAAATAAGCTTAGTAGGCTGTATGCTAATATTTTGTTTTTTAATAAAAAGTTTAATTTCATAAGTTGAGTTTTATTCGTTTTTATTCAAATTAGTTTTTTGTGTTTTGTACTTTTAATTATCTTTTTTATTTCATTAGAATTGAAATTTTAGAACTGTTAATTAAAGGTTAAACATCTCTTAAATCATAGTTAATCTTTACTGCGTAATAAAATTAATATTTTTAAGAAGTTCATTTGTAGACGTTAGTAAATTAAATGTGCTTCTTAGTAAATCGAGATACAAAAATGAAGTAAACACCTACAAAACAACTATTTAAAATAAATAAAAAGTTAAATATTTATTTATTAAGACTAACTTTAAATGGTAAATTACTTATAAGCAGGTACAAAATCACGTTCCCAATTTCGGATATCTTCCTTTAAAGTAGCTTCAATTTTTAAACCTGTACCAATTAAATCATGCTGCTCACTAATGTCTTCTGTTACATTAAATAATTGAAATTTACCTGAGTGGTATTTGATCAATTTCCAATCACCAGAAATTACTGCAGCATATTGATCTTCATAACTTCTCAAGAAATATAAGTTACGCTTTGCTATTTTATTCCCTTTTAAAAGAGGTAGTAAACTAACTCCCTGTATCGCATCGTTTTGGTACTTTTTACCAGAAGCTAACTCTACTAATGTTGGGTAAATATCTATAGATTGCACAGGAATATCGGTTTCTGTATTTGATTTGGTTACTCCTGGATACGAAATTAACAACGGTACTCTAGCACCACCTTCACCTAACGTATTACCTCCTTTTTTACCTCCACTTAATGGTGCGTTTGTATACGCACCACCTTGATCTGATAACACAATAATTACCGTATTATCTTCAATTCCTTTTTCTTTGATTGCTTTTCTTACACGTCCTACAGATGCATCCATTGCTTCTACCATAGCTGCATGATGTGCGTATTTACCTTCTAAACCGGCATCTTGATACTTTTTTAATAAATCTTTTCTTCCAACAGAAGGTCCATGAACAGAATAATACCAGAAAGACAACATAAAAGGAGCTGTTTTATCGTAATTTTCAATAAAATCTACCGCTCCATCCGTTAAAACATCCGTTAAATAATCGCCTTCTTTATAATCTTTCATAAAGTTTCTTGGATCTCCACTTTTAAAGAATGGAAAATAATAACTCTTCGGATGACCGTTATCTGTGGTACCAAACTCAGCATCAAAACCTTGATCTATAGGATATCTCCCTACATGACCAACATGCCATTTACCAATAAAATAATTGTAATATCCGTGCTTTTTTAGTTCTTCTGCATAAGTAACTTCCTCTAAAGGCAAATAATTTATAGAAGGTCTTTGTACAGGATCAGTAGGCCATAAATTATACTTCTCGTTGATAAACAACTCTTCTTCCGGTACGTGTCTAGACATTTCTAACCTTGCAGATTCTTTACCCGTAAGCAAAGAAACTCTACTCGGACTACAAGTTGGTGTTGGAATGTATGCTCGTGTAAAATCTAAACTTTCTTTTTTAAATTGATTTAAGTTTGGCGTATTAAAAGTAGAATTTCGATATCCAATATCAGACCAACCATAATCATCAACAAATAATAAAACAATGTTTGGTTTTTTATATGTGTATGTAGTTGTAGGCTCTCCTGCATTCTTTTGCTTATTCACTTTACAAGATAATAAAGCACAAGAAATAAATACAGAAACCATAAATGCACTATGTTTTACAAATAAATTCATCTTTTAGTTTATTTAATAATTATTTTTTTAGTTATTATTTTATTTTCTGATTCAATACGAATTATATAAACACTTTCTGATAATTGAGAAGTATCTATACTTATTTCATTGTTATTTTTAACAACATTTTTAACCAATTGACCTATTAAATTATAGATCTTAATCTTCGCATTAAAATCACTTTTCACCCTTAAAACTTGTTGATTTTCTAATTGATAAATAACAACATCATTCATCAATTCTTTATGGGTATTTAATGTTTCTGCTACTGTAGATGTTTGTAAAGGGTTTGGAGTATTTTTATCTTCACCAGTAATCCAAATTGGAGAACCATCAATATCACAACCTTCAAAATCGTTTTCTCCTCCATCGGTAATTAAACCATCTGCCCTAACTTCGGATGAAAACCCTGTATGCGTAACATTGTCTAAAACAATTTGATATCTTCCTGCAGGATTTCCTTTAGAAACATACTCTTTTAAAGCCAAATAATAAACAGGTGCCAAAGCTGGCGCTTGATAAGATTCGTCGTCTAAGTTTTTATCCGAACTAATGTAGTTTCTTAATGCACACGGAATGTGTCTTAAACGTGCTGCTCTTACTTGTGCATTTACACCATAAGTGGCAGAAACATTGGCAATGACAGACTCTTCTGAAAAAGTTCCTGAACTATGACCATTTATAGCATTTCCATCGGCATCCGATTGCCCTTTATCTTTTGATAAAAAACCAAAATTAATAGAAACCACAGCTTCACAACTTACTCCAGAAATATCTCTAACATCTACCATTCCTTGCGTTATGCTATGTGGAGACATCATAACTGCATGTGCTCCGTTTGTACAAGAAATCTTTCGTCCGTAAACATTATCAATTATTGCCGTTTTATCTGTTACATACAAATCTGCAAAACCACTATAACCAGATTCTAATCGTAAAGTAACACCACCTTCTCCAGATAGATTTCTAAATAACATGTTTTGTATTACTTGGTTTTGGGTTAAACCATAACCATAATGTGCTTTTTTAATATCTAAATTTTCTATAATTCCAAATGATGCAAACTTTGCTGGTTCATTTGTATTTCCAACAGCTCCAGATGAAACTGCATTAAATTTTGTATAATTATCTAAAACTACAAAATCTGCTAACCTAAAATTAGTTGTATTTCCTAATTGAAAAGCTCTTATGCCGTCATTAGTTTGCATACCAGAAAAATCAAATGTGAATTTCTCTCCATTTGTACTTTGAAAACTCCAATTAGAAACATTTTCAAAATTATTATCATAACCAACTCTAAACAGTGCATTCATAGGAGATGTTTTAAAAATAACATCTGGATGCACACGAATATGAACTCCTGTTTTTATATGAATCTGACCTAAAGTATACGTGCCTGCATTTATGGTTAAAACTCCTCCGCCAGCATTAGACAAACTATTTATCATGCTTTGTAAAGCAGCGGTTGAACTAGCTCCATTAGGAAAACTCAATTGATTTGCAGTATTAATACTAGGGTTGTAAAAATAACTATCTGCAGGAAGTGCTCTATCTAGAGGATTTTGAGCAAATACAAAGCTTATAAAAAGAAGGCAGCACCAAGATAAAAATCTATCCTTTGAAATTTTCATAAAATTCAATTTTAGAATTATTTGACTCCTTTATTTCGTTTTATTTTTATCGAATTAACATTTTCTTTGACTTCTATTTTAATAGGGAAATTGAAGTTTTTAAATTGATTTTTTTCAATGATTACATCTTCACAAAAATCTAAATGTATTGCTGGTAAAGTAGATCCCGTAGGATAATCATTAGTCAACTCTATAATATTTCCAGTAACTTTTAATCCTTTTACAGAAAAAGCATCTACTAAATGACCATTAAAACTTTTAATAATATTGTTACTAAAATCTATATTTCTATGAAATTTATCATCACCTATTCTTTGATCTTCCGTAAATAATGGGGCAGCCAATAATGGATAAGACTCGCCGTTACCATAACCAATCGTATTAAAAGTATTGTTTCTAATTACAACATCTTCTACTCCACCAGACTCATACCATTTGTTATTATCACCTTCAATTAAAATACCATGCATTTGAGATGAAAAATAATTATTTTCTATAATCACTTTTCCTTTTGTAGTAATTAGTGCTCCTCTTGCTCTATTTTCTCTAATGATATTTTTATTCATATATACATCTGGATACCAAGTAAGGTTTTCTAAAGAAAGTTTTCCTTCTGGCATTTTTGCAGGAACTTCTGCCACCGTAATTAACATTCTTCTTTCATTTAAAACTTTAACTTCTTTTATTTTAGTTTTAAAAATTGGCAGAATTGTTTCTCTTGACATGAGCATTAATTCATCTCCTTTTTCACCGAAAATGAAGCCCCATTGTTGCACATGACTTGTTTCACATAAAAAGGTACTGTTACCCAAATACTTTTCAACTTTTACATAAGCCCCATGAACATTTATACCATCATCTAACATATGTTCTAACAAACAGTTTTCTAACTTAATGGTTCCTTTACATCCTAAAAAGTGAGTAGCATCTGCTCTTGTAGAAATTGTTCTATCATCTCTAGAAGTAACTATAAATGTGTCTAAAGAAATGTTTTCACATCTTTCTGCAATTAACGCCATTCCTCCTGCTGCTAAAACAGTAATATTATTTAAAACGTTGTCTTTAGAGTTTGATAAATGAATACCAGGTGCAAATCTATTTGCTCCCGGACTATTGCCATACGTTGCAAATACAGTTCCTACTGGAGGTAAACTTTTAGTATAATCTATAAACTTTGCCGTTTTATAATCAATCTTAACAATCTTTGCTGTTTTATGAGATTGTGGTTTTAAATAATAATTTTTTGTCTGCCAAATAGGAGATCTTGTAGCAGGATCGAAAGCCATATTCTGACCAATTTCATCTTGCCAATCATAATGGTTAAATAATATTTGATTATTCTTAACCTCAAAACCAAATTTTTCATTGGCAACATCAACTGTAAAAGATTTTTCTTCTTTATTATTTTCTGTTACCGTTAACTCATTTACAAAAGATTTTTCCCAGTCTATCGTAAAGTTTTTTAAGGTAGTATTTCTAGACCCTTCTACCGTAATTGGTACAATTTTACCATGAAACATAAACGTAGAGCCGTTTCCATCTAACGTAAAACCATCGAAATTAAAAATTGGAAAAGCTATTTTCTTTAAACTATTATCGTGGTTTGTAACTGCTCTATAAACCTCGAAAGCATTCTCTGGATAAAATTCATATTGCCCTTTTGGAAAAAATAACGTGATGTTTTTCTTTCCTTCTAAAGAGTCTATTAATTGATACAGCTCTAACGTAACATCTTTACCTGGTTTAATACCAAAATCTGCAACATTTATGGTTTCGTTTTGTGCACTAGAAGTGAATCCTAAAAATAACACAAACATAAAAGTGATAAAGTTCTTCATAAAAATATAATTTTAATTTCTTAATGTAAACCTAAGCACATAATGTTTTTATACTGTATTTATGCGTATAAAGATTGTCTTCTTTAGTATAAACTTCTATTTATAAAACATTTAAGAGAAAACAATACTTAAATTGTTTTCTCTTAAATGTTTTAATTTTTGGTATTAATTATAAATTCAAACTCATATTTTTTTGAAGGAACTACATATTTTGGTAAAGTTTCAGACAACGTTCCATTTACACTCATTTGCAGTAAATGTAAATTCAACGTATAAAAACCTTGTTTTTCAAGATCATAAGGATGTTTGGCATTCTGAATATTTTCTGACGAATATGGCCAAATTGAAAATCCGAATTTTGGTGAACCTTCTATCTTTAAAGTGTTCTTTTTATTTTCTGATAATTGCAACCATCTTATATCAGAACGGTTTCCGTTTTCTTGCGGAAAAACATAGATTGTAAATAAATCATCGGTTTTAAACGTGAATTCATCTACTTCTGTACCTCGTTTTCTGTCGATGTAATTTTCATTAGGCCCTTTTCCGTAGAAAGTAGTTGTTTTATAGTCTTTAGAAACTCCTAAAGTAACTCCAAATTTCACCAAACCAGGTAAGTTTTCATTCGCATCTAAATCCATTTTAACAACAATTCTACCATCACTTAAAAAAGTATAAATAAAATTAAGTTGTACCTCATCTTTGTAAGTTTTCTCAACGACAACTTTGGTTTCATTGTTTTTATCTGAAATTACTTTTACCGATCTCGTTTCTAATTTATCATTTAAAAACTCCCAATATTTTCTAGATTTTTTAAAATCACCACTACTTGCTCCACGTAAATCGTTATCTATTGGTGGTCTAAAAAAGTTAGGTTTTAAAGGTGATAGAATTTGTTCTTTATCATTTTTGATGAATGAAGTTAATTCTCCTGATTTTTTAGAAACTTTAGCAACATATTTCCCACTTGAAACAGAAATTTCAGTATTATTTTCTACGACTTCTAATTTAGAGTTTGATGCTGAACTCAAATTATTTTCTGATGATTTTTCTCTAACTAATAATTGTTCTTTTGCAACTTCAAATCCTTTTTCTGCCCAAAAAGTAGCTTGTTTTTCTTGCACTGAAATTTTTAACCAATATTCATTTTCATCTTTAAAACGCACTTTTTTAAATGGAATATTTATTTTTGATGATGAACTTGCTTTTACATCCACATTTTGTAAAAGTCCAGACTGAATCTCTTTTCCATTTTCAGATAAGGTCCATTTTACATTGTATTTATTTAAATTGGTTTCATTTAAATGATTTATTGCTAAAACTACTCCACTTTCAATAGCAACAACCTTAAAATTAAATGGTTGATGAATGTATTTTACTTCCCAAGCATGTGGATTTGGTTTTCTATCCGCAGAAAAAACACCATTTATACAGAAATTTTTATCATTCGGATAATCTTCAAAATCTCCACCATACGCATAAAAATCATTTCCGTTTTTGTCCTTTTTAACCAAACCTTGGTCTATCATATCCCAAATAAAACCTCCTATTAAATTCTTTTTAGAGTTGATTAAATCCCAATATTCACCCAAACCACCAATGGAGTTCCCCATTGCATGCGCATATTCGCACATAATAATGGGTCTGTCTATATATTTGCTTTCAGACATTGCTTTTAGCTGATAAATCTCTGGATACATTCTACTTAAAACATCTACATATTTAGGATCATCAGGATTTGCGTGTGCTGGTCCTCTAAACAACTTCTGTCCTTCTTCTCCTTCTTTATAATCTGGATGATTTGGGTTTCCTTGTGCTCCTTCATAATGTATAAATCGTGACGGATCATAATCTTTTACCCAACTTGCAGCAGCAGCAAAAGCTGGTCCTGTCCCTGCTTCATTACCCATAGACCAAGAAATAATGGAAGCGTGATTTTTATCTCTATCAATCATTCTCATAATTCTACTTAAAATAGGAATTGCCAAACTAGGTTGTTGTGGTGCGTAACTGCCTAAATGATGCGTTTCTACATTCGCTTCATCCATCACATAAATTCCGTATTTGTCACACAATTCATAGAAATAAGGATCATTCGGATAGTGTGATGTTCTTACGGCATTAAAATTGAATTTCTTCAACAACTTAACATCATCTTCTAAATCTTTTCTTGTTAATGCTTTTCCTCTTACAGGATGATGATCGTGCCTGTTAACACCTTTTATTTTTGTTGCTTTTCCGTTGATAAGCAGCTCGTTTTCTGCACTAAAACCTATTTGTCTAAAACCAACTTTCTGACTCCGAGATTCCAAAATTTCACCTGATGCATCTTTTACGTCAAAAACCAATGTGTATAAATATGGGTTTTCTGATGACCATTTTATTGGATTTTTAATGTTTGCTTCTAAAAATGCAAACTTGGTAATATCTCTTTGTGGCCATCTTTCAAAAAAAACATCTTCTATATTGCAAGACATTGTTTTTTGGGTTACTTTTTTATTTTCAGCATCATACAAATCAGCTGAAATGGTATACCCTTCTAAGTTATCTTCATCTCCTTTCATCCATAAATGCGGACGAACTTCTAATTTTGCATTTTCCAATTTATCATCGAACTTTGTTCTTACAAAAAAGTCATTTAAAGCTATTTTAGGTTGTGCTAAAAGGAGTACTTCTCTATGAATTCCGCTTAAACGCCACATATCTTGGTCTTCTAAATAACTACCATCACTCCATCTAAAAACCTGAATTGCAACCCTGTTTTTTCCTTCTGATAAAAATTCTGTAATATCAAATTCTGCAGCCAATCTACTACCTTGGCTATAGCCTACTTTTTTGCCATTTACCCAAACATAAAATGCTGATGAAACACCACCAAAATGTAAAATAACAGATTGATCCTGCCAATCATCCGGAATGGTAAAATCTCTGTAATAACTTCCAACAGGATTGTCTCGATATTTCTCGACAAAAGGAAATTGTGGTGGATGTGGTCCCATATAATTAAAATTTCTTTTTCCTCCATTTTTAATATCGGGAGTAAAAGGATAAATTATATTGGTATAAATTGGTTGTCCGAAACCTTGTAATTCCCAATTTGATGGCACAGCAATATCGCTCCAATTTTCACCATTAAAATCTTTATTGATAAAATCTGTTGGTCTGTTTTGAGATTTCTCTACAAAATTAAACTTCCACGTTCCGTTTAAAGATTGCATTCTAGACTTGTCTCTATTTCCTTCTAAAGCATCCGCATGATTGGTAAAAGAATAACTCGGTACTCTTGATCGTAATTTATTTTGTTCAAACATCAATTCGTTTTCCCAATCGTTTTGAGAAAAAGAAATTTGAGAAATTAAGATTAATAAAAAAACTATAGAAGACTTTGTATTCATAATAATGAGTGTTTTTTAGCTGTAATTCAAACCTTAATCAAAAAATTACATTAGGATATCTAATATTTAAAGGCAATTATTTGGTCTTATAAACATAAAAAGGATTTGAATAAATACGCCTAAACATTTTATCCAAATCCAATCTAATTTTATCTTAAAACGGCATTACTCCGTAATATATTTCTGTCCTAATTTTAAACCAGGTTCATCATACATTTTCATTTGCTTAAACAATTCTGCTTGCATCATTTTTGCAATACCTGCATATGCTGCATCGTGGTAAAAATTAATCAACTCATCCGGATCTTTTTGTAAATCGAATAAATATGGTTTTTCTTTTTTATCAATTACCAATTTATATCTATCACTTACTGCAGAAACCCACCATCCGCCAGACTTGGCGAAATACGTAATCCTATCACTATTTACTACTTTTTTATTGTTTGTAAAATCGTCTGAAGTATCTAAACCTTGAAATTTAGCATCCGTTTTAACATTCATCAAACTTAAAATAGTGGGTGTAAAATCTACATTTGTATAAGCTGTATTGATTACTTTCCCTGAAGGAATTTTGTTTGGATAACGAATTAAAAAAGGAATTCTTGCAGAACCTTCATAAGGTACACCTTTGTTACGTCTGTTGTGTTCAAAAAACATATCTCCATGATCTGAAGTAAAAATAACAATGGTATTTTCTGTAAGGTGATTATCTTCTAAAAACTGTAGAATTCTACCTACAGAATCATCAATATGACTCACCATTCCGAAATACTGTTTCAACGCATTTTTTTCATTTTCAAAAGCCTTTTTACCAAAAGCTTCGTTATTGTCTGGTTTACCGCCACCAGCCCAAGAAGGCTTTATGGCAGTGTATTCTGGTGCCATTGTTTTTGGTGCTTCAATATTTAAATCTTCATACATGGTATTGTATGGAGGCTTTGCGTAATCTGGCGTATGCGGATCTGGAATAGAAAGCATTAACGCAAAAGGTTTATTTTTATCTCTTTCTAAAATTTCTAAGGTTTTATCCGTAAAATAATCAGTTGAATGAACAACTTCTTCTTTTGGAAGTTTCGCTGCATTATTCTCATTAATCCCTTTAAATTTATCTCCTTTTATATGAAAATAAGGTGCATGTCCACCTTTCATCATATATCGATTATCATCAAAACCAGCTTTGTATTTAATACCAAAAGCATATTTTTCATGCCCCGCTAAATGCCATTTACCAACATAAGAAGTTGCATAGCCTTGGTCTCTTAAAATGGTTGCAAAAGTGGGTACATCTTCACTAATATGCATTCCGTTTTTTGGAGCACCAGTAGCTCCTGGATGCAAACCTGTAACCAAAGAAGCTCTAGATGGCGTACAAACTGGAGAAGCTGCATAATAGCTTGTTGCAATAGCTCCTTCTTCTGCCAATTTATCTATATACGGAGTTTTAGAGTTGTTTCCTTTTCCCCAAACAAAAGCTTGTGCTTCTGGTAATAATTTTTGATACGCACTAATGGTTCTAAAATTATGCTCATCCGTATGAATGATAATTAAATTTGGCTTTTCATTTGTATTTAAAACAACCTCCTCTTTAGCTTGATTGGTAACTTTTTTCTGACTTGTGCAACTCATTATAGAGAAAACACAAACTACAGAAAACAGTAATTGGTTTTTAATTTTCATGTTATTTCGTTTGATTTTGTTATTAGTTAAATACTGTTGCTGCTTTTTTTAATAATTAATACGTTACATCAATAAATCTTAAAGAACCCGCCGGTACTTTTACATCCATTTGACTTTTAGAAACTATTAAATTTTCTTTACTTAAAATATCTTGTACAGATTTTGGTTTTCTATGTTGAAATACAATGGTTACATCCCTTTCTTGAGGTTCAATATATCCGGAATCCATTAAAATGATTCTTGTATGGTTTTCATCAATTTTAATAGCAGACCAAGCAGCACCTTTTACCAAAATAGGTAACCGTTTTGCACCCATTTCTACAATCTTTTTTAATTCTGAAGCATATTTTTTAGCGGATACAAATTCATTATTAGAAAACCCTTGCTTCGAATTACTGATACTAAAAGGAATGTTCTTTTCTGATAATTCTTTGGCACTTTCTATCGGCGCAATTGCGACCATTCCATTAGGAATTTCTGGCATATAGTTCAACCATCTGTATTTTACACCCAAAGCGATTTTAGAGAAATCATTATCTGGTATATTTGTTCCTGCCCAATGCATTTGTGCTAAAGAAAAAATAGCATTCTCATCGTCTTTTTTATATTGTTTTATATTATGATGATTATCTACCGTATGAATCAATTTTTCATCTACATCTTTTATTAAATGCCAAGAACCTATAGATAAAATATCTTCGTTTTCTACCACTGGTAAAACGCCAGATTTCATCATTGCAAATAGAATATCTAAACCCGGTTCTTCTACAAAACCAGAAGTAGAAACAATACCGTAACGCGCACCGTAAGCAGCCATCATAACTCCTTGTCTTAAATAAGGCGAAACTGAATTTTGACCTCCAGGAGTTAGAGGTCTCCAACTTGTAGGATTATCATCAATCAAACGCATGGCAAAATCATTAATATAACCGCCAGATTTCATTCCAATTCGTCCCGCCAAGTTTAAATCTTGAGTTCTATTGCTGGTATCTTCAGATGCAGGCACTAAAAAATCGCTGTATTTTCCTGATAAAAAAACATCTTTCCAAAGTGGTAAATGTGTAGTTGCAGCCCAAAACATATTTTTATATCTAAAATAGAGTTTTGCTCTGTTTTTTTTTCTGATTGCTTTCGCCAATCTTGGTAAATATTCTTTTACAAAATATTGCACTCTCGGGTCTTCTACATTATCCATTTCTGCATATACAAATCCATAGCAAGTGTTTGGAGCAACTTCTAAAATTTGTTCTAAAGTTTCTATTTGAATGTAAAAAGGATCATTACCATGACCTGCCCAAAAAGTAAAAGGTTGCCCTTCTGCTTCGTAATCTCTAGCCATTTGAATAATTTGTTCTCTAGAATCTTGGTACTTTCCTCGTTTGTCTTTTTTTAAAGCCGATTCACCAATTTTGTTTACTAAATACGTTCTATCTGTAGCTTCTTTAGGCGATTTCTGAATCACAAATTTCACGTTTCCTCCGTCTAACTTTTCCACTTTATCAGAAGCTCCATTTTTTGTAATCATCACAAAATCTTTGTTCGATTTCTTCTGATAACTAGGTGTTTTATACTCTAAGATTTGGTTGTATAGTTTTGTTAGATTTTGCTCCACAGCTAACATTCTACCTTGTTTTTTATGCGTAGTTTTGTACCAGTTATCTTTTGATAAGTTAAAAAAATCTACATTATTTCCACCATCTACAGTTCCGGCTCCTATTAATTGGTTTGATTTAGGTTCATAAACAAAATCACTATAAACACCCTTTCCATATCTTTCTCCACCTGTATTTAGTAACTTTCCTTTTGTGTCTAAAACAATTAAAACACCGCCGTGTTGAAACATAATTTCGTTTCTACTTGCCAAAAAACTTCCTTGAGAATGTGCATAACGTTGCACCTGCTTTTTATTACCTGCATATTCCGCTAAAACATTAAAGTCAGCATCTAAAGCAGAAAAGAAAGGTTTAAAACTATTATCGGCAAAAAATAAAATATCATCTTTTTTATCATTATTGATGTCGGCTATCGCAATATCTGTAACCATCGTTTTGGTTAACGCTTTTAATTCTTTCTTTTTAATACTAACTTCCTTTAAAACTTGTTTAGAATCAGCATCTAAAATCCCCATAAATTCCCAACGGAATTTATCATGAGAATAGGTCATTAAAAAAAGTGATTGTTTCCCAGAATCTGTAAAAACTCCCGTTTCAATTTTTCTAACAACTCCTGCTATTTTGGTTGATGAAACTTGTTTACCGTTTGTATCTATTTCATACAATTGATAATCATTTCCACCTGCAAAAATTTGAATTTTATCACCATTTTTTACCACAGCAATTTCTGACAAACGTACTTTATGATCTGGAGTAAATTGCCATAGTAAGCTACCATTACTATCAATACAATACACTATTCCGTTACCAGCAACAGCTAATAAATCATCATTGTCATCATTATTAATATCTTCTGCAATAATTTCAAAAATCACCGAAGGTTGGTCTATTTTATAGTTCCAAAGTTCTTTTCCTTCTAAAGAATAAGCAGCTAAACTTTCACTTAACTCTGATACAAATAAAATGGGTTTATGATTAATTTCTCCAACAACCGAATTTCTAATATTATTAGTTTTTGTTGAAAAATCCTTAGACTGAAAAGCAAACAATTGAGTTGATAACAAAAAACTTATTGCGAAACTAAAAAGTGAATTTATTTTCATTGATAAAGAATATTAATTAGACTTAAAAATAAAAGGACTTAAAACTCTAATATTGAATTTGGTGGTAAAGGAACTTTGTTGTCTTTTCTCCAAGAAACCAATTCTTTTAATAAGCTTTCTGTGGTTTCTACTTCTATATTGGATAAATTCTTAGATTCTTTAGGGTCCGCTTTTAAGTTGTATAATTCTAGTTTTCCATCAGCCAAAAACTGAATTAACTTATAATCTCCTTTTCTTATAACAGAACAAGTTCCGTGTTTAAAACGACTTGCTAAATGCCAAAACAATGGTCTTTCTGATAACTTTTTATCATCCGAAGAAAATAAATCTGTAATAGAATTCCCATCTAAAGTTCCTTTAAAATCAGTAATATTTGCTAAATTCATCAACGTAGGAAAAACATCTAAACCACTTACAGCAACTTCACTCCTTCTAGGCGTTACTTTATTGGGCCAGTTTACAAACATCGGCACTTTAATTCCGCCTTCGTAAATATGCCCTTTTGAGCCACGCATTAAATCATTAGCACTTGCCATACTATGATAACCATTGTCTGACGTGAAAATAATTACCGTATTTTCTCTTAAGTTATTAGCGTCTAAATAATCTGTAATTCTTTTGATATTATCATCTACAGATTCCACCATCGTTGCATAACTTGCAAAATATTCGTGCTTCTTTTTATTAGCATGTAATCCTTGACCGGTAACAGAATCTCCTTCTTTATCAAAGTATTTTTGATACAATTCTTTACTTCTATATTTTATAGGTCTGTGAACCGCATAATAATTTAAATTGATTAAAAAAGTTTCGTTTTTATGTTCAGCCATAAACTCAATAGCATCATCTGTTAAACGATCTGTTAGCCAATTATCCGTCGGTTTTTTCTCTATAAACGGATTGCTAAACGGTGCCCAATAACCACCTGCAGCACTTTTATATCCACCTTCTTCTAAAGCAGGATCTCCTCTAAAAGTTCCTCCAACATTTTTTACAAAACCTCTTCCTTCCGGATAATATTGTTGAATATCTGGCTTTTTATGAGCTGCTACCCAAGAATAATCACCTGGATTTGGCTGTTTTAATTTTTCTTTAAGCGGATATTCCATTGCCAATTCTTTCTTAGGATAAGGGCCAACAATATGCCATTTACCCAAGTGGATAGATTTGTAACCTACTTTAGCCAAAGGTTCTGCATAAATAGGATGCTCTTTACCCACAGTCCATCTAGAAAAAATATTTTCTTGATCGTCTCCTTTTTCTAAAACAGGTACTGTATAAACTCCGGTTCTAAAAGATTGTTTTCCCGTAAAAATTGCAGTTCTAGAAGGCGAACATGTAGGATACATATAGGCATTATCTAACACCAAACTTTCTTTTGCAAGCGCATCTATATTCGGAGTTTCAAAATAGGTTGAACCATTAAAACCAACATCTGCGTAGCCTAAATCATCCACCAAAACAAATATGATATTTGGTTTTTTAACATCCTTAGAAACTTCTTTTTTTACACTATTGCATGAAATAAAAAAAGGAATTATGATTATTGATGCATAAAGGTGTTTTAAGCGAAACGTCATATTATTCTTAATTAAATTTTTATTTCAAGATACTTTTCAATTCTTTTCTAAATACATTCAAAATCTCTTTATTAGAAGAGTTTTTAGCAATGTTTGTCCACTCGTTTGGGTCTATTCTATGATCATACAATTCCTCAAAACCATCTGAATATACGGTATATCTATAATCTTTATTTCTTAAAGAATGAATTCCTTTGTCTTTAGAAGTCAACACATATTCTTTAACTACGTTCGTAGGATTTTTTACTAAATCATAGATGCTTTTTCCTTCTAACTCTTTATTTATAGGAAGGTTTGCCATTTCCACTAACGTTGGATAGACATCTAATAAAGAAACTAAAGAAGTACTTACTTTTGGTTTCCCATCTCCTCTTGGGTCAAAAATTAACAAAGGTGTTTTTGCAGAACGTTCCCACAATACATTTTTAGACCAATGCTCTTTTTCACCTAAATGCCAACCATGATCTCCCATTAAAACGATAATGGTATTATCTGCGTATTTACTTTCTTTTAATCCGTTTAATAAATGTCCTACACAAGCATCAGCAAAAGAAATATTAGCCATATATGCTCTTACCGCTTCTTTCCATTTCCCATGTTCTACAACAGATTTATGAACGCCTCTTTTAGCCATATTTTGTCCCATTTTACCAACATCATCTAAATCATTTTTTAACGTTTCTGGTAACTTTATGTCTTCTAAGTTATACATGTCAAAAAATTCCTTCGGGGCAAACCAAGGCAAATGCGGTCTAAAAATTCCGCAAGCTAAAAAGAAAGGTTTATCGTGCTTTTCTTCTAAAAATTTAGCTGCATAATCCGCAGATTCAAAATCATTATTTTCTTCTAAAGTTACATCTACAGGAAACCAATCAAAAGAATGTAAAAAAGAACCTTTTACTCCGTATTTTTTCAAATTTAATCCGTGAGATTGTTTGTCTTTATCATCCGGAAAAGCACCTCCTAAACCACCTTTTCTTTCTTGTTGAAAAGATCCAGGGTCACTACCGGGTCTTGGTTTTTTCCCATTTCCTCTTGGACTATGAAATATTTTTCCAGCAGCAGCTGTTTTATATCCATTTTTCTCGAAATACTGAGGAATGGTTACTGTATTCTCAAATCCTTTTACATCTCTAAAATGCTCTGAATTACCATAAACACCTGTTGTAGAAGGTCTATAACCAGACATGATACTTGCTCTAGAAGGATTACACAAAGGAGCAGAACAATAGGCATTTTTAAAAATGGTGCTTTTATCTGCAAGTGCATCTATATTTGGTGTTTTTGTTTGCGGATTTCCTCCAAAAGCGCCCACCCAATCATTTAAATCATCAACCATAATGAATAAAACATTTGGTTTTGAAGCATCATTTTGAGCAAAACTTGAAAATGTAATTGAAACAAAAAAGAGCGTTATTACACCTTTGATAAATATAGATTTCATTTTTTTTTATTTTTAAACAAAGAAACTTTAAACTTATAGGTTGTTTGTATTCTAAGGTTTATAATATGTCTTTATGTGTAGTTTTTACTACTTTTTAAACTGATCGTATTCTGGGTTTATTTTGGCATTTTTAAAGCGAGGTCTGTCTTTCCACATATTGTACGTTGCTTCTAGTTGTTTAGCATCTTCAGGAAACTGACCTTTATCTCCTGTTTCTTTAATCCAGTTTTCTAAAACATTTCTGTGCTTTAATAAAACTTCTGAATACTCAGTATTCAATGCTAAATTATTCATTTGATTCGGATCTTTTTTCAAATCATACAATTCTTCTACAGGACGAACCCCAAACCAATGTTGCTCTTGATACGGTGTTAATTTACCTTCCTCATGCAATTTTCTAAAATCTGTTACAATCTTTTTATTATCTCTATAACCAGCTTGCATCATTGGTCTTTCAGGAAAATAATTTTTAATATATCTGTACTCTTCAGAAACTACGGTTCTAATTTTATCAATTGTATAATCACATCTATCTCTTGCTCCAATTACATATTCTTTTTCTTGATAATCATTCGAAAATAAATCTTGCCCCACCAAATAAGAAGGCATTTTAGCGTTACCTAGCGCTAATGTAGTTGCAGAAACATCTAGCAAAGAAACCAAATCATTTCTTACTGTTCCGGCTTTTAAAACAGGATTATCACCTTTAATAATTAAAGGCACCAACAATCCACCTTCATAACAAAATTGTTTATGTCTTAACGAAGTTGGACTACCATGGTCTGAGAAGAAAAAGATGATGGTATTTTCTAACTCGCCATCTGCTTCTAATTGCTTTATTACTTTTTCTAAAGTAACATCAGAACCTCTGTTTGCATTGTAATGTGTTGTCCAAGCTTCTCTTTGTGATGGAATATTTGGAAAATACGGAGGTAAAGGCACATCGTTTGCAGCCAATTCCTCTCCTTCTCTTACATATTTTGCATCCTTTTTACCTCCCATAATTTGAACTTGTCCAAACCAAGGTTGATTTTTATCTTTTCTAGCATTCCACACATACTCTTTTACAGTCATAAAGTCTATAGCATGATTTCCTTGCCAACCATTCATACCTGCTTTATAATCTTCTTTGGTTCCAACATCATACAAAGCTCTTCTATCGTAATCAAAATTATAATCGTCTTTACCACTATTAAACGTAAAATAACCAGCTTCTTTCATCAATTCCGGAATCGTTTTCATTCCTTCTGGCAAGTGTATTCTTAATTCTTCTGGTACAATTTCACCATCTGTAAACCTACTAGATCTATGATTATGCGTACCCGTTGTGGTTTGATACACACCTGTTATTAATGCAGATCTTGCTGCAGAACAAACCGGTGCGGTTGCATAGGCTCTTTTAAATAAAATGCCTTCTGATGCTAATTTATCGATTACCGGTGTGTGCCCTTTGTTTATAGAATCTCCATAAGCGCCCATAAATGGGGATAAATCTTCTGCTACAACCCATAAAATATTAGGCTTTTTTACTGTTTCTTTTGTTTGTTTTGTTGCTTTTTCTTTTTGATTACAAGCTACAAAAGCAGTAGCTAACATTAAAACACATAAAATTCTAACTGCGAAATAAGAATACTGTTTTTTCATTTTGTTATTTATTTAAAAGTTTTATTAATTCTTTGGCAAAGGCAATGCCTAATCTTTTTTGCCCTATGGTATTGTAATGTAAATTGTCTGAATGTTTCGGGAAATCTGACCAATTTTTATCTGTGGATGTTTCTATAATTCCTATATTCTTATCAGAATTAGCAACAGATAACATTGCATCTCTAACTTGTGTTGGGCCAATTTTATATTTTCTTGGCAACACATTTACTTGTCCTATTACAACTGGTAAATCTTTTATTTTTAATTCACTTCTATACCCATTTATCAAATTCTGAATATTGTTTTGATAAGAAGTTGCTGTAATGGCTTTATTGGTATCACTCTCTCCTTGCATCCAAAGTAAACCCAAGATTTTAAAGGTTTTATTTTCTGCTTTTAATTCTTCTAAATTGTAATGAATATTTTTAATATGTTGAGAATATAATTTTAAATTCTGTCTTTCTTCTCCTCGTTCTGCAACCATTGCTTTTTCTTTTGTCCATTCTGTGCTCCAAGCACCGTACAAAGAAGTTCCTCCAACAGCTTTTTTAATCAATAAATAATGTTGTTCTGGATTTGCTTCTGCTAAAGTTAACCCCACCATTAATTCTGGACCAAAACTCTTCTTAAAAGTGGATAACGGTTCTGGCTTCTTTTTTTCTATATCTGATGTTGAGATTAAAACTCTATCAGAAACATCTTGAATTCTTTTTATAAGAGCAGCATCTAATTCTTTAGAAACACCACGACCTGCCATATTAGATTGTCCTGCCAACAAAACAACATGAATTTCTTCTTGAGAAAAAGTTATCGAAGAAATCATAAGGCAAGTCAAAAAACTCAGTAATAACTTATTCATAAACCTATTTTAGAAAATCTATTAATTCTTGTGCCAATTGTACACCTAACCTTTTTTGTCCCTCCGCATTGTAGTGTACATTGTCTGTATGCTTAGGAAAATCTGACCAACTTGTGTCTGTACTTGTTTTAACTAAACGCACATTTTTTACTGCAGATCGCACTTTTTCCATCTGTTCTCTAACCATTTTTGCTCCGTTTTTAATTCCGTATCTAGAGTTAATCTGACCAAAAACAAACGGCATTTCTTCTACATTAAAAGTCGTTCTGTACTTTTTTATTAATTTTTCTAAATTATCTGCGTAACTATTTGCTGCTTTTTCTAAAGTAGCATCATTTTCTCCTTGCATCCAGGCAAACCCAATAATTTTATAAGACTTTCCTTTTTTCTTTAAAATAGCTAAGTTCTCATTGATTAAATTAATGTGTTGTTCAACTAAATTCCAGCTTTGTTTTTTCGCTCCTTTTTCTATTTCTTTCGCTTTATCTAAAGTCCAATCTGGGTTCCAAGCTCCATATAAAGCAGTTCCGCCTTTAGCGTGTTTTATCAACAAAAATTCTTTGTTAGGATATTTTTCTGCCAAGGTTAAACCAATCATTAATTCCGGACCAAAACGTTTTGTGAAATCGTATTTTTCACTTGGTTTATTTTTGTACCAAGACAATAGTATTTGGTCTGTATTAGACTGACTTATAAAAACCCTATCTGCAACCTTTTCAATTCTTTCTTTGATATAATCCTCTAAATTATCATAATTACCACCACCGGCCATATTAGACTGACCTGCTAATAAAACAACTTGAACCTCTTTCTTCTCTTGAGAAATTAAGGCTGTTTTACAAGAAAAAAACACGGTTATTAATACTACTAATAAGATTTTAGATAATTTCATAAAATTATTTTTCTTTACCTGCAAGGTTTCAAAACCTTCTAGGTATGTTCTATTTTTCAAGTTCTTTTTCTTCAACCTTTAATCTACAAAGTCAAAAAAGAAGACTTAGCAAGAATCAACTAAAAAGTAAATTATTTTTTAGGTGTTAACTCAACAAAATATACCTCATTTGGTTTTAAAATAGGTGTTGATGAAACTGAGATTCCTTTTATTAAATCTTTACAAATGATATTTTCATTACCTTTTAATGAAATTTTTAGTGAAGCGTCTCTTTTACCAACATTTACAATAGACAATACATTATTACCAGCATTGTTTTTTACAACTCTCCAAATACATCCTTTTCTATCTGCTGTATTTGTTTCTTCAATAGAAATATCAGAAAGCAGATTTTTTTCTTTTAAGAGTGATAAAACTTCGTTTCTAATTTTAGCAACCGAATTCAATCTAATAATAGTTCCTTTCCCTTTCGTTAAAGCAATTAATTCGTTTCCGTATTCGTTTTTCACTAAACTAATGTCATCAATAATTATAGTTCCTCCATTATTCAAATATGATTGTAAGGCGTTTAATTCTTCTTTGGTAACAAAAGGAGTATTATACACAGCAACAACATCCCAATTTTTATTATTCTGTTTTTTAATGATATTTTCAGTTACAAATCCTAACGGAATTCCTTCAAAATTTAAACCTTCATACAAACGATAAAGATCATCCATATGTACTTTTTTATTAATAGCAGACGTTTTAGAATAAAACAAACGGATTGGTTTTCTATCTCTTTGAATTGCCATTATTTCCTCTGAATTGGCATTCAAATCTATTAAAGTCATGGCAACTTCATTAGTTACTCTTGGTTGTTGATTGTTAGAACCCGCATACCCTTTATCTTTTTTTGCTTTGTTAGAAATGGAGCCATCTGCGTTTCTTGGCCAATACCAAATCTGGCTTGCAGTCATTCCGTAAGAATGCGCCAACCAAAAACTAGCTCTTGCGTAATTGGGGGCTAAATCTAATTTACGAGACCTAACAGTTGATAAATAATGTAACTCAGAATTAAAGTTAATTTTATTAGGACTTACAGATTTCATAAAATCATATCCCATACACAACTCTCTCCATTCAAAAGCATAATGTTTTTGCCATTCATGAGGTTTCCCCCAAGTATAGGTGTGATCGGCACCAGAATCGTTACCAATTATTCCGCTTAAATCTGTTAACGCTTCTAAATCTATTCCATGCACTCTTTGGTTTTTCGTCCAAAGATTTGGCATAATTTTTAAATGCACTTTTGCATCTGCATCGTGTTTTGTTATTTCTGTTTTTAAGAAGGCATACCAATCTGTAACTCTATCCATATTAAAAGCAGCCCAATCATACCAAATCGGAGATCCTTTTAAACTGATATCAATAGGAATATCAATTTGTACATTATTAAAATCTTTAAAATTGGTGTTCCAAACTGTATTTAAAGCAGCTATATTTTGATGTTTTTTTGATAACCAAACTTTAAACTTTTCAATTGTAAATTGAGAAACACCACCAGAAGCCCATGGTAATTTTTTCTTTTTAGCATCGGTATAAGTATAAAAATGAGGCTCGTTAACCAACATATACCCTAACTGACTAAACTTTTTACCTGCTATTTTTGGTACAAAAGCTTCTAATAATTTTGTTTGAATTTCTCTGGCCCCAGGATTGTCTATATCATACGCTGTATAGGTATCTTCTCTCATAGAAAAATTTGGACCGTATTTTTCTTCTGCCCATTTTGGAACACCTTTATGATTCATAAAAATAAAACCTAAAGAACCATCCGTTTTTTCGTTCAATAAGTCCATTCTTTTTTTATTTATCGTTCCATCTTCTTTTGAAACAAACGAAGGTGTTATAAAGAAACTATCTTGATTTCCATGAAACTCAGTAAGCTCTTTAGTTTTAGGTTTCCAAGTATAATCCGCTAAAAAAACAGGTCGATTATTAAACGTTAACTGGTCATTTTCTACAGTAACTTTTGTCCAATCTACTTTCGGACTGGCTTTTCTAAACGTCTTTTTGTCTAGTAAAGATTCAATTTCTGATATTGCTTTATCTAACATTAAATTCACTTCCTTTCTTTCAAAATTTGGTAAATCTTCTGCCATTTTAACCGCTTGATTTTTAAAAGAAGGAACTAGTTTATACAAAGACTCATTTATCTTTACATTTTTATCATCCCAATTGGCATATTTTAAAAATATTTCTGCAGTTCTAATGGTCGTTTTTTCTTTTAAAACATCAATGTTTTTTTTCTCTGCCTTTTTAACTAATTTTTCTAAAATTTTAATTTTAGAATTCGCTGCTGTTTCTAAAGATTGAGCTTGAACTATATTTGCCGATAAAAATAAAACCAAATAAAAAAGAACCTGTTTCATTACCTATTATTTTAAACCTTTATTACTCTTAAATTTCAACTCTTTTTTAGAAGCTTCATCTGCTTTTAAAATATTTTTATTGTCCCCTGAATAAGAGTTTTTAGAAATTTCTACATTCTTACAATGTGTCAAATCGAACATATAAGCATCCGGAAACTGAACTTTAAAAGTGTTCGTTTGTTTAATTCTATTTCCTTTAATTATTAGTCCATCTACCCTATCTGCCCAAATTATTCTATTGTCAAATGTTTCAATAAAATTGTTTTCGAAAGTGATATTTCTATCATACGTAATCGTATCATCAAACGATTTCCCTAATCTTGGAGATACTTTTAAGATTGCATGTTCAGAGCCTCCTGTTGCACAATCTACAAATCTATTATTTCTAATAATTACTTCTTCTACATTACCAGATTCGAACCAATAAAAAGTTTCCCCTCTTAACATTATAGAAGACATCATAGATGATAAATCGTTGTCTTCTATAATAATTTTCTTTGGAGTTTTAATAATGATGTTTCTTGCTCTGTGATCTCTAATTATATTTTTTCGCATGGTAAAAGTAGGATTCCATGTTTTGTTTTCTAATAGATCTCCAGTTTTTAAACCTGCGGGAATTTCATTTTTAAAAGTTACATCTGTATAATAATCGTTAATTACTTTTACAGCAGTTACCGTATTTATTTCCGCTCTTTGCGGATTTGGTTGTTTTATAAACCAAACCTCATCATTGATTCCTGCAAACTCAAATCCCATTTGTTGGTCATGCATTAAGGTGATTCTAACGGTTTTATCATTTAGAATTTCTTTTACTTCAACATAGGTTCCATGTACGTTTGTTCCATCATCATACATGCCTTCAAGTCGGCAACCTTCAATTAATATATCTCCTTTACAATTTGCAAAATGAGTTGCATCTGCAACAATAGACATTACTCTGTCTGAGCCTTCTCTAATATAAATTCCTGAATTTAAAATTTTAATATCTTCAGATCTTTCAAACAAAAAACCCATTCCTAAAGCATGATGAATAGTTACATTATTAAACTCGATGTTTTTAGAATTTCTAGTTAAAAAAGCAGGAGCATATCTATTGTTTAATTTATCTCCTTTAGATTGTAATACAGAACCTACTCTTGGATATTTTTTAAGGTTTTTATCATAAAAACGTAAAATCCCATTCGGTCTTTTTTCCACAAAATTAGATTCTAAGCTTGCATCCCAAGCACCATAATCTACTGCTTTTGTTTCTTTATTGTGTGGCAAAGAACTGCCTAAAGAAGTAAAATTAAAATGATTGATTCCAGGAAATTCAATCCTTCCTTTACTAAGTTTCCATGAAAACCCTTTTGTATATGGTTTTAGCTCATACCATTGTTCTTTTTCATTTACAGCAGTAACATCTCCTTGAAAAGAAAAAGGAATGTCCCAATCTATGGTGATGTTTTTTACATCAACTTTATGTAATCCATCAAATACAAATGGCAACGTTTGACCTCTAAAAATAAATTCAGAATCATTTCCTTCTATTTCAACGGAATTAAATTTTTCAAAATTAAAAATGATTTTTTTAAACCCATTTCCATGATTTGTAACATACAAGAATTTACCAACCGCATAATCTGTTTTAAAAAAGTAATTTCCTTTTTCAAACACCAATTTAATGTCTTTGGTTTTTGCCTTTTCAATTGCTTCTCTCACAACCAAAGTCATATCTCCTTCGGCATGCTTTATATTAATTATTTCATTAGCATTGCTATTGATCGTTGCAAAAAAAATAAATACTGCTACTATTTTATATAAACTGTTTATCATAATCGCTTTTTATAAATTAACCCCAGAACCTTGTAAAGATGCATCATGCCCCCACATAATCATCCAAGGATCTGAGGTCTCTTTTTGAAATTTTTTCATCTTACTTTTCATCAATTCTAAGACACCTCTAAATTTATCTTTATATGCAAGATTATCTAGCTCATTTTTATCTTTTGATAAATCATACAATTCAAATTCTGGTCTAAATAGAAAATCTTGTACTTTTTTAGGTCCAAAATATTCTATTTTGTGCCTATAAATACTTTGCCAAGTAGAAGACGCCCATAAATCGGATGCAAAAGGATACTCTAACCTATAAGCAATATTCCAAATTAACTTGTAATTTTTACTTCTAACCACTCTCATTGGGTAATACATAGTAATTTCATGAAACGTGTGTGAAGCATAAATTTCATCCCAACCTTCAGGGTTTGTTTTATTTAAAATTGAGTTGAAAGATTTTCCGTGAAATTGCTCTTTTTTAAAGTCTATTTTTGCCATATCTAAAATGGTTGGTGTTAAATCTACCCAAGAAATCATCGCTTTATTTGTTGTTCCTTTTGTACCCTTTGTTGGATCTTTTATAATACAAGGCAATTTAATTCCTGGTTCATTAACGGTGGTTTTAGCACCTGGAAAAGCCATTCCGTTATCAGAAATATAAATAACAATAGTGTTATCTGCCTTACCCGTTTCTTGTAACATTTTCATCAACTTACCAAAACCTTGGTCTATTCTAGAAATACTCTGGTAATATTGTGCAATTTCTTCTCTAGTCTGTTTTGTATCTGGTAAAAAAGAAGGTACTAAAACATCTTCTGGATTATAAATTACAGTTTCTACATCTTTATAACCTTCTTTTTTATTTCCAAAACTATTCGGTGTGTCCCATTGTTCTGGTTCAAAAGGGTGTCCTCTATGAGGATCATCAGTACAGAAGTATAAGAAAAATGGTTTGTCAGATTTTAAAACATCGGCACAAGCATCTGCCATTTCAACGGTATTTCTAGGGTCTGCTTCTAAAACCTGATTAAAGTGATACACTTTTTCTGGAGCTACATGGTATTTACCAATTCTTGCTGTTTCGTAACCAGATTTCTCCATAATAACAGGTAAAGACGTTTCTGTATCATACGTACTAAAATGATGATAATCATGCACATGACCATAAGAACCAGTTGCGTGACCAAATTTACCAGAAAGAATTACAGATCTACTTGCCGCACAACTTGCACTGGTACAATAAGCATTCGTAAACTTTACTCCTTCAGAAGCTAATTGATCTAAATTTGGAGTTTTAATAACCGGATTTCCATACGCACCAATTGCATCGGTACCGTGATCATCTGCAACAAATAAAATAATATTTGGTTGATTACTTTTTGATACCTGCGCAACTTCCTTCTGTTTTTCTGCACACGCAGTAAACCCCAATACAACTATTGCAAATAGTATTTTCATATAATTAGTTCTTTTTAAATACATAATTGATTATCATTTTTTTTAGTTAGAGAACTTTTAGTATTAGCCATTTTTACGAAATAAATTCTAAGTTTTATAAGGACATATCTATTTTTGGTGATTACTTTTTACTCTTTAATATCTATTAAAAAAGAAAAAGCAACCAAAATATTTCATCTAAAACCTCATTGTAAATTTTACACTTTGTAACTACTGTAAAGTTCTAAAACAATCGTACAGCGCTTGTTTTTGAGAATACATTTCTTGTATCTACCAATAATTTATTCTTAAAACGCCTTCTCTAACTCTATATCTATAAATCTAAAAGCACCTAAAGGAATATTTATTTTTACCGAAGAATTTTCTACTTTAAATGCTTCTTCACTTAAAATATCTGTGATTTTTTTAATCTTAATATTATTAAAACTTACAATTGCAGTACTCTCTTCTGGGTTGATGTACCCATTATCTAAAATGGTTAATCTTAAATGTTTTGGAGACGTTTGTGCAACTACCCAAGCAACATCACCAGAAACAGTAACAGGTAGCTTTTTAGCACTTTCTTTAATCTCTTTTTCTATTATTTTATAGTATTCATTTGCTTTATAAGTTTCTTTACCATCAGCAGAATAATAATTATGTCCGTCTGTAATATATTCCTTTAAAATATTTTTATAAAAAGGATGTAAATTTTCTGAAAGTGATTTTCTTACTACATTTTTCTGAGCAAAAACTCCTTTTTGAGGTGGCGTAATTAATACCAATCCGTTTTCATAAGGCGCTAAAAAGTTTAATCTTCTTTCTTTAACTCCAGCAGCATATCTAGAAAAGTCCCATTCTGTAACTGCTGCTCCTGGCCAGGAACCACTTAATCTACTTATAGCATACGGATTATTATTTTCGAACTCTTCATCATAAAAAATACTCCATTTTACATTAGATCCTTCATCTATATAATGATGATCTGGTTCTTTCATGCTTACATGAACTGGCGAAAAACTTAAAATTTCATTTCGTTTTGGCACATATAAAGCTCCTTTTGCAATCAGCTCCCAATAAACACTTAAATAGTCTTGATCTACCGCAAAATTATTAATGTATTGCGCTCCATAAGAAGTATGAAAAATTAGCATTCTTAAAAAATGATTAGGCAATCTCTGGTATCCTAATTGTCTAGATCTATCAAAAGCAGTATTGTCTGGCACAGATCTGGTTCCCCAAGAATTGACTGCACCACTTGCCCACATACCTGTTCTACCTGCCAAACTAAGCTCCATAGATTTATCTGTGGTTTCTTCCATAGAAGGCACAAAAACATCTGCAAATTCACCAGACATTAAACGAGACCAAGGTTTGTTATAATTACTACCTAACCAAGAAACATGTTTAGACCTTAAAAAGATATTGGTATTTTTTCCTTGTACATATTTTGCCAAAGGATACACTAAATCATCGACCAAAAAGTTTAAATTATCTGAATGATCTTCCATTTCTGGATAAATTAAAACTGTTTTCTTTCCGTTAGCCATATCTACAACTTTCTTTGTAGTGTTTATATGAAACATATACGGATCGTTACCATGACCTGCCCAATAAGCAATACCTGGTTCTCCTTTAAACTGATTGGTAATTTGCGTTAAAGCCTCATCACTTGTTAATGTATATTTCTTTCTTCTATCTCTAGAATTTTTATATTTTTCATTGGTGACTTGAGAACGATCCCAATTTTCTACTTCTCTCATATGTAATGAGTTTAAGAAAATTGGAGACTCATAATTTTTAGAAATTTTATTTTTTAACCCTATTAAATTATCAGGTACTTTTTCTGTCATAAAATAAACAGGTTGCGATTTTTCTTGATAATCTGGTTTCTGAAACTGATCTAAATTATTTCTGATACTTTTTGTATTTGCTAAAATGGAAGCAATTTTACCTAGAGGATGTAAGTTTTTAAATTCCTTTTTCCAATTTTTATTTTCTGTATTGATAATATGAATCTGACTTCCTCCACTTTGGCTACTTGCCAAAATAATATTATTTGTTGTTGGGTCTTTCCATAAATCATTATACGCATAGGTACTTACCAATCTTTCTACAGAAGTTTTATAATTCCCTTTTTCATATAAATGAATTTGACTTCCGGCTCTTGATAATAAAATATCTTTTCCGTTTTGTTTAATCACTTCAGAATGTGCAATATCATAACCAAAACTAATTTTATCTAATTTATGAAAAGTAAATGTATCTTCTTTAATACTGTACAATGTTACCAACAAATCATTTACATGAGCAGATGCACCCAATAAAATTTCTTTTTCTCCATCATTATCATAATCAACAATTTTTAAATCTCCTATGGGTCTAATTCTTAATTTTCCTTTTACAGATTTATCTTGTTGAATTGGTTTCTTTTTAAAAGGAAGATTTTCTAAAGGATTAAAAAAATACAAAGTACCTACATTCTGCATGTGATTGTTGGTACCCAAAACTACTAAAGTTTCGGTCTGGTCTTTGTTCTCTACAACTCTTATAAAATTAGTCATGCTCACATTATTCGGAGCTCTTTTTTGACCAACTTTTTTATATGATTTTTCAATTGAAAAAGTGGACGTTTCAATTTCTTTTACTTCCTTCCCTTTTGTATCTAAGTAATAGATTTTCTTATCAAACCCACCAGCTACAACATACATTTTATTGTCTTTTTTAATTGCAGTAACTGCAAACATAGGTGCATCATTCTTTTTAAAACTCCACAATAATTTTCCTTCAGCATTTAAACAATAAATATTACCATCTGCATTTGCTGCTAAAATTTCATCTTTACCATCATTATCTAAATCTCGTATCCAAACATCATGATTCATAAAACCAGACAAAGCATTTTTCCATAGAATTTTTCCATCAAAAGAAACACCTAACAAAGTCCCTTCATAACTGTTTGCAACGATATAAGAACTTCCTTTATTAATAGCCGTTCTCACTTTTAATATGGTTAGTCCCGTTTCTATACTAACGATTGCTTTATCATCCTTCATCGTATTTGGCTTATTAGATGAACAGTTAAAACTCACTAATAACGTAACTGCAATTAGTAAAGACTTTTTAAGAATTTTATTCATATATGATTCGTTTTTAAACTTATATAAAATAAGCTATTTAAAAGTTTCTATTTGTACTTGTGAATATATTAAAAGTATGCATGCGTAAATCTAAATAATAAAAAACGCCACATAAGAATATGTAGCGTTTTCATTTATAATATTATTTGAAATTTAGAATCCAGATCCAGGAGCTTCTGGAGCTGCACTAGAAGCTTGCGCCTTTTGTGGATTAAGTTTTCTTAACAGCAACACTTTTAATTAAAAGAATAAATTAATTATTATGAAAGTTTATTCTCATTCTCTGCTCCATATTTACTTGGAGAAACGTTGTATTTTTCTTTAAAAATTTTTGTGAAATGTGTTCTACTTTTAAAACCTGTCATTAAAAAAACTTCGTTTACAGATAATTTTTGATGTACTAGAAATTGTGCTGCCTTTTTTAAACGATACATTTTTATCAACTCAAAAGGAGTTTGATTGGTCAATACTTTTACTTTTTGATAAAAATGTGTTCTATTCAAATACAATTCTTTAGCCAAGGTATTAATGTCAAAATCTTGATTATCTAGATTCTCTTCCATTATACTATACAACTTCTCTAAAAAAGCATTATCGTTTCTATTGTTCTTATTATTTTCTTTGGTTAACGGAATACCAACCTGATATCTTTCTCTTAATTGCTTTCTATTACTAAGTAACGCCTCTGTATTTGTAATTAAACGCTGTACATTAAAAGGTTTTTTTATGTAGGCATCTGCTCCATCTCTTAGGCCTCTAACATGATCTTCTATGTTTGTTAATGCAGTAAGTAAAATTACAGGGATATGACTTGTTTTTAAATCAGATTTAATTGCAATACATAAATCTAAGCCATTTAGCTGTGGCATTTGCACATCACTAATTACTATATCTGGCCAATTATTTTCTAAAGCCTCTAAACATTCTTGTCCGTCTCTAAAAGCCCTAACTGTAAAATACTTAGACAAAATACCCGTAACGTAGGTTCTCATTTCTAAATTATCTTCAGCATAAAAAACCAAAGCATCAGAAAATTCGCCACTAACAGTTACCGTTGTTAAATCTTCTTCTACAATTTGTTTATCAATTACAATTTCTTTTTCTTTTGGTAGCTCTACCGTTTTTTTATCTAAAACTTCATCTTCTTCTACCTGTTGTTTTACTATTGGTAATTGAAAACTTATAGTAGTTCCTTCATTTACGGTACTCGTTGCATTTATGTAACCATAATGCATCTCTACCAATTTTTTTGAAAAAGCCAAACCAATACCAGAACCAGCAATATGCTCTTTTTGAGTAGATTCTGATTGATAAAATCTTTCAAAAACATGTTCTAAATCTACCTCATCTATTCCCATTCCTGTATCTATAACAGACACATTTAAGTCTTTCTCATCACAACTAAATTCAATTTTAATAGTGTCTCCTGCCTTGGTATATTTAAAAGCATTATTAATTAAATTATTGCAAATCTTTTCAATTTTACTCTTATCACCAGAGACTATAATATTTTTGTTTTTAGCAACAAGCTGAAATTCTTTCTGATCTTTACTTGCCAAAAACATAAAATCGTTTGCTAATTCTTGTAAAAAATCATTAAAGTTAAAACGCGTATAATGCATTTTTAACAAATTAGCTTCTGCCCTTCTAAAATCGTGAACTTGATCTACTAATTGTTTTATTTTTTTAGTTTGACGTTTCACCAAACTTAATTTTTCCGACACATCTAAATTATTCTTATACCGATCTAATAAAACATCTACAGGCCCTGAAATAAGTGTTATTGGCGTTTTAATTTCATGAGAAATATTAGAGAAAAACCGCAATTTCGATTCATTTAATTCTTTTACAGTATCTTTTTCTAATTTCTCTATGGCTACATTATGATTTAAAGATTGAATTTTAGTGATCGTAGAAATAATTAAATAAAGTATTAGTAAAATTAACAATGCGTAAATAAAATAAGCAGTGTTGGTTTTCCAAAAAGGAGGAACAATTACAATTTTTAGCTTTTTAGGTACTGTCCATTCATTTAATGAATTCGAAGCCATAAAACTTAATTCATAATCACCTGGTTGTAAACCACTATAATTAACAACATTATTATTTGATGCTGTTACTACCCAATCTTTATTAATTGGATGTAACTTATACCTTAATGAATGGTTTTTAGGATTAGAAAAATGTAGACTTGCAATATCAAAAGAAAATACGTTTTCATCATGTTGTAGTTCTATCTCTTTTAATTCTGACAAACTACTTTTTAAGATTACCCTATCTTTAATAGTATCTCCAGGAGAAATTGCACGATTAAATATTTTTAAATTCTCTAATTGAACTTTAGGCAATTCTTCTTTATTAATAATCTTATCCGGATTAAAATAACAAAATCCATCTACGCCAGAAAAAAGAAGTGTACCATTCTTCAATTTTTCGGAAGAGAATAAAAAGTCTTCAAAAGGCAAACCATCTACCAAATTAAACTTTCTAAAAACCTTACTTTTTAAATCAAATTTATTTAAACCAATATTGGTAGAAACCCATAAACTATTTTCATTATCAGCCAATATACTCTTTACAACATTATTTGAAAGTCCATCTTTTTCGGTAAAAGAAGTAAAGGCTAATCCATTATCTTTTGTTTCTACTTTACAAATTCCACCACTCTCTGTTCCAACCCATAAATCGCCATTTGGCAACCTTAAAATTGATGTTACAAAATTACTTGATATTGAGGTTTTATCATTTTTATCATTTACAAATTGATGAATACTTAACTCTTCTAATGGTGTATCTTTAAGATTATCAACTCTAAACAATCCGTCTGAATCTACTCCGATCCAGATAAAATTCTTTTGTGGATCTGCATAAATATATCTTGCTAATGCAATTTTTTTAGAATCAAAATAAGGGTTCTCATTTAAAGATTCTATATTTTTAATTGTATTTGAATTATCTATAGTTATTTTAAAAACACCTTGACTAGCACCAATCCAAATATTCCCATATCTATCTTCGGTAAAAGACCTAAAAGCTTGTAATGGACTATTTATAAAATAATTAGATGTTATTTTCTCTAGATTTTTACTTCCTGGTTTTATCCTAAAAAAACCAACTCCCGTAATTTTTAACCAAGTATTTTTTTTTGAATCTACAAAAACAGATGAAACACTTAATAAATAATTTTCAGGTATGTTAAAAGGTAAGGGTTCAAATAGTTCTGTTTCTGTATTAAACAAAGAAATGCCCCCAAAAACGCCCGTAATATAAACTCTTTGACTATCTAAATTAGAAAAATGAGTAATCGAATTAGAAGCAATACCATACTTATAATCCATTTTTCTATTATACTTCTTAAAGGGAGTTTCTTTAATATCAAACTGATATAAACCTTTATTAAAAGTACCAACCCAAATATTATTAGCCGCAGAAATTATGCTACTAATTCTTAGTCTATCTAAACCATCATTAAAATATTGTATTTTAAAAGGTTTTACACTATTACAGGTTAGGTTCTTTTTAATGTCATTAATTTTAAGAATCCCCTTATTTAAGGTACCAACCCATAAATCTCCATTATCATCTATAGATAAGTTATTTAACTGCTTTTCTGATAATATTTGTTCTTTAAAAGTAAATTCGTTTTTTGCTGCATTGTAGCAAACCACTCCTAAACCATACTCTAAATTAATTAAAAATAGAGATTCATTTACCCTAGTAATTCCGGTAGCATAATTGATATTTTTATCTAATATCTTTTTAAAACTATTTTTTAAAGTGTCAAAAAAATACACCCCATTTGATGTAATAAATACTAAATTTTCATCCTTTAACTCTAAAACATCATAAAATTTTAAATTGTTAGGTTCGTTTACTTTTGGATCAAATCGATTTATTAACTTATAATCTTCATCGAATAGAAAAACTCCATTACCTTCTGTTAAACAGTAAATCTTGTTGTTTTTCTTATTGATAAAAACCTTTCTTATTATGGGACCACTATTGTCTTTACCAATAAGTTTATTGGAATATAATTTGATAAATTTTTCTTGAGAAGACTTATATATCGTAACACCCTGATCGGTACCAATCCATATATTTTTTTTGTGATCTTCTGTAATAGATCTAACTCTGTTACTTGTAAGAATATCTTTATCTATGGTGTTTTTAAAGGTGACCAGCTTGTAACCATCATATTTATTAATCCCCTCATAAGTTCCAACCCATAAAAAACCATTGCTATCTTTTAATACAGATGTTACTCCATTATGTGCTAAACCATCAGAAATGGTGATTTTTTTCGCATATTCAATGCTATTTTCTTGAGAAAAAAAGCTGACTACACAAAAAAATGTAAGTAAAAAAGCGAAGCAATATTTCTTTAACATTGGCGTATGGAAGTTTAATAAGGCAATAAAAATACTAAAGTTTTTCTGTTTTAAGATAATAATGAATTTATAATAAGTTAGAAATAATATACTTCTTTTATTAAGTCTCTTTTCTATATTAAGATCTTCAAGATAAATCACAAAACCTAAAATATTTCTTTAAAATTACTTTTCTTCAGAGGATTTAAATGAAATATAAAATAAAGGAAAACTTAAATGTAGAGTTGGCTTCATTTTTATTTCAGGAATAAGTTAAACTTTTCTATGATAATTTTAAAATAATTCACATTGAGGTTCTTCTATATAAAAAAAGTCTATATCACATTCAAGGAACCATCTCAAACAATAGAAAACTAAAATGATGTAACTTTAGATCATTACTTATTGAGTCTTTAATTAAAAAAGCTACTCAATTGTTAGTCGATAAACATTTGTTTCTCTTTTAATAAAACCTAGTTTTTGATATAATTCATTGCCAGCAATTCTATCTGGACTCGATGTTAAATTGATACTCTTAATACCTTTATTTGCTGTATATTCTATAGCAAATTGAGTCAACTTCTTTCCAACTCCTTTACCTCTTGCTGTATTATCAACAACTACATCTTCAATCCAAACTTTATTACCAGTAGGTATCTTATTAAAAACAAGTGTTAGTGTCCCTAAAATATTATTATTTTCTTCGGCTATAAAAAGCATCGTATTATTAGAGCTAACAATATCTTCCAAATCTTTTTGGCTAGGCAAAATACAGCTAGTGCTAAGTTGTGGAATTAACTTTATAAATGCTTTTAAAATATGGTCATTTACCGTTTCTAGCTTATAAATTTTCATCAGAATAAAATTTGATTTTAATTTCTTATTTTCAACTCCTAATTTAGAAAAAAAAATCGTCAACGGCTGCTTTTAAGCTATCCTTTTAGATTTTTAGAAAAAACACTATTTTTAGTCCTCTTTTCTCAGGTTCTTCAAGTAAATAAAAGCGACAAATAAGGTAAAATCTAAAAACAAAGAGTTTATATAATTTCGTATGTAAGAATTTTTATCACATTGTAAACAAAAAAAGGTGATACTTTCTAATTAGAAAATATCACCTTTATGCTACGAGTTATATATCTAACTCATAACTCTTGTAAGATGAAAGAATTTTTTATATTCTAAAGGAATCGTACTTATATCAAGCAAACACCCTTCTTTTAAATAAGGATAAATTTCTTCGTAAGTTTTTACATTATATAAACCTACTCTTTTACTAATATGATCTCTTGTTAGTTCACTAGGTTCATTTAAACCTGCAGCTGCAACCAGTTCTAAAAAACTATGAATAGTAGCGTCGTGATATCTTTTTGCTCTTGGTGCTTTATCCTCTACAACCAATCCTTTAACTAAAGATTTATTTTGAGTTGCCACACCAACAGGACAAGTATTAGAATTACACTGTAACGCTTGGATACAACCAATTGCAAGCATCATTGCACGTGCACTATTACAGCCATCTGCTCCTAAAGAAATGGCTCTAGCCATGTGAAAACCTGATATAATTTTACCTGCCACAATTACTTTAATATCTTTTCTTAATCCAAAACCAACTAGCGTATCGTGTACAAAAATTAAACCTTCACGCAATGGCATTCCCATTGAATTAGAGAATTCTACAGGTGCTGCACCAGTTCCTCCTTCTCCACCATCAACAGTAATAAAATCTGGTTGTATTCCTGTAAAAATCATCGCTTCACAAAAATCCATAAACTCTTGTTTTCTTCCTAAACATAATTTAAAACCAATCGGTTTTCCATCAGAAAGTTCTCTTAACCTTTTAATAAAATACATAAATTCAATTGGGTTAGAGAAAGCAGAATGAGAAGGTGGAGAATGCACCGCAATACCTGGTTTTACGTGTCTAATTTTTGCAATTTCTTCAGTATTTTTAGAAGCTGGTAAAATTCCACCATGACCAGGTTTAGCACCTTGTGATAGTTTAATTTCTATCATTTTAACCGATGGTTTAATGGCATTTTCTTTAAAAGTTGTTTCATTAAAAGTTCCGTCTTCATTTCTACAACCAAAATATCCAGTACCAACTTGCCAAATTAAATCCCCTCCATGTTCTAAATGGTATTCACTAATAGCTCCTTCACCAGTATTATGTGCAAAATTCCCCATTTTTGCTCCTTTATTCAATGCTAAAACAGCATTTTTACTTAAAGATCCAAAACTCATTGCAGATATATTAAGTAAACTAGAAGAATAGGGTTGTTTACAGTCTTTACCACCAATTAATAACCTTGGAAATTCTTCAATTTCTTTTGGATTATTTTTCGCATACATAGAATGCTCTAACCATTCATAACCAGAATGGTACAAATCCATCTGAGTTCCAAAAGGTTCTGTATCATTTTCTCCCTTTGCTCTTCTATAAACTAAAGATCTTAAAATTCGGTTTAATGGTCTCCCCTCAGTATCTGTTTCTACAAAATACTGCATAATTTCTGGCCTTACAGATTCTAAAATATATCTAAACCTACCTAATAATGGAAAATTACGTCTAATAGTATGCTTTGTTTGAAAAACATCAAAAAGCCCTAAAATAATTAACGGTCCAATCAATAAGAAAGACCAAACAATTGGAAACCAAAATTGAGCGATAACAATAACAGCTGCTGTTATAAGAATAGAAATGATTATAAAATATTCACGAACTTTCATAAGATAAATTGATTTTGTTGAAAAAGTTTACTTTGAGAAATAATTTTAATTGAATCTAATTTAACCTCAAGATTAATTTGTAAATCTATGAATTAAATTCCTCTAAAAAAAACAGTATAAACACAGTATAAACCAAGTTTTTATTAACAAAAAAATTAGAAGGAAGTAACATCTAATACATAAACAAGTATTTGTTTCTATTGATACCACTAATAAAAGTAACCTTTCTTAGAATGACAAAATTTAAAAGTTCAGAAATTTAGATGCCATTTATTCCAATTCAAAAAACAAACTTTAACAACACTTTACATTAATTCGGTTCGCTATTACACGAACCAAAACTATATTTATACTCTAATAAAAAGGAAAAATTATGAAAACTAAATTAATAATAGTATTTACAATGATAGCAATGATAACTATAAGTTGTAATTCTGATAAGAAAAAAAACAAGGATACTTTAACGAATTCTATTACAGAAAAACATTGGCAACTTAAAACTCTAGAAGGACAAGACGTTGCCAAAGCAGACAACTTAGAGCGTGAAATCTTTATCACTTTAAATACAGATACAAACAGCCTTACTGGTTTTACAGGTTGTAATACAATTTCTGGAGAATTTATTTTAAAAGAAGGCAATAGAATTGAATTTAAAAAAATGCTAACAACTTTAAAAATGTGTCCAGATACAGCTGTTAATGAATCTGAATTATTAAAAATATTTGAAATAGCAGACAACTACACAATTAAGGATAACATTCTATCATTAAACCTTGGAAGAAGAGCTCCTTTAGCTGTTTTTGAAGCTATTGAATAAAATAAATCTTTTACAACATTATTTTATCTATAAACCGCACTATAGTGCTTGCGTTTTATTTTAGATCAAATAAAGAACATAAAAGAGACTATTAAATATTGGAACTTTCCATTATTAATAAGTCTCTTTTTTCTTTTTAGAACTGTAACCTTTTTATAAAAATCTTTGCTAATTTTGCTTTACTGCACATCCAGTAAGTAACACTTATAATTACAAGTATTTTAATTTATTAAAGCACAAAAAAAAGAATATGATTACTATTCAAACCGTAAAAACAGAAGACTTAAAAGAAGTGTTAGCACTTGAGCAACTTGTTTTTAATGCAGGTAGTTACCCTGCTTTTGTAATACGTCAATTGTTTGACATTACTAATAATTTATTTATACTCGCCAAAGAAAATAATAAAATTTTAGGCTTTGCAGTAGGTGCATTAAACACCAATAACCAAAAAGCTTGGGTTCTATCATTAGGTGTGCATCCAGAAGCTAGAGGTAAACAAATAGGAAAGAAACTAACGAACAAGTTGGTCAACCTGCTAAAGGATGAAAATTGTTTAGAAATATGCTTAACAGTTCATCCTGATAATGCTGCAGCAATTAATATTTATAAAGAGCTAGGTTTTAAAGGCGAAACAATTATAGAAGACTATTTTCTAGAGAATGAAAAAAGAATTATTATGACTTTAAAAAATAGCTAAACCCACAAATTGGATTAAAAAATGATTTAATGTCTATCTATTACAATTAGAAAGATACTATAGAAATAATTATTCAAACACCTACTATATAGACTTATAAAATGTGCTATTTATAAGAAATAGTTATTAGAAAAACTGCTTTACTACTTTAATATTATGAAAAACTTTGTAAATAATAAATGGTTTTTATTACTTGTAATTGCATTGACATGGGGAAGTTCCTTTATGTTGATAAAAAAATCATTGGTAGTTTTTACACCTTATGAAATTGGAGCAATACGAGTTGTTGGCTCTGGGCTACTATTAGGCGTTATTGGTATTCCTGCACTTTTTAAAATGTCGAAAAAGACAATTTTATGGGTAACAATTGCTGGTTTCTTCGGTAATTTCTTACCGATGTTTTTGTTTCCAATTGCCCAGACTAAAGTAAGTAGTTCCTTGGCAGGTATTTTAGATTCTTTGGTTCCTATTTTTGTGTTGGTTTTTGGCTTTTTGTTATTTGGAATTAAAAGCAAAAAAACACAAATGCTTGGTGCCGTAATTGGTTTTCTAGGAGCTGCAAGTATTATCTATTTCTCTGAAGCAAATACAGAAGACTCTAATTTTTGGTATGTTATGTTAGTTGTACTCGCTGGAGCATCTTATGGTGTAAACGCGTTAGTTATAAAAGAAAGAATCCCGAATTTAAATGCTATAAAATTAACTGCTGCTGTGTATTCTATTTGGGCAATTCCATCTTTGGTAATTTTATATTTTACTGGTTTTGTTCAAAATTTTGAAATGAAACCAGAATTTACAGAACCATTAAGTTATTTGGCTTTTTTAACCGTTTTTGGTACCACAATTGCCATGTTATTATATTTTAAATTAATACAAGATACCTCTGCCGTTTTTGCAAGTACCGCAAGTTATTTGCTGCCAATTGTTGCGGTGATTTGGGGCGTTTTAGATGGAGAAAAATTTACTTTTTGGTATGTTTTTGGTGGCGCACTAATTTTAATCGGAATTTACTTAATTAGAGAGAAAAAGAAAGATCCAAAATTAGTTCCTCGTGGGTAAATTTTAAAATCTTTAAGCTGTTTCTACAATCAATAATACAGATCTACCTATTAAGTTAATCAATGCTATTATTAGGGAAAACCTTATAAAAATTGTACCTTTATCACTTCTGGAAAAACAACCTTAATTCCATAGAATAAACAGTTACATACTGCTTAAATTCAATCTAAAAGGATTCTGAGTTATTTCCAATGCTACAAAAACGTAGCTATTTACTAAAATTATTAATTAATAATACTTGTGCTGTTTCTTGAAACATGTACAAATTAAAAATGTATACATATTATGGATATGAGTAAAAAACGCGTCGCAATTATTGGTGCAGGACCAAGTGGTTTAGCACAACTAAGAGCTTTTGAAGCTGCTAAAAAACAAGGTTTAGAAGTTCCAGAAGTTGTTTGTTTTGAAAAACAAAGTAATTGGGGTGGTATGTGGAATTTTTCATGGAGAACAGGTGTTGGTAAATATGGAGAACCTGCGCATGGAAGTATGTACAAATATTTATGGTCTAACGGCCCAAAAGAGTGTTTAGAGTTTTCTGATTATTCTTTTGATGAGCATTTTAAGAAACCTATTTCATCTTATCCACCAAGACCCGTTTTATTTGATTATATTCAAGGTAGAATCAAAAAAAATAATGTTAGAGACTACATTCGTTTTAACACTACCGTACGTTGGATAAATTATAATGAAGACACCAAAAAGTTTAAAATTGTTTTAGATAATTTAAAGATTGATAAAACATATTCAGAAGAATTTGATTACCTCGTAGTTGCATCTGGCCATTTCTCTACTCCAAATATGCCTTATTTTACAGGCATAGAAGAATTTACAGGACAAGTAATGCATGCTCATGATTTTAGAGGAGCAGATCCATATAAAGACCAAAATTTATTAATTATTGGTAGTAGTTATTCTGCCGAAGATATTGGTGTGCAATGCCATAAACATGGTGCTAAATCGGTAACTTTAAGCTATAGAAGCAAACCTATTGGTGTAAATTGGCCAGAAGGAATTACAGAAGTACCATTGTTAAAATACTTTAAAGGAGATACAGCATTTTTTAAAGATGGTACCTCACAAAAATTTGATGCCGTTATTATGTGTACCGGATACCAACATAAATTTCCGTTTTTACCAGATGAATTACGTTTAAAAACAAAAAACAACTTATACCCAGACCACTTATACAAAGGTATTTTCTTTAATGACACTCCTAATTTAATTTACTTAGGAATGCAAGATCAATACTACACCTTTAATATGTTTGATGCACAAGCTTGGGTTGCAAGAGATTTTATAATGGACCGCTATAAAATACCAACTAAAGCAGAAAGACGATTAGATATTAATAAATGGTTAGTAGAAAATGAAAGGTTAAAGTCTAGCCATGATCATGTAGATTTTCAAACTGCCTATATTAAAGAATTATTAGCATTGTCTGATTACCCAGGTTTTGATGTAGATAAAGTTGCAGAAATGTTTAAAGAATGGTTAAAAGATAAAGATGAAAACATTTTAACCTATCGTGATAAAACTTTTAAAAGTGTAGTAACCGGTACTATGGCAGAAACGCATCATACTGAATGGATGGATGAATTAGATGATAGTAAAGAACGTTACCTATTTGAAGACCAAAAAGAAAAAGCTTTAGAAGAAAAAGAGCCCGTTTAGATTTTTTTATAGTGATAAAAAAACACCTCACATATTTCTAATCTGTGAGGTGTTTTTTTTAAAAATATTACTTTAAATTTTCATGATAAAGTAAATAAGATTAGAAGCAAAAATCAATTTAACAACATCTATTTTAAAGGTTCAATAGCTCCTTAAAATTTATAATGAAAACCATTTTTTTACCAACTCTTTTTCAATAGGTGGAACAGTCTTGTGTAAAAAATCATTTTTTAGATTATCATACTTATAATCTTTAGACCATTCTTCAATATTTTCTGACAGTTCTTTTAAAGAATTACAAATAAAGCTTAACTCTTCTGATGTAATTGTTGGGTGAATTGACAAGCGAATCCAACCTGGTTTGTCTGTACTACAACCCAGCAATATTTCATCTTTAATTCTATTAGATGTTGCTTGATCTACATTCAATAAAAAATGTCCGTAAGTTCCTGCACAAGAACAACCTCCCCTAGTCTGAATTCCGAATCTATCATTCAATATTTTTACAACCATATTAAAGTGATGTTTTTCAAAATAAAAAGAAAAAATACTCAATCGGTCTTTATGGTTTGGCGCTAATATTTTTACTCCAGAAAGGCTTTCTAAAGTTTCAAAGACCACTGCATTTATTTCATCTTCCCTTTTCTTAATGTTTACAACGCCCATTTTGTCTTTCAACTGAATAGAAAGTGCAATTTTTATAGCCTGCATAAATCCTGGTGTTCCACCATCTTCTCTTGTTTCTACATCCACAAAATAATCATGCTGTCCCCAAGGATTTGTATAACTTACTGTACCTCCACCTGGGTTATCTGGCACCACATTTTTATACAATTTTTTATTAAAAACTAAAACTCCAGAAGTTCCTGGACCTCCTAAAAACTTATGAGGAGAAAAGAAAATTGCATCTAATTGTTCGTCTTCATTTTCTGGGTGCATATTTATATCTACATAAGGAGCACAACAAGCAAAATCGACAAAACAGAGTCCGTTGTATTTATGTATTAGCTTTGCAACTTCATGATATGCCGTTTTTATTCCTGTAACATTAGAACAGGATGTTATAGAAGCAATCTTTATTTTTCTGTGTTCGTATTTCTTAATACACTCTTCAAATTTCTTTACACATAACAAACCTTCATCATTACAAGGCACTACTTCAACATCTGCAATTGTTTCTATCCAAGATGTATGGTTAGAGTGATGCTCCATATGAGAAACAAAAACAATAGGTCTAATTTCATCTGGAATATGAGTATGTTCTTTTAAATTTTCTGAAACTTTTAATCCTAAAATTCTTTGAAATTTATTAACAACACCTGTCATTCCTGTACCGGAAGTAATTAAAACATCATTATCATTTGCATTCACATGACGTTTAATAATGCTTCTAGCTTCATGATACGCTAAAGTCATAGCAGCACCAGAAGTTGATGTTTCTGTATGTGTATTTGCTATAAAAGGTCCAAATTCATTTATTAACTTTTCTTCAATTGGGCGGTATAATCTTCCGCTTGCGGTCCAATCTGTATATATTAATTTTTGTTCCCCATACGGAGATTGAAAAGTCTGGTTAATACCAACGATATTTTTTTTAAACTGATTAAAATAATTTTCTAAATCAGATTTTACTATGTTGTTTTTATTTGCTGAAATCATAATTAAAATTATTTAAATTTTTTAATACCTTCTTTCATCCAATTATAATATTCATCGCTATTAGGAGTATACCCTACTGGCGCATTTAAATCTTCTTCATCATGATTCATTAAAACATAAAAAGGTTGTGTATTCGTTTTGTATTTAATGGTTTGCATTTCACTCCATTTCTGACCAATATACTTTAATTTTTTACCTGGTCTTAATTTGCTTTCTACCACTTCATCATCCTCTAGTTTTCTTTTATCATCAACATATAGAGAAATTAAAATTACGTCATTTTTAAGCATTTTTAAAATATTTGGTTGCACCCAAACGTTTTGCTCCATTTTTCTACAATTTACACAAGCATGTCCTGTAAAGTCCATCATTACTGGCTTTCCTACTTTTTTAGCATACGCCAAACCTTTATCATAATCATTAAATGATAAAATATTATGTGGAGGCATTAAATGTGCTCCATCAGGAATTTCTGTCTGAGAGGCATCTCCAGAACCTAGTTTCATATAACCTACTCCGTAAGGAGATTCACTATAATGCTGTGGTGGTGGAAAAGCGCTAATTAAATTTAAAGGTGCTCCCCATAAACCTGGTAACATATATAATGTAAAAGTTAATGAAAATAATCCCAAACCTAATCTACCCACAGAAATATGTTTTATCGGAGAATCGTGTGGTAATTGTATTTTTCCGAAAAGATATAAAGTTAACCCTCCAAAAACGGCAATCCAAATGGCAATAAACACTTCTCTTTCTAACCAATGTAACTGAAGCACTAAATCTGCATTCGACAAAAATTTAAAAGCCAAAGCAAGTTCTAAGAATCCTAAAACTACTTTTACGGTGTTTAACCAACCACCAGATTTTGGCAAAGAATTTAACCAACCAGGAAACGCTGCAAATAATGCAAATGGTAAAGCAATTGCTAAAGAAAAACCTAACATGCCCACTATTGGACCTATTTGACTTCCACCAGCTGCAGCTTCTACTAATAAAGTACCAACAATAGGGCCTGTACAAGAAAAGGATACAATAGCCAATGCTAAAGCCATAAAAAAGATACCTATTAAACCACCTCTATCTGCTTGAGAATCTACTTTATTTGCCCAAGAATTTGGTAACATAATTTCGAAAGCTCCTAAAAAGGACGCTGCAAAAACCAATAATAAAACAAAGAAGATAACGTTAAACCACACATTTGTAGAAAGTGCATTTAATGCATCTGCTCCGAAAAGAAGACTGACTAAAACACCTAATAAAACGTAAATTACAATAATTGAAAGTCCGTAAATAATGGCATTTTTAATTCCTGCAGCCTTTGTTTTACTTTGTTTTGTAAAAAAGCTCACTGTCATTGGTATCATCGGGAATACACAAGGCGTTAACAATGCAGCAAAACCAGATATAAAGGCAATTAAAAAGATTGAAATTAAACCTCTTTGATTATTGTCTTCACTTGGTGTGTTTGTCGTGGTACTTTTTATAACACTTTCTTTTTCTGATGTTATACTTGCAGTTGAAATATCTTTTGTAACAGTTGTATTATTAAAATTAAATTCTAAATCTATATAAGTAGGCGGCAAACATCTGCTATCATCACAAACCATAAACTCTACTTCTCCTATTATTGCAGTAAGTTCTGTACTTGTAATTTTTACTTTTTGCTTAAAAGTTGCACTGTCTTCAAAAAACTTAATAACCATATTAAAAACAGGGTCATCTATCGTATGTCCCTCTTCTTCTACAACATTATCTATTAAAGAATAACCTTCATTTTCTTCAAAAGTAAATGAAGTAGGTATTGGTCCATCTTCTGGCACATTTTGTGAGTATAAATGCCAACCTCTATCTATACTTGCCTTTGCTACAAGATTGTATTCAGTTTCTGATACTTTTTCTACAGAAGTAGTCCATTTTACAGGTTCAAAAACTTGAGCGTATGATGTAAACCCAAGCGTTAATAATAAAATTAAAATTATTTTCTTCATCTGTTTCTATTTGGTATTTAGTATCAGTTTTATTTTTAAAACTTTTAAGTTAAAGGAGAATAATAAGGTCTTACTAATTACGTTTTAGATAAGTAGTGAGTACTTTTTTTTTAAAGCACCAATATTAATATTTCTAAGGAAGTCTACAAAGTATTATAGGTTAATTATATTATAATTTTCCTTATAAAACACTTCTAATAAATCCATATAAAAAAGATTAAAACTAGTCTGCTTCTTATATTCTTTTTAATAATTTGACTTCCTTTTTTTAAAACCTTTTTATGGTAAATTTACCTTGTGTTACTATTCTAATTTCTAGAAGTTAAACAGCTACTAAGATATCAACTTTATCTGAATTAGAATTAAATTGTATGCAAATCTTAGCTTAATAATACCACACATACACTTGGCTAAATTAAGAATAACAACAAGTTAAACTAAAAACACATACATCACTCTAATCAACTTTCTCTCCTAAACATTAAACTTACATTAATATAAACACCTTTAAAATTCGAGTCCGTTTTATGCTTAATCCATTTATATACGTAAATAAAACGTTCATTATTCAAAATTTTATAAATACAAAATGCATTGATACAATTAAACTATCTTTGCATAAAAAATAATCAATGCAGTTTTCTGAATTACCTTTACATAAATCCATCTTAAAAGCAGTTGCTGAAGAGCGATTTCACAGACCAACCCAAGTACAAGAAAAAGCAATTCCTTTAGTTTTAGCTAAAAAAAACGTAATTGTTTCTGCACAAACAGGTACCGGAAAAACTGCTGCTTTTGCTTTGCCAATAATTCAACTTCTATTAGATAAAGAAGTAGAAGAGGATAAAAAAGCTAAAAAGAAGATAAAATCTTTAATTATAACACCAACTCGTGAGTTAGCAATACAAATTTTAGAAAATTTTGTAAGCTACAGCAAATACACCGATTTAAAAACTACTGCTGTTTTTGGTGGTGTATCTTTAGAACCTCAAAAAGAAATATTAGGTGAAGGTGTAGATGTTTTGGTTGCAACTCCTGGTAGATTAATTGATTTACAATTACAAGGAAACATCGATTTAAGTGCTATTGAAATTTTTGTATTAGATGAAGCAGATTTAATGTTAGACATGGGCTTTATTGCCGATGTTAAAAAAATAGAAGCATTATGTCCTAAGCAAAAACAAACATTACTTTTCTCTGCGACAATTCCAGAAAAAATAGATGAATTGGCTAAAAGGATTTTAAAAAGTCCTATTAAGATTGAAATAAATCCAGAAGAAACTACGGCAAAAAACATTGGTCAGTTATTGTATTATCTTCCAAAGAAAAACAAAACCGATTTATGTTTGCATTTGTTAAGAAACACCATAAACGGGAAAATAATTATTTTTAGACGTACCAAGTTTGGTGTAGATAAATTAGAGGAATCGCTACTTAAAAATGGCTATAAAGTTACAAGTATTCATGGTGATAAAACCCAAGCAATACGTAACAAAGCTATTGAAGATTTTAAAGATAAAAAAGCAAATATTTTAATTGCGACAGATGTTGCAGCACGTGGAATTGACATTACAAATGTAGATGCCATTATTAATTTTGATATTCCTAACATACCAGAAACGTATATTCATAGAATTGGTAGAACTGGTAGAGCTGGTAAATCTGGAATTGCTTTTTCTTTCTGTTCTCCAGATGAAAATGCTTATATTAAATTAATTGAAACGTTAATTGAAAAAACAATTAAAGTTATTGCAGAACATCCTTATCCTATTGCACCACCAAAACACAGAAAAAAACAGCCAAATACGGAAAGTAAACATAATAAAGGAAGAAAGTCTGAAGCTTCTAAGAAGAATAAAAAACGTTGGTATTAAACTTACCTCACCTTTTAAAATTATCGCATAAAAAAACCCCAAGTGAAAACTTGGGATTTTTTGTAAATAGAGGAAAAAGTTCAATTAATCTCTAAATCATTTCTCTTATAATACTTTTATTGAACAACCAATTGCTCTAGTGTTTCTTTTTGTAGGCTTTTTTCCAGACAATAAAGCATCTAACACGTTTTCTACATATTTTTCAGTTACAGAATCTGCATCTCTAGAATTATTATCTATTGCTCCAATATATTCAACTTTCATACTTGGTTTGCTAACCACAAATACATGAGGTGTTTTAGTTGCCCCAAATTTGGGATATACTTTTTGTCCTTCATCTAATAAATAAGGAAACGTGAATCCTTTTTCTTCTGCCCTAACCTTCATATCTTCTAAACTATCTCCTTTAGAAGCCTTCGGATCATTCGGATTGATAGCAATTACAGGATAACCTAATTTTTTATATTTTAAATCTAAAGCGATTATTCTATCTTCATTAGCTACAGAATACGGACAGGTATTACACGTAAAAATGATTACAAATCCTTTTGCATCAGCATAATCTGATAGAGAAACCATTTTACCATCAATATTCTTTAACGTAAAATATTCTATGGTGTCACCTACTTGGTAACCATCTGCCGTATTTATTGTAAAGGCACTTGCCACAAGAACTACAAATAGGACTAAAATCGATTTTGTAAATTTCATATTGTTACTTTGTAAGTTTATAAAATAGTTTTCAATTCGGATTCTAGTTCTTCATAATCGAAAGATTTCTCGTAAAACGTTCTTCCTTTTGCATTGTAAATTAATGTAGCTGGTATGGCTCCAGACCAAGTAGAATCTATGGCTTTAATCCAGACATCTTCATTAATATCATTTAATAAAACAACTTTAGACTGTAAATTATGTTTATTGATAAATGGAATCAATCTTTTATCTACTTGTTTCGGAAAGTCTAAACTAACCAAAATAACTTCTACATTTTTAGCTGCATATTCTTTGTTTAATTTTTCAAATGCCGGTAATTCTTTTACACAAGGAGCACACCAAGTTGCCCAAAAATTAACAACGTATGTTTTACCATCATTTTTTTCTAACAAAGGTTTCAATTCATTGTATGTATAAGACTTTACAGAGCTTACTTTTTGTGATACTTCTTTTACTTCTCCTTTTTTACAGGAAAATAAAAGAGACAAAAATAGCAAAGAATAAAAACCGTTTTTAAACATTTTATAAAATTACAAAGAAGATATCTTACTAAAAAACAATTAACTAATCCTTAACAAAAAAGCCTCATAAAACTAAATTTATGAGGCTCTAATACTAATCTATTTTGCTGTTAGAAAATATCGTTTAAAATTTTTGCCAAACGAATTCCTCCTTTTTGCAATTGAGTTCTTACAGTTCCTAAATGATTATAAGAATATCTGTATTTTAAATTCTCACCAACTTTTACAGATTTATAAACTTCTTTTGTAACCTCATGAACTTCATCTACCCAATCTACAACAGTTCCTTTTTCAATAGCTTTAATTTCTGCTTTTGATAAATCTTTTGCATTTTCAGCCAATTCAATATAACTCATGTTATATTCTTCTATTATTTTAGAATCCCAAACCGAGTGCAAGTTTGTCCCCTTACCAAACCACTGAAGCTGTATTGTATTCCCACCTTTGTCTTCTCTTTGTCCAACATGCATTGGTTGATGTAAATCTCCAACTAAATGTACCAACATTTTTAAATAGAAAACTTTATCTTCCTCAGAACTATTGTCATCCTTTAAAACCTCTATACATTTATAGATACCAGTAACCATATCTCCTGCCGGATTTTTTTCTGCATCTGCATACTTTTCATCTAAGCCCATATTTACATAATGCCAAGAATAAAACTCGTTGTATTTTTTATCAGATTTTATCTCATCACCAAAGGTGGATACAAATGCCAAACTTTGTCCTTTTAACAATTTGTCAATTTTTCTTTTGGCTTTGTTTGTTAAATGATTTTCGGCAATTTTCCCCGTAGTTCTATGTCCTGTTGGTCCCCAAAAAACAGTTTCTTCTGCTGAAAAATTTGAGAATAAAAATATCGATAGTATAAAAAGTACTTTAATCTTCATTTTGTGTTTTTAAAATTATGTTTCAACAAATTTATAAAATTATTCTTCACCAAATTTGTAATTCTCAAAAATAATACTATATCTTTACGATATCATTTTAATATCACTTTAAATAAATCTATATGAAAGCAGAAAAAATTATTAAACCAGCAAACGGTTATTTAATGTTATTAATCGTACTACTATTATTTATTGGCGGAATTGTATTATCTGCATTGGAAGAAACAATTGTATATATGATTGTTAGTTTAATTGGCTTTATTGGTTTCTTCGGATTTATTCTTGTAAACCCAAATACTTCTAAAGTAATTTTATTGTTTGGTAAATATGTTGGTACTATTAAGGCGAATGGAATGTATTGGGCAAATCCGCTTTATAAGAAAAAAACAATTTCTTTAAGAGCTAGTAATTTTGATTCTGAACGTTTAAAAGTAAATGACAAATTAGGGAATCCAATTATGATTTCTACCATTTTGGTTTGGAGGGTTACAGATACGTATAAAGCTGCTTTTGATGTTGATAATTACGAAAACTTTGTACGTGTGCAAACAGATGCGGCCGTTAGAAAATTAGCAAGTATGTATCCGTATGATAATTTTGCAGATGAAGGTCATGATGAAGATATTACTTTACGTTCTAGTGTTAACGAGGTTTCTGAAGCTTTAGAAAAAGAAATTGATGAGCGTTTAACAATTGCAGGTATTGAAGTTTTAGAAGCAAGAATTGGGTATTTAGCCTATGCTAATGAAATTGCCTCAGCCATGTTAAAAAGACAACAAGCAACTGCAATTGTAGCAGCAAGACATAAAATTGTACAAGGTGCTGTAGAAATGGTAGAAATGGCTTTAAACGAATTAAGTAGAAAACAAATTGTTGAGTTAGATGATGAACGCAAAGCTGCAATGGTAAGTAATTTATTGGTTATTTTATGCGGAGATAAAGAAGCGTCTCCGGTTGTAAATGCAGGTACTTTGAGTCATTAAAATATCATATATCTAAATAGAATCTTAAAAAACTAAAATATGAAAGAGTACAAATTTTTAAAACAAAAAATAAGTTGGTCTAACAGCCAGAAAAATTTTGAAGATGAAATAAATGAACACGCTAAACAAGGTTGGCGCGTAATTAATGTATATGCAAATACCAATGGTGGCGTTTATGCCGTTTTAGAAAAAGATAAAAATCTTTAAATGAAAATTTTTAAAGAAGAACAAAATTTTAGACAAACCTGGTTAATTGTACTTTTACTTATAGCTTCCATTGTACCTGTTACAATGATGATTAAAAAATACTTAAAAGAAGATTCAACTTTATCTACACAAGAATTTGCAATCACAATTGGTGTTATTCTATTATCGATTTCATTAATTTTCTTCTTTAAACTAACAACCAAAATTGATGAAGTAGGAATTCATTACCAGTTTTTTCCTTTACATTTTAAAGTAAAAACAATTCCTTGGAATACAATTTCTAAAGCTTATGTAAGAAAGTATCAACCTATAAGTGAGTTTGGTGGTTGGGGATTAAGAGGTGGCTTCTTTTTTAATAAAGGAAAAGAAAAAGCCGTGAATGTTTCTGGTGATATTGGCATTCAATTAATACTTAAAAATGGAGAAAAGTTATTAATAGGAACTCTATTAAAAGAAGAAGCAAAAAGAGTGTTAGAAACTTATAATTCAAAAATAAATTAATATGATTCGTTTTATTACTTATATCATCATCACAATCTTTGGGACACTCGTTTCTTTAGCACAAGTAAAATCCGAAGAAATTTTAATAAAAAATGGAACAATAGAACTTCCAGGAACCTTAACTTTTACGGAAGAAAATTCGCCTTTAATTATTTGGGTTCATGGCTCTGGACCTGTAGACAGAGACGGAAATCAGCCTACACAAAATGTAAAAGCAAACTATATTAAACAATTTAGAGATTCCATCAACAAAGAAAATATTGCATTTTTTAGTTACGATAAAAGAACCGCTAACAAGAATAACAGCAAGTTACTAGCAAATACAAAAATATCCGATTTTACATTGGATGCAGAAAAAGTAATTGCACATTTTAAAAAGGACAACCGTTTTTCTAAAATTATTTTAGTCGGCCATAGTCAAGGTTCATTAATTGCAATGATGGCTTCTAAAGAGGTCGATAAATACATTTCTATTGCTGGTACAGGAGAACAAATTGATGAAACAATTATAAAACAAATCACAAAAAACAACGCTCCAATGGGTGTTGCAGCCAGAAAACAATTTGATACTTTAAGAGTAAAGGGGAAGATTGAAACTGTACATCCGTTTTTAATGAGCATATTTGGGAAACCTAATCAGGATTTTTTATACGATTGGATGCAGTTGAACCCTAAAACCGAAATTAAAAAATTAAAGATTCCTGTTTTAATTATTAATGGAGATAAAGATTTACAAGTAACCATTGAAGATGCTAAAATGTTGCATGCTGCAAATACAGATTCTAAATTGGTAATTATAGAAAACATGAATCATGTTTTAAAGGACATTCAAAAAGAAGAAGACAATATAAAATCTTACTATTCTTCGGAATATCAAATCTCAGATAAACTAATAGAAACCATTAGTTTATTTATAAAAAAATAACATGGCAAAGAAAAAAGCATTCGCGTTGCGAGTAAATGAAGACATGATAAAAGCTATTGAAAAATGGGCTGCAGATGAATTTCGTTCTACAAACGGACAGATAGAATGGATGCTTATGCAAGCACTTAAGGAAGCTAAAAGAGAACCTAAAAAGAAGGAAGAATAAATTAAGCTTATCCAAGCAATTAAAAACAACATAAATTTTAAAAATAAACGCTCAATTTTTATTGAGCGTTTAGTATTTTGTATATTGCCTACTTGATAAAAATCAATTAAAATCTATTTTCTTAGATCTAATTAATTTATGAAAAACAAAATACTAATTATCTGTTTAATACTTTACTGTTTTCAAGTAAATGCACAATCTTCCGCTGAAAGCAAATTAGGTACTTGGTATATGTACAATGGTTCTTATAAACTTTCTAAAAACATCAAACTTACCACCAATGCCCATTTTAGGTATTATGAACTAGCATCAGAATATCAACAAGAAATTTATAGGTTGGGAGTCAATTATGCTTTTAATAATAAAATGAACGTTACAGCTGGTAGTGTATATTCCATAACTGACACTTCTTACAAAAAAGATGCTGCAGATTTATATGAATATCGTTTTTATCAAGATTTAAACTATAAAGATAATTGGAATAAAATTAGAGTAAAACATCGTGTACGATTAGCACAAAGATTTAAAAGAAAAAACGCAACAAATGAGGTTGCCCACAGAATACGATATGGCTTATTTTTAAACTATCCAATTTCTAAAAATTGGGAAACTTACACTTTTAGCGAGCTTTTTATAAAATTTGCAACCAAAGCTTATAGTCAAAATAGAACGGGTGCAGGTATTCTTAAAAAAATCGATGATAATCTAAAACTAAAATTAGGTTACTTTTACACAAAATTTTCAAATAGTGATCTTCATAGGTTACAAGTAGGAATAATTTTAAAAACAGACTTTACAAAAAAAACAATTTAAATATGACAACACCCACTTTTACAAATGACGCAATCGTTTTTGGAATCTTAATGTTATCACTCGGTTTCGTTTTCTATACGGAAAATATAAAAAGTGGTTTCTGGCATAAATTCTACAAGATTGTACCAGGTTTATTTATGGCATATTTCATTCCTGCTATTTTTACTACTGCCGGCATCATATCCCCAGAATGGGAAACATTAAGTACGGCAGGAGAAGTTGTAAAAGGAAAATCGCAATTGTATTATATTTCTAGTCGATTTTTATTGCCTGCTGCCTTAGTTTTAATGACACTAAGTATCGATTTAAAAGCTATTTTCAACCTAGGTTCTAAAGCATTAATTATGTTTTTTACGGGAACTGTAGGTATTATTATTGGAGGACCAATAGCTATTTTATTAATTTCAATTTTCTCTCCAGAAACGGTTGGTGGCTCTGACTTTGATGCTGTTTGGCGTGGTTTATCTACACTTGCAGGAAGTTGGATTGGTGGTGGTGCAAACCAAACTGCCATGTTAGAAATTTACAAATACAACCCTGCAAAATATGGAGGAATGGTGTTTGTAGATATTGTAGTTGCTAATGTTTGGATGGCTATTCTATTAATAGGAATTGGTAAAAAAGACAAAATAGACAAATGGTTGGGTGCAGATACTTCTGCCATAGAAGATTTAAAAGATAAAGTTTCTTTATTTGCTAAGAAAGTAAAAAGGAATCCTTCTGTAACAGACTTTATGATAATTCTTGCCATTGCGTTCGGTACTGTTGGTTTAGGTCATTTTACTGCAGCATATTTAAGTTCTTTTTTTAGTGATTTAGTTGCAGGTATAGAGTCTGAAACATGGAGAAACATCTTTACTTTCTTAGGTTCTAGTTTCTTTTGGTTGATTAGCATTTCTACCGTTATTGCAGTAATCTTATCTTTTACAAAAGCAAAAAATTACGAAGGGGCGGGTGCAAGTAAAATTGGAAGTGTATTTATTTACATTTTGGTTGCTACCATTGGTATGAAAATGGATTTAGCAATGATTTTTGACAATGTAGGGTTAATTGCTATTGGTCTTGTTTGGATGTCTATTCATGCTGGATTATTAGTGTTCGTTGCCAAATTAATAAAAGCTCCTTATTTCTTTTTAGCACTTGGTAGTCAAGCAAATGTTGGTGGTGCTGCTTCTGCCCCAATTGTAGCGCAAGCATTTCATCCTTCTTTAGCTACTGTTGGTGTTTTATTAGCTGTTTTTGGGTATGCTATAGGAACAATTGGTGCTATTTTATGTACCATTTTAATGGAATTATCAGCAACACTTTAAATAAAAATGAGCATATTTGCAGACGAAAAATATAGATTTATGAAGAAAATTATTACGCTTTTAGTCCTTTCAATTTTAATTACAGCATGTTCTTCTAAAAAAGAAGGAAATATGACTGTGCAAGGACAAATTAAAGGTCTTAAGAAAGGGACTCTATACCTTCAAAAAATGAAAGATACATTATTAGTATCTGTAGATTCTGTAAAATTGTTAGGTAGCGATAAATTTACTTTAAAGGATAATGTAGAATCTCCTGTACTTTATTATTTAACGTTTGACGGAAATACAAGTGATAAAAGAATTCTCTTTTTTGGTGAAAAAGGAATTATTACCATTAATGATAATGTAGAAAAGTTTGGCTATACTCCAGAAATAACAGGATCTAAAAATCAAGAAATTTTAGATAAGTATAACAAAATCAAACATAAATTTCAGGACCAGCGATTAGAATTCATTAAGAAAGATTTTGATGCTAAAAAAGCAGACAATCAAGAATTAATTACGCAATTAGAAAAAGACTATCAAAATCTTTCTAGAAGAAGAGTTTTATTTACAACCAATTTTGCACTTACAAATGCAGACTATGAAGTTGCACCTTATATTGGCTTAACAGAAATGTATGATGCTAGTTTAAAAATGTTGGATACGGTGAATAATTCTTTATCAGATAATGTAAAAAACTCAGATTACGGAAAACGTTTTCAAGAATACTTAAATTCTATCAAAGAAAAATAGAGAAAATATTTTTCTCCTATAAACAATAAAAACGAGCAATTTGCTCGTTTTTTTGTTTTAATAAAGGCAAGAACACTAATTAAATTATTGTAGAAAAATTCCAGATCTGTTTTAACTATAAATAATTACATTTTAAGACACTATTATAAACAGCTGAAACATCTATATTTAATCTCTTATTAAAGGCAACGTAGAACATCTAAGCAACCCTTCTTGTTTTGCTATTTCTGAATATGCTACTTCCTCTACGGTAAAACCATTTTCTCTAAGCCAAGTGTTTAATCTTGTAAAGTTTTTTTCAGAAATAATAACTTCTTCAGAAATTGAAAAAACATTACTATTCATACTATACATTTCATCTTTAGTTATCTCAAAAATGTTTTCCTTTCCAAAGAAATTTACCAACCATTCATATTCTCTTTCAACTAAAAAACCGTTTTTATGAAGAATAGCCTTGTCTTTTCCTATTGGTTGAAAACAGCAGTCTAAATGCAACGCATTATCTTTAGCGTTGGTATTCGATTTTCTTAACTCAAAAGATTTTACTATTTTTTCAGGAAATAATTCTTGAAGCGCAATTATAGCATCCATATTTGTACGTGCTGTAATATAATCGGCATAATCACTTCCAGAATAGGTACCAACAAAAATATATTCATTCCACGGCATTACATCACCACCTTCTACATGACATTCTTTGGGTAAAACAACCACTTTAGAAGGATCTATTTGTGAGATAACTTTATCTATCGCTTTATATTCTTTTTCTCTGTCTGGTAGAATATTAGCTTCTATAAAAGTGTCTTCTATTACAAAAGCAATATCTCTAGCAAATATTTGATTGTAATTTTCAATTATATCTGGTCTAAATACTTCTACATCATACTTTTTTAAAACTTCCGCAACAGCTTCCATCTCTAAGTTCATTGCAGATTCTTTAGGATATGTACCCGCTAAAACGTGTTCTATACTCTTAGGATCATAACAGTCTTCAACTTTTGGTACTCCTCCATTACTTTTGGCAGTACCTAAAATTACAGCTCTTAATCTAGCTGTTTCGTTTTTTATATTTAGTTCTAACATAGATAATATGGATAAAAAAAAGCTCCATAAAATTATGAAGCTTTGATTTTGTAAATGTAATAAAATTTATCTTTTTTCTAAACCTACAAAAGGTCTTAAATTTTCTCCTGTATAAATTTGACGTGGTCTACCTATTGGTTCTTTTTTAAGACGCATTTCTTTCCATTGAGCAATCCAACCTGGTAAACGTCCTAAAGCAAACATTACCGTAAACATTTCTGTTGGAATTCCCATAGCTCTGTAAATAATACCTGAATAAAAATCTACATTCGGGTATAATTTTCTTTCTACAAAATAAGGATCATTTAAAGCTTCTTGCTCTAAACTTCTTGCGATATCTAAAATAGGATCTTCAACTCCTAAATCATTTAAAACATCATCTGCTGCAGCTTTAATAATTTTAGCTCTAGGATCGAAGTTTTTATAAACTCTATGTCCAAATCCCATTAAACGGAAAGGATCATTTTTATCTTTTGCTTTGGCCATGTACTTTTTAGTATCACCACCATCAGCTCTAATTCCTTCTAACATTTCTAATACCGCCTGGTTTGCTCCACCATGTAATGGCCCCCAAAGTGCAGAAATTCCTGCAGAAAGAGAAGCAAATAAACCAGCGTGAGAAGAACCTACAATTCTTACTGTAGAAGTAGAACAGTTTTGTTCATGATCTGCATGTAAAATCAATAATTTATCTAATGCATCTTTAACAATTGGGTTTATTACAAAATCTTCATTAGGTTGTTTAAACATCATAAACATAAGATTCTCTACATATCCTAAAGATTTTTGTCCATAATTTAAGTGCATTCCTTTTTGCTTACGCATAGTCCAAGCTACTAGAACTGGAAATTTAGCCATAATACGTACAATAGCATTATACATATCTTCACTAGACTCAATGTTTACAGAAGAAGGGTTAAATGCCGTTAATGCGCTTGTTAAAGAAGACAAAACTCCCATTGGGTGAGCTGTCTTTGGAAAAGCTTCTAAAATCTTTCTAACATCATCATCAACTAAAGAATGGTCTCTAATATCATTATGAAATTTATCTAATTCTGATTTTGTAGGTAAGTTACCAAATATTAAAGCATAAGAAACTTCTAAAAAGTCTGCTTTTTCAGCTAACTCTTCAATTGAATAACCTCTATAGCGTAAAATTCCTTTTTCTCCATCTAAAAAAGTAATTGCACTTTCACAAGAGCCTGTATTCTTATAACCAGGATCTATAGTTATAACTCCATTAGTTGCACCTCTTAAGGTTTTTATATCTATGGCTAGTTCATTCTCTGTTCCTTTTACGATCGGAAACTCATAAGATTTATCCCCAATTTGTAATTTAGCTGTATCTGACATTCAATGATGATTTTTAAGTATTGTTAAGTTTGACGAAGATACCAAATTTTAGAGAATTTTAAAAGGAGGTACTGATAGTTTTTAGATATTTTAAAATAAAGGTAATTTATATAAGAATTAAACAAAAAAAACCTCATAATTTCTTATGAGGTTGTATTATATATAAGAAAGTAATCCTTATAAGTTAAAAGCTTTTTCTCCTGGGAAATAAGCAGTTGCTCCTAATTCTTCTTCAATACGTAATAATTGGTTGTATTTTGCCATTCTATCTGAACGAGAAGCAGAACCCGTTTTAATTTGTCCACAGTTTAATGCTACTGCTAAATCTGCAATAGTATTATCTTCTGTTTCACCAGATCTATGAGACATTACTGAAGTATAACCTGCATTTTTAGCCATATTTACAGCTGCAATAGTTTCAGTTAAACTACCAATTTGGTTTACTTTAATTAAAATAGAATTTGCAATACCGTTTTCAATTCCTTTAGCCAAACGCTCTACATTTGTTACAAATAAATCATCACCTACTAATTGAACTTTATCACCAATTAATTCAGTAAGGTATTTTGTACCATCCCAGTCATTTTCATCCATTCCATCTTCAATAGAAATAATAGGATATTTAGCAGCTAATTCAGCTAAATAATCTGCTTGTTCTTTACTTGTTCTAATTTTTCCAGTTTCACCTTCAAATTTAGTATAGTCGTATTTTCCATCAACGTAAAACTCTGCAGAAGCACAGTCTAATGCAATTTTAATTTCTTCTCCAAAAACATAACCTGCATTTTTAACTGCTAAAGCAATAGTTTCTAAAGCATCTTCAGTACCACCTGCCAAATTAGGAGCAAATCCTCCTTCATCACCAACAGCTGTAGATAAACCTCTATCGTGTAAAACTTTCTTTAAGTTATGAAAAATTTCAGAACCCATTTTTAAAGCTTCAGTAAAAGTTTTAGCTTTAACTGGCATAATCATAAATTCTTGAAATGCAATCGGAGCATCTGAATGAGAACCACCATTAATGATATTCATCATTGGTAATGGTAAAGTATTAGCAGAAACACCACCTACATATCTGTATAAAGGCATCCCTAACTCATTAGCAGCAGCTTTAGCAGCAGCTAAAGAAACTCCTAAAATTGCATTTGCTCCTAATTTAGATTTATTTGGTGTACCATCTAAATCAATCATTAATTGATCAATTGCATTTTGTTCAAATACAGATGTACCTAATAATTCTGCAGCAATAATGTTATTTACATTAGATACTGCTTTTAAAACACCTTTACCCATGTAATCTTTACCACCATCACGTAATTCTACTGCTTCGTGCTCCCCGGTAGAAGCTCCAGAAGGAACTGCTGCTCTACCTAAAATTCCGTTTTCTGTAGTTACATCTACTTCTACTGTTGGATTACCTCTTGAATCAAAAATTTGACGTGCGTGAACGCTAATTATTATACTCATTATATTTATTATTTAATTAATTTATGTCTTTTATTTATACTGCTAATTTACAAAAAACCACTCATAAATGAGTGGTTTTAAATAGTTACTTACGAAAACGTTTTCAGATGAAATAAATTAACAAATGTTAACTTATCACTGCTTTTGCCTTCATAATATTTTCTATAAATTGATCAAATAAATACTCAGAATCATGAGGTCCTGGGCTTGCTTCTGGGTGATATTGTACAGAAAAAACATTCTTATCTTTCATACGAATTCCTGCAACTGTATGATCATTTAAATGAACATGTGTAATTTCTACATTCTCATTAGCTTCTGTTTCTTCTCTATTGATAGCAAAACCATGATTTTGTGAAGTAATTTCTCCTTTACCTGTCAATAAGTTTTTTACAGGATGATTAATTCCTCTATGACCATTGTGCATTTTATAAGTAGAAATTCCGTTAGCCAAAGCAATTACTTGATGTCCTAAACAAATACCAAATAAAGGTAAATTTCTTTCTATAATTTGTTTAGCAACTTCTTGTGCTTCAATTAATGGTTCTGGATCTCCAGGTCCATTAGAAATAAAATAACCATCAGGATTAAAAGCTGCTAAATCTTCAAATTTAGCATTATAAGGGAAAACTTTTATATAAGCTCCTCTTTTTACTAAATTTCTTAAAATATTCTTTTTAATTCCGATGTCTAAGGCAGATATTTTAAACTCAGCATTTTCATCACCCACAAAATATGGTTCTTTTGTAGATACTTTAGAGGCTAATTCTAAACCTTCCATGGTAGGCACAGCTGCAAGTTGCTTTTTTAAATCTTCAATATTATCTACATCTGTAGAAATAATAGCGTTCATAGCTCCATTATCTCTAATATATGCCACTAAAGCTCTAGTATCAACATCAGAAATAGCCACAAGATTGTGTTTTGTAAACCAGTCTTTTAAATTACCATTAGAATCTACTCTAGAATGTGTAAAACTAAAATTTCTACAAATTAAACCTGATATCTTTATTCCATCAGATTCAACTTCATTATCATTTACCCCATAATTACCAATATGTGCATTTGTTGCAACCATTAATTGACCAAAATAAGAGGGATCTGTAAAAATTTCTTGATACCCTGTCATACCTGTATTAAAACAGATTTCTCCAGTAGACGTTCCTTCTATTCCTACGGATTTACCATAAAAAATTGTTCCATCTGCTAATAAAACAAGCGCTTTTTTTCGTGTTTGATATTTCATTGATAGTTATTGATAGTTGTTGTGTTTCTTAATGCAAAAATATAAAAAAAAGGGATAAACGTAAACGCTTATCCCTTTTATATAAATTAAAAAATTTTCATTTTCTATTCTTCAGATTTTTCTTCTGTTGCTGTTCCTTCTACTTGTGGAGCATCTGCTTTTTTGCTTCTTCCTCTACGTGTAGTTTTCTTAGCTTTTTTACCATTAGGATTGTAAATTTCGTTGTAATCAACTAATTCTACCATTGCCATAGGAGCATTATCCCCTTGACGATTTCCTAACTTAATAATACGAAGATAACCTCCTGGTCTATCTGCTACTTTTACAGAGATTTCTTTAAATAATTCTGTAACTGCATATTTATCACGTAAGTGAGAAAATACAACACGTCTGTTGTGAGTAGTATCACTTTTAGACTTTGTTATTAATGGTTCTGCAAAAACTCTTAATGCTTTTGCTTTAGCCACTGTAGTGTTAATACGTTTATGTTCTATTAAAGAACATGTCATATTAGCTAACATTGCCTTTCTGTGTGAAGTAGTTCTTCCTAAATGATTATGCTTTTTTCCGTGTCTCATGACCTTTGTTTTATAATTTCATCTTGCATCAACTCACTATGAGGAGCAAATTATGAAAAATTAATCTCTATCTAATTTGTATTTTGTTAAATCCATACCGAAACTTAAACCTTTAACAATAACCAATTCTTCTAGTTCTGTTAATGATTTTTTACCAAAGTTTCTAAACTTCATTAAATCACTTTTGTTAAAAGAAACTAAATCTCCTAATGTATCTACTTCTGCAGCCTTTAAACAATTTAAAGCTCTAACAGATAAATCCATATCGATTAATCTAGTTTTTAATAACTGACGCATATGTAATGATTCCTCATCATATGTTTCTGTTTGTGCAATTTCATCTGCCTCTAAAGTGATACGCTCATCAGAGAATAACATAAAGTGGTGGATTAATATTTTTGCAGCTTCAGTTAATGCATCTTTAGGATTGATTGATCCATCAGTATCGATATCGAAAACTAATTTTTCATAATCCGTTTTTTGCTCTACACGAAAATTTTCGATTGCATACTTTACATTCTTAATTGGTGTGTAGATAGAATCAGTAAAGATTGTTCCTATTGGTGCTGAAGCTTTTTTATTCTCTTCTGCAGGTACAAATCCTCTACCTTTTTCTATAGTAATTTCTGCATTTAACTTTACAGATTTATCCATGTTACAGATTACTAAATCTGGATTCAATACTTGAAAACCAGAAATAAATTTCTGTAAGTCTCCTGCAGTAAACTGCTCTTGACCAGATAATGAAATAGATACAGTTTCTCTATCTGTTTCTTCTATTTGTTTCTTAAAACGAACTTGTTTTAAGTTTAAAATAATTTCTGTAACGTCTTCTACAACTCCAGATACAGTAGAAAATTCATGCTCTACACCATCAATTCTTAATGATGTAATTGCAAATCCTTCTAAAGAAGATAAAAGAACTCTTCTTAAAGCGTTTCCTATTGTTAAACCAAAACCTGGTTCTAAAGGTCTAAACTCAAATCTACCTGTAAAATCAGTAGATTCAATCATAATAACCTTATCTGGTTTTTGAAAATTTAAAATTGCCATTTTTCTTCGTTTTAATTGTTACTCGGTTGCGCGGTTTATAAACGTGAAGAGATGTTTATAAACCCTTTGGCCGAATTTCAATGTGTTTAATTTATTACTTAGAATATAATTCTACGATTAATTGTTCTTTGATGTTTTCTGGAATTTGTAATCTTTCTGGTGCTTTTACAAAAGTTCCAGATTTAGTATCAGTATTCCAAGTTAACCATTCAAAAACATTGCTGTTAGAAGCTAATGCATTTTCAATAGCACTTAAAGATTTAGACTTCTCTCTTACAGCTACAACATCTCCATCTTTTAAACTATAAGAAGGAATGTTAACTATTTCTCCATTAACAGTAATATGTCTGTGAGAAACTAATTGACGAGCTCCACTTCTAGAGTTAGAAACACCCATTCTGTAAACAACGTTATCTAAACGAGATTCACATAATTGTAATAAGATTTCACCTGTAATCCCAGAAGCAGCTTGTGCTTGTTTAAACAAGTTACTGAATTGACGCTCTAAAATACCATAAGTATATTTCGCTTTTTGCTTCTCCATTAATTGAGTAGCATATTCAGATTTTTTTCCTCTTCTTCTTGCATTACCATGCTGTCCTGGAGGGAAATTTCTTTTTTCGAAGTTTTTATCTTCTCCAAAAATTGCTTCACCAAACTTACGAGCAATTTTAGTTTTTGGTCCTGTATATCTTGCCATTTCTTTTTGTTGTTATAGATAGGGATTATGAATTAAGGCTTACTCCTTCGATAATCTAGATCCTATCAAATTAAAAAATTAAATTATACTCTTCTTCTCTTCGGTGGACGACATCCATTATGAGGAATAGGTGTAACATCAATAATTTCTGTTACTTCGATACCTGCATTATGAATAGATCTAATAGCAGATTCTCTACCATTACCCGGTCCTTTTACATACACTTTTACTTTACGTAAACCTGCTTCTTTTGCAACGTTTGCACAATCTTCTGCTGCTAATTGAGCTGCATATGGAGTATTCTTTTTAGAACCTCTAAAACCCATTTTACCCGCAGATGACCAAGAAATAACGTCACCTTTTTTATTTGTTAAAGAAATAATGATGTTGTTAAAAGATGCAGTTACGTGCGCCTCTCCAATAGCATCAATTATTACTTTACGCTTTTTTGAACTTGCTTTTGCCATAATTTTTCAGTTTTAGTAATTTAGTTTTCTAACTTTATAGTTTACACTATTATTAGATCTTTATTACTTTATCTAACTTATTTTTTCTTGTTAGCTACAGTTTTTCTCTTACCTTTTCTTGTACGAGAGTTATTCTTAGTTCTTTGTCCTCTTAAAGGAAGACCAAGTCTGTGACGAATACCTCTTTGACAACCGATATCCATCAAACGTTTGATGTTAATCTGTACCTCAGAACGTAGTTCACCTTCAATTGTGAAAGATCCTACTTGTTCTCTAATTGCTGCGATTTGATCATCTGTCCAGTCTTGAACTTTAATGCTCTCATCTACTTTTGCTTCTGCTAGAACTTTTTGAGCTCTGCTGCTTCCTATACCAAAGATGTAAGTTAATGCGATAACACCTCTTTTATTCTTTGGAATATCAATACCTGCTATTCTTGCCATTACCCTTGTCTTTGTTTAAATCTAGGATTTTGTTTATTAATCACGTATAATCTACCTTTCCTGCGAACTATTTTGCAGTCGGCACTTCTTTTTTTAACTGATGCTCTAACTTTCATCTGTTTTGTTTTTTTAGTATCTGTAAGTAATTCTTGCCTTTGATAAATCGTACGGACTCATTTCTAATTTCACCTTATCTCCAGGTAATAATTTGATATAATGCATACGCATTTTACCAGAAATGTGTGCCGTAACAATATGTCCATTTTCTAATTCTACACGAAACATTGCATTAGATAATGCTTCTGTAATTGTTCCGTCCTGTTGAATTGCTGATTGTTTAGCCATATTATTTATTCGATTTTCTGTTGCTATTCCCCGCTTTCATTAAACCATCATAATGACGATTTAATAAGTACGAATTAATTTGTTGCAACGTATCAATTGCAACTCCAACCATAATTATTAATGATGTACCACCATAAAACATGGCCCAACTCTGTTGTACTCCAAACTGAACTACAATTGCTGGTAAAATAGATAATGCTGCTAAAAATAACGATCCTGGGAACGTAATTCTAGATAATACAGAATCTAATCTATCTGCTGTGTCTTTTCCTGGTCTAATACCTGGTATAAAACCACCACTTCTTTTTAAATCATCTGCCATTTTATTCGTAGGAATAGTAATCGCAGTATAGAAATAACTAAAGATGACAATTAACAATGCAAAAATAACATTGTACCATAAACCATTCATATCTTGTAAGCTAGCAATTGCTGGAAATCTCTGAGCTAAAGCAACTGGTAAAAACATAATTGCTTGAGCAAAGATAATTGGCATAACACCTGCTGCATTCAACTTCAAAGGGATATAATCTCTTGAACCTGCAACATTTTGTACATTTCCTACAACCGTTCTTCTAGCATACTGCACTGCAATCTTTCGAACAGCAGTAACTAATAGCACAGTTAATAAAATTACTACAAACCAAACAATGATTTCTATTAAAACCATCATAATTCCACCTGCTCCAGCATTTGTTGTTTTAGCAACAAACTCTTGTAAAAAAGCAGCAGGGAAGTTAGCGATAATACCAACAGTAATTAATAATGATATACCATTACCAACACCTTTATCTGTAATACGCTCTCCTAACCACATTGCAAAAATTGTTCCTGCAGTTAAAATGATGATTGATGATATCCAAAAAGTAGCACCACTTACTAAAAACGCTTCTGGTCCTAAACCAAATTGTGTTTTAATAGCAGTAATATACGTAGGTGCTTGCACTAACGTAATACCAATTGTTAACCATCTTGTTATTTGTGTAATTTTTTTTCTTCCACTTTCTCCATCTTTTTGTAGTTTCTGTAAATAAGGAACCGCAATTCCCATTAACTGAACTACAATAGATGCAGAAATATAAGGCATAATACCAAGAGCCATTACTGACGCCCTAGCAAATGCTCCTCCTGTAAATGCATTCAATAAACCTAAAAGACCTCCAGAAGTACTCTCTTTTAAAGCTGAAAGTTGTAATGGATCTATTCCAGGTAATGGAACAGAAGCCATAAAACGATACACAGCAATTAAACCGATTGTAAGAAGAATTTTATTCTTCAACTCTTCAATACTGAAAATCTCTTTTAATCTATTAATAAAATTCATCATTTACGGGATGTTATAAAGTAACAGCTTCTCCTCCAGCTGCTTCGATAGCTGCTTTTGCTGTTGCTGTAAATTTATGTACAGTTATGTTTAATTTAGCCTTTAACTCTCCACTACCTAATATTTTAATTAAGTCGTTTTTTCTTGCCAATCTATTAGCAATTAAAGTCTCTAAAGTAACTGTATCTGTTATCTTTCCACTATCAACTAAAGATTGTAATTTATCGATATTGATACCTTGATATTCAACACGATTAATATTTGTGAAACCAAATTTTGGTACACGTCTCTGAAGTGGCATTTGCCCTCCTTCGAAACCAATCTTTTTAGAATAACCAGAACGAGATTTCTGTCCGTTGTGACCTCTTGTAGCGGTACCACCTTTTCCAGATCCTTCACCCCTTGCAATTCTTTTTCCTTTTTTAATGGAACCTACTGCTGGTGTTAAATTATGTAAACTCATTTTTTCTAAATATCTTATTTAATTTCTTCGAAAGAAACTAAGTGTTTAACTGTATTTACCATACCAACTATAGATGGAGTTGCCTCATGCTCTACAGTTTGGTTCATTTTACGTAAACCTAATGCCTCTAAAGTTCTTTTTTGACTTTGAAGACGTCCGATTTGACTTTTTACTTGTGTAACTTTTATTCTTGCCATCGTTCTTAGGTTTATCCGTTAAATACTTTCTCTAAAGAAATCCCTCTTTGCTTAGCAATACCTGCTGCACTACGTAATTGTAATAAAGCATTAAAAGTTGCTTTAACTACGTTATGAGGATTTGATGATCCTTGAGATTTTGATAATACATCATGAATACCAACTGACTCTAGTACGTGCCTTACAGCACCACCAGCAATAACTCCAGTACCATGAGATGCAGGCTTAAGAAAAACTTTCGCTCCACCAAATTTACCTTTTTGCTCATGAGGTAAAGTTGCATCTAAAATAGGAATTCTAACTAAATTTTTCTTTGCGTCTTCAATTGCTTTTGCAATTGCAGATGCAACATCTTTAGATTTACCTAAACCATGTCCAACAACACCATTACTATCTCCAACAACTACGATTGCAGAGAAACCAAATGCTCTACCACCTTTTGTTACTTTAGTAACACGTTGTACTCCTACTAATCTATCTACAAGATCTAACCCACTAGGTTTTACTCTTTCTACGTTTTTATATCCTTGCATAATTTCTTAAAATTTTAAACCCGCTTCTCTTGCAGCGTCTGCTAATACTTTAACTCTACCGTGATATAAATACCCGTTTCTATCGAAAGCAATAGTTTCAACTCCTGCTTTAGTAGCTTTTTCAGCGATTAATTTACCAACTGCTGTTGCTGCTTCGATTTTAGTACTTGCGTTTATTTCTTTATTTCTAGATGAAACTGAAGCTAATGTTACTCCATTTACATCGTCTACTAATTGAGCGTAGATTTCCTTGTTACTTCTATAAACCGATAATCTTGGTTTAGTAGCAGTACCAGAAACGATTTTTCTAATTCTACGCTTAATTCTAGCTCTTCTTTGTAGCTTTGATAATGCCATAATGCTATATATTATGCAGATTTACCTGCTTTTCTTCTTAATATTTCACCAACAAACTTCACACCTTTTCCTTTATAAGGCTCTGGAGCTCTGAAAGAACGAATCTTTGCAGCAATTTGACCAACTAATTGTTTGTCAAATGAAGATAATTTAATGATCGGGTTTTTCCCTTTCTCAGATATTGTCTCAATTTTAACCTCTGGAGCTAACTCTAAAACGATATTATGAGAGAAACCTAAAGCTAAATCTAGTTTTTGTCCTTGATTAGATGCTCTATAACCAACACCAACCAATTCTAAATCTTTTGTCCAACCTTTACTTACACCTTCAATCATATTATTGATTAAAGCTCTCATTAAACCATGTTGTGCTTTATGGTTTTTACTTTCTGATGTTCTATCTAAAGTGATAATACCATCTTCAATTTCTACTGTAATACCTTCAGAAATAGTTTGAGTTAACTCACCTAATTTTCCTTTTACGGTTACTACATTGTCTTTTACATTAACATCTACACCTTGTGAAATGCTAATAGGATTTTTTCCAATTCTACTCATTTCTATAGATTAATAAACGTAACATAAAACTTCTCCTCCAACATTCTCTTGACGTGCTTTTTTGTTTGTCATTACACCCTTAGATGTAGAAACAATAGCAATTCCAAGTCCGTTTAACACTCTTGGCATCTCTGTAGAGCCAACGTATTTACGTAAACCTGGTGTACTGATTCGTTGAATCTTTCTAATTACTGATTCTTTTGTTTCTCTTTCGTACTTTAAAGCTATCTTAATTGTTCCCTGAACTTTATCGTCATTGAACTGGTAGCTTAAAATATACCCTTGATCAAACAAAATTTTAGTCATTTCCTTCTTCAAGTTTGAAGCCGGAATTTCCACTACTCTGTGTCCTGCTGCGATTGCATTTCTTACTCTTGTAAGAAAATCCGCGATTGGATCTGTATACATATTTATTTAAAATTGCGATTACGGTTTTCAAATACCTCTATTTATGCTACAGATTTCTCTGTGATAAATGAACCTATAATCAGTTAAAATTCTTATACTCAAAAAAAATAGAGCGTGCAAATGTACACATTCTATTTTTATATTTGAGCTTTATTTAAAATTTTCTACCAAGATGCTTTTTTCACACCTGGTATCAACCCTTGATTGGCCATTTCTCTAAAAGTAACACGAGATAAACCAAATTGTCTCATATATCCTTTTGGACGACCAGTTAACTTACATCTGTTATGCATTCTAACTGGTGAAGCATTCTTAGGTAATTTTTGTAATGCATCATAGTCTCCAGCTTCTTTTAAAGCTTTTCTCTTTTCAGCATATTTAGCAACAGTTGCTGCTCTCTTACGCTCACGCGCTTTCATTGATTCTTTAGCCATTTCTTAATTTTTTTTGAATGGTAAACCTAATTCTCCTAATAATGATTTAGCTTCTTTATCAGTATCTGCAGATGTTACAAAAGTAATATCCATTCCACTAATTTTTTTAACTTGATCAATATTAATCTCTGGGTAGATGATTTGTTCAGTAATTCCTAAATTGTAATTACCTCTTCCATCAAAACCATTAGCTTTTATACCGTTAAAGTCTCTAACACGAGGTAGAGAAGCGGTAACTAATCTATCTAAGAACTCATACATTTTATCACCACGTAAAGTAACTTTAACACCAATTGGCATCCCTTTACGCAATTTAAAAGCTGCGATATCTTTCTTAGACAATGTAGAAACTGCTTTTTGACCTGTAATTTTAGTCAACTCTTCTAAAGCATAATCTATTAATTTCTTATCTGCAATTGCAGCACCAACACCTTTAGAAACAACTATTTTTTCTAATTTTGGTACTTGCATTACATTCTTATAACTGAATTCTTCAGTAAGAGCACTTATAACTCTTTCCTTGTATTCTGCTTTTAATCTTGGTACGTAACTCATGATTATTTTTATTTTTTAGTTTTTTTAGAGACTCTAGTCTTAGTATCTCCATCAACCTTATAACCTACTCTCACAGCTACACCATCTTCTACTAACATTAAGTTAGAGATGTGAAGTGAAGCTTCTTTCTTTACAATACCACCTTGAGGGTTTTGAGCGCTAGGTTTAGTGTGCTTAGAAACTAAGTTTACACCTTCTACTAAAACTCTATCCTTCTCTTTAATGATTTGTAAAACCTTTCCTTCAGATCCTTTATGATCTCCTGCAATTACTTTTACAGTATCTCCTGATTTTAATTTGAACTTCTTCATCTTGTATAATGATTTAAAGCACTTCAGGTGCTAATGATACTATTTTCATGAATTGTTTCTCACGAAGCTCACGTGCAACTGGTCCAAAAACACGAGTTCCTCTCATTTCCTCTGTAGGATTTAAAAGTACACAAGCGTTATCATCAAATCTAATGTATGATCCGTCTTTACGTCTTACTTCTTTTTTCGTTCTCACAACAACTGCTCTAGATACTTGACCTTTTTTTACAGTTCCGTTTGGAGTTGCAGATTTAACAGCTACTACAATCTTGTCTCCAATACTTGCGTAACGTTTTCTTGTTCCTCCTAAAACTCTAATCACTAAAACTTCTTTTGCTCCAGTGTTATCTGCGACTTTTAATCTTGATTCTGTCTGTAACATATTATTTAGCTCTTTCTAGGATTTCTACTAATCTCCAACGCTTAGATTTACTCATAGGTCTTGTTTCCATGATCCTAACAGTATCTCCTTCGTTGCAATCATTCTGTTCGTCGTGTGCAACATACTTCTTCGTCTTTAATACGAATTTACCGTACATTGGGTGCTTTACTCTCTTAGTTTCTGCAACAACAATAGATTTTTCCATTTTGTTACTAGAAACAACACCAATTCTCTCTTTTCTAAGATTTCTTTTTTCCATCTTTAAAACTGACTATAGAATTATTGTAATTCTCTTTTTGTTAATTCTGTTGCAATTCTTGCTACAGTTCTTCTTAAACCTCTCAACTGCAATGGGTTCTCCAATGGAGTTATTGCGTGAGCCATTTTAAGATCAGTATAATTCTTTTGCAACGCTCCAAGCTTTTCATTAAGATCAGCTATAGATAATTCTTTTACTTCAGATTGTTTCATTTTATTTAGAATTATGCGTTAATATCAAAATCTCTTGCTACTACAAACTTCGTTTTTACTGGAAGTTTCTGAGCTGCTAAACGTAAAGCTTCTTTTGCTACTTCAATCGATACTCCACCGATTTCAAACAAAATTCTACCTGGTTTAATAACTGCAACAAAATGATCTGGTGCTCCTTTACCCTTACCCATACGTACCTCTAAAGGTTTCTTAGTGATAGGCTTGTCTGGAAATACTTTAATCCATAACTGACCTTCTCTTTTCATATGACGAGTTGCCGCGATACGAGCTGCTTCTATTTGACGAGAAGTTAATAAATTCTGGTCTAGTGATTTGATACCAAACATCCCATTAGAAAGTTGATTTCCTCTACCAGAAATACCAGTCATATTTCCTTTCGACTTCTGTACCTTACGGTATTTTACTCTTTTTGGCTGTAACATTTTTAATTTCTAATTTTAAAAATTATTTTCTTCTACGAGGTTGTTGACGTTTAGATCTATCACCACCACCTTTATTACCACCTTGTTTTTTAGACAAGCCAACTAATGGAGATAATTCTCTTTTACCATAAACCTCACCCTTCATAATCCATACTTTAACACCTAGTCTTCCGTATTGAGTATGAGCTTCTACAAGTGCATAGTCAATATCAGCTCTAAAAGTAGAAAGTGGAATTCTTCCTTCTTTATAATGTTCAGAACGTGCCATTTCAGCTCCGTTTAAACGACCTGAAATTTGAATTTTAATTCCTTCAGCGTTCATACGCATAGTAGCCTGAATAGCCATTTTAGTAGCTCTCTTGTATGAAATTCTATTTTCAATTTGACGAGCAACACTAACTGCAACTAATTTTGCATCTAATTCTGGACGTTTAATTTCAAAAATATTAATTTGAACTTCTTTACCTGTAATTTTTTTAAGCTCCTCTTTTAACTTGTCTACCTCTTGACCTCCTTTACCAATAATGATACCTGGACGTGCCGTAGTGATAGTAACGGTTACAAGTTTTAAAGTACGCTCTATAATTACTCTAGAAACACTTGCTTTAAATAATCTAGCATTTACATACTGTCTTATTTTAAAATCTTCAGCTAATTTATCTCCGTAGTCATTACCACCGTACCAGTTAGATTCCCAACCTCTGATGATTCCTAAACGATTTCCTATTGGATTAGTTTTTTGTCCCATTTCTACTTTAATTAATTGCTTAAATTTTTACTACCTAACTCTAAAGTAACGTGATTAGAACGCTTACGAATTCTATGTGCACGACCTTGTGGAGCTGGTCTTAATCTCTTTAACATTCCTGCGCTATCAACACAAATTGTTTTTACAAATAACTTAGCGTCTTCTATAGATGCTTCTTCATTTTTAGCTTGCCAGTTTGCAATTGCAGACAACAACAATTTCTCTAAATTAATTGAAGCTTCTTTTGGGCTAAATTTTAAGATTTGTAAAGCTTTTTCAACTTCAACTCCTCTTATCTGATCTGCGACTAAACGCATTTTTCTCGGTGATGTAGGACAGTTAGTAAGCTTCGCGAAAGCACGTTGCTTTCTATCTGCTTTTAACTGATCTGCCATGTTTTTTTTACGAACTCCCATATCCTACTATTTTTTTCCTTTATTTTTTGCACCAGCATGTCCTCTAAAAGAACGAGTTGGTGAAAATTCGCCTAATTTATGCCCTACCATGTTTTCTGTAACAAAAACTGGTACAAACTGACGTCCATTATGAACAGCAATAGTTTGTCCTACAAAATCTGGAGTAATCATACTTGCTCTAGACCAAGTTTTAATTACAGTTTTGCTACCAGCCTCTACATTAGCTAACACTTTTTTCTCTAATTTATAGTGAACGTAAGGTCCTTTCTTTAATGATCTTGCCATAACTTATTATTTCTTTCTACGTTCTAAAATGTACTTATTACTAGCTTTAGTCTTAGATCTAGTTTTAAATCCTTTAGCAGGAATACCATTTCTAGATCTTGGATGACCTCCAGAAGCACGACCTTCACCACCACCCATTGGGTGATCGACAGGATTCATTCTTACTGCGTTAACTCTTGGTCTTCTACCTAACCATCTTCTTCTACCTGCTTTACCAGATACTAATAATTGATGATCTGAATTAGATACAACTCCAATAGTTGCCATACATGTTAACAAGATTAATCTTGTTTCACCAGAAGGTAACTTAACTGTTGCATACTTACCATCTCTTGCCATTAATTGAGCAAAAGAACCAGCAGAACGAGCCATAACAGCACCTTGACCAGGACGTAATTCTATACAAGAAATTGCAGTTCCTAAAGGAATTTCACTTAATGCCATTGCGTTTCCAATTTCTGGTGCAATAGCAGAACCTGCTACAATTGTTTGACCTACTGTTAAACCGTTTTGTGCAATCACATAACGCTTTTCTCCATCAGCATAACTAAGTAAAGCAATAAATGCAGTACGATTTGGATCGTACTCTATAGTTTTTACTGTTGCGGGAATACCTGCTTTATCTCTTTTAAAATCGATAATACGATATCTTTGTTTATGACCACCACCTATATTACGTGTTGTCATTCTACCCTGACTGTTTCGACCTCCAGATCGTTTTTTCGGAGCAAGTAAACTTTTCTCCGGCTTATCAGTTGTTATGGTGTCGAACCCATTTACAACTCTAAAACGCTGACCTGGTGTTATTGGTTTTAATTTTCTAACTGACATTTTTGTCTTTTCTTAAAGATTGTTATAAAAATCAATGCTTTCTCCTTCTGCTACTTGAACGATAGCCTTTTTGTATCCACTTTTAATACCAGTAACTAAACCTTTTTTAGTAAACTTAGTATTTCTTTGTATTGGATAGTTTAAAGTCTTAACGCTTAAAATAGAAACTCCGTAAGTTGCTTCTACAGCTCCTTTAATTTCTAATTTGTTAGCTTTTTTATCTACAATAAATGTAAAGCGATTATATACTTCGCTATCATTTGTTGCTTTTTCCGTGATAATAGGTTTTATTAAAATACTCATTATGAATCCCTATTTGGTTAAATTTGTATTAATTCCTTCTAAAGAACCTTCAGTAATAATAATCTTACTTGCGTTTAAAATACCATAAGTATTTAAATCTGCAGCGTTTATTACTGTAGTACCTTTTAAGTTTCTAGAAGATAAATACACATTAGTATTTAATCCGTTCAAAACAAATAAAGATCTTCTAGCATCTAAAGCTAATGCACCTAATAAGTTTGTGAAGTTTTTTGTTTTTGGACTATCAAATTCAAAATCTTCAATAACTACTAAGTTATTATCCGTTGCTTGAATACTTAAAGCAGACTTACGTGCTAAACGCTTTAAGTTTTTATTCAATTTAAAAGAATAACTTCTTGGTCTTGGACCGAACATACGACCTCCACCTCTAAAAACACCAGACTTGATAGAACCTGCTCTTGCAGTACCAGTTCCTTTTTGTTTTTTAATCTTTCTTGTAGAACCAGTAATTTCTGCTCTTTCTTTAGACTTGTGCGTTCCTTGACGTTGATTAGCCAAATATTGCTTTACATCTAAGTAAATTGCATGATCATTAGGTTCTATTCCAAATACATCTTTAGAAAGCTCAACCTTTCTACCTGTATCTTTTCCTGTAATATCTAAAACTGCTACTTCCATTATTTCTGAATAGTTACAAAAGCATTTTTGTGTCCAGGAATTGCTCCTTTAACAACAAGTAAGTTCTTTTCAGCAACTACTTTTAATACTCTTAAGTTTTGTACTTTCACTTTATCTCCACCCATACGGCCTCCCATTCGCATTCCTTTGAATACTCTTGCAGGATATGACGCAGCACCAATAGAACCTGGAGCTCTTAAACGGTTATGTTGTCCGTGAGTAGCTTGACCTACACCACCGAATCCATGACGCTTAACAACACCTTGAAAACCTTTACCTTTAGATACACCAGATACATCAACGAATTCGCCTTCTTCAAAGTGACCTACAGTAATAGAATCTCCTAATTTAAAACTCTCTTCAAATCCTTGAAATTCAACGACTTTTCTCTTAGCAGTGGTACCAGCTTTTTTAAAGTGGCCATCTAACGCTTTGTTAGAACTTTTTGCTTTTTTGTCATCGAAACCAAGTTGTAACGCACTATAGCCGTCAACCTCTTCGGTTCTGACCTGAGTGACAACGCAAGGACCTGCTTCGATTACAGTACAAGGAATATTCTTCCCGTTCTCATCGAATAAGCTGGTCATCCCAATCTTTCTTCCTATTAACCCAGACATTTAGTTAAAATTTTAGACGATAGATCTATTTATCCAGCGCGTCTATATTAATAATTTATTTTTCGAAACAATTGTTTCATTTTCGTCCTTTAAATTTCGACCAAAAAAAACAGCGCAAACAAATTCAACGCTGATTTTGTTTTTTCCGTTTTTCCTTCGCGAAACGCTCTGGACATGTTACTATTTCTTAATTTTACTCAAAAAATAGCGTCACCCTACTCTATTTCGGGTTGCAAAAGTATAAAAAACTTTCGGTTTAACAAAATTAAACCGAAAGTTAATATAAAATTACTTTTTTTTTAGAGATTCTTACTTTCGTAAGAACTACAATTAAAGTTTAATTAAACTTTAATTTCTACTTCAACACCACTTGGTAACTCAAGTTTCATTAAAGCATCAATAGTTTTCGAAGAAGAACTATAGATGTCTAATAATCTTTTGTAAGAAGCTAATTGAAATTGCTCTCTAGATTTTTTGTTTACGTGTGGAGAACGTAATACAGTAAAAATCTTTTTATGTGTTGGTAATGGTATTGGTCCGTTTACAACAGCTCCAGTACTCTTTACCGTCTTTACAATCTTTTCAGCAGATTTATCTACTAAATTGTAATCGTAAGACTTTAATTTAATTCTAATTTTTTGACTCATCTTATATTATTTAGAGATTAACCTTTAGATTTAGCGATAACTTCTTCAGATACATTAGAAGGAGTTTCTGCATAATGTGAAAATTCCATAGTAGAAGTTGCTCTACCAGAAGACATTGTTCTTAAAGTAGTAACGTAACCAAACATTTCTGATAACGGTACTAAAGCTTTAACAACTTTAGACCCATTACGATCGCTCATGTCATTTACTTGACCTCTTCTTCTATTTAAATCACCAACGATATCTCCCATGTTCTCCTCTGGAGTTAACACTTCTAATTTCATTAATGGTTCCATTATTTTTGCTTTTGCAGATTTTGCTGAAGCTTTATAACCCATTCTTGCAGCTAACTCAAAAGATAAAGCATCAGAATCCACAGCGTGGAAAGAACCATCTCTTAAAGTAACTTTCATTGAATCCATTTCGTATCCTGCTAATGGTCCGTTTTTCATAGCTTCTTTGAATCCTTTCTCTACAGAAGGAACAAATTCTCTAGGTACGTTTCCACCTTTAATTACAGACTCAAATTGTAAACCTTGAACACCTTCATCTGCAGGTCCAATAGTAAATACAATATCAGCAAATTTACCACGTCCACCAGATTGTTTCTTATAAATCTCTCTATGTTCTGCTTCTGCAGTAATAGCCTCTTTATATTCAACTTGAGGTTGACCTTGGTTAACTTCTACTTTAAACTCACGTTTTAAACGGTCTACAAGTACATCTAAATGCAACTCACCCATTCCAGAAATAATAGTCTGTCCTGAAGCTTCGTCTGAACGTACTGTAAAAGTAGGATCTTCTTCTGCTAACTTAGCAAGTCCAACACCTAATTTATCTACATCCGCTTTTGTTTTAGGCTCAATTGCGATACCAATTACTGGGTCTGGAAAATCCATAGACTCTAATACAAGAGGGAATTTTTCAGCAGTTAAAGTATCTCCTGTTTTAATAGATTTAAAACCTACAGCAGCACCAATATCTCCAGCTTCAATATAATCAATTGCATTTTGCTTATTCGCATGCATTTGATAGATACGAGAAATACGTTCTTTTTTACCTGAACGGTTATTTAAAACATAAGAACCTGCGTCTAAACGACCAGAGTATGCTCTAAAAAATGCTAAACGACCAACAAAAGGGTCTGTAGCAATTTTAAATGCTAAAGCAGCAAAAGGTTCCTTTACACTAGGCTTACGTAATTCTTTTTCTTCTGTATCTGGATTTACACCTACAATACCTTCCTTATCCATTGGAGAAGGTAAGTAACGACATACAGCATCTAAAAGAAACTGAACACCTTTATTTTTAAATGAAGAACCACAAACCATTGGAATGATTGCCATATCCATAACAGCAGCTCTTAATGCATTGTGCACTTCATCTTCTGTAATAGAATCTTCATCTTCCATGAATTTTTCTAGTAAGTTCTCATCATAACTAGCTACTTCTTCGATTAATAAAGCACGATACTTACGTACTTCATCTTTCATATCTTCTGGAATAGCAACAACATCGAATGTAGCTCCGAAGTTATCATCATGCCATACAATAGCTCTGTTCTTTACTAAATCTACAATACCTTTAAACTCATCCTCATCACCAATATTTAAAACAATTGGCACTGCGTTAGACTTTAACATATCTTTTACCTGTTGACAAACCTTTAAGAAGTCAGATCCTTGACGGTCCATCTTATTAACGAATCCAATTCTAGGCACTTTATAGTTATCAGCTAATCTCCAGTTAGTTTCAGATTGTGGCTCTACACCATCAACTGCTGAAAATAAGAATACTAATCCATCTAATACACGTAAAGATCTATTTACTTCAACAGTAAAATCTACGTGACCAGGAGTATCAATAATATTAAAATGGTATGCTTGAGTTTCTGGAGTAGGCTGAGCATTTTCTTTTGGAAAATCCCATTCACAAGTAGTTGCAGCAGAAGTAATTGTAATACCTCTTTCCTGCTCTTGCTCCATCCAGTCCATCGTAGCTGCCCCATCATGTACTTCTCCAATCTTGTGAGAAACACCTGTATAGAACAAGATACGTTCTGTTGTTGTGGTTTTACCAGCATCAATGTGAGCTGCAATACCAATATTTCTTGTTAATCTTAAATCTCTAGCCATTTCTATTAAAATCTGAAGTGAGAGAAAGCTTTATTAGCCTCTGCCATTTTGTGAGTATCAGTACGTTTTTTTACTGCTGCACCTTCTTCTTTAGCTGCTGCTAAAATCTCTGCTGCTAAACGCTGCGCCATGGTTTTCTCATTTCTCTTACGAGTATATAAAATCATCCATTTAATAGCCATAGAAACCTTACGGTCTGGTCTAATTTGCATTGGTATTTGGAATGTTGCACCACCAACACGACGAGATCTTACTTCTACGTGAGGCATAACATTAGATAAACCATCTTTCCAAATCTCTAAAGCCGATTTCTCTTCGTCTTCTCCTTTTCTTTCTTCTACTAGCTCTAAAGCGTCATAAAACACTTTAAACGCTACAGACTTCTTACCGCTCCACATTAAGTTATTCACAAAACGTGTTACTAACTGATCGTTAAATTTAGGATCCGGTAATAAGACTCTTTTTTTTGCTGCTCTTTTTCTCATGTCTTTTACATTAAAAAAGTTAATTAATTTGTTATTAGCTCTTCGCCATAAAACATTAAAAACAATAGTTAACACTCAAGAGAACTCTCAAACAACAACTACTACCCTAAAAATCTTACAACCCTTTACTGATAACTCTTACTTCTTTGGGCGTTTTGCACCATACTTCGAACGTCTCTGGGTTCTACCCTCAACTCCCGCTGTATCTAATGCACCACGTACTACGTGATATTTAACACCTGGTAAATCTTTTACCCTTCCACCTCTAACTAATACTATCGAGTGCTCTTGTAAGTTATGTCCTTCACCTGGGATGTATGCGTTTATCTCATTACCATTTGTCAATCTAACTCTGGCAACTTTACGCATTGCTGAATTAGGTTTCTTTGGTGTTGTAGTATAAACACGAGTACACACTCCACGTCTTTGAGGACAAGACGACAAAGCAGCCGATTTACTCTTCTTAGTTATTTTGGTTCTTCCTTTACGAACTAATTGTTGAATAGTTGGCATACTAAATTATTACTGTTTTTCGTTTATAATTAAACCTTTACTCTTTTTTAAGAGTCCGCAAATGTACAATTATTTTCTAATTATTCAAGTATCAGCAAGTTATTTTTTCTTAATGTTCATTTTTTTGTTAGTTATTGGGATTTTCTTTTACTTTTGATTCTTATATTTTATCCACTTTGAATAAAAAAACTACACCTTATATATATATCCTACTTGCACTGCTTTCTTATACAGAAACCTTTGCACAAGCATTTTCTTTAAAACTTACTTCCTTAAATAAAACAGAAGCAAACATTTTAAATAAAATTAATTATCAAAAAAAACACAAAGACACTATTCTTCTAAACTTGGAAATTAATATACTTTCTGAACACTTAAAAAATTTAGGTTATTTTACAAACTCTATAGATAGCATTAGAAATAAAGACAACGAATACGTTGCTTTTTTTAACCTAGGAAATAAAATAGACAATGCAATTATTAGAACAAGTAAGGAATCTGAAATTTATCTTGAAAAATTTAACACAACAGAAAACACATTTTCTATTCCAATTGAAAAATTACAAACTACACTATTAAAAATATCTACAAATTTAGATTCGGAAGGAAAGTCTTTTTCTAAAGTAAAACTAAAAAATGTTACAATTAAAAACAAAACTCTTTTTGCTGATTTAGTAATTAATCCTTCTAAAAAAAGAACTATAAATAAAGTAATTATTAAAGGATATGACAATTTCCCTAAATCATATCTAAAAAATTACTTCAACATAAAACCTACAGACATATTTAATCAAGAAAAAATTTTAGAAATATCAGATGCATCTAAAAATTTAGATTTTATTAAGGAAATTAAATCTCCTGAAATTTTATTTACTAAAGACTCTACATTATTATATATGTATTTAAAAAAACATAAGAATAATAGTTTTGACGGAATTATAGGTTTTGCTTCAAAAGAAAATGGAGACATACTGTTTAACGGAAATCTAGAAATACAATTAAATAATATTTTGAATACTGGTGAAAAATTTGGTTTATTCTGGAACAGTATAGGTGAAGAAAAGCAAGAATTAAAATTAACCACAACAATACCATACATCTTCAACTCGAGATTTAGCCCAGAATTAACTTTCTCTATCTACAAACAAGACTCTACTTTTCTAAACTCAAAGTTTGATTCTAGGATTGGATACCACATTAATTCTAAAATTAAACTAGCCCTCACCTACAATTCTGAAAAATCCGAAAATCTAAAAGAAAATTTATCCAACAATATTGAAACCTATAGTAATTATTTCTTAGGAGTTCAATTAAAATACAGTATTCCTAAAAATGATTTTTTTTTAGATAATAAATTCCACTTAGACATAAACCCAAGTTTTGGTAACAGAGAAACAACTAACGAAACAACAAACCAACTTAAACTAGAAGCATCAATTTCATATTTATGGGATTTAAATTTACGAAGTAGCATTTTTATCAAAAACAAAACAGGATACTTAAACTCTGACTCTTACATTAATAATGAACTCTTTAGAGTCGGAGGAACCAACTCAATAAGAGGTTTTAACGAACAAAGCATATTTACCAATAAGTACATGTTTTTAAATTTAGAATACAGATACCTGACTTCAGAAAAATCTTATCTATACACCATAACTGATTTAGGACAAATAGACTTGAACTCTAAAAATGAAAACCTAATCGGATTAGGCTTCGGTTATTTATTTAACACCAACAACTCACAAATAAATATGAGTCTTTCTACAGGAAAAACAAACCAACAAGAAACAGACCTTAAGAGCGTGAAACTAACGATAAACTGGAAAAACTACTTTTAAAAATCTAATTACTGGTAGTGCTAAAACGTATTACAATGCAGCTATTTCCGCTTCTATTATATATTGGGGAGGAACACAAGCAGAAGCTGATACATATTTAGCACAAACTACTGTTGCTTACACAACTTCTGGCTCTAGTTGGAAAGAAGTTATTGGTAATCAAAAATACATAGCTCTTTACGGTAGAGGATTTGAAGCTTGGACTTCTTGGAGATTATTAGACTATCCTAATACTCTTACCCGTCCTTCAATTTCTAACGAAGCTGTACCAAGAAGGTACTTGTACGGATACAACGATAAAGATCTTAACCCAGATAATTATGCTGCTGCAAGTAGTGCAATGGGAGGTGATGATAAATCTTCTCGCGTATTTTGGTATATTACAGGCGTAGGAAACTAAACAAAAAAAACATATTAAGAGAAAAAGGCTATCTGATAAGATAGTCTTTTTTTTTATATTATAACTATCCAGAATAAACTCTATAAAAAAACACTTTACCTCAAAGCAACATACATTTTCTTAGCAATAATAAAAAACTTAAAATTCTTATATTAAATTACCCCCTACCAACAGATATAAATTATTTAATAACAGTATCTCCCAAATTCATAAAGTTAAAGTATTTTTAATCTTATAAAACCATATTAAATAAGGTAGTTTTCTTTTGAAATCATATTAAAAAAAATACAATATTCAACATCACTTGACAACGAAAAAAACAAACCCGATTAATGTTAATATAACAATAAAAAACGTATCGTAAATATTACAGAAACAGACAAACCATGCAACAATCATCAAAACAAAATCATATTAAACAAAAAAAACAAATTACTTTAAAATGTTATATTTTAAACAAACTACAGCTATGAAGAATGCTTAATTGATTTTAAAAAAACAGAAACACCTAGCTTAGAAGTCATTAATTAAATAATATTTTAACAAAAGAAAGTAAAATGACCAAAAATCAGCTAAAATAGCTGCTGTTCCTACAATAAACAAAAAAACTATTTGTGTTAAAAAATTGTTTTATTAAGTTTAAATTAAGATTTTTGGGGTTAATTAATTCAAATAATTACACAATGAAGACAAAGTTTAATGGAATTTTAACGCTATTTTTAGCGTTAATCGTGCAAATTTCTTTTGCACAAGACAAAACTGTTTCTGGTACAGTTACAGAAAGTTCGGGACCTTTACCTGGAGTTAGTATATCAGTAAAAGGAACCAATAAAGGTACAGAAACTGATTTTGATGGAAAGTATTCTATTCTAGCAAAAAACGGAGATGTTTTAGTTTTTAGATACTTAGGTTTTACACCAATTGAAAAAACAATAGGCGCATCTAATACTGTTAATGCTAGTATGGTAGTTGATGAGAACAATGTTTTAGATGAGGTTATAGTTGTTGGTTACGGTACAAGTACAAAACAAGCCTTTACTGGTACTGCAACAGTAGTGAGTTCAGAAAACTTACAATCTAAATCAGTTTCTAATATTTCACAAGCATTAGCTGGTGAGGTTGCAGGTGTAACAGTAGTAAATTCATCTGGGCAACCTGGTAGTGCTGCACAAATTAGAATTAGAGGTTTTGGTACCATTAATGGTAACAGTAGCCCTCTATATATTGTAGACGGAGTACCTTATGGAGGTATTGTAGATGTAAACAATGCTGATGACTCTGATTTATCAATTTTAAGTAACATTAACCCAGCAGATATTGAATCTACTACTATATTAAAAGATGCTACTGCAACTTCTATTTACGGTTCAAGAGGTGCAAATGGTGTGATTGTAATTACAACTAAAAGAGGTAAAAAGGGTGCATCTAGCATAAATGTAGAGGTTAAGACTGGTGTAAACATGAGACTTTTACCTACTTACGATTTAATAAGCTCTCCGGATGAGTACATGGGCCTTTCATGGCAAGCATTAAGAAATACTGGAGAAAAATTAGGTGTTGCAGACGCAACTGCATATGCAAACAATGTATTATTCGATGATTCACAAGGTGGTATAAACCAAGATTATAATATGTATAATGCCACTAACGGTGCAGACATTATTGACCCTACAACGGGTACAGTTATACCAGGAATATCTAGAAGATATACTCCTGAAAACTGGTCTGATTTTGGGTTTCAATCATCTACTAGAACAGAAGCTAACGTGAGTATGAGTGGAGGTAACGATACAACAACATACTTTTCTTCTTTTGGTTATTTAAATGACAAAGGATATGTTATAAACTCTGATTACAAGCGTTATTCTACAAGATTAAATATTACTCATAAGCCTACCGAATGGTTAGAAGCAAATGCTAATATTGATTATTCTTTTGCAGAAACAACTTCTAACGGTCAATCAGAAGATTCTGGGTCTATTTTTTGGTTTACAGATAACATCCCTTCTATTTACCCTTTATTTTTACGTGATGCTACTGGAGCAGTAGTTGCTGATCCTTATTATGGAGGTAACCAATATGATTATGGAACCAATAGAGGTTTTGGAGGTTTAACAAATGCTATTGCAGATGCAAAATATGATTTAAATCAAGATATGCGTCATTCTATAAATGGTAACTTTTCTTTTAAAGTTAATTTTTCTGATGCTTTATCTTTTACTACCAAGTATGGTGCAAACTTCTATAGCTTAGTAGATAACAGTATAAACAACCCATTCTACGGATCTGCTGTAGGACAAGGTGGTAGTTTATTTAAGGAACAAAGACAAGCAATAACACAGAACTTTTTACAGATGTTTAACTACAATAAAAGCTTTGGAGATCATAATGTTTCTGCTTTAGTAGCACATGAAACAAATGAATGGCAAAGAGACCGTACTTTTATTAGTAAAAATAAAGTAGTGAATTTAGTTAACGGTTTAGACACCCCATCAAACTACGTTAATTTAGGAAGTAACCCTTCTGGCTATACTGAAGAATCAGCTATAGAGAGTTATTTTGCCCAAGTAAACTACAATTATTTAAGCAAATATTTTCTTTCTGGTACAGTAAGAAGAGATGGAAGCTCTAGATTCGCAACAGATAAATGGGGAACTTTTTGGTCTGCTGGTGCATCTTGGATTGTTAGTAAAGAAGACTTTTTTAGCAACGTAGATTTCGTAAACAACTTAAAAGTAAAAGCTAGTTATGGTATTCAAGGAGATCAAGGTGGTGTAGATTTTTATTCTGGTCAAAACGGATATGATATAGATAATTTAAATGGAGATACTTCATTAATTTTAAGAGCAAGAGAAAATGCAGGTTTAACTTGGGAGACAAGTAAAATGTATCAAGTAGGTACAGAATTTAGATTGTTTAACAATGTAATAGATGGTTCTGTAGATTATTATGTAAAAGATACAGATGGCCTTATTTTTAGTGTACGTTTACCAATTTCTACGGGTGATGCTCTTGACACTAAAAACGATGGTGAACTTGTAAATAAAGGTTTAGAATTTGACTTAACAGGGCATATTATTAATAAAGAAAAATTCAAATTAGACTTATCTATAAATGGAGAAATTTTAGACAATGAAATCACTAAGATGCCATTTGACGCTCCCGAAGGTAGAGATAAGATCATTGATATTCTTGGTAACTTTGGTAGAGCTGAAGGGCACAGTAGGTATGATTATTACATGCCTGTATGGGTAGGTGTTAATGCTGATAATGGAGACCCAGTTTGGGAAACCAATTATGTAGATACAAATGCAAGTGGTACTTTTGATTCTGGAGAACAAATTATAGATGTATATGAATATGCAATTAAAAACCCTAATACAGAAATTAAGCAATCAGTAACTAGTAATTATACAGAAGCTACAAACCAATTTGTAGGAAAATCTGCAATACCTAAAATTAGAGGGGCTTTTAGATTATCTGCTCAAATACACAATTTTGATATAAGCACACAATTTGCTTACAGCTTAGGAGGATATGGATATGATGGAAATTACGCAAATGTTTTAGGTAATGGTCAAGTTGGTTCTAATAACTATCATGTAGATATTAAAGATGCATGGCAAGCTCCAGGAGATATCACAGATATCCCTAGATTATACAGTAACCAAAATGTAAATGTAAACAGACAATCTACACGATTCTTAACAAAATCTGATTATTTAGCATTAAATAACGTAAGGTTAGGCTATAGTGTACCATCTAAATCTTTAGAAAACACAGGTATGTCTGGTTTAAGTTTCTGGGTAGCAGGAGACAATATGTTCTTATTAAGTGCTAGAAAAGGATTTAATCCAGCTTCATCTTTAGTAGGTGAATCTGAAAGATACCAATACAGCCCACTATCTACATTCACACTTGGTGTTAGAGTACAATTATAATTAATTTAAAAGCAAAAAATAATGAAATATAATATTTTAAAAACGGTATTTGCTCTTGCAGTAATTACAACATTTTTAAGTTGTGGTGAAGACTTTCTAGAGAAAAGCCCAACAGAATTTATAAGTGCAGAGGATGTTATAACTACAGGAGAGTTAGACCCTTCTATATCAGACGCAAACCTAAGAGGAATATACTCCATGATGATTAACACTGGAACAGGTGGATTTTCAACAGATCATGAAGATTTTGGACAGAAAGGATATGATATTTTTACAGACTTTCTTTCTGGTGATTTAGCACTAACAGCTAATAACTATAACAGATATGGAAATTTTGTAAACTTATTATCTACTGTAGATTATGCTGACAATGACAACTACATGCCTTGGAGATACTATTATAGAGTAATAAGATCTGCTAACCAAGTAATTAGCACATTAGGAGGTAATGAAGCCATTCCTGAATCGGATGCATCAAAACATGCATTAGGTCAAGCTAAAACCTTAAGAGCGTACGCTTACTTTTATTTATCTCAATTATTTCAAAAAGAGTATAATGCAACAGAAGCAATTTTGCCTTTATACACTACCCCTACTGATCCAGTATTTGCACAATCTCCAATGAGCGATGTGTATGATTTTATGATTGAAGATTTAACTTCTGCAGATTCACTTTTAATTGGTTTTGATAGAGCTAACAAAACAGGTGCAAACCAGGATGTTGCTAGGGCATTATTAGCGTATGTTTATGCAGCTAAAGGAGACAGTGCTTCAAATTTATTAGCAAAAGGACTAGCAGACCAAGTTATTGATGCTGGATACCCTTTAATGACAAGCACTGAAGTAGTAGGCGGATTTAACGACCTTAATACACCTGCTTGGATTTGGGGATTTGATATTACACTAGCTAATGGATTAGATTTAGCTTCGTGGTGGGGGCAAATAGATGTATTTACATACAGTTACCAATGGGCAGGAGATAGAAAAGGTATCGATAATGTTTTGTTTTCTAAAATAAAAGATAATGATATCAGAAAAACACAATTCGATACTATTAATTCATTACAACCTCGTAATAAATTTTATAATGCTGCTAGGGTAATTGGTGGTCAGAGAAACATTGAAGATGATTACATTTATATGAGAGTTGCAGAAATGTATTTATTATCTGCAGAAATGGCGGCTAAAGAAGGTCAAGATGCTGCAGCAAGAACAAGATTGAATGAATTATTATCTGAAAGATTTACGGAAGCTACAGATTACGCATACGTAAATGGATTATCTGGTGATGATCTATTAGATGAGGTAATTCTACAAACTAGAATAGAATTATGGGGAGAAGGTAAAAGTTATTTATCTATGAAGAGAAATAAACAAACCATGACAAGAGGTACAAACCACGTATTCCACTCTGGTTTATCTATTCCTTATACAGATGAAAGATTAACTTTTGAAATCCCTCAAGCAGAGATTCAAAATAATCCATTTATTAATTAAGTAATAGATCGGATTAAATATACTAATGCAACATTGATGATAAAACATCAATGTTGCATTTTTTTTGTTTACTATAAATTCAAAAAACATAATTTTATAAAAACGAACTTATTGATTTACCCATTCTTTGAGCAACAACCAATATTTCGGGTATTAGAGCAATAATTGAAGCCATAAAATGTGATTCTACAATTAATAAAATATACTTACAGAAAGGACTAAGAGGAGAATTGTTTTATGAACTAAATAAGTTAGTTAAAACATGGTACTGTAGTAAATTAGATAAAATATTAAAACCCAGGAATAATAGACAAAAAAAATACACTATAATTTCTGATTATTCCGCGAATAAGAAAAATGACAATCTAAAGCATTAATTGAATTTGGTATATTTACTTATATATTATTACAAAGTAATATTCAAAAGTTGACAATTATACAAGCACTCATAAGCACTTCTTAATCGTTTTCCGAAGTTTACAGTTCTTTCATTTAAGAAAATTTAGTACTTAATGAAACGTTGATTTAATTTATCTACAATAGACTCCTTCCCTGTTCTTTTCTTTATAGAAACAAGTTATTTTTAATTCAGTATATTCTAAAATCTTGGGTTCTTTTTGATATATCTATTAACAATAGCAACCTGGTGAAATAAACACTCTACTTCAATATGACTTACAAATTGGATTTGTTTACCACAATTGATTCATTTATACTTTTGCTTGCCATTTCAGAAATCAATCTTTTGAGAAATAGAGCTATTACAATTTAAATCTTTTTATTTCTCAAAAGATTTAATTTACTTAAAAGAAAATCAGAATAAATAAAACAAAGACTTTGCCACTCCTTTTGCCTATTATTACTTTTTTCATTAGAATAATGTATAGAATAATCAACATATCTGAAACACAAAAACAGAAGAAATCATTAGAGATAATTTAACGATAAACAGATATCAATAAAATTACATTACAAAAACATTAAAATCACTAAATTATCCTCAATTCTAAGGTGTTTTAGATAAAAAAATATTCTAATTTAAAATATTTTTTTTCATAAAAAAAATAAGGTTAAGTAGAGAGTGTAATTGCATTAAAAAATATAGAAACACCTAGAAAAGAACCCGTTAAAGAAATCATATGATAATAAAAAAACTTTAAACAAGCAAAAAATTAGCTAAAAAATGTGTTTTTTACTCTATATAAAAAAACTATTTATGTTAAAAAATTGTTTTATTAAGATTAATTTAAGACTTTTGAAACTAATTAATTCAAATAATTATACAATGAAGACAAAGTTTAATGGATTTTTAACGCTACTCTTAGCGTTAATCGTGCAAATATCGTTTGCACAAGAAAAAACTGTTTCCGGTACAGTATCTGACAGTTCAGGTAGTTTACCAGGGGTTAGTGTTTTAATAAAAGGAACCTCTAAGGGGGTTGAGACTGATTTTGATGGAAAATATACATTGAAAGCAAAATCTGGAGCAGTGTTAGTTTACAGATATCTTGGTTATAAGACTTCTGAGAAAACTATTGGAGCTTCAAGCATCATAAACGTTACCTTGGTAGAAGGTGGTGAAGTTTTAGATGAGATAGTTGTTACTTCTTTAGGTATAAAAAGAAATGCCAAAGAATTAACATATGCTGCTACAACTTTAAAAAGTGATGAAGTAACACAAACTAAATCATTTAATGTTGCAACTGCTATGGTTGGTAAAGTTGCAGGTTTGCAAATTAACACGACTAATAATGGTGTAAACCCTAGTACTAGGGTAGTATTAAGAGGTAACAGATCTTTATTAGGTAATAATGAAGCATTAATAGTAATTGATGGTTTTCCTTCTAGTAGAGATGCTCTAGATCGCATAAGCCCTAATGACATAACTAACATTAGTGTTTTAAAAGGTGCTGGAGCTGCAGCTCTATATGGTTCTGAAGCGACAAATGGGGTAGTATTAATTACCACGAAAGTAGGATCAGGAAAATTAAGTGTAGAATATGCAGGGTCTATAACTATTGAAAATGCAGCTTACCTTCCTGAAGTTCAAAATGAATTTGGTGTAGGTGGTTTTCCTGATGGAACTTTATATCCTTTAGAAAATGTTGCTTGGGGTCCACGTTATGATGGTAGACTAGTTGATGCAAGTGAAACTTTAGATGATGGATCAGTTTGGCAAGTGCCTTTTTCTCCTATTGAAGATAACCACAAGAACTTCTTTGAAACAGGTATAACTACAAGACATGGTGTTACAGTAAGTGGAGGTGATGACGCAGGTAGTATTCTTCTTTCGTTAGACCAAACAAATACGACAGGTATTGTACCAAAAGATAAATATAATAGAACAAACTTCAGATTAAAAGCAACAAGAAAATATGACAAATTAACTGTTGGTGGAAATCTATCTATGTTTAGATCTCATTCTAATGTTGTAGGTGAAGGTGGTCGTCAAGGTAGACCGTTATACTGGAATATTATAAATACTCCATTACATTTACCTATGGAAGAATTGAAAAATTGGCAAACAGGTGAGTTTACTAGAAATGAAACTTCTTATTTTGCTTTTTATGAAAACCCTTACTTTATTGTTGATACACAAAGAGAGAAATTAGATATTACTGAATTTAATATTCTTACAAATGTAGATTATAAATTTAATGACTGGTTAAAAGCATCATTAAATGTAGGTTTTACTTCTTCTGGACAAACGAATAAAAGAGAATTTGGAGCACTAGATTATAGTTTTGAATTAGCTAATACATATGCTAGAATGGATCCTTATGGAGCTAGTACTGCAGATGGTTCTTTTAATTCATCAAGATTTAATTCTGATTTTTTATTACAATTTGAAAAGCAAGTATCTCAAGACTTTAACCTTAAAGCTATTTTAGGACAAAACACAAGAATCACCAGCTCTAAAGGAATATCAATTTCAGGGGGTGATTTAATTATACCAGATTTCTATAATGTTTCTACGAGAACAGGTGATTTAGCAGGATCTGAAGCAACTACTAATTATAGAAGAGTAAGTTTTTATACAGAATTAACTTTAGGGTATAAAGATTATTTATTTTTAAATGCAACTGGTAGAAATGATCAATCTTCTACATTACCAAAAGATGATAATTCTTTCTTTTACTATGGTGCAGGGATGTCTTTTGTAGCATCAAGTGCTTTTCCTAGCATTGTTTCAGACAAAGGACTTAGCTTCTTAAAAGGAACCTTAAGTTATACCGAAACTGGTAATGATCCAGGACTATACCAAACACAAGGTATTTTCTTTGCGCCAGATAATTTTCCTTATGGTAGTACTGCTGGTTTGTCACAATCAAGTCAAGTACCTGCTCCAGGATTAAGACCTGAGATTACTAAATCTATTGATGCAGGTATAGAGTTTAGAATGTTTAACAACCGTTTTTCAGGAGAACTTGCTGGTTATAAAACAAATTCTATTGACCAAATAATCCCTGTAAATATTTCTAGTGCATCTGGTGCTACTAGTGCTAGAGTTAACGTTGGTGAAGTTGAAAACTTAGGTATAGAACTTAACTTAATGGGAACAATACTAAGAAGTGAAAATTTCTCTTGGGATATGGGAGTAAATTGGAGTGCTATGAAATCTGAAGTAATATCTTTAGATGATGGAGTTGATGAATTAGATCTTGGAGGTTTTGCTGATGCTCAAATTATTGCAAAAGTAGGAGAATCTTATCCACAAATAAGAACAACATCTTATTTAAAAGACGATCAAGGACGTATTGTAGTTGGTGCTGATGGAGATCCTATTCAAGATTCTCAAAATCAAATACAAGGAAAAACAACTCCAGATTATACTATTGGATTAAATACCACTATTAAGTATAAAAACTTTAGCTTATACGCAGTAGCAGATTACAGAACAGGTCATGTCTTTTACAACGGATTAGTAGATGCTCTAGAATTTACTGGATTATCTAAACATAGTGCTACTGCAGGAAGACAGCCTTTTGTATTCCCTAATTCTTCTTACGCTGATGGGTCTGGTGGCTATATAGCAAATACAGATAGATTAACATCAGGTGGTGGAAATGCTTTCTGGACTGCTTATAATGAAGTAAAAGAAAACTATGTTACAGACGCAACTACCTTAAAACTTAGAGAGGTTTCATTATCATATACCTTTGGAAAAGATGTTCTAGAGAAAGTTGGAGTAAGTAATTTAGTATTAAATTTTTATGGAAGAAATTTAATTACCTTAAGACCAAAAGACAACGTATACACTGATCCTGAATTTAACTTTACTACTGGTAATGCTGTAGGAGTTGGAACTCAAAGTCAGACTGCTCCTACAAGACAATTTGGAATGGGTATAAATGTAACATTCTAAAAAATAAAATATAAAAACATATAAAATGAAAAAATCAATATTAATAATGTTCGCTTTTGCTTTGGTTAGTGTAAGCTGTAGCGATTTTCTGGATGTCAACGACAACCCCAACAATCCACCTATTTCAACGCCACGTTTAACATTACCTGTTGCTCAACAAAGTTTTTCAACATTGAATGCAAGAACAATGACGTATTTAGGAAACTTTTTAGTAGTAAACTGGGCAACACCATCAAACTGGTCTTCAAATGAAATCTACTCTCGTTATAATTTTACTGCAACAGATTTTAGTAATATTTTTGAAACTTCTTATGCAGATATTTTTAAAAATTTAACGTATATTGAAACATATGAAGATCCAACAGGAGCAGTAGATTACACATATTATCAAGCAATTTCTAAAATTATAAAAGGATTTCAGTATCAAATGCTTGTAGATTTATATGGTGATGTACCTTATACTGAAGCAAACTTAAGAGGAGATAATACAACTCCAAAATATGATGATGCAGAAACAGTGTACAAAGCAGTTATAGAAGAATTAACAGCTGTAGTAGATTTAATAAATAATGCACCTACCAATGCTCAAAACCCAGAAACACAAGATATCATTTTTGGAGGAAACATGTCTCACTGGGTTGAATTTGCAAACACTATTAAATTAAGAATGCTAGTTAGATTAAGTAATACTGGTCAAGATTCTTACATTGCTAGTCAAATTGCAACAATTAATGCTAATGGAGCAGGCTACATAACTACAGATGTTACCTCTAATCCAGGTTATACAACTGCAGAATTTAAACAAAACCCTTTCTATGATTACTTTAGACAACCTGTAACTGGAGATGAACAAAATAGAGGTGATTATACAGTTGCTTCAGAACATGCCATTACATATTTAACAAATACAAGCGATCCAAGATTAGAGCGATTATATGCTCCTTCAGAAAATGCTGATGAGTTTAAAGGAACTGAACAAAAAACGATACTTCCAGGTACCGGTTTTACTTCTAAGGATTTAGCAAAAGTTGGTCCGGGACTAATAAAAAGTGCAGAAGGAGATCAAATAATTATGTCAATGGCTGAAGCTCTTTTTATTCAATCAGAAGCTACAACTAGAGGTTATATATCTGGTGGAGACGCTGCAGCTCAGGCTAATTATGAAGCAGCAATTGAGGCTTCATTTACTCAGTTAGAGGTTGCAGATCCTATAGCAAGTGCACAAACTTACTATGCACAAACTACACCAAATGTTAACTGGTCTAATTCATCTAATAAAATACAAGCAATTATAACTCAAAAATGGGTTGCGCTTAATGGAACTTCTTCTATAGAATCTTGGATAGATTTAACAAGAACAGGATATCCTGTAGGATTACCGATCCCAGAAGAGTCTAATGGTTCAAGACCTGTAAGATTACTATACCCTTCAACAGAGGTATCTAGAAACAGCGACAATGTACCTACACTAACAAGTGATGATGTATTTACAAAAAATCCATTTTGGAAATAAAAGCAATAATTTAAAACAAATAAAATGAAAAATATAAAAATATTAGTACTACTTTTCGTTAGTACTTTTGCATTTACATCTTGTGATGCATTATTGGATGATTATGAAACTGATTTTGGAAAAGGTCCAATAGTCACTCAATTTTCAAATAAAGAAGTTACGAACAACTTTTTACAAGATGGTACAGGTATCGTTTATGAATACGAAGTACCTATTGAGTATAGAGGTGGAAATGGTACTGCACTTAACGAAGATGTTACTGTAACTATTTCTGTAGATGCTGCTTCTTCTACTGCAACAGAAGGAAAAGAATTCTCTTTAGGAGAAACTAGTTTTACAATACCTGCAGGATCACAAGAAGCAACGGCTTCAATTATGGTTAATTCAGCTGAATTAGATTCTTCCAATCCATTAACTGCCGTTATTCAAATTGAAACATCTACACAAACAGTTTCAGATAGTAACAAAACAGTTATTACTTTGCAAGCAATTTGTCCTTCAAGTTTAGAAGGCGAATATGTTAATCAAGCGTATGGTGATCCAACAACAATTACATCTACTGGACCTGGAACTTATACAGTAAGCAGAGGTAATTATTTCACTACCGCATACTCTTTTAATATTTCAGATGTTTGTGATAACTTAACAATTACAGGAGGATATTTAGCAGATAATTTTGGAATTGCACAATCTGGTTCTGGTAGTGTAGATCCTGCTACAGGAACTATTACATTAACATACACCGCTGATGGCTATTTTGATGCAAGAACTTTAGTTTTAATAAAACAATAAACTTACCTATTTTTTTATTTTAAAAACCACCTCTTAACGAGGTGGTTTTCTATTTTTAAGTACATTTGCAAAATGGAGAATAACATTACAACACCAACTACCAATATTTTTGGTATTAGAGCTATTATAGAAGCTATAGAAAGTGGTTCATCAATAAACAAAATATACTTACAAAAAGGATTAAGAGGAGAATTGTTTTATGACCTAAACAAGTTAATTAAAACAAACAACCTTACTACTAGCATGGTGCCTGTAGAGAAGTTAGATAGGTTATCTAAAAACAGTAATCATCAAGGTGCTGTTGCTCAAATATCTCCAGTAGAGTTTTACGATTTAGAAGAATTGATAGAAAAAACAGTAGAGAGTGATAAAATACCTTTATTCTTATTGTTAGATCAAGTTTCTGATGTACGTAATTTTGGTGCTATCATTAGAACAGCAGAATGTTCTGGAGTTAACGGAATTATCATTCAGAAAAATGGAAGTGCTCCCGTTAATGCTGAAACTATAAAAACATCTGCGGGTGCAGCTTTTAAAATTCCTATCTGTAAAGTAGATCACATTAAAGATGCCTTATTTTTATTACAAGCATCAGACATTAAAACGGTAGCAGCTACAGAAAAGACAGAAGATTCTGTATATGATATCGATTTTAAGCAACCAATTGCTATAATTATGGGTTCTGAGCATAGAGGTGTAAACCCTTCTATATTAAAAATGGTAGATTACAAAGCCAAATTACCTTTGTTAGGTGAAATAGCTTCTTTAAACGTATCTGTTGCATGTGGTGTTTTACTATATGAAGCAGTAAGACAAAGAATTGTAGTAAGCAGCTAAAGAGATTAAAAAAATATATTTAAACAAAGCTGTATGTAAGAAATTATGTACAGCTTTTTCTATTACTACTTTATTTAGAAAAAGGTAAGTAGGACTAAAACTTCTCTTCTAGTTTTTCATCATCGAACTCCTCCTCTACTTTTGGCGGGGCAAAATTACCATGTTCATCAAACAAAGCATCAAACTCTGTTTCTATAAATTGATGTTCTTCTCTTACAATTCCTCTATTTCTAAAAATAACTGCAAAAATAAGACCTACTACAAAACCAGATAAATGACCTTCCCAAGAAATACCATCTTTTATAGGTAACACATACCATATCATACCTCCGTATAAAAAGATGATAATTAAAGACAATGCGACCAACCGAAAGTGTCTTTTTATAATTCCACTAAAAAAAACAAAACTAAAAAGCAAGTACACAATTCCGCTTGCACCTATGTGATAAGATTCTCTTGCAATACACCAAGTTATTAAACCTGTAAAAAAACCACCAAGAAGCAAAACTTTATAAGCAACATCTCTATAAAAATAAAAAAGACTGCTTAAAAGCACAAATAAAGGGATAGAATTATTAAAAAGGTGACTTACATTACTATGTATAAAATGAGTCAAGAAAACACCTCTAAAACCAACAAAAGTTCTTGGAAAAACACCATATTTATTAAAATTGAGATCAAATTGTATTTCAACCCAATAAATAAACCATATTGCAACAATGTATACAATTGGAATTAAGAAAATAGATTTTGATATTTGTAAGTGATTCTCCTCTTTCATCATTATAAAAATAACAAAAATAGAACCAATCCCGATTTTTACAATTTCTGTCAGAAATCTTTATTATTTTTACAGAATGAATGAACCTTTGGCAGAAAGAATTAGACCTAAAACTTTAGAAGACTATATCAGTCAGCAACATTTAGTGGGTAAAACGGGTGTTTTAACCAATTTAATCAAAAAAGGAATCATTCCTTCATTAATTTTATGGGGACCTCCAGGAATTGGAAAAACAACGCTTGCCAATATTATTGCAACAGAATCTAAACGTCCTTTCTACACATTGAGCGCTATTAGTTCTGGGGTAAAAGATGTACGAGAGGTTATAGAAAAAGCTAAAAAAAGTGGTGGGTTATTTACGGTTAAAAATCCTATTTTATTTATTGATGAAATTCATAGATTTAGTAAATCTCAGCAAGATTCACTTTTAGGAGCCGTAGAAAAAGGATGGGTAACATTAATTGGTGCAACTACAGAAAACCCTAGTTTCGAAGTTATTCCTGCCCTACTCTCTCGTTGCCAAGTCTATATTTTAAATTCTTTTGATAAAACTGATCTCGTGGCACTTTTACATAGAGCTATGGAGAAAGACGAACTTTTATCAACCAAAAAAATCACTTTAAAAGAAACCGATGCATTGTTACAAGTATCTGGAGGAGATGCTAGAAAGCTTTTAAATATTTTTGAATTATTAGTATCTGAAGAAGATGAAATTGAAATTACCAACGATTTAGTACTCGCTAAAATTCAGAAAAACACTGTTAGATATGATAAAACAGGGGAACAACATTATGACATTATATCTGCTTTTATAAAATCGATTAGAGGTAGTGATCCAAATGGAGCAGTTTATTGGTTGGCTAGAATGATTGAAGGAGGTGAAGACGTAAAGTTTATTGCCCGAAGGCTACTTATTTCTGCTTCCGAAGATATTGGAAACGCAAACCCTACAGCATTAATATTGGCCAACAACACGTTTCAAGCTGTTTCTGTTGTAGGGTACCCAGAATCTAGAATTATATTAAGTCAATGTGCTATTTATTTGGCTAACTCCGCCAAAAGTAATGCTTCATATATGGCTATTAATGATGCTCAGAATTTAGTACAGAAAACGGGAGACTTATCTATACCTATTCATTTAAGAAATGCACCAACTAAATTAATGAAAGATTTAGACTATGGTAAAAACTATAAATACTCGCACAATTACCCGAATAATTTTGTAGAACAAGAATTTTTACCTGATGAAATATCTGGAACAAAACTGTATGAACCAGGTAATAATGCAAGAGAAAATCAGTTTAGAGAAACCTTAAAAAATAGATGGAAAAACAACTATGATTATTAATTTATATCAATAACTTTTATCAAAAAAAAATGTCACTCAGAAATTATTTCCAAGTGACATTTTTTATTCAAAATAAAACTAAGAATACTAAGTTTTAATTTTTGACGGAAAATTAATTAAAATTTTATTTGATATTCTTCTTTTACTAATTGGTCATTTTTATAGTATTCTGCAATCCAACTTTCTCCATGTTTATAGAGCGTTCCGTCTTTTCCTTTAATTACATAAACATCTTTCTTGTTTGTATTTAAAATTATAAAAACAACTTCTGGTTTTAAATTTACCAATTGAAATCCATTATTTTTTTTCTGTGCATATAAAACATTAGTAGCATTAGATTCAGTGTTAATTTCATTTACACTTGTTTTAACGGTAACAGCAGGTTCTTTTACCTTTACTATTTCTGGTTTCACCTTTTCTTTAACAGCTATAGAAGTATTATAATTATACTCTAAATCTTCCATTGTTTCGTAAGCTCTTCTTATAGCCTCTTGATACCCTTTTTTATATTCCTTAAGTTTGCTCTTACCAACTTCTGAAGTGTATAAAACATTATTATTACAGTCTTGTAATTTAATTACACTTTTAATGGTAAACATACTAGAATCATCTACAACTACTGCTGTTAATGCTTTACACCTATTTAGCATTAAATCTTCTGGTAATTTTTCATTGCTTAGAAAAACTTCAAATCCTTTTTTTTCTAAAAGAAACTTAGTTAAAGAACTCGTTTGGTATTGATCTGAACTCTTTAAAAAATCGAATCGATCTGGTACAATTACATATTTGTAGTTATTAATATCTAGTTCTTGACTAAATGCTGATATTGTTATTAAAAACAAAAAACTAAATGCTATTTTTTTTATCATTTTAATTGAATATTTAATGAATTTCTAATTTTACAGTACTATTATTTTCTGATGCAATATCGCAAAATTGTGCGATACCATCTAAAATTCTAGATAAATTAACTTTTATTTATTTAAATATAAAACGCTCAATCAGTTATAAATATTGCTTTATTTCTAATAGAGAACTTACAGATACTAAATTACTTTTATGATGTGAAACATTGTCAAAATTACAATGAATAGCTTGCATACCAACGCTCAATGCTCCTTCTATATCTGCCTCAATATTATCACCAATCATAATAGAATTGTCTTTATTTGCTTTTGCGATATCTAAAGCGTACGTAAATACTTTAGGATTTGGCTTTTTAACACCAACAGATTCTGAGGTAATAATTTTATCAAAATAATGATAAATATTAGAACTCACCATTTTCTTGTTCTGTACTTCTTCAAAACCATTGGTAATAATGTGCAATTGATACCTCTCTTTTAAGTAATCTAAAATTTCAAAAGTACCATCAAACAGATAATTAAAATCTGGTAAAAATGTTAAATAATCTATAGACATTTTATCTATAACCTCATCTGAAACAGTATAATTTAAAGCGTCGAAACTATTTTTTAATCTACCGTATCTTAAAGCTTCTTTAGTTACCTTTTCTTCTCTAAACAATTTCCAAAACTCAAAATTTATAGGCTTATAAACTTCTAAGAAAGCGTTTAAATCAACTTTTAAATTATTCGCACTAAAAACCTTTTCGAAAGTTAAATCAGAATTTTTATCGAAATCCCATAAAGTGTGGTCTAAATCAAAAAAGACGTGTTGTATATTCATGTGTTAAAAGTATAAATAATTAATAATATAAAAGGCTGTAGTAGGTTATATTTGTAAATAGCAAAATATCTTTCTTGAGCAATAAACTAAAAGTTTAATTTTTATATGGCTAGTATCTTTCCAAGGTTTTTACCAACCAATCGAGATTTTACTCAAAGACCTGTAAAAGCTGTTTCTTTGAATTATAATGTAACCGTTATTCATATAATTTCTGATTAAAAAGATAAAAAAAACAGACACTAAACAAGTAAAGTTATTAATGCTGTATAGACACGTACATAGCATATCTTAAATACTCTAAAAAGCAAATTAAAAAACCATTTTTTTGTATAAAATCTATTAAAATTATATCAAAAAAACAAGATATAATTTCAGAACGTTTTATAGAATACAATTTCCCATAATATTAAAACCTTTCATGTTTACAAAAACAATCATCTACCATAACAAGAAATTAAAGTTTTGCATGTCCTGTTTTAAATGATTTAACAAACTCTCTATAAAATTAGCATTAAATAATCTTATTTTTATAGAGCGTTTGTTTTAAAATAATTAAACACAAAATAATTTCTAGTACTACACAAATAATAGTATAATAATATACGGTATCAATTTCATTTTTTTGAAGTACTAGATACCACAAAACAATACTTTTTATAAAAAAAGATATAAAAATAAACCAAAACAATTTTTTTAAAGTTTTCATAATATAAAATATATAAGCCATTGGAGAACTTACAAAGAGCAACAAGAACCAAAATGCTATCACCTCACTGAATTCTCCAGATAACTTCCATTTATCTCCCAAAACAAAAGTAAATAACTCTTTACCAAAAAAAATAAAAGGCAAATAAGAAATAAAACCTATTAAAAATAAAGTGCAAAATGTCTGAATAGTAATTTTTGAAAAACTTTCTTTTGATTTATGATAAAAAACAGATGCTTTTTGATAATACAATTCTCCAATATTTAGACTAATAATATTTTTAGGAATGTTTAAGACCTTTAGAGTCATATCATACACACCAACAATTCCAGTACCATAATATGCATTTAAAATAAAATTAGGTATATATTTACTCACTGTATTAAAAAATTCAAGACCAAGAGAACTTTTAATATACTTTTTATTATCTATAAAAACCCCTCTGATTTCTTTAAAAGAAGCATACCCAAAATTAAACTTTTTAATGCTCTTTTTATAATTAAAATTGAATAATAAAAAAGATGAAAACAAACCAATAATATATGCAATTATTAGCCCATAATCTTTCAAAAAAAAACCAAATAAAACTCCTACAACACCTACAAAAACAGCTTGAAAAACCTTATAAGTAGAAATCAGTTTATAATTTTTTATCTTATTATTCCAAGATAAAAAAATAGTAATATGTGATAAACTAAAAATAGAAATTGGAATTAACAACCATATAAAAGGAGGTTGACTAAAAAAAGGTATGGCAAAAAAATAAAGGATTAAGGTTAATAAAAAAGAAAGAAAAGAAAAAATTTTAATAATTTTTTTACATATTTCACTTAAATAGGCCGCTTCTATAATTGTTTTTTCAAGCACTATTAAATGTTCTATTCTAAATGTTGCCATTATTGACATTAAACTAACTACAGAAATAAAGATTGCATAGTCACCAAAATGTTCTTTATTATATATCCTTGAAAAAGACAAAAGGATTAAAACATTAATAAAAAGTGATATTAAACTACCAAAAGATAGTGTAAAAAAATGCTTAAAAGTTTTAAAATTTATTCTCATAACTAGGGAATAAAAGTACTACTTTTATTACTCTTATCTTTTTAATATTATTCAATTATGAAATCTTTAAAAAAAACATACCAGCAGACTATTCCTCAAAACATTAGAGCTAAAATGCATGTGTTTTTTTTTAAAATTAGAGCTGTATTTGTTATTGGAAATAAAGTTGAATGTAATTGTTGTAATAGCAACTTCTCTAGGTTTTTAGATTTTGGTGATTATAAAAAAAGGAAAAATGCTATTTGTCCTAATTGTTTATCTCTTGAAAGAACCAGAATGCTATGGCTATTTTTAAAAGATTCTAAATACCTTAAAGAAAAAACAATATTACAATTTGCTCCTTTTAAAGTAATTGAAAAAAAAATAAAACAGATTTCTTCGGTAAAATATATCAGTGGGGATATAGACCCAACATTAGCTATGAAAAAAATTGATATTACTGAGATAGATTATAATAAAAACTCTTTTGATGTCATTTTATGTAGCCATGTACTTTCTGTTGTAAAAAATGATAAGAAAGCAATAAAAGAACTTTATAGAGTATTAAAACCTAATGGAACTTTAATTTTGCAAACTTATATTTTTAAAAAATATGAAAAGACTTTTGAAGATTTTAATATAAAAACTAATGATGAAAGGTATAAGGCTTATGGTAAACACTATTTGCAACGTTGTTATGGTAAAGATTTTACAGAAAGGTTTTTAAAAGAAGGCTTTAGTGTTGATATTTATGATCCAAAAAAGTTTTTTACAGTCAATGAAATAAAAAAATATGGCATACAAAATAGTGGTGTAATATATTTATTTACAAAATAAATATTAATCTCTTTGAATTTTATGTTTATTTAATATTTTTTTTATAATATAAAAAATTAATTCACCCTTTATTATTGTTTCTGCTGAATATATTGAATTGTATTCCATAGGAATTCTTTGAAAATGGGAACTAATATCCTCATCCTTAAGACCTGCACTACCAAATGTTGTTATTTTTTTAGACTTAATTTTATTAAAAAAATCATTTTTTACACCATCATCTGAAAAAGGGAAAGAAAAAAATGAATCGTCTAAATTAAACTGTGTCTTTATTACTTCAACACTCTCTACGGTTTCAAGAAGTTGATCTTTTACACTTATTTGAGAATATCTTGGGTGATTCTTACTGTGAGCTCCAAAATCGAACCCTTTTTCTTTTAACTTTAAAACCTGAAGTCCAGACAAATAAGGCTTTTTATTTATTAAGAACTCTAAAAAAGAAATTTTTAATATTTTAGATAGTTTATCTAAAATATTACTTTCATTTATTGATACTTTTCTTAGAAGGGTACAAATATCTTCTTTATTAAAGAAATCTAAATCAAACAAGTCATTTATAGCTTCAATTTGATCTATCGATAAAGTATTTTCTCGAATATAATTAATAGATAAATTTACTTTATACCTATAAAATAATTGTTTATTATCAATAAAATTTGAATTTAAAAAATTGATACAAAATATTTTTTCTTTTAACAAAATAGGTGCAACAATCTTATAAAAGTTTGCCAAACCATCATCAAAAGAAAGAAAAAAACCAAAATTATCTAAATTGCTTTTTTCTTGTTTTAAATCTTTAACAGATAAAGAAGTGAAGTGTTTTTTTAAATATTGGATATCTTTTATAAATTGCTCTTTCGTTTTTGGTTTGTATAAATTATTAACTAAACTATTTTCACCATCATTAACAAAATGATAAAAAGGAAAAATGATGTTCTTTTTAGATAGTTTTAAAAGTAATTTTAAAGGAATAATATTATATATAATACTAAATTTAAATAAATCTTCTTTGAAATGCATTTGTTTTAAATTGATAATAATTTTCATTTACTGCTCCAAAACTTTTAAAAAAATTAGCAATTCCAATATTCATTGAACCTTCAAAATCAAGAATATAGTTTTTACCTTCAAAATCTTTTATTAATTCTGAAATTAAAAAAGTTATAGCATTTAATTTCTTTCCTTCTTTATTCATAACAGAAAATAAATAAGTAATTCTATAATTGTCTTTTAAAAAAAACACACCTCCTAATAATTTTTCATCTTTAAAAACCCCCAAAACAAATCCATGTTTATTATTTTTTAGTTTTTTTGATAATAGGTCTATTCTTTTATAATCTGAATCTTTATATGGCAAATAACTATAATTTTCTTTTGCTATTTTTAATAAACTATTAATCCCTGTTTCTTTTAAATATAAAGGAATTTTCTGTGTCATTTTTATAATTCTTTTCCTATTTTTATTAAATTTCTTATAATTTAATAAATAAGAACTATATATTTCTAGAACACAATTATTTTTTTTAAACATTTTTGAAACAAAATAATTTCCAGAATTAAAATTCAAAGAAACATTAAGAAATCTTCTTGGTATTTTTTTAATTAACTCTTCTTGAGTTTTAGTTGCTAATTTTTCTAACGCAAACACACCCAATTGCTGACAAAAAAAAGGTTGTGTAATATATTTTATAAAATATTTTTGTTTCCATGGCAGTGGCATCACAGCTTTATAATCACCTAAAACTAAAACATCCCAATTATCTGCAACAATATCTAAATACCAAGAAAAAGCATAGATTCTAGATTGAATAGAATTTTCTATACAAGCATCATATTTAAGAATATTTAAATCTTTTCTTTTAACATATTGAATCATTATGAAACAGCTATTTTAATCATAGATTCATACAGTCTTTTCCAGCCTTTCCAACGCAAATAATCACTTAAACTCTCGTTATGAAATAAGGTTATAAAAGTTCCGTTAACCGCTTTTACCTCATTTTTAATGTCTCTTATTCTCCCTAAAGATTGTTTAGGTGTTAGCTTCATATAATCGTTTAAAGTAGTGTCCATTAATGCAAATGGAAATACCTTTAACGGAGTTTGAATTTCGAAATCTAAATCGTAAAAATAAAAAGGCGTACACGTACTTGCTCTAAAACCTACGTTGCTTGCATAGCCCATAGAGTAATCTTCTTCTACTTCTAAATCTATTAAATGTTGATACGTTTCCGGCAAGCTAAATCGCAAATAATGTTGCCTAGACCTCTGAATTGGAGAATTAATAATATTCTCCAACCTCAGTTTTTCTTTTTTTAATAAAGCAGTATTGTGCATGGTAAAATAAGAAGGATGTAAACCCACTTTTGCATAATCTACCATTTCTTTAATAAGTAGTTTGTACTTACTTTTTGAAGCAGAAACATTGGTATCAAAAGTAGTATAATCGCCAATTAAAAAGAAAAAGATTGTTTTAATTTTATATTCCTTTTTAATCTCTAAAATTTTCTGAAAAGTATCAAAAGGATCTTTTTTTAGATTGAACGTAACTGCAAATCGATTCCAAACATCTAACACTCTAAAATGAAGTAAATCATTAATAAAACCACCTACACTTCTTATCAAGCTCTTATACTTATAAGCATACGCATTATCAATATCTACTGTAGAAATAAATTCATATTTACGATTTTTGTAATCATAATCTGGAAACTTTTCTTTTAAAGCATCTAATAATTTATAAGCCCAAATATCTACTACTGGTTTTTCTAAAAAACGTTTTTTATAAGCCAAACTCTGGTCTGCAGTATAACGACCATGAATATCTTTTACGTGTGGTAAATATTCTTCATATCTAGTAATAAGATAAAAACTTGCCGCAAAAACATCAAAAGGAATAGAAGATTTTGGTCCGGTTTTAAAGAAACAAGGAGTTTCATCCCATTTCTGCATAGAAATCTCCATATCATTCACACCTTGCTCAAACAATAAATTGTTACTTTTTACAAAAAACTCATTCCCTAAAGGTGTTTTTGTGTAGGTCATCTTAGGACCATTAAAAGCCACAAATTCTTCTACTTTAGAAGTAAAATCTACCGGAATTAATAAAGTTCTTGTAAGAATATGTTTAAAAATATAACGAACTCTTGGTGTAATTTTATGTGTATAAACTAGTATCATGTATTCAGTTTTCAGTCTCAATTTGCGGTCTCAGTAATCAGTTATAATTTCAAGTAACTTTTTTACTAATTACTATAACTGCAAACTAAAGCAATCCTTCATCTGCAAAGCTAAAATACGCTTTTTCGGTAATAATTAAATGATCTAGCAGCTTTATATCTAAAGTGTTTCCTGCTTCTTTAATTTTTTGAGTAAGTTGTTTGTCAGCATTACTAGGTTGTAATTTACCAGAAGGATGGTTATGGCAAACAATCATTGCTACAGATGCCAATTCTAAGGCTCTTTTAAACAGCAACCTAACATCTACAACTGTGGCCGTTAAGCCTCCTTTACTAATCTGACTTTTGGCCAAAACTTTGTTAGAATTATTTAAAAACAAGACCCAAAATTCTTCGTGCTCTAAATCTCCAATAACAGGTTGCATTAAATTAAAACCATCTTTACTACTGGTAATTTTAGGTTTTTCTAAAGCTATTTCTAATTGACGTCTTTTACCAATTTCTAAGGCGGTAATAATAGCAATTGCCTTTGCTTCTCCTATTCCCTTAAAAGTTGTTAATTTTTCTACGGATAATTTTGCAAGTTCATTAATGTTACCATCTACCTCCTGCAAAATTCTTTTAGATAATGCAACAGCGCTTTCTTGTCTATTGCCAGATCCAATAAGAATAGCAATTAATTCTGCATCAGAAAGTGCCATTTTTCCCTTTGCTAACAGCTTTTCTCTTGGCCTATCATCTAAAGCCCAAGATTTAATAGTTAACTTTTCCATTTTCTTTTTTTATAAAAATACAAAAATGAAAATTAACTATTTTAACCTACTTTTAATCAGTTAAACGAGAGCTATCATAAAGGTTATGAACTCAAAAGTTATTGCAATTGATTTAAAAAATTTCTATATTGTTGGTTGTTTGGATATAAATCGACCAATCTTTGTACAATATTTTTCGCTTTTGATTTTTGATCAGATTTAGAATATAGATAAGCCAATGCGTACAACAAGCCTTCATTTTGTGCATCAACTTTTAGACCAGCAACCAATGCTTTCTCACTATTTTTAAAGTCTTGTTTTTTATCATACAACAAACCTAAATTATAATAAACACGAATATTATCTGGCATTTTTACCATCGCTATTTTAAGTTGCTCAATTGCCTCATCTTCTCTATTTAATTCGGCATACATTAAAGCTAAAGAGTAATAAATAGGTCCATATTCTGGCTCTTGCTCAATTACTGTTTTAAAAGCTGCTTCAGCCTTTTCATATTCTTTAATATTATAATATAACGTTGCTAAATTTATTCGTATTTGATTGTTGATAACATCAATAGATTGTGCACTTTCAAAATTTTCTATTGCTTTTTCTATGTTCCCTTGTTTTAAAAAGTAATCTCCTTTTTTCATTCTTACCCCTACAAAATCTGAATTTGTATCGATATGTAACCAAAATTCTTTTTTTACTTTTTGATAACTTTCTTTATAAACTTCAGGTACATCTGTTTCAGCCAAACCTCCTAAACCATAGAAAGCCTTTACCCTAACACTTCTTTTTGGGTCTTCTAATAAAGGTAAAAAATAAGCATTATAATCCGTGGTATTTATACCACCTAAAACATCTACACTTGCTCCTCTAACCAAAGCAGAATCATCATTTAAAAGTGAAATATAATCTTCCACAAAATTCTGAGCATTGTAATTAGCCAACACTTTTGTTGCAGATGCTCTTACTATTTCTGGTTGATGCGTATCGTGCATCAAATCAATTAAACCTTCATGACCATTTGGTTGCATGGTTATTCCTGGTGCTAGTTTTTCTGAATAATGAATAGAATCTACCTCTCCAAATAATTTTGTAAAATTTTCAGCAGCCCAAACATCATCTTTATCTGTATGACAACCAGAACAAGCATTTGGATTTCCATATTTTACACTTAAATCTGGTCTTGGCACTCTAAAACTATGATCTCTTCTAAAGTCATTTCCCATATAAAATCTTCCGGTCATGTGGCAGTTAATACATTTTGCCCCATCGGTATTTTGTTCGTGAAAATGATGTGTAGGAGTATCATATTTTTCCGGAACATGACATTGAGCACACAATTTATTACCATCATATTTTAGTTTTAAGGAATGTGCATCATGGCAATCTGTACAAGTTACATCATTTTGATACATTTTACTCTGTGTAAACGAACCATACACATAATCTTCATCTAAAATTTGTCCGTCTGCCTGATATAAAGGGGCTTCTAATAATTGTGGATAATAGTGGTCTAACATTGTACCTTCAAAATTAAAGGCTCCAGAAAACTGCTCTCTTCTCATGTGGCAACGTGCACATTGATCTACCAATTCTTTGGGGCCAGTTTCCATAGTCATTTGAAAAGTTCCGCTATCCATATAATCTTCACCAAGTTTATCTACATCGGCAACGTGTTCTTTTCCTGGGCCATGACACGCTTCACAATTCACATTAATAATTGTAAACTCGGTATTATAACTATGTGTTTCTACATCGTAATTTTTACGAACATTTGTAGAGTGACAATCAGAACACATATTATTCCAATTTAAACCACCTCTAGACCAATGCAACCATTCAGAATGTACTACTTTAAAATCTGGATATAAATCGAACCATTTATTCTCTACAGAATCCCAAGCAGTTCTTAAACATTGGTAATGTCCGTCAGGAAATTGAACAATATATTGCTGTAAAGGAGTAATACCAAACGTGTATATTATTTTATAATCGTGATTTTCACCATCTGGTCCTTCCGTATTTACATAAAAATCATTGTCTTTTTTATAAAAATGAGAAGTCACACCCTGACTTGTAAATTTCTGATTGTTAAAATCACCTAAAATAGAAACACTATCGGCAATTTCCATCGCTTTATCATGATGAGAACCTTCCCAACTTTTAAATTGATCTTGATGACATTCTTTACACTTCTGATCTCCTAAAAAATGATCATCAGGAATAATTTTCCCCGAAAGAAAAACACTACTATCAGCTACCACAGCCTTATAATCTTGTTTTTTATCACAAGAAAAAAAAGACATCATAAACAAAGAAAAGATTAAAAATGAGTTTATTTTTAAAAAGACGGATGAGCGTAAGTTGGTTAATTTCACGAATACTATGATTTATAAATTGTAGCAGTAAATCTAAAATATCTATTTAATAGAAAATAAGATATTTATCATTTTTTATAGAAAAAATATATTTTTATTGAAACAAAAAAAGAATAGCAATTGTTTTTACTCTACGAAAAGCAATAAAATATTTCTGATTATTTTATTTATATGCTGATAATATTTTACACTGATTATCTAGATACCGGTTGTTAGCTTTACAAATACGCAAAATAACCAATACATACTTAAAATTGAAAAAATCTATTTATTTCACTTTCCCATGAAAACTCTTTATATCTTTGCCAACACATACTACTTTAAATTATGAAAATTATAATAGCTGGTGCTGGAGACGTTGGTTTTCACTTAGCTAAACTTCTTTCTTACGAATCTCAAGACACCTATATCATAGACTTTGATGGTGAAAAGTTAGAATATCTAAATAGCCATTTAGATGTAATTACTAAAAAAGGAGATGCTACATCCATAAAATTATTAAAAGAAATTGGAATTGAATCTGCAGATTTGTTAATTGCGGTTACAGATAGCCAGAATACCAACTTTACTATTTCTGTAATTGGAAAATCTTTAGGAGCTAAAAAAACAATTGCTAGAATAGACAATCCTGAGTTTCTAAATAATTGTGAAGTAGATTTTAAACAATTTGGTTTAGACTTTATGATTTCGCCTCAAGAATTAGCGGCTAATGAAATAAAAATGCTGTTAAATCAATCTTCATTTAATGATACTGTAGCCTTTGAAAGCGGTATTTTTAATGTGTTGGGTACGCCATTAACCTATAAATCTCCCATTGTAGATTTAACCGTTAAAGATGCAAAACAAAAGTTTGCTGATGTAGATTTTATTACAATTGCAATTAAAAGACAAGGTGAATCTCAAACCATTATTCCTAGAGGAGATGTTGTTTACGAAATAGGAGACCAAGTTTATTTTTGTGTTCCTAATTATAGTATGAATGATCTTTACCCTATTACAGGTAGAAAACGACTAAAGATTAAAAATGTAATGATTCTTGGTGGTGGTAGTATTGGAGAAAAAACGGCAAGAAAACTTTGTAAAGATAATTTTAGAGTAAAACTTATAGAAAAGAAAAAAGATAAAGCAGAGTTTCTTGCAGAAGAACTAAGCGACACTTTGGTTATTAATGGTGATGGTAGAGATTTAGAACTACTAGAAGAAGAAAACATTAGAGAAACAGACGCTTTTATTGCTGTTACAGGAAACTCTGAAACCAATATTATGTCTTGTTTAGTGGCAAAATCTAAAGGAGTTAAAAAAACGGTTGCCTTGGTTGAAAATATGGATTATATCGATATTTCTCAAACTATTGGAATTCAATCTTTAATTAATAAAAAACTACTTGCAGCAAGTAATATTTTCAGACACATAAGAAAAGGTGAAATTTTAGACCTCGCCAACTTACACAACGTAGATGCAGAAATTTTTGAATTTGAAGTTATGGAAGGTGCTAAAGTATCAGAATATCCTATTAAAGATATCCGCATTCCTAGAGAAGCTATTTTTGGAGGTATTATTAGAGATAAAAAAGCAATTATGCCTCATGGAAATGTGCAAATTAAAACGGGTGATAAAGTAATTGTTTTCTGTTTACCAGAAGCTATAAGTGCCGTAGAACGCCTATTTAAATAAATATGACGAGTACTTTAAACACCAAAATAATATTTCGCTTTTTAGGTATTACAGCAATCTTAAACGGGTTCTTTATGTTTATTGCATATCCGTTTAGCGTGTACCACAAAGAAGATGCTAAATGGGGAATTTTAAATGCAGGAATTGTAACTGTAATTACAGGGCTGTTACTTTACTTTCTAAACAAACCTAAAAGCACCAATATAAAGAAGAAAGACGGTTACTTAATTGTTACCTTAGGTTGGTTAATTCTCTCATTAACAGGAATGCTTCCATATTTGTTTTCTGGTACAATACCAAGCGTTGCAGATGCTTTTTTTGAAACTATATCTGGCTACTCTACCACAGGTTCATCCATATTAACCGACATAGAATCCATGCCAAAAGGAATTTTATTTTGGCGAAGCGCAACCCATTGGATTGGAGGAATGGGAATAATTGTTCTTACCATTGCTATTTTGCCTCTTTTAGGTATTGGAGGAATGCAACTTTTTATGGCAGAAGCCCCAGGACCATCTGCAGATAAATTACATCCTAGAATTACAGATACTGCAAAACGCTTGTATTTAATTTATATATCGCTAACGTTTGCTCAATTCTTTTTATTAAAAATAGCTGGTATGACTTGGTTTGATGCCATTAACCATGCTATGGCAACAATGAGTACAGGTGGTTTTTCTACAAAGAATAGTAGCGTCGCTTTTTATAACAACTTACCTCTTGTACAGTATATTATTATCTTTTTTATGTTTGTTGCAGGTACTAACTTTGTAATTACTTATTTTGCTTTAAAAGGGAAGATTCGTAAAATTTTTGAAAGCGAAGAGTTTAAATATTACTTTGTTGGAATTATAGGTGTTTCTGCATTAATTGCTATTTTAATCATCTTTTTTCAAGATCCTAATTTACAAACAACCATTCAGCACCCTATGCTTTACGGTGAAGTAGAAAGCGCTATTAGACATTCATTATTTATGGTGATTTCTGTGGTAACTACAACTGGTTTTGTAAGTGCAGATTTTACCATGTGGAATTTCTTTGCAACAGGTATTTTCTTTGCATTGTTTTTTACAGGAGGTTCCGCAGGTTCTACAAGTGGTGGAATTAAAATAGTTAGGCATATTGTAATGCTTAAAAATAGCTTTCTAGAATTTAAAAAAGCCCTACATCCAAACGCAATTATTCCTGTAAGATTAGACGGAAAATCGATACCTCCAACTATTGTATTTAATATACTATCATTTTTTATTATTTACATGCTTATCTTTATATTAGCTTCTGTAATACTAACGCTTTTAGGATTAGACTTTATGTCTGCTTTAGGTGCTGCTGCTTCCTCTTTAGGAAACATTGGACCCGCAATAGGTAGTGTTAGTCCGGTAGATAGTTATGCACATTTATCTGATGCAGCTAAATGGTTTTGCTCTTTTTTAATGCTAATTGGTCGTTTAGAACTTTTTACAGTACTTATTTTATTTACTCCATTTTTTTGGCGAAAAAATTAAATCTATCATTCATTATTAAATAGTACACGGCTCAAGTTTTAGTCGTTTTTTGTTTTGTATAAATAATAAAAAAGTTACTTTTATTCTTTATGAAAAAACAATCGAATTTCTTGTATAAAACTGTTGAAGACAAAACTATTGTTTGGTTTGAGAATAGTAATGAATATTTAGTTTTAGAAAATACTACCGCAGATATTTTAAAAAGGTTAAGCAAAGGTATTTCTGTAAAAGAAATTGCTGAAGCTTTATCTAAAAAGTTGGCAGTTCCTTTAGACAGAACGATAGATTTTATAATAGACTTAGAAAAAAAGTTTTACACGCATAAAAGCAATAAAGAATCTGAAATCATTAATGATTATAGAGATATTGAAAAACCAAAATCTTATGAGTTTATAAAGTACTACAAAGTTAACAATGTTGTTTTTAAAGTTTCATATTTAAGTGAAAAAGAACTGTCTCTAGTGCATCCAAAATTTGCACATTTAATGATAAGCGACACCACTAAATTTGACTATGAATTTGATGTTTTTATAAATAATAATTTTATTTTCCTTATTGTTGATAAGCAACTGATAGGCGCTTGGAGCCGTAACGATATTCATTATTTTCAAGGAAAGTTTTCGATGCAATTTATTCAGAAAATTCATCAGAAAGAAGAAAACGAATGGATGGGTGTTTTTCATGCATCCGCTGTAAGCGATGAAAAAAAATCAATCTTATTTTTAGGTGATTCCGGCAATGGAAAAAGTACTTCTTTAGCACTTTTACAAGCAAGTGGTTTTACTTGTTTAGCAGATGATTTTGTACCGATGGATGTAGAAAAAAGAGAAGTATATAGTTTTCCTGCATCTATATCGATTAAAAAAAACAGCTTAGAAACGTTGCTTCCTATTTATCCAGAATTAGAAACAACCGCAGAATATAATTTTACGAGATTAAATAAAATTGTACGCTATTTAAAGCCCAATAACACCAATTATTTCAATCATTTACCTTGTAATGATTTGGTTTTTATAAAGTATGAAAAAGATGCTGATTTAACTTGTGAGAAAATTTCTAAAGTAACTGCTTTCCAGCAATTAATACCAGATTCTTGGATATCACCAAAGAAAGAAAATGCAGAAATATTTTTAGATTGGTTTAGTACTTTAAACTGTTACCAACTAACCTACTCTAATAATGAAGAAATGATAGCAGCTGTTTCTAAAATATTTAATAATGACTTATAAAGAAACGCTTTTTTTTATTGCCAAGTGTTTAACAATTTCTTCGGAAGAAAAAAACAAACAAGAAATTGAAAATCAGTTAAAAACTACAGAAATAGATTGGGAAGCTGTTGTAAAAGTAAGCACAGGTCATTTTGTATTTCCTGCTTTGTATTGCAATCTTAAAAGAGCCAATTTCTTACATTACTTACCGGAAGAATTAGTAAATTATATGATTCACATTACTGATTTAAATAGAGATAGAAATCAGGATATTATTGACCAAGCTATAGAAATAAATACTCTTTTATTTGCTGATAATATTACTCCTATTTTCTTAAAAGGAACAGGTAATCTCCTTGAAGGTTTGTACGAAGATATCGGCGAAAGAATGGTGGGTGATATAGATATAATTGTTTCTAATACCGATTTTGAAAAAGCTATTCAGCTTTTAAAAGATCAAAAGTATTCCGCTAAAGATGAGGTTTACATGAACTTTCATTGGCATTATCCTAAAATGGTAAAAGAGAATCGTATTGCTGCTGTAGAAGTGCATAACAAAGTTTTAAAAAAGCCATACACTCAGTATTTAGATTACCAAACTTTAAAAAAAGATTCTTTTAGTGTAAATAAAATTACAGTTGCTTCTTTTGAAAATCAATCTTTAATTACCGTTTTACAAAAACAGATTAATGATAATCTCTATTTTTCTAAAACGATTACTTTAAGAAATGTCTATGACAGCTATTTATTAGCTAACAAAACAACCTCTAGAAAGAGAGTTTTAAATAATAAAAAAATAGAAAAATATCTTAATAATTATGCAATTGTTGCATCAGAAATTTTAAATCAACCAAAGAGTTTAACTTTTATCAAAAATGAAGAAGCTTCTAAATATTTAGAATCTTACCTTTTAATTTTAGAAAACTCCCAAGCGGAAATCAAAAAAATTAATCGAATTAATTCTTATATAAAATTAAAAGATAAGCTAAAAATTCTACAATATTCTTTTACTGATAAAGAGTATCGATCATACACATTTAGGCGTTTTAAAAGTGTTCCATTTTATTTAAAACAATTTGGTTTTATAAAAACTAAACCAAATTCTTAACCTCCTCAAAATCTAAACCTCCATAATTACCAGAACTCATTAAAACCACTGCTGATTTTTCTAAATTCTGACTGAATAAAAAGGCTTTAAATTCAGCTGGATTTGTATAAATAGTTAAATCGTCTCTTTCAAAAGCGTTAGCAATTTGTTCTGCATTAACTGCTGATAATTGTTTAATTTTTACAGCATGCGGAGAATAAAAAACAACCGCTTTATCCGCTGCATCTAATGCTCCTTTATATTCTGCTAAAAATTCTGCATTTAAACTAGAATAGGTATGCAACTCTAAACAAGCCAAAACAGTTCTATCAGAATATTGTTCTTTAACCGCTTTTGTGGTTGCAGCCACTTTACTTGGTGAATGTGCAAAGTCTTTAAAAATTACTGTTGATGGAGTTTCAATAATCTTTTCTAATCGTTTACTTGCACCTGCAAAACTAGCAACGGCCTCGTAGAAATCATCTTCATCAATTCCCATGTGTTGACAAATCCACTTTGCTCCCGCTAAATTCTGAAGATTGTGTTTTCCAAAAACCTCTAAAGGTAAGTTTCCTTCTGCTGTTTCTAAATAGGTAATTCCGTTTTCTATAAAGTGTTCTGGTGTTGTGTAAGGATATTTCTTAATATGATTTTCAGATGATTCTACAACGTCTTTTACAATGGTATCTTCTTCATTATACACCATACTTCCTCCATTTACCATAGAGTCTGTAAAGATTTTAAACTGCTCTACATACCCTTCAAATGTTGGAAAAACATTAATATGATCCCAAGCAATTCCGCTTAATAACGCAATATTTGGTTTATATAAATGAAACTTTGGTCTCATATCTATTGGCGAACTCAAATACTCATCACCTTCTAAAACAATAAAATCGTTCTCTTCAGTTAAATGTACCATGGTTTCAAAACCATCTAATTGTGCACCAACCATATAGTCTACTTCTTTTTCATGATAATTCAACACATGTAAAATCATAGAAGTTATTGTTGTTTTACCATGAGAACCACCAATTACAACTCGCGTTTTATCTTTAGATTGCTCATATAAAAACTCAGGATACGAATAAATTTTCACACCTAATTCTTGCGCTTTTAATAATTCTGGATTATCTTTTTTTGCATGCATTCCCAAAATAATCACATCTAATTCTGATGTTATTTTCTCTGGAAACCAGCCAAATACTTCTGGCAATAGCCCGTATTTTTCTAAACGAGATTTAGAAGGATTGTGAATTGTATCATCAGATCCAGAAACTTGGTATCCTTTTTGGTATAAAGCAATTGCAAGGTTGTGCATGGCACTTCCGCCAATAGCAATAAAATGAATTTTCATCGAACAAAATTTAAAAAAGTAAAAATACAAAAGCTTACTACAATATAAAGTATCTTTAGTCGTAAACTCTTATAAAATTTGATTTACAAGCTAATTTGTAGGTGCTTTAAAAGCATAAAATAAATTGATTATGAAAAAACTGACAACAACACTAATAATGATTATAGCTTTCTCTTCTTTTTCTAATGCTCAAGACGCTTTTAAAGACCTTTGGTTACAAGTAGATAGGTTTGAAAAAGACAATTTACCTAAATCTGCTTTAAAAATTGTAAAAGATATTTACGCTAAAGCGGATAAACAAAACAATGCTGCCCAATTGATAAAAACACTTTTTTATAAGAGTAAATATTCCTTAACATTAGAAGAAGATGCACAATTAAGCATCATTGATAATTTTAAAAAACACATTGCTAAAAGTGAATTTCCTACAAGAAACGTGTTAGAAAACATACTAGGGAATTTATATTGGCAATATTTTAATGAAAATAGATACAAGTTTTACAACCGTACAAAAACAGCCTCTTCGACAAGCTCTGAGTTAAAAAAAGGTGATTTTAGAACTTGGGATTTAGAAACGCTCTTCAAAGAAATTCATTGTCACTTTGAGGCTTCTTTAGAAAATAAAGAAGTATTACAGAAAACGGACATTTATGACTATTCAGATATTTTACAAATCTCCAAAGAGTCTAAAACATACAGACCAACTTTATATGATTTTTTAGCAAATAATGCTTTAAATTTCTATAAATCATCAGAAACTAGCATTACCAGACCTTCTTATAAATTTGTGTTAGATAATTCAGATTTCTTGTCTGATTACAAAATCTTTTCAGACTTAAAAATTGAAACTGAAGATCACTTATCATTACAGTTTAATGCGCTAAAAATTTATCAAAATTTAATTCAGTTTCATGCAAAAGAAAATAATTTAAATGCTTTAGTTGATGTTGATATTCATCGTTTAAACTTTATTAAAGAACATGCAACTTTTACGAATAAACAAGAAACTTATTTAAATACGTTAAAAGATACTCAAAAACATTTTAACACCAATAAAGTAAGTGGTTTATACGCTTTTGAAACTGCGAAACACCATAAAGAACAAGCCAATAATACACTTGCTTTTTCTATTTGTAATGAGGTAATTAATGAGTTTCCAAATAGCATGGGAGCACAAAAATGTGCGGTTCTTAAAAGTCAAATTTTAGAAAAATCGCTTTCTATTACTGCTGAACAATTTGTGCCAATTAACACCAATTCTAGAGCATTAATCAATTATAAAAATATTGACAACATCTATTTTACAGCGTATAAAATAACAAGTACAGAACTAGAAAAGTTCAATAAAACGTATAATAACGCTGATAAAATAAAATTTATAAACACTTTAGAGAAGCACAAAAATTGGAACAATAAACTAAGAAATGAGTACGATTATTTACAGCACAGTACAGAGGTAATACTTCCAAAATTTGACAACGGAAATTATTTAATTGTTTCTTCGGAAGATGAAATTATTGTTGAAAAGTCCATTTTTGGAACAGCCACAATTCAAGCAACCAATTTAACTTTAATTGAAAATAATTTTGATGACAAATACAATTATCAAATTGTAGATAGAAATACTGGTAAACCTGTAAAAAATGCAGAAGTATCTCTATCTAACAATAAACCTAGAAGAGGTGAGAGTATCAATAAAACATTAACGACAGATAAAAGCGGATTTGCTTCTTTTAAAAGTGACGATTATTATGCTGATGTAATTATTAAAGTAAAAACAAAAGATGATGTTGCTACTTTTGGAAATCATTATTTATATAAAACCAATAGAAGACAACAAAATGAAGTAAATGAAAGTTTACAGTCTTTTATTTTTACGGATAGAAGTATTTATAGACCAGGACAAACGGTTTATTTTAAATCGATCGTTATCAAAAAGCAAGGAGAACAATCGACTGTTTTTACGGATGACTTTATAGAAATTAATTTAAAGGATGTAAACAATCAAACAGTAAGTACGTTAGAGTTAAAACTGAATGAATTTGGTTCTGTTGCTGGCGAATTTATCTTACCAAACAATGGTTTAACTGGTCAATATGCTATTGAAATAAAACAAAGTGCAAAAAGTAAAAATTCGATTCGTTTATATTCTAATCGTTCTTATATTTCTGTTGAAGAATATAAAAGACCAAAATTTAAAACGGAATTTAAACCCATTACTGAAAGTTATAAAATTAACGACGCAATTACCGTAAACGGATTTGCAAAAGCTTTTTCTGGCGCAAATATTACCGATGCCCAAGTAGTGTATCGTGTACACCGAAAAGTGCAATTCCCTAGTTGGTATTATTGGAGAAGACCAAATCCGGTTTCTAGTTCGCAAGAAATTTTACACGGAGAAAGTATTACTGATGAAAATGGCGCATTTAAAATAGTCTTTAATGCCATTCCTGATGAAAGTGTCGATAAAGAAAGTTTGCCTATTTTTAATTATGAAATCACTGCAGACGTTACAGACATCAACGGAGAAACTCGCAGTGCAACTAGCATTGTAAATGTTGGATATCATGCTTTAGTTGCAACTATTTTATCAGAAAACAACATCGATAAAAATAGTAATAACACTACTTTAAATATTGATACAAAAAACTTAAATGGCGAGTTTGTTCCTGCAAAAGGAAATATCAAAATATATAAATTAGAAGCGCCCAAAAATCCGTTAAGAGACAGACCTTGGGCAGCGCCAGAATATCAAGATATTTCTGAAAACGAGTTTAGAAAACTATTTCCTAATGATGCCTATTCAGACAATGAAATGGATGCTACAAATTGGGAAAAAGGAACACTTGTTTTTAATGAAGAGTTTAATACAGATACGAGTAAAGAACTCCTTTTAAAAAACACCAAAAATTGGCTTTCTGGTAAATATAAAATAGTTTTAGAAAGTAAAGATAAATTCAATCAGAATGTAAAAGATGAAAAAATAGTTACATTTTTTGCTACTAAAGAAAAACAAGTTGCAGACAATAACTTGTTTGTAATTCATGCAGACAAAACTGCTTATCAGGTTGATGATGTGGTTGAAATACAAATAGGTTCTGCATCTAAAGATATTACCGTAATTGTACAGGTTGAAAAAAATCATACAATTATAGAAACACGTTTAATTAAATTGAATAACGATACCAAAACAATAAAAATACCAGTTAACAAAGAAGACATTGGTGGTTTTGTTGTAAAATATCACTTTGTAAATTATAATTATTTTAAAAGTGGAAACTTATTAATTAATGTAACTGAAGAAAGAGAAAGCATAGAGATTGAAACCAATATATTTAGAGATAAATTATTACCAGGACAAGATGAAACTTGGAGCTTTACTATTAAAAATGATAAAAACGACAAACTTGCTGCAGAAGTTTTAGCGTCTATGTATGATGCCTCTTTAGATGAATTTAAATCTCATCAATGGAATTTTAATCCGATAGCTTCTAAACCAAAATATTTTTCTTATTCACACAGTAGTGCTAATAAAAGTTTTGGCTATACCTATTTTAACATCGTTAATAATCAAAGAAATCAATCTGGTTTAATTGCAATTTCTTACGACACTTACAATTGGTTTGGATTTCGTTTTGGAACGAATAGAAATCTTCATTTAAGACGTAAAATATCAAAAATGAGTGCACCAAGCCCAGAAATGATTGTGGTTGTAGAAGATGAAGCAGAAGTATCGGAAACTATTATTGAATCTACAGAAACGGATGAAAGTGAAATGGTTGATGATGTTTCTTTTGTTAAAGAGGAAGAAGAAAAAATAGACTTAGAAGGAATACAAATTAGAAAAAACTTTAATGAAACTGCTTTCTTTTTACCTCAATTAAGAACCGATAAAAACGGACAAGTAAGTTTCTCTTTTACAATGCCAGAAGCATTGACCAAGTGGAAACTGCAATTATTAGCACATACAAAATCGTTAAAATCTGCAACCAAAACGTTGGAAACAGTTACTCAAAAAGAGTTAATGATTGTACCCAATGCACCAAGGTTTTTACGAGAAGGAGATGAAATTACACTTTCGGCAAAAGTAACCAACTTAACAAATAACCAGTTAAGTGGTTTTGCTAAACTAATTTTAACAGATGCTATTACAGGAGAAGAAATTAATACAGCATTAGAAAACCTCAATGCTAACAAAAACTTTACCGTAGATAAAGACGGAAACACCAATGTTTCTTGGAGCTTATCAATTCCGGAAACTGTGCAAGCTGTTCAATATAAAATTGTAGCAAAAGCAGGTGATTTCTCTGATGGTGAACAAAATGTTTTACCTGTTCTATCCAACAGAATGTTGGTTACAGAAACATTACCAATGTGGGTAAAATCTAACGAAACAAAAACTTTTACCCTAGATAAGTTAAAGAACACTTCGTCTACGCTCAATGTAGGCTCGTCATCAACTTTAAAAAACCATAAGTTGACTTTAGAGATGACATCAAACCCTGTTTGGTATGCAATTCAATCTTTGCCATATTTAATGGAATATCCGTATGAATGTGCAGAGCAAGTTTTCTCTAGATATTATGCAAATACTTTGGCCAGTTTTGTAGCAAATTCGAATCCGAGAATTCAAGAAGTATTTAATGCTTGGAAATCTTCGGATGCGCTTTTATCTAACTTAGAAAAAAATGAGGAATTAAAATCATTAATAATTCAAGAAACTCCTTGGCTAAGAGATGCGCAAACTGAAACCGAACAAAAAAAGAGAATTGCTTTATTATTCGACTTGAATAAGATGAAAAACGAACAAGAGAGATCTATTAATAAATTAAAAGATATACAGATGAATTCTGGTGGTTTTCCTTGGTTTAAAGGTAGCAGCTATGAAAATAGATTTATTACACAACACATTGCAACTGGTTTTGGACATCTTCAAAAATTGGGCGTTACTAATTTTGATAGTGCTACCAAAAATATGATGGAGAAAGCTGTACAATTTTTAGATGATGAATTAACAAATCAATATAAAGAATTGTTAGAGCGTGCAGAACAAATCAAGCAAAAAGCAAAAACAGTAAAGAAAGGGGAAAAAGCATACAATGATTATTTAGCTAAAAACAATCTGAATTATTTTACCATTCAGTATTTGTATATGCGTAGTTTTTACACAACGATTTCTATAGATAATAAACTGCAAAAAGCGGTTGATTATTATAGAGAACAAACGACTACGTATTGGAATTCTTACAATTTGTACGCAAAAGGACAAATTGCTTTATCACTTTTTAGAAGTAATGAAAAAACAAGCACAAATCAGATTTTAAAATCGTTAAAAGAAAATTCAATTACCTCCGATGAATTAGGAATGTATTGGAAAGAAAATGCTGCGGGTTACTATTATTATCAAGCTCCAATAGAAACGCAAGCTTTAATGATTGAAACGTTTTCTGAAATAGAGAACAATACAGAAACCATTGATAACCTAAAAATTTGGTTGCTAAAAAACAAGCAAACAAATAGTTGGAAAACCACCAAAGCAACCTCCGAAGCCGTGTATGCATTATTGTTAAATGGAACTAGTTGGATTGAAGCCAGTACTGAGCGAAGTCGAAGTGTAACCGAAATGGTAGATATAAAAGTTGGTGACAAAGAAATTAATCCAACAAAGTTGGAAGAAGTAAAAGTAGAAGCTGGAACTGGTTATTTTAAAACTTCTTGGGATGGAAATGAAATTACATCAAAAATGGCAGAAGTGACCATCAACAAGAAAGGAGAAGGAATTGCATGGGGAGGTTTGTATTGGCAATATTTTGAAGATTTAGACAAAATTACTTCCGCAGAAACACCTTTAAAATTGGATAAGAAATTATTCTTAAAAGTAAATTCAGACACAGGAAAAGAGTTACAAGAAATAACAAAAAACACACAGTTAAAGGTTGGCGATTTAATTACAGTTAGAATTGAGTTAAGAAGTGACAGAGATATGGAGTTTATCCATATGAAAGACATGAGAGCTTCTGGGGTAGAGCCAATAAATGTTTTATCTAGCTATAAATGGCAAGACAATTTAGGTTACTACGAAAGCACTAAAGATGCTGCAACAAACTTCTTTTTTGATCGATTACCAAAAGGAATCTATGTTTTTGAATATGATGTTCGTGTAAATAATGCTGGAAATTTCAGTAACGGAATTACTACCATTCAAAGCATGTATGCTCCAGAATTTAGCAGTCACTCTAAAGGCATAAGAATTAAAGTCTTATAAATTTAAGCATATTACCTAGCAAAATAATACCTCTTATATTTTGAAACAAGAGTTGAAAGGTTGTAATTTGGGGCAACCCCCAATTTGACATAAAATGCAGAAAATATTATTAGCCCTCAGTTTAATATTTGTAGTAAACTTAACAGTAAAAGCCCAAAATATATCAGACCATGCAATTGGTGTACGTATAGCCGGCGGAAATGGAACCGGAGGAGAAATCTCCTACCAAAAACATTTAGACAATAACAACCGTTTAGAAGTTGATTTAGGAATAGCCAGCGAAATTAACGACTTTAAATTAACAGGTACATACCAATGGCTATGGAGCATCGAAAAACAATTTAACTGGTATGCCGGAGTTGGTGGTGGAGTTGTTTCTGCCAGTAATTTTGGTGTTTATGGAGCCGGAGTTGTAGGACTTGAGTATAACTTTGACGCTCCAATAGTAGCTTCCTTAGATTATAGGCCAGAACTTGGTTTCTCTGGTTCTTTTGGTTTTATTTCCAATATAGGTATCGCTGTAAGGTATCAATTTTAAAAAAATCAACCTTTTAAAAGCCCCTTCTACTTAAAAACTAGAAGGTTTTTTTATGCCATTATTTTTGCATTAACATTTTGATGACAAAGTTCATTTAGATTAAATAATAAATATAACTTTGTCCTTTAATAAAAAACACAATTAATTATGAAAAAAACACTTTTAATTATCGGTCTATTAGTAGCAGGAGCTTTTTCTGTAAATGCACAAAGTATTTCTGAAAATGCAATAGGTCTAAGATTTAGTGGAGGAAATGGAGTTGGAGGAGAAATCTCTTATCAAAGAGGATTAGGAGATAACAACCGTTTAGAAGTAGATTTAGGTTTAGCAAACGAGTTTTCTGATTTTAAAGCAACAGGTTTATACCAATGGGTTTGGAATTTAGAAGATAGATTTAATTGGTATGCAGGTGTTGGTGGTGGTCTTGTTTCTGCAAGCGGAGCAAGTATCTTTGGAGCAGGTGTTGTAGGTATTGAATATGATTTTAATGCACCTATTTTACTTTCTTTAGATTACAGACCAGAAGTTGGTATTTCTGGTAATTTAAGTGGTGTAAATTCAGATATATCTTTAGCTGTTAGATATCAATTCTAAATAGAACACTTAACATAATAAAAGATCCTCTAAATTAATTTTTAGAGGATTTTATTTTTTACCCACTTTGTCTAGCGGATTAAAAGCTAATGCTCCAAATTAGAAATTACAAATTACAAATTTATTTTTAAATTACTCTAGTGGTTTGGTTTATGCTATAGATTTTAAAATTATTCTACTTTTTAAACCTTCTATTGTAACCAATAGATCCTTTTTTTGTGTGCTAAAATTTCTATCAAAAAAACCTTTTGAATCAATAATTCAATGGATAAAGACCATTTATACGCAGTAATACATCTAAATTTGAACTATAATAAAAAACACACTTAATTATGAAAAAAACACTTTTAATTATCGGTCTATTAATAGCAGGAGCATTTTCTGTAAATGCACAAAGTATTTCTGAAAACGCAATCGGTTTGCGTTTAGGAGATAATGATGGTTTTGGAGGAGAAATCTCTTACCAAAGAGCTTTAGGAGATAACAATAGATTAGAAATTGATTTAGGTATAAGAAACAACACAAACTACGACGGTTTTAAGGCTGCAGGTATTTACCAATGGGTCTGGAATATTGAAGGTGGTTTTAACTGGTACGCAGGTGTTGGTGGTGGTTTAGGAAACTATAGTGGAAAAAACAACAACGATGATTTTTCTGAAACATTTGCTTTTGCAGCTGGTGATATTGGAATTGAGTATAATTTTACAGACGCACCGATATTACTTTCTTTAGATTTAAGACCAGAATTTGGTTTTGGAAATACATATAATGATTTTGATAATGACATAGCATTCGGTATCAGATACCAATTCTAGATAATAAAAGATTATATAAAAAAATCCTCTAAATTAATTTTTAGAGGATTTTCTTTTTTTACTCGCTTTTGCTAGCGGATTAAAATCTAAAGCCAATTGCAACCAATAGTTTAGATCTTCTTCTAAATCTACCGCTTCTTCAGAGAGAAATACAAAACCTTTCATGGGTTTACCTGTAAAGTTCATTTTATTACAACCATCCTTTTCTAAAGATTCTTCATAGATAGCTGGGTTAATACGTGCCATAATTTCTTCTTTTATTACAGCAACATACATTTTATCATCTACCATAAATAATAAACCTCCCATCATTTTTTTAGTGATAAAGGAAACACTTTTCTCGTTTAAAAACTGAGAAACTCTATCTGCTAAATATTCACTATAAGCCATTATTATTTTTATTTAAGCGGATAACTTTGTAATATTTTATGGAAAACTTCTTTAAAATAAAGTATTCTTTTTTCTGGAGTTCTTTTCTCTTTTATGGTTGATGTTAAAACTCCTTCCCAAAAAAGTTCGTTGGTTTTAGCATCTACAAATTCTACTATTATTTCTTCATCGAGTTTTTTTCCGCCAATTGGTATTCCGCCAGAAACTCCAATTCCACCATTTCTACCTCCACTTCCTAAACCAATGGCAATAGTATTAGTAACTTTAGGCGCTGATGTTTTTGACTTAAAATTGATATAAAAATCTGGTTTTTCTACCTCATTGAATCCTAATTCTCCCAATTCTTCAAATAGCGCATCTGCTGCCCTATCTACATCAAATTCATTTAAACCTGCACCAATGTCATCAAAAAAAGCATAGGTTTTATATTCCTTAAAGTTGGTACTCTCATCATAATCTGTAATTACTTTAGATGTTGAGCAACTCATCAATAAAAGTAATATGAAGTATTGGACTTTTTTCATCAGAAATATTATTTATTTTCTTTAATTACAACTCTTGTTGGTGTATCTTTTCCACTAATAATACTCTCTGTACCTTTAGCAACCGCCTTAATTGTTTCTGTAATTACCGTCATATTTAAAGTTTCTGCTTCATCAGAAGCTTGATGGTAATCTTTATCTACATCAATAGGTGTTGTAGAAAACGTATGCGAAGGAACGCCTAATCTTGCCAATGAAGCATTGTCTGATCTAAAAAATAAATTAAACTTCTTATACGGATCTGGAAATAATTGATACCCAGAATTTATTAAATTTTTCTGAATAATTTTACCAAAATCAGATCTTTCAAAACCTGTTAACCAAGCTGTATTTGGTCCAAAACTTGGTACTTTACCAATCATTTCTAAATTAATACCAGCCACAAATTTATTGGCATCAATTCCTTTTCCAAAATGTGTAGAACCTATTAACCCCATTTCTTCTCCTGTAAAAGCAACAAAAAGAATAGTTCTCTCATTAGTTCCTTTTGTTTTAAAATATTCTGCCAAAGCTAAAATACCTGTAACTCCAGATGCATCATCATTTGCACCGTTATAAATACTATCTAATTGTCCTTCTTTTTTACTGATTCCTAAATGATCATAATGAGCAGAAATAACTACAATTTCATTTTTCTTAGACTTCCCCTCTAAAACACCAATAATATTACTTGTTGTAATTTCTTTTTTAGACCTTCTGTCTGTAAATGTAAACGTTTGTCTGTAGTCTTTTAACGTATCGTACGTAGTTAAGCCTATTCTTTTAAATTCGTTCTCTATATATTTAGCCGCTTTTTCAATTCCTGGTGTTCCAGGTTTTCTACCTTCCATATCATCAGAAGCCAATGTATAAAGGTGTTTTTTTACGGTAATAGAATCTATTGTTGCTGTCTTTTTTTTACTTTTAATAACTTTAGAGCTTTCTTTACAAGAAAAAATAATTGCAAATAAAAAGATATAAACTAAGTTCATTTTCTTCATTATAATTGATTTTTAAAAGGTTAAATATAGCTAATTTTATTTCGTATTTTTGCTGAAAATATATAAAATGGATTTATCTCTTATACCAAACATAAAACACTTAAACTCAAATAACTTTTTTTTACTTGCTGGCCCTTGTGCCATAGAAAGTGAAGACATGGCAATGAGAATTGCTGAAAAAGTAATCACAATTACAGACAAATTAGAAATTCCTTATATTTTTAAAGGAAGTTTTAAAAAAGCAAACAGAAGTAGAATTGATAGTTTTACAGGAATTGGAGATGAAAAAGCATTGAAAATTTTACGTAAAGTTTCAGAAACTTTTAATGTACCAACAGTTACAGATATTCATGAAGTTTCAGATGCTATTAAAGCCGCAGAATATGTAGATGTCTTACAGATTCCTGCTTTTTTAGTGCGCCAAACAGATTTAGTAGTCGCTGCTGCACAAACAGGTAAGGTTGTCAATTTAAAAAAGGGACAATTTATGAGTCCGGGTGCTATGAAACACGCAGTACAGAAAGTAAAGGATGCCGGTTCTGAAAAAGCGTGGATTACCGATAGAGGTACCATGTTTGGTTACCAAGACATGATTGTAGATTTTAGAGGAATTCCGGAAATGAGAAAATTTGCTCCTACAATTTTAGATGTTACGCATTCTTTACAACAACCAAATCAAGAAGCTGGTGTTACTGGTGGAAGACCAGATATGATTGAAACGATTGCGAGAGCTGGTATTGTAAATAACGTAGATGGTTTATTTATAGAAACTCATTTTGATCCTGCAAACGCTAAAAGTGATGGCGCAAACATGTTACATTTAGACAATTTAGAAGGTTTGTTAACCAACTTAGTTGCTATTAGAAAGACCATAAATAGTTTATAAAAAACTATTTCTATATAATTTAACCTCTTTAAAGTTTCTAAAATTTTAAAGAGGTTTTTCTTTTATAATAATTCTAAAAGTAGTTTTTGGTTGATAAAATTAAATATAAAGCAATCTAATTACTTCCCGAAAAAACCTTTAGTTGTTTGATTATATGCTTCTTGCAAAACAGATATTAAAACCTCTGCATTAACTTCTTTTACAGATTTGTAACGTAAAGACTTTACTACTTTTCTGTTATCAGAAATTACAAAATCATTAAATTTTTGCAATTCAGAATTTGTATAAAAACCAACATCTACATATCCTTTTTTCTTTGAAGGATTTAAATAACAAAATGGCTTTTCATCTAAATAATAAAAAGGCATTTTCCATTTAAACTGTAAATCTACTTCAGGAAAATTAGTTTCAATTACTATTTGTAAATCCAATAAAATAGATTTGAAGGGTTCAGGTTGCTTTAAAATGTATTCTTCTGCAGGTTTCATTGTTGTATATTCGCGAAAGTTAAAAAATAACAGTTACATGAACGATAATTATCAAATTAATTTCTCTTTAAAAGGATTTACAAGTATTTTAATTGGTGCTTACTTTTTTATTGCAGGCTTTTTTATAGAAACCATAGTAAAAAGTTCTCTAGCGGAAGAAACTTCTTTAGATTTATCTTCTAAAACTACAGAAATATTAATTATTACAGCTGTTCTACTCGTTTTTCTTTTTTCTACTTTGACTTTATTTTTTAATGGAAAAAGAAATGCTAAAAAATTACAACACCAACTTTGGAATGATAAAAGCAAAGTAGCTTTAAAAAAATATATACTTGCATTTGTAGTTATTTTTACCTCGTTAGTAATTTTAATAAATCTTGGTTTTATAACCTACCTTACTCCTACTTTCCTTATTTTATACGGACTTTTATTATTCATATTTAAAAATAAAGACCGTAAAAACCTATTAATATTATCTGGTTTAAGTTTGCTTTTGGCCGTTATGTGTTTTTTAATACCAAGCTATTGGGCCTCTTCTATTTCTATTTTAGGAATTGCACATGTTGCTTATGGCGTTGTGGTAAAAAACTAAAATTGTCGTCTAATTTTTCTAATTATATCTTCTAAACCATTTAATTGAAGCTCATAAACCAGTTCCATTTGTTTGCCTAATTTTCCTGCAGGAAACCCCTTGTTTTTATACCATACAATATAATGCTCAGGTAAATCTATAAGAAACTTGCCTTTGTATTTACCAAAAGGCATTTTCATGTGCGCTAAATCTATTAGAAATTGTCTGTCTTGTAACATTATTCTTTTCCGTCTATATAATCTTGTAAATATGAAAAACGTTCTGTCAACTTTCCGTTTTCTGTCATTTTTGCACGTTGTAAAACTCCGTCTTTATCATTGTTAAAAAAAGCAGGAATTACGTTTTGTAGAAACATTTTTCCAAACCCTTCACTTGCATCTTTTGGCAACTCACAAGGCAAGTTATCTACAGCCATTACCACAATAGCGTCTTTGTTTTTATAATCTACCTCAACTTCTGTTTGTGGATTATATCCATAAATTGGATCTGCAATGGTAGATGCTTTTAATGTTGATGCCACTGGCCCGTCAACATCACAAGAAATATCTGCAACAAACTTTATATTAAAATCTGCTGATTTTGCATCTTCTCGTGTAAATAAATACGGTGCTCCGTTACCATAGAAATGTCCTGCAATAAAGAAATCGGATACTTTTGCAAATCGCATAAAATCTGATTCGTACTTTTCTGGATGATCGTAAAAATCAAAATTATCTAGTGTTTGTCCGTCTTTGCGTTTGTTATAATCCAATACATCTGCTAAACAATATACTGGCTCGCTAAAAGAATTATTTAAATATTCATCTACAGAAACTTCTTTAATGCTCATAGCATCTAACATTTCTTTTGCTCCGTAGGCAACTTTTCCGTTTCCAGTTAAAAGGATTTTTATGTTTGGTAAACTGATTTTATTTAATTCTGCAATCAATTCTTGCTGACTGTCTAAACTTTCTGCTTTTGGTAAATTGTATGTTTCGTTTGTTAAACCAATTGCTCTAAAACCATTATAAGCACCAACAATACCTGCATAACGTCCAAAACCAATTAAACGCAGACCATTTTCTTTTACGATGGTTTCATGATCGTACAATTCTATATTTTTTTCTAAAATTGCCAATAACAGTTTTCTGTTATAAGGTTGTTTCTTGATAGTATGACTAAAGAAAAAATATTTTTTATTGTTGATTAAAGCATCAATTGGCACTTCTTTTACGCCAAACAAAACATCGCAATCTGACACATTTTCAGTAACTTCTAATCCGGTAGCTTTATAAGCTGCATCAGAGAATACTCTAATATCTGAAGACTCTACTTTAATAGCAGCTTCTGGATACTTTTCTTTGAATTCTTGCAGCTTTTCTGGAGAAAAAACAACTCTTCTATCTGGTGGATTTTTGCGTTCTTTGATAATGCCAAATTTCATAATATTAGTGTTTTTAGACCTACTAAAACTGGTTTAGCAGAATTGGTATAATATTTGCTCGAAGATATTAGAATTTATGGTGATAAGCAATAGTATTTTTTATACTTTTGCAAACTGCGTTAAGGATTAAAGTGACATCCTTTTTTAATTTTTTCAATTAAAAAAGATATAACGGAAAGCCTGACCACACTTTTTTGTGTGGTAACGCCCAAACTATTAAAACGGGGACGACTGGTTTTGACAGCGAGGACAGTGGATTTGTAAGCATACCGAGTTATGAAATAACACTCGTTAAACCTAATTTCAACTTTTTAAACGGCGAGAATAACTACGCTTTAGCTGCTTAATCCGAATCACAGTAGGATTGGCCTCGGCACACTAGGTGTGCAAGCTTTATGTCCACGGAAAGCCCTGATTTACGGCGTTTCACTTTTGGATATCGTAAAAGTAAATATAGAAAACTTGGTACTTCGACGGGTTTTTGAAACTAAAGAAGATAAGCTAAAAGCAGATTGTTCTTAATCAGCTTTTAGTCGAAAACTAAGAAAGAACTAAGTATGTAGAAAGCTTTTTGGCTGCTCGTTTGGACCCGAGTTCGATTCTCGGCGTCTCCACAAAATACCCTTATAAACCCAGTGTTTGTGAGGGTTTTTTATTTGCGTTGATAATAACGTTGAATTTTGTAGAATAATAAAATAATTAAAACACTTAAAAAATGAAGAAGTTAAGTAAAATCTTATGTGTAATTTTTGCCATAACATGTATAACCGGATGTAGTAGTAATGAAAATGACACTATAGATACACCAGTCAACACAACTATTAATGCTAAATGGACCGTTAGTAATTCTACCGAATATAAATCATTCGAATTTAATGATAGCGGTAATTATATTATAACAAAAAATGCTGCTGACGCAAAAACAAACACCGCTACTACTGAAACTAAAACCATCTTTTTTGGAACTTATATTTTTATTGATGATAATACTTTAGAGCTTTCAGATTTTGGAACACTAACCATAGATAATATGGATGAAAACGCTATATATTTTACACTAAAATTAAACAACAATACAAATACGGAAACTTTTATTGAAGCCGACAGAGAAGAAGAAATAACAAACTCTACAAATACTGAGTTACTATGTAGAACTTGGCAATTAATAAGTATTGACGGACAAAATGTACTTGGAACAGATGAAGAGCTTACTGTTTTATTTTCTAGAGCTGGTACATATTTTGTTACCAATAATAACCCTTTAGAAGAAGGTGGTTTAGCTGAATGGAATTGGACAGACAGCACACAAACATTTCTTGAATATTCTTGGAATAAAGGCCTAGGTAGTGATGGTATTGTAGAAGTTAGTAATTTAACTTCTACCTCTCTAACAATTACTGAAGATGGAGAAATATTTATTTTAGAACCTATTTCTAATAAGAAAACAAGTAAAACTGATACAAAAAAATATAATGGAGTTGTAAAATCTGGTATCTTTAAAAGATAAAAAATATAGGAAATAATACTTTAGCATAAACCTCAAAAAATTAATTTTTATTTTTTTGAGGTTTATTTTTAGCCAACTATTAGTCAACATCTTTTACAAAACATCAAAATTAGCCTTTTACTTTTTTAACAAAGTTCTCTTTAAAGCATTTCATTAATTCCTTCCAGAACCTCCTCTAGATCCTCCACCACCTCTGTTTTTTCCCTTAACATTCATTTTCTGGCCAGCAAAACTACCAAACTTATACACAAAGTTGAGCATAAAATATTGTTCTAGAATTTTATTTTCTACATCTTGAATATAGGTTTCTGTAACAGATCTTCTATACCCATTATTCTTACCAAGCATATCATAAGCCACCAAAGAAAGTGTTGCTTGGTTGTCCCAAAGCTCTACTCCTAAACCTGCATTCCAAAAAACGGCATCACCATCAAATTCATCTCCTACACTACTATTGTAACGATACGAAACTCTATTAGATAAAAACGCATTTTTAAGAAAGAACACATTAGAGTTTACATCTACATTCTGAACAAAATAATTAATATCATTAAACGCATCGGTATCATAAACGCTATTATTTTTAGAGTAACTATAGGTTGTAGTTACATCAATCTTACTATCATATGCGTAACTAACAGAAAATAAAGGTTTTAAAACAGTTGTTTTTGCAGTAAATTCAACAGCATTCTGTATAGACAAACTGTTCTTATAACTCGCATTAAAACGGGCATTTAAATTAATATTTGTTTTTCTATTAAAGTAAGATTTAGAAACCGCTACATTTCCACTATACGAGTAATCACCATCAATATTATCATAAGTAGTATATTTATTTAAATCTGCATCTGTAATTGTTGAATTGATTATTTTATCTTGAACAAATTGCGCTTTAAGGTTTCCAGAAATATTGATATTATTATACGCCAAATTGTTTTGATATTGAAAACGTGCATTATGACTAATTGCTGGTTTTAAAAGCGGATTCCCAACAACTATATGCGTAATATTACTTACATCCTCCAAAGGTTGTAGTTGCCCTACGGATGGTAAATCTACATTCTGATTATACTGCAAAGTAATATTCTTATACCCATTTTCATCTTTATAACGAATTCTACCCGAATAGGTTAAATATTCAAAATCTGCCTTAAAATCTCTTTCTGTTACCAATTTATCTTTATAATCTCTATAAGTATTTGTAAAAGCTCCTTCTACTTCAAAACGAAAGTCTTTATATTGATATCTTAATTTTAAGGCAGGTCTTAATGTTGTGGTAACATACTTACTCTCTGAACTAAGCAGCTCATTAAAATCACTATATTCTTCTGATCTTTCATCGAAATCATAGATATATTTTTCGCTGTTTTTAGTATTAACTGTAGCCATGTATCTTGGCATCAACCTGAAATTTGTAAATAATTCCTTACTCCAAAAGGCATTAAAATTAATATCACTACTATTACTACCTGTTGTATTAATTTGATCTTGAATTATTGTCTGACCTTTATTAACCAAAACGTTTTTAGAATATTTTTGACTATCGGAATCTGATTTATTAAAATCTGTCCCCAAACTTACATTTAAATAATCTGCTTTATTATTTAAAACAGGTGTAACCGAAAATTCATTTTTAAATTCACTGCTAGAAGAGCTAGACTCGCTATTAGAAGTATAATCACTTACTAAATCGCCATTATCATAATAAGACTTACTTTTTACTGTTCCACCAGATTCTTGACTAGAACTTTTAAAATCTGTTTTATTAGATAAACGGACTTTCTTATTGGAAGAATTATTTTTTGGTTTTAGAATAAATTTTAAATCTGCTCCGGCTGTATGACTGTCCGAATCTGAAAAACTATTACTTTTAGAGTCTGTAATATAATTTAAGTCGGGTAAAAAAGTTTCCTTATAACTTATTTTATCGTAGTCTCTATTCTGTGCACTATATCTATAATTTCCATTTATACTGGTTTCATTCCACTTCCCCTTTGTATAATTTGCTCCAACAAAATCAGACTTAATATCGCCATTACTAGTATCTGTATCTGGCAAAGAATTAAAACCTTTAGATAAATTTATATTATTAGTACCACCAATAATTCCTAATTGTTTGCCATCAATTAATTTAAAAACATTGGCATTTGCCTGATATTTTTCATCGGTACCATAACCGAGTTTAACATCTCCAAAAGTAGCTCTGTTTTTCCCTTTTTTAATTTTAAAATTGATTTCCTTTGTACCTGAATCAGATTCTTCACCTGTAAATTTTTGATTATCCGTTTTATAATCTGTCACCTGTACTTTACTAATAACGTTACTTGGCAGGTTTTTTAAGGCGATATCTCCTTTTTGCTCACCAAAAAAACGCATTCCATCTACATTTATCGCCTCTACTTCTATTCCGTTTACGGTAATAATACCATCTAAATCTATTTCTACTCCTGGTAGTTTTTTTAATAAATCTTCGGCTTTGTCATTCGGTAAGGTTTTAAAACTATCTGCATTGTATTCTACCGTATCTTTTTTAATTAAAACAGGTGGAGCACGAGCAATTATTGTGATAACATCTAATTCTTCTATTTCATTATTTAAAACTAAATACCCCATATTTAATGTACCGTTCTGTGGAACATTAACAATTTTTATATAAGGTTCATAACCTAAGGATGCTATATTAAAAATTACTTTAGAATCCTCTCCAGCATTTACTCGCAAAGAATATTCACCATTCTTATTTGTAATACCATAAGCTATCGGAACACTATCTTTTGCACTCTGCACATAAACTGTTGCTCCATTTAAAACAATAGAATCTTGATCTTTAAGCACACCTTCTAACGTAAATTTTTGTGAGAATAATGTAGAAGAAATAAGTAGCAAAAATAATAGTAGTGTTGTTTTCAATGTATGCAGATTTAGGTTCAAATCTTTGACACAGAAAAAGGTATAAGGTTTAAATAAGAAACAACAAAAAACATCCTACCTTAAATTACCATAGTAATAAAAATCAGCAGTTTTAACCTTATAAAGTAAAGCTCTCTCTAACTTTTAAAAGATAAAGTAATCAGTTTATACTTTGAAAATCTTCTTTTCATTTAAACCTTTTTAATACGATGGATTTATAAAAATAAGGAACTTTTAAAAATCTAGTTTTACAATTATGACAACTATAAAATTTTGAATTGGGAATTAATCTTAAAACCAAACTCCTAGCGAGTCTTTTTCTAAAACTAGAGTTACATGATGGGCATTTAGGCATTTGGGGGAAAGGATTAATGATAGTTAATTTACTGATAATCTACATAGTAGTTAAACAAAACTACATTTAATTTTCTAAAAAGGTAATTGATAAAAAAGGAATTGATATAACGGCTCGCATTTTTATGATTTTGATAATTAAAACCATATTTTTGCTTGATACTGCAAAAAAATTGAAAAAAATAATCGTTTCTGTCACAAATGATTTATCAACAGACCAACGTGTTGATAAGGTTTGCTATACATTACATAAAAACGGCTTTGAAGTTGTTTTAATAGGTAGAAGATTAGAAAACAGCGCTCAGTTAAACAGACCTTACACCACCAAAAGAATTCCTTTAATATGCAACAAAGGCTTTTTGTTTTATGCGGAATACAATTTGCGTTTATTTTTTATCTTACTTTTTTCTAAAAAAGATATTTTACTGTCTAATGATTTAGATACATTGTTGCCTAATTTTTTAGTGAGTTGGCTACAAGGGAAAAAAATAGTTTATGACAGTCATGAGTTGTTTCCAGAAATACCTGAATTGGTACACAAACCTTTTGTTAAAAAATGCTGGTCTCATTTAGAAGCTTGGATACTTCCTAAACTTAAAAACAACTACACAGTTTGTAAAAGTATTGCAGCGTATTATCATAAAAAATACCATACGGACTTTAAAACAATTATGAATTTACCTAGAGAAAAAGAAATTCAGTTAGGTACGTTTCCTTTTAATAATAAAGGCCAAAAAATCATTCTATACCAAGGTGCAGTAAATTTAGGAAGAGGCTTAGAATTAATTATAGACACCATGCCTTTTTTAGAAAATACACTTTTAGTAATTATTGGTTATGGTGATATTATTGACAACCTGAAACAGCAAGTAAATGAAAAACATTTAAATAACAACATTTATTTTTTAGGTAAAATCACTCCAGTAGAATTACACAAACTTACCCCTTTAGCCAATTTAGGAATAAGTGTAGAAGAAGATCTAGGATTAAATTACAGATATGCTTTACCAAACAAAATATTCGATTATATACAAGCCAAAGTCCCTATTTTAGTTTCTGATTTACCCGAAATGAAACAAATTGCACTAAATTATAAGGTAGGTGAAATCGTTAAAAATAGAACCCCAAAAGAACTTGCTGCACAAATAAAAAAAGTACTTGAAAAAGATTTTTCTACAGAGTTAAAGAAAGCAAAAAAAGAATTGATTTGGGAGCATCAAGAAGAAAAGCTATTATCAATCTTTAATCATTTAAAATAGCTATTTTTTGTATTGATGCGGGTTTTCTCTAATGCCTTTTTTAAATAATTTACGTACACTAGATCGCAAAGTATTATCTATTCTTAAAAAAACATCTTTTACTTTTTCTGAAGATCTTCCTCTAAATGTTGTTACATGAAAAGTATCTGAAACTAAAATAGGTGTGTTAGAAAAATAGTAATTAGACACACAACATCTAACCGCGTCCTTTTCTACTTTACTTACAGAATGCCATGAGTTTTGATGTGTTGTCATAACAACCAACCTGTTAAATTTACTTACTATAGTAGTTGCTTTTTTTTGTAATCCTTCTGGCCAAATTTCTAAATTACCTCCATTGTCTGCAGTCCAATCAGGACTTACATAATACAAAAGATTTAAAACGCGCCATCTATTTCTATCCTTATCATGAGAATTATCTAAGTGCGGGTTTAAAAAATTATCTTTTTCCATTAAAGACAGTCCGCCAGCATACAGGTTTTCATCGCTATACACTTCCTTTAATTCACAAATTTCTGAAACTAAACCCACTACTCTTTTGTCTTGAAATGCATAAATAACTTCTTCTAAAAGTGTGTTGTAATTATCCATTTGGTAGGCTGTAAATTTAAACTCTCTTAAGTTCTTTTTTCTAACAGCTTCCTTTGTTGTAGGAAATTTATTGTAAATTTCTGTAGCCAACTCTTTAGGCAAAAAATCATCTATAAAAAAATAACCAATCGTATCTTTCGATTCTAAAAACTGACTTTTTAAAGCTTCTTTATTTGAAGTTAATTTAGCGCAAATTAAACGGGCTATTTCAGTTCTATTCATGTTTTAATTTTAAGTGGCACATATAACTTACTTTCATACAATTTAAGAAAAAAACTGAAGATTTTTTGATAGCTAACTTTTCAAAGAAAAGATGAAATACACCAACTATTCTTGTCATTTTTAGGATTGATATTTTTCTCACCAATTCTAATAAAGGCATTTCTTTTGTATCAATTAAACTTTGTTTATCAATAAAAATAAGGTTTTCCATCGCTTTTTTTGTTTTAGAAACAAACAAATCATTTTTATCTAAACCTAAATGATAAACCTCATTACTTATATGTTCTATTATAAATCCTTTCTTTATCAACTCTAAAGAAAATAACAAATCTTCTCTACCGTACTGTGTTAATTTTTGCTCGAAAATCACATCATCAAAAATTGCTTTTTGAATTAAAAAATTAGAGGTAAAAAAAAACTTTTCAGGATTTTCTATACGTTTTTCTACAGAAATTTCTTCGTGCTTTTTTCCGAATTTATAACGTAGTAATCTGAAATTTTCTTTTTTATCTTCATATAACAAGCCTCCACAAAAAACAGTTTTATCTTTTTTGAAACAATGTATATAGTTTCTTATAAAATTAGATTTTACAGGAATAACATCAGCATCTAAAAACAACAACCAATTATATATTGCTTTTTTTGCTAGTAAGTTTCTAATGGCACTTCTACCAATATTATTTTCTAAGCTTTTAAAACTAGAGAAAGAAAGTTTATTTATCTCCTTATTTTTTTTATTTAAAGGTGACTTAGAGCCATCATCCAAACAAATAATTTCAAATTGTATGTCTTCTAAAATTAATTGTTGATGTATTTCTTTAACTAAAAAAAAAGTATTGTAATTATATGTTGGTATAAGAACAGATAGCATTAAGTAGTTGCTTTTTGGGCTACTTCAAACAACTCTCCTCCCTCACACTTTAATGTTTTTTGCTTAAATTTTACAATTAACTGATAATCGTGCGTTGCCATTAAAATGGTTTTTCCACTTTTATGAATTTCATTTAAAAGTTCCATCACTTCTAAAGAAGTTTTTGGATCTAGATTACCTGTTGGCTCATCTGCTAAAATTAATTCCGGATCATTTAACAACGCTCTTGCAATAGCAATTCTTTGTTGTTCTCCTCCAGAAAGCTCGTATGTTTTTTTGTAAGCTTGAGATTTCATCCCTACTTTATCTAAAACCTCGTCAATTTTTTCTTTAATTTTAACTTTATCTTTCCAACCAGTAGCTTTTAAAACAAACTCTAGATTACCAAAAATAGTTCTATCGCTTAATAATTTAAAATCTTGAAAAACAATTCCTATTTTTCGTCTTAAAAAAGGAATCTCTTTTTCTTTTATTTTCTTTAAATCGAAGTCAACAATACTCCCCGCGCCTTTTTGTAATTTTAAATCCCCGTATAGAGTTTTCATTAAACTACTTTTTCCACTTCCTGTTTTACCAATTAAATAATAAAACTCTCCTTTTTGTATTGATAAATTTACATTAGACAACACCAAATTTTCTCTTTGATAAATATCTGCGTTCTCTAAAAATAAGACTGGTTTTTCCATAAAAAACTTGTTTTTACAAACTTAAAAGTTTTGAACGATTTTATACCATGAATTATAAACAATTCTTATTTTTGAATTAAAATATTTTTTCATATTTTTTTCTTCTAACATCAAACAAAATTAAAATAAGTTCGTTATTCATTCTAGGTATCAAAATTAATTATATGAAGTTTGTTTTTATAAAAAAACGTTTTATTACTTGTTTCTTATTGCTAACTGTTTTTGTTGGCTATAGTCAGCAAACAATTGTAGAAACTAATATTTTCACAAAATACAACAATGCTATAAAATTGTTTAATAATAAAGCTTATGCTGCGGCACAAACAAGTTTTATGGCAATAAACGAGACGGCTACTCTTGGCTCTAATTTAAAAGCAGATGCTGCTTATTATGATGCCATGTGTGCTGTACGATTAAAACAGCCAGACGCAGATAAAAAAGTGCTTACTTTTATAGAAGAAAATCCTAATAGTAGTAAAAAAAATACTGCAGTTTTTACAGTTGCAAATTATTACTTTGCTAATAAAAAAGCAGCTTATGCACTTAAATGGTACCAAAAAGTAGATGCTACTTACCTTTCTAAGGAGGATAAAAAGGAACTCGATTTTAAAATGGGGTATTCTTATGTAATTAGCAACAATTTGCCTTTAGCCAAAGAAAAATTTCTTCCATTAATTAATGATGCTAAATACGGAAATGATGCTAGGTATTATTATGGTTACATTGCGTATAAATTAGAAGATTATGGCATTGCTGAATCTACGTTTAAAGAAATTGCAGACAACGAAACCTACCGTGTAGAAATTTCTTATTATTTATTAGACATTAGTTTTCAAGCTGGTAAATTTGAACGTTGTATTAAAGTTGGTAAAGAACTAATTAACACCTTTCCTAAAAAAGATAGATCGGAGATTTCTAAAATAATTGGAGAGAGCTATTTCAATTTAGAAAAATACAGTGAAGCAATTCCGTATTTAAAAGCATATACCGGTAAAAAAGGAAAATGGAACAACACCGATTTTTATCAATTAGGATATGCATATTACAAACAAAACGATTTTGAAAATGCGATTAGTAATTTTAATAAAATTATAGATGAGAAAAACTTTATTTCTCAAAACGCGTATTATCATTTAGGTGAATGTTACCTTAATTTAGAGAAAAAGACAGAGGCTTTAAATGCGTTTAAAACTGCTTCTGAAATGGATTTTGATAGAAAAATTAAAGAAGATGCTGCTTTAAATTACGCCAAATTGAGTTATGAAGCAGGAAACCCTTTTAAAAGTGTTGCAGAAGTTTTACAAGAGTATTTAAAAGAATATCCAAAATCTACAGCTTATGAAGAAATTAACGACTTAGTAGTTTCTTCTTTCTTACATCAACAAGATTTTAAAGGTGCTTTAGTCTTTCTGAACGAAAAGAAAACTGAAAAAAATAATTCATTAATTTCTGAAGTTTCATTGTACAGAGGTATTCAATTATTTAATGATCAAAAATTACAAGAAGCATTGCCTTTGTTTGTTACAGGTAAAAAAGCAACAGACGTATCTATTAGAGAAAAATCTAAATATTGGGAAGCAGAAACTTTGTACCAATTAGACAACCCAAAAGAAGCACTTTCCAAATTTACTGCTTTAAAAAAGGAGTTGAAATCAAAAGATGAAGATTTTAAACTAATTGATTACAATATAGGATACAGTAATTTTACACTAAAAAATTATGCAAATGCAGCCGTATCTTTCGAGAACTTCTTAAAAGATGGTTCTCTAGAAAAAGACATTAAAGACGATGCATACATTCGTTTAGGTGATAGTTACTTTGCCATTAGAAATTACAGAAGCGCCATTGATGCTTACACTACGGTTGTTAATACCTATGGTGCAGAAGCAGATTATGCGCAGTATCAAATTGGAATGAGTTATGGTTTTATAGAAGACAATCAAGCTAAAATTACAGCGCTTACCAATGTGGTAAATAAATACCAGATTTCTAACTTAAAAGATGATGCTTTATTTCAACTTGCAAATACATATACTGTAATAAAAGAGAATAACAATGCACATAATGCTTACAACAGATTGATAGAAAAACATCCAAATAGTATTTTTCTACCAAAAGCATTAGTACGTCAAGGTCTATTGTATTATAGTGAAAATGATAGTAAAAAAGCATTAGAAAAGTTTAAACAAACAACCAGACAGTTCCCAAATTCTCCAGATGCTTTTGAAGCAGTTGCGAATGCTAGAAATGTTTATATTGACAATGGCAATTTAAACGAGTATGTAGATTGGATATCTGGCTTAAAATTTATCAATGTTACAGATTCAGATTTAGACAATACAACCTTTGCTGTGGCGGAGAAAAAATACTTTGAAGCAAAAGATGGTAGTGAAATTATTAGAGCACTTTCTAAATACACCATTTCTTTTCCTGAAGGAATTCACAAGTTAAAGGCAAATTATTATTTGGCAGACATCCTTTTTAAAGAAAAAGAATTTAACAAGGCTATTGCCTATTATCAAAATGTTTTAGAAGAAGGACAAAATGAATATAGTGAAGATTCTCTAGCCAAATTAGCTCAAATATTTCTTGAAAGAGATGAATTTGAGAATGCAATACAAATATTAGATCGATTAGAACTAGAAGCTTATTCTACCGAGAATGTATTATTTGCACAGAGTAATCTAATGAAAGGTTATTATGAAACCGAAGCTTATGACCAAGCTATTACATACGCTAAAAAAATTCTTGCAAAAGAGAAGTTGAATAGCCAATTAGAAAATGATGCCAAAATAATTATTGCACGTGCTTCTTTTAAAACCGAAGATTTTTATACTGCTGAAGAATATTATACAGAAGTAGAACGTAAAGCTACCGGAGAATTAAAAGCAGAGGCCTTATTTTATAATGCTTTCTTTAAAAATCAACAAGAAGAATACTTAGACTCTAATAAAACGGTTCAGAATTTAATAGCAAATTACTCTTCTTATAAATATTGGGCTGTAAAAAGTTATATAATAATGGGTAAAAATTATTATGGTTTGCAAGATGTGTATCAGGCTACTTTTGTGTTAGAAAACATCATTAAAAACTTTACACAATTTGAAGACATTGTAGAAGAAGCTAAAAAAGAGCTAAAAACAATAAAAGAAAACGAAGCCAAAACTAATAACTCAGTAACTCCTATTAAAGAGGACAACACAATTAAAAACAATAAAAAATAATGAAAAAAGGTTTCACATTATTTCTAGTCTATTTTTCATTTTTAAGTTTAAACGCTCAAAAAAAGGATCAGGCTAAAGACACCGTAAAAACAGAAATTGTAAATATTGTAACAAAATACAATCCTAAAATTTCTGATGCCAAAAAAATTAATAAAAACCCTAAAATAGAATTGCTTAAAAACAGCGAAAAGAAAAAACTAGAATATACTATTTTTTCTGCTCCAGTTGCCTCTACTTTTATTCCTAAAAGTGGTGTTGTAAAAGGCATTGATGTAGGCGTTAAAGAAAGGGTCTACAAGAACTATTTAGCCGCAGGTATCGGGAATTATACAACTCCATATTTAGAAACGTATCTAACCCATAGTACTAATTACGAAAACGAGTTTGGTTTTAATGCAAAGTATTTAGCATCTCTAGACAATGTTAAAAACTCAGTACTTAACAGTAATTTTTCTAATTTTAATATTGGAGCATTTTACAAACAACAGGAACGTTATTTCGATTGGAAAGTAACTTTAAATTCTGAAAGAAATCTTTATAATTGGTACGGTTTACCAGATATTACTTTTACAGAGCCAACTATATCAGCAATAAATGAAGAGCAAGTATTTAATTATTTTGATTTAATTGGGGAATTCAATTTTGAAGATTCTTATATTCAATCAGGAAAAGTAAACTTTGCAAACTATACAGATGGCCATGAAAGTAGCGAAACCTTGGCTAAATTTGAAGCAAAATTAAACTTGCCTTTAGATTATTTACTGCCTAATTTAAATGATATCTCTGTAGCAACCAGTATCGAGTTTTTAAAAGGAGAATTTAAAAACGATTACAGCAATTCTAATCCTTTAAAATACGGTACCTCTACCATCAACATAAACCCTCAATATAAAATGGAGTATGAAGGTTTTTCTATAAAACCTGGACTTAAATTAATTGCCTCTTTTGATTCAGAAAACAGCGCTAACAACTTTTTTATACTGCCAGATGTTTTTGTTGAAGGACCAATTATAGAAGAATATTTAAATGTGTATGCAGGTATTACGGGTGACTTACATACCAATACTTACAAAAACTTTACAGAGGAAAATCCTTACGTATCGCCAACACTTTTTATAACGCAAACTTTAGAAAAATCGAACCTCTTTTTAGGTTTTAAAGGTCTGATTGTAGACGATTTAAGTTTTAATGTAAAAGCAAGTTTTAAGTCTGAAGAAGACAAACCAATGTTTATAAGAAACAATTCTAAGTCTGACGGAACCAATACTACTTATAATAGCATGGATTTGAAAGGGTATGAATATGGAAATTCTTTTGATGTTCGTTATGATGATGTAAAAACCAACACCTTCTTTACAGAACTAGAATATGAATATTCTAAAAACTTATCATTCGGATTGCAAGGAATATACAATAGTTACACATTAGAAAATGAAGTAGAAGCTTGGAACTTACCTTCTGTAGAAGGAAGTATTTCTGCGAAATACAAAACAAATAAATGGTTTGCAGGTGCTAATATTTTCTATGTTAGCGAAAGAAAAGATGCGCTTTACACAAGCCAATATCCAACTGCCCAAAATGGTTCAGAAAACGTAGCATCTTTTACCGATGTAAACTTAAACGGAGGGTATCATTTTAACGATAAGTTTTCGGCTTTTCTAAAGTTAAACAATGTTTTAAACACAGAGTACCAACGTTTTGCAAACTTTAATACGCAAGGAGCTCAAATACTTGGTGGTTTAACCTATAAGTTCGATTTTTAAAAACCTGTTTAAAAGCAACCTTTTTACCAAATTAATTTTATGTTATATTACTTAATTATTGGACTTCAAATTTATTGTGCATACCATGTCTATAAGAATAGAAACAATATGTATTGGTATTTTATCATATTCTTTATTCCGGTAATTGGTTGTATTATTTATCTTTTAACACAAGTAATAAACAAAACAGATGTTACACAGATAACAGAGGAAATTACAACTATAATTAATCCTACCAAGAAGATTAAAGAATTAGAGACAGCTCTAAAATTCTCTAACACATTTCAAAACAAGATTAATTTAGCCGATGCGTATGCACAAAACAAAGAGTATCAAAACGCAATTGAACACTATGAAAATGCGCTAGAAAGTAACTTTAAAGACGATCCACACACTATAAACAAACTTATTATTTGTTATTATAACATTCAAGGTTACGATAAGGTTATTGCATATGCTCCCAAAATAGACCTTCAAAAAAACTTTAAAGAAACACTCTTTTTTTACGGCTTAGCGTTAGAGCAGAAAGGAGAACTAGAGTTGGCAGAAATTCAATTGAGAAAAATTGATATCCGTTACTCTCATTACAATGAAAGACTTGAACTCTCTAAATTCTTAATTAGGAATAACAAAAAAGAGGCAGCTAAAGAGATTTTAACTGAAGTTATTACAGAAATAAACGCAATGACCAACGCAAATGCAAGAAAAAATAGAAACATACTTTCTGAGGCTCGTAAAATTCTAAATGAGAAGTAACTATTTTTTTAAAGGAATTCTACATGTATTAATTTTCATAATTCTAACTGTAGCAACTCAAATTGGAGGCATTTTATATGTAATTACATTTTTGTTGATTTCTAATAAAGTATCAAAATATAAAGTAAAGAGAACATTCTTTTTCATCTCTTTATATATATTAACAACCTTTTTAATTGTTCCAAAAGTTGCACCGTTGTTTGGACGTGTTAAAATTGAAAACAATAAAAACTTAGAAGCTCATAATTTTCTAACCAAACTCTTTAATAGAAATTATGTAACGCCTAAAATGCAAGCAGTATTAACAAGTATTTCTTTAAAAATGAATAAAGAATCGCCTTCATTAAAAGTGGTGTATTTAGATGCTAATTTTCCTTTTTTTGATGGATTTCCGCTACTTCCTCATTTAAGTCATAATGATGGTAAAAAGATTGACATATCATTTATATATCAAACCGAAAAAGGTGTAAATACAAATACGAAACCTTCTAATAGTGGTTACGGAGTCTTTGTTGCTCCAAAAAAAAGCGAAACCAACCAAACCAATATTTGTAAGAAAAAAGGGTTTTGGCAATATGACTTTACTAAGTATTTTACATTAGGTAGCTTTCACTCAGATTTAAAAATATCAGAAAAAGCAACCAAAAACCTTATTATACAAATCTTAAAAGAAGATGCGATTAGTAAAATTTTTATAGAACCTCATCTTAAAAACAGGTTAAACCTCCGTAATTCTAAAATTAGATTTCATGGTTGTGGTGCCGTTAGACATGATGATCATATTCATTTTCAAATTAAATAAATAGTCATTTCATTTTTGTAGCTTTATAGAATCAAATAAACTACCCAACATGAAAAAGTTATTACTCTTATTCTTATCATCAATCTTACTAATTTCTTGTAATCAAAAACAAGAAAAACCAATAGACAACAACCAATTTTCTGCAGAAGAAAAAATTGATTCCACTAAAATAAAAACACTATTCAACACTGCTTTAACAGAAGGTAAATCTTATGAATGGTTGCGAGTTTTAACTCAGAATATTGGTGGTCGCTTGTCAGGTTCTCCAGAAGCTGAAAAAGCCGTTATTTGGGGAGAAAAATTAATGAATGAAGTCGGTTTAGATTCTGTTTGGCTACAACCTGTTATGGTACCTCATTGGGTTCGTGGCGAAAAAGAAGTTGCTAATTATGCAATAAACGGCGTTCAAAAAAATGTACCCATTTGTGCTTTAGGCTTTTCTATTGCAACGTCTAAAGAAGGTGTTTTAGCAGAAGTTATAGAAGTAAAAAGTTTAGAAGAAGCAACTGCTTTAGGCGATAAAATGAAAGATAAAATCATTTTTTTTAATCGTCCGTTTGATAATACTTTAATAAAAACTTTTGAAGCATATGGAGGTTGCGTAGACCAACGAGTTAAAGGAGCTTCAGTTTGTGGAAACTTTGGTGCAAAAGGTGTAATTGTACGTTCTATGACCAATGCTGTTGATGATTATCCGCATACGGGAACCATGAGTTATGGAGATTTACCTAAAGAAAAACACATACCAACTGCTGCAATAAGCTCTAGAGCTGCAAATATTTTAAGTGATGATTTAAAAGCAAATCCTAATTTAAAATTCTACTTTAAACAAAGTTGTGAAACTTTACCAGACGCTCCTTCTTTTAATGTTGTTGGAGAAATTAAAGGTTCTGAAACTCCAGAAAATGTTTTTGTTGTTGGTGGGCATTTAGATTCTTGGGATTTAGCGGAAGGCGCACATGATGATGGTACAGGAATTGTACAATCTTTAGAAGTTGCTTACTTATTTAAAAAAAATAATATTAAGCCTAAAAACACCTTACGAGTTGTCTTTTTTATGAATGAAGAAAACGGAACAAAAGGTGCAAAAAAATATGCTGAACTGGCAAAACTAAACAAAGAAAACCATATTGGAGCTTTAGAATCTGATGGTGGCGGACATACACCTAGAGGTTTTTCTATTGATGCAAATACTGTTAATACAAAATTGTTACAAAGCTGGAAAAAACTATTGTCTCCTTATGGTTTACACGATTTAGACAAAGGTGGTTCTGGTGCAGATATTAGTCCGCTTAAGGCAGAAAACGTAACCTTGGTTGGTTACAGACCCGACTCTCAACGCTATTTTGATTATCACCATACAAGCACAGATACTTTTGACAAAGTAAACAAACGCGAGTTAGAGTTAGGAAGCGCCTCAATGGCAAGCATTATTTATCTAATGGATAAATATTTATATAACAATACTCCGGTAAAACCGTAATTCCATGGACATTTTCATGCTGATTTTAAAAATATTTTTTGGTATTTTATTCTGCTTCGCAGGAATTATGCACGTTATAAAACCCAATATTTTTAAACACTTTATACCCAATTTTTTACCGAAGCGATTGGTAAATTATGTTGCAGGGGTTATTGAGTTTATATTAGGCTTAGGGTTATTTTTTCCATCTACAGTAAAAAATGCTGCCATTGGTATTTTTATGCTGATGGTTCTTTTTCTACCCATTCATATTTGGGATGTTACCAAAGAAAGACCAGCCGTTGGCTCTAAAAAAATAGCCATTATTAGAATTCCGTTACAATTTTTATTGATGTATTTATTATATCTTATTTACTTAAATTCATAAAATTAAAATTACCTTAAATGAAAAAACTTATTTTCTTATTCACCATAATAAGTGTATTAACTTCTTATAATAAAAAACAAAAAGCAGATGTAATTGTCATCAATTCTAATACCTATACAGTAAATAATCAATTTGAAAAAGCAGAAGCTTTTGCTATAAAAGACGGAAAGTTTATTGCTGTAGGAACTTCGAAAGAAATTCAAGAAAAATATCAATCTGAAAATATAGTTGACGCAAAAAATCAAACAATTGTACCCGGTTTGATTGATGCTCATTGTCATTTTTTCAGAATGGGATTACAGCAACAAAAAGTATCTCTAGAAGGCACTAAAAGTTACGACGAAGTTTTAGATAAAATTGTTGCTTTTCAAAAAGAAAAAAACGTCACTTTTATTACGGGTCGTGGATGGGATCAGAATGATTGGGAAGTAAAAGAATTTCCTACTAAAGAAAAATTAGATCAATTATTTCCAACAACTCCTGTTGCTGTTGGTAGAGTTGATGGTCATGCTTTGTTGGTAAATCAAGCAGCAATTGATTTATCAGAAATAACAAAAGACACCAAAGTTTCTGGAGGAGAAATTATTTTGAAAGATGGGGAATTAACTGGAGTCTTAATTGATGCTGCCATGGATTTTATCAAGTTTCCAGAAACTACAAAAGAAGAAGCAATTCAAGGGTTATTAGATGCACAACAAATTTCTTTTTCTTACGGTTTAACCACGGTGGATGATGCAGGAATCAACAAAAAAACAATTGAATTAATTGATAGTTTACAACAAAAAGGAAATTTAAAAATGCGTATTTATGCAATGGTTTCTGGCGATAATCAACAAGAAATAGACTATTATATTAACAACGGCATTGTAAAAACCGACAGATTAAACGTGCGTTCTTTTAAAGTGTATGGAGATGGCGCTTTGGGTTCTAGAGGAGCTGCGATGCGCAAACCATATTCTGATAGAGACAACCATTTTGGAGCCTTAATTTATAGCCCAGAGAGATATCAAGAAATTGCAAGGCAAATTGCTGCATCCAATTTTCAAATGAATACGCACGCTATTGGAGATTCTGCAAATACGTGGCTTTTAAAAACCTATAAAGAAGTTTTAAAAAACGAAAAAGACAGACGTTGGAGAATAGAACATGCACAAATTATTGCTCCTGATGATTTTAAAAACTTTGATAATATATTACCTTCTGTGCAACCAACGCATGCAACTTCAGATATGTATTGGGCAGAAGAAAGAATTGGCAAAGAGCGAATGAAAGGTGCTTATGCTTTTAAAGACTTATTAAATACATATGGAAAAATTGCTTTGGGTACCGATTTTCCGGTAGAGCAAGTAAATCCGTTTTTAACGTTTTACGCAGCTACTATTAGAAAAGACCTTAACAATTATCCTAAAAATGGTTTTCAGATGGAAAATGCCTTAACCAGAGAAGAAACTTTAAAAGGAATGACCATTTGGGCAGCTTATTCTAATTTTGAAGAAGACGAAAAAGGTTCTATTGAAGTTGGTAAATTTGCAGATTTTGTAATTTTAAACCAAGATATTATGAAAGTTAAAGGCAATAATATACCGAAAACAAAAGCTGTTTCTACTTTCTTAAATGGTGAAAAAGTTTATTAAAAACACTTTCTAAATTGAATACAAGTTTGATAAAAAACTAAATTTTCTTAATGTTTTTTATCAAACTTTCAGACAAACTTAACAACCATCTAACTTGTTCAGAGACCATTTGTGTTTCATGTAATTGAGATCTCATTTCTTTTGTAATGGGCAATCCCTTTTCTATTTCTTTGTCTCTTTGGTTTGATAAACTTTGAAAATAATCATCATAGTTCTTGGCAGCAATACCTAACTCTTCTGTTTCCAAACAAATAGTAGATTCCGAATTGTTTAAGAGTTCCATTGCCTTTTCTAAATTCGATAAAATGTGCTTTATATAAACTTCAAATTGTTCTGGTACCTTACCTGTTTCATTCGTTCTAATATACATCCCTAAAGAAGAAAGAGAAGACAAATACGTATTAATAATCGTTATAAGCTCATAGAATACTGCAATATTTTCTTGTCTAGATTTTGGTTCTTGAGCCAATCTTTGATATGCTGCATTTAAGTTTCCTACTTGTAAAAAAGCTTCTTTTCTAGCCAAAGCATATACTGTAGGTACTTCTCCTTTCTCGTGATAAAAAACTGCTATTTGTTTTAAAAACTCAGAAAAACCTTCAATTGATTTAGATAAAACTTCTTTAATATTTTTAGCTTCCCAAGCAGGCCAAAAAAGATAATTTGCAACGTATGCTAACATAGAACCAATAAGAGTATCAATAACCCTAAACTGAATAACGGTTAAAATATTAGGGTGAATTAAAGCATACATAAAAATGACATATAGCGTAATAAAAGCTGCTGCATTTCTATAATTTTCCTTCACTAAAGAAAAACCTATTATTAAAGAAACGGCAGCAATTACAGCATAAATGACTGGATTTTGAGTTAAAAAAATAATTCCAACTCCTACAGCTGCTCCTATTAACGTACCTACTACCCTATTCTTTGTTCTTTCTTTGGTTAAACCATAACTCGGTCTCATTATAACGACTATCGTTAACAAAATCCAATAAGATTGTTGCATTTCTATAACAAAACCAATAGCAAAACCAATAAGCATGGTAAGTGTTAATCGTAAAGAATGTCTAAAGATAGGTGACTTAAAAGTGAAATTTGCTTTTAGCTTTTTAACATCATAATCTTGAGGCGTTAAAAACTGTTCTGCATCTTTAATAGCTCTAATTTTATCGTTTTTAGAATAGTTATCTAAAATTCTAACGATATCCATTAGGTTACTAATTTGCTTTTCTTGATACGCTTTATAATTTAATAGAAAAATGACTCCTTCTCTAGATTCTGGCAAGCCAATATCTACCTTATAAATTTGAATATGATTTTCTATTTTTTTAATTAAAACTTTAAAATTATTTTTATACGTAAGCTTTTCTTCCTTTAAAATAACTTTTGAAATATGATTTAGTTTATCTGAAACTTCAAAAATGAGAAGTTTAAATTCATCTACTTTCTCGTGGTGCTCTTTAAATAAAGTATCGAATTTTTCATAATCAATGGCATTTGAAATAGCAAGCTCATAGATTTCAATAATTTTAGAAAAAATTAATTGCTGACGTCTTGTTCTATTACTAAACCCGGAATTGAATCTTTTTTCTAAAACAACTTCCCGAATATTCTCTTGAAGTTCATTAATAGCTGTTTGCAATTTAAAGTTTTCCTCTAAAAGACTTGTTCTGTCATTTTCTTCCGCTAACAGTTTTCCTCTTATTTTTATAAATTCTGCTGTTTTCTCTAACAATTCAACAAACAAATAGTCTGCTTGAACTCTAGGTAATAATAGTTGTGTTGAAATTGCTAAAATTAAATACCAAACACCTCCTAAAACAATAAATAATGAATGTTCAAAAATACTAATCTCTGTACTCTGATGTCCAAAAGCCAAAACCAAGGCTATTAAACCGGATAAGGAAATTAAAGAAGCTCTAAAACCAAATACAGATATATAGGAAATTAAAAAGACTAAAATGATTAATAAAGGAACTAAAACAGGAAGGTAATTATTAAAATAACCAATTAAAAATGTGATAGAAAAGGCTAAAATTATAGAAGCTAGCATTCCATAAAACTTATGCTTTACACTACCTGAAACATCTGATGGTGCACATAAAATAGCGCCTAAAGCAACACTAAACCCTACATCAAAACTATCGAAAAAATATACGGAGACAATTACAGCAATTACCATTGCCAAAGCAACTAAAAATGCTTTAATAAAATAAATGCCCTTAAAATATCTAATTAAATTTTTAATCATAAATCAAATTAATAGTCAAATTTAAGAAGATTTTTAAGGAAGTCTATTAATTAATGGTAATTATACTTTAAAAAATAAAATATCTTTATTTGTGAGAACCATCACAAAAAGGCCCGCTTTTAGTTGCTTTACAAGCGCATAAATTTCTTGTTTCTGTTTTCTCTGCTGTAAAGACATTCGGGCTCATACCTGTTCCTCTATGTTTCCCATCGCATAAAGGTTGGTTTTCTGACAAACCACAAGTACACCATGCATAGTTTTTTCCTTCTTCTAATTCTATTGCTAGAGATCTATTTCCTGCTCTTTTTGGTAATTCCATATTTTTATTATTTTAAGTTAATAATATAACAAAATTTTAGGAATAGTTTATATAATTTAAATTTATAATCATTTGTAATTATTTTATATTAGCGCCAAATCTTAAAAATATAGAATGAAATCCTACTTAACACTTTTTTTATCAGTAATTCTTTTCACCTCTTGTATTAGCGATGATGAAGTTACTTGCACACCTCAAACAGACGAAGACATTATTGAATATATTGAGAGTAATGACTTAGTAACTACAAAAACAGCATCTGGCTTATATTATTCAGTAAACAATGAAGGTACAGGAGAAACTCCAACTGAAAATTCTATTGTAGATCTTAAATATAAAACCTATTTTTTAGATGGAACTAATACTAGCGAAACAGAATCTATTACACTTAACTTAAGCACCTTAATCCCAGGATTAAGTGAAGGAATTCAACTATTTAAAGAAGGTGGAAGTGGTACTTTAATTATTCCTTCCGAATTAGCTTTTGGAGAATCAGGAAACGCTACTGGATCTATTCCTTGTGGAACTGTTTTAGTTTTTGAAATAGAAGTTTTAGCTGTTTATGATAACTATGAAGAACAAAATGAAGCTGCAATTTTACAATATATTGAAGACAATAATTTAACTGCCACAAAAACTGAATCTGGTTTGTATTATGTCGTGAATAACGAAGGGACCGGAACACAACCAACAAGCAGCTCTAATGTTACTGTTGCTTACAAAGGAACTTTTTTAAATGGAACTATCTTTGATGAAAGTAGTGTTAGTGGTGTCGCATTTAATTTAAATGGAGTAATTGAAGGATGGACAGAAGGAATTCCTTACTTTAAAGAAGGTGGAGAAGGTATTCTTTTAGTTCCTTATACTTTAGGTTACGGAGAAAATGGATATAATACGATCCCTGGTTACACTCCTTTAGCTTTCGATATAAAATTAATTAGCGTTAATAACTAAACTAGTTTTTAAACTACAAAAAAAAAGCGAAACTTATTAAGTTTCGCTTTTTTTTTATGCTTATTATTAATTATTTAATTTAAATCTTGTAATAAAACCTCTACAGCTTTCTTTAACTGATCATCTTCTCCCCTTGCTTTCCATCCCGGTTTATTTTGTACTAAAATATCTGGTACTGCAGGTCCGTTTTCCATATTCATACCAGATTCTTTAACATACCAAGCTCTATAAGGCATTCTAATAGAACCATCTTGCAATCTTTGAGAACCTGTAGAAATTACAGCTCCAAAGGTTGGTTGCCCTACTACTTTACCTAACTTAAAACTTTTAAATGCGTGTGCAAAAATTTCTGCATTAGAATAACTGCTTTCATTTGTTAAAGCAACTAAAGGCTTTGTATTTACAGCCAATAAAGCTCTTTCGTTAAAAGGATAATTACCTGAGAAATTTTTGTTATCTCTTTGTAAATTATCAGTTGCGCCTCTTGGTACAGTATAAGAATGTTGTTGCACTGTTAAAACAGCCATTAAACGATCTGTAGTCCAACCACCACCATTATTTCTAACATCTATTACAATTCCTTTTTTACCATAACCACTTGCTTTTAACTCTCTTTCAAAACGCTCAAAACTTGGTAAATTCATTCCTTGTATATGAATATAACCTAGTTGTCCGTTAGAATACTCATCAACTAACTTTTTTCTAGAGTTTATCCATTCTTCATAACGTAAATCTCTTATAGTACCTGTAGATTCTGTTCTTACTACAACTTCTCTTTTATCTGATAAAGTTAATAAGATTTCGTTTTCAGAAGTGTTTTTTAATAAACTATAAAAGTTGGTATTTTCTTTAATCTCTTTTCCGTTTACATTTGTAATAACATCTCCTTTTTGCAAAGAAACTGTTGTTTTTGTTGCAGCAGAATTAGGTAAAATAAAGTTAATTTTAACTCCTTTTTTTACATTAGAAACATCTAAGCCTAATAGCCCAATATTATCATTAGAAACTTTTTCTGGCGTTTTACCTCTATATCCCATATGACTTGCATTTAATTGCCCTAACATATTGTTAAACATAAAAGAATAGTCATGTTTACTTTGGGCAGCCAAAACCATTGGTCGGTATCTTTCTACAATTTTATCCCAATTATATCCATGAAACTTAGGATCATAAAAACCTGCAGTAATTGCTCTAACACCTTCTTCAAAAACTTGTTCATTTAGTTTACTAAAGTTAGTTGTATAGGTAGCTGAATGAGAAAAAGATAAAACTTTATCAGATTTTAAGTTTAAAGATTTTAACTTTCCTGTTGCTGCATAATATAAGTTATCCTTATGTAAACTATAACCACGTAAACTACCAACCCCTTTAACTAATTTTGGTTTGCCTCCTTTTAAGTCTAATTTATACAAACCATTTTCACCTGTTGTTGCATCTAAAGCTGCAATATAAATACTCTTGCTATCTGCACTAAAAAATCTTCCGCTTTCATTACCTGCCCAATTTGTTAACTGTACAAGTCTGTCGTAAATTTTATCTTCATCAATTTTTACAGCAACTACTTTCTTTTCATCCTTGCTTTTAACATCTTCATTAGAACTGTAATAATCTCCTTCTTCAAAATCTGTTTTGGTTTTTTCCCAATCAGATTTTTGTAACCAAATCATCCAAGTATCATAATTAATACCACCTCTATCTCCTGCTCTATTAGAAACAAAAGAAAGTTTTTTTCCGTCTGGACTCCAAGCCGGAGAAGAATCTGATCTAGGATGCATAGAAACATTTATCTTTTTAGATGGATTTTCTATAGACTGAATATAAATTTCACTATCAAAATTTAAATCATCTTGAGAATATGCAATGTATTTACTATCTGGACTCCAAGAAACTCCTTCTGCTGCTGCCCAAGTATCAGAATAACTTTTAACGTTAACTATTTTACCCTCTTTTAAATCTGCAATTACCAATTGTCCTCTACCAATTCTATAAGAAATTTTCTTTCCGTTTGGCGAAACTAATGGTTCAAAAACATCAATTTTACTTTTTGTTAGTTTTGTAACTTTCGTTTTTAAACTTCTACTTAAATTTACTTTATCATCTGTAGAAACAACTTTATACAACTCATTTTGACCATTTCTATCTGATAAAAAACCTAATGTATTATCGTCTATCCAAAAAGGATTATCTTCTTTAAAAGGGTTATTACTAACATTATTTGTTTTCTTTTTATCCTTATTATTTTCTTTTACAAAAATTTCTCCGTTAATACTTAACGCTATTAATTTTCCGTTTGGCGAAACACATAGATCTTTAATGCCGTTAGAAACAGTTTCCGTTTCTTCTAACTCAAATCTATTATCTGTTGCTAAGTTTAGGTTTATTTTTGATGTTGATCCGTTTTCTATTTTAAAAACATCTAATCCGCTGTTATAAATAATAGTACCATTGTTACTTACAGAATAAGATAAAACACCATTAACTTTTAAATCTGTTAACTTATTTTCTGTACTACTTTTACTACCGTTTGTATTTAATACAGTTTTGTAAATATTATATCTACCGCTTTCTGCACCTATATAATACAAATTGCTTTGCGCATCCCAAAACGGAGAATGATCGTTTTTGTTACTTGTAGTAATTTGATGATATTCTTGGGTCTTTATATTATAAATCCAAATATCTCTTTGTGCAGGACCGTTATAATCTTCTCTAGAAATTCTACAAGTTCCTTTTACAAAAGCAACTAAATTACCGTTAGGCGATATAGAAGCCTGACTCCCTAAAGCAGTCATAAAACGATTAGGAGTTTCTCCGTTTTCGTTAATTTTATAAATTGATGTTTCTCTTTCTGTTCCTTTATAAATTCTATTACTAGAAAATATAATTTCTCCATCAGCATTCCACTGACTCGGTGTATCTGTTGTAGGGTAATAGGTTAATTGTTTAGGAATTCCTCCATTTAAACCTGTTTTAAAAATATTTGTATTTCCTCTTCTATTAGAAGTAAAAACTAACTGATTACTTTCTGAGTTCCATGTAGGATTGGTCTCATAAGCCTGATGAATTGTTAGCCTTTTAGGCTGATTTGTTTTTAAATCGAGTACCCAAATATCACCATCAAAACTAAATGCCATCTTAGAAGCGTCTGGGCTTATAGATGGCATTCTTATTAAGGTGCTTTGAGCAATTAAAACAGTTGTACTAAATAGAACTGCATAAAAAAATAAAGTCTTTTTAATCATTATTACTGAGGTTTTAATGACCAAATTAAACTTTATTAAGCTTATAACGTTTTTTTAAATACTCTTTAAGAAATATTTAAGAGTTTCTTAACTTATTATAGGTTTTATAAAATTATCAATTTTATCAATACCATTTTCTCCTAAGTTCTTTATAAATGCAGAACCAATAATTGTTCCGTTGGCGTATTTACAAGCAGTAGTAAAAGTTTCTTTATCAGAAATACCAAAACCAACAATTAAATTACTTTGCAAGTTCATGTTTTTAATTCTTTCAAAATATGCAATTTGTTGATTAGAGATATCGCCTTTTGCACCGGTAATAGAAGCGGAAGCAACTACATAAATAAACGCTTTAGAATACGCATCTATTTTTCTAATTCTTTCTTCGGATGTATGCGGAGTAATTAAAAACACGCTCGTAATTCCGTATTTCTCAAATAATGCTTTATAATGATTTTCAAACTCAACCATTGGTAAATCTGGAAGAATTACAGTTTCTATACCACAATCTACTACTTTCTGACAAAATTTATCCTCACCATATTTAATCATCTGATTCAAATATCCCATTAAAACTAAAGGTGTTTTATTGGTTTCTTTAATGGTCATTAACTGATCGAAAATAATGTCTAAATTAATTCCGTTTTCTAATGCTTTTTGGCTACTATCTTGTATCGTAGGTCCGTCTGCTAAAGGATCTGAATACGGCAAACCAACCTCTATAAAGTCTACTCCACTTTTTTCTAAAGCAGTAATTACTTTGGTAGTATCATCTAATTTAGGATAACCACAAGTAAAATAAATTGATAATAAATTTTTCTTTTCTTGAAAGATTGTTTCTAATTTTTTCATGCTAAAACTGGTTCGTTTTTACTTTTTAATTCTTCTTCAACAGCACTCCACAAATTGATTCTTACTTGTAAAGATTCTTTGGCAACCTCTAAAACTTCTTGCCATTTTTTATCATCATCTCCACATAATTCCTCAATCATTTGTAATGATAAAGGTCCGTGTTCATCTCCATCTAACTCAATATGTCTTTCTAAGTAATAAATAAAATTATCAAACTTTTTATTACTTTTTAAAGTCGTTTCACCAACAATTTTTAAAAACATATCAGGTATAATATCTTCTCTACCAAATGTAAAAGCTGAAGCTATTTTATGATCTTCATTTGTATCAATTATCTTAAAAGTATAAGAAACAAAATCCTTTATACTTTTATGAATTGATAATTTCTCAATCGATTTTACAACGTCTTCACCTTTAGAAATCTCATCTATAAAACCAGCTATTTTAGAGCAATCTGCATTCATTTCTTGCATTGCATCTAAATACATCTCGTAATGACTTTTTAAAACGCCGTCTTTATTAACATCGCTTTCTTCTGCCAACGTAATTTCGTTGATAAAACGAACTAAGTTAGTGTTCTTCTTCGGAATCCAAGGAATTGAAACCGTTGTTAAGTTGATTTGCAATGCCTTTAAAAGCGACATAAAATCCCAAACTGCAAAAACATGTGCTTCCATAAATGTTTTAATATCATCTACAGTGTTTAGTTTTTTGTACAATTCGTGATTCTTTAAATCATCTCTTAAAGACACCAACTCACTTTCTATATGTGCTATTTTAGAGTTCATTAGTCTTCTAAATGATTGATATACGTTTCTAAATCTTTATCTCCTCTACCCGATAAATTAACCACCACAACCTGGTCTTTTTTAAACTTAATTTTTGGTAAAACGGCCAAAGCATGTGCACTTTCTAAGGCAGGAATGATCCCTTCAATTCTAGTTAACTCGTAAGCTGCTGCCAACGCTTCACTATCTGTTGCATCCATAAACTTCGCTCTTTTACTTTCGTATAAAAATGCGTGTAAAGGACCAACTCCAGGATAATCTAAACCTGCAGAAATAGAATAAGGCTCAATAATCTGTCCGTATTCATCTTGCATTAAAATGGTTTTAGAACCATGAATAATTCCTACTTGTCCTAATTGAGAAGTGGCAGCACTTTCACCAGAATTAACTCCCAAACCAGAAGCTTCAACCGCTATTAATTCTACCTCTTCATCATCCATATAGTGATAAAAAGCACCTGCAGCATTAGAACCTCCACCAACACAAGCTATAATTGTATCCGGATTTTCTTTTCCTGTTTTTTCTTTTAGTTGCCATTTCATTTCTTCTGAAATAACTGCTTGTAAACGTGCAACCATATCTGGATACGGATGCGGACCAACTACAGAACCAATTAAATAAAACGTTTCTGGATGCTGAATCCAATACCGAATTGCTTCGTTAGTTGCGTCTTTTAAAGTTCTACTTCCGCTTAAAGCAGGCACCACTTTTGCACCTAACATTTTCATACGAGCAACATTTGGTGCTTGACGCTCAATGTCTTTCTCTCCCATAAAAACAGTACATTCTAAGTCCATTAAAGCACAAACTGTAGCGGTTGCAACTCCGTGTTGTCCTGCACCTGTTTCTGCGATTATCTTCGTTTTCCCTAATTTCTTAGCTACTAAAATCTGACCAATCGTATTGTTTACTTTATGTGCTCCTGTATGGTTTAAATCTTCTCGTTTTAAGTAAATAAAAGCATCATATTTTTCTGATAAACGTTTTGCCAAATACAACGGACTTGGGCGACCAACATAATCTTTTAACAACGACTTGTATTCTTCTTGAAACTCTTCCGATTCTAAAATTTGAAGGTAATTATCTTCTAATTCCTTTACATTCGGATATAACAATTCTGGGATAAATGCACCTCCAAATTGTCCGTAATAACCATTTTTGTCTGGGTGAAATTTTGATTTCATATCTTAAATTGTGTAATTGTTTATTTGTTTAATCGTGTAACTGTTGATGTGCTTTTTTACACAATTCAACGTTTACACAATTACACAGATATTTTATTTTTAAATTTTTCTAACTCTTCTATTTTCTTAACTCCTGGTTTACTTTCAAATTTACTATTTACGTCTAAAGCATAAATTGGTAAATTAGATTTCAATATTTTTTGTACTTCTTCTGCATCTTCTAAACCGATTCCTCCACTTAAAAAGAAAGGTTTTTCAAAAGGATATTTTTCTAAAACAGACCAATCAAACTTTGTTCCGTTTCCGCCTCTTTCTTTTCCTTTGGTATCAAACAAAAAGAAATCTACCACTTCTAAATACGGTTTTAAAACATCAAAATCGAATTCGTCTTTAATTCCGAATACTTTAATAACCTCAACTTCATTTTTAGAAATGTAGTGTTTGTTTTTTTGCTTTTTTATCGTCTTATTTTCTTCAATAAACAAAGCTCTGTTTTCTGCTAATTGCTTTTGTAAATTGATAACATACTCAACAGATTCATCTCCGTGTAACTGAATAGCTTCTAATCTATATTCTTCAACTAAAGAAATAACAATCTCTACATATTCATTTACAAAAACACCTGTTTTCTTTATCGAATTAGAAAATTCTGGAATAATTCCTTCAAAATTTCTTTTTGATTTTTCATAGAAGATAAAGCCCAAATAATCAGGTTGCAACGCTGCAACTTGTTGGATATTTTCTGTGAATTTCATTCCGCAAACTTTTAATTTCATACCGAATATTGCTTAATTGTTTATTCGTTTAACTGTGTAATTGTTTTCACTCAATCTCTTTAAACTGACTTTTACACAATTCAACAATTACACAGTTACACTTTTTTTTACCTTATTTGATTGATAAACTCTAAACAAGCTTCTCCCGGATTGTCTGTTTTCATAAAATTTTCTCCAATTAAAAAACCTTGAAATCCAAACTCTTTCAATCCAGTAATTATCTTAGGATCAGAAATTCCGCTTTCTGAAACCTTTAAACAAGTATCCGGAATTTGACCTGCCAACTTAATAGAATGTTCTAAATCTACTTCAAAAGTATTTAGATTTCTATTATTAATTCCGATAATCTTATTGTCTAAATCGTTGATTTTATCTAAATCTTCCTGTGTATGAATTTCATACAAAACCTCTAATCCTAAATCTGTCGCTAGGTTTCCGTAGTTTTTTAGTTCTGTCGCAGTTAAACAAGAAGCTATTAATAAAATTACATCTGCTCCAATAGCTTTTGCTTCAACAATCTGAAATCCATCAACAATAAAATCTTTTCTAAGAATAGGTTTTTGTTGATTGATGATTCTCGCCTCCATTAAATCAGCCATTGTTCCTCCAAAGAAAGAAGTATCTGTTAAAATAGATTGTGCAGCTACATTTGCATCTAAATACCCATTAGTAACATCTGCAATGGTTGCTTGGTCGTTAATGATTCCTTTTGATGGAGATTGACGTTTAAACTCTGCAATAATCCCTGTAGAACCAACTTCTAACAAAGATTTTTTTAATGAAAAAGTTTCTCTTCCAAAACTTGGACTTTTCACTAAATTTTGTACAGGAACTTCTGCTTTTATCTTAGCAATTTCCTTCTTTTTAAATGCGATTATTTTATCTAATATTGTCATATATAATTATGAATTCTAAATTAAGAATTACGAATTTGAATTTCTAATTGTTTTTTGAATACTTCCGATAATTTTTAAAATTTCTTCAATATCCGTTAATAATGATTTCGATTCTATCTCAGACAAGAAATCGGTATCTTTTAATAGACGAATCCAATAATGAGATTCTCTTGCTTCTTTATAAGCGATTGTTAATTTAGCAAAAAAGTCTTTTCGACTCTGCCCCAAATTACTTCTTCTACATTTGCTCCTATTGATGTTCCTGAACGTAATAACTGTTTACTTAATACAAACTCTTTCTTTTCTTGTGATAAATGCTTGTATAATTTTACAACTCTAACTGCGAAATTATAACTTTTGATTTGAATTATATTATCCTTTTTCATGAGCCGTAATTCGTAATTATTAATTCGTAATTAAAGAATGTAAACATTCTTTCGCTTTCAATCCAAATAACGAATCTTTAGCTTCTGCGAAAGCATTTTCGAAAGACTTGGTATCATCAACAATAGTTAATGCAAAAGCAGCATTTGTTAGCACTACATTATTCTGAGATTCTGTTCCATTTCCACCAATAATCGTTTTGAAAATTTCAGCAGCATCTGCAACTGAATTCCCTCCAAATATTTCTGATTGCTGAATTCTTTTCTGTCCTAAATCTTCTGGGTTTATAATTTGTTCTCCGTTTTTCGTAAAGAACTTAAATCCGCTTGTTAACGAAATTTCATCATAACCATCTAAGGCATGAATAATTCCGTAATTGATATCTTCTTCTTGTAAAATGTAATTGTACAAACGTGCAACTTCTAAATTAAAAGTTCCCAACATGTGGTTTTTAGGTGAACTTGGGTTTACCAAAGGCCCTAACATATTAAAGAACGTTTTTAATGCCAATGCTTTTCTTGTTCCACTTACAGCTTTCATTGCTGGATGAAACTTTGGAGCATGTAAAAAACAAATATTTGCCTTTTCTAAATGTTCTCTTAAAATGGTTTCATCATTCGTAAAATTGTATCCAAAACTCTCTAACATATCAGACGAACCTGATTGAGAAGACACTGAATAATTACCGTGTTTTGCTACTTTTTGTCCGGTTCCGGCAACTATAAAAGAAGTTAAGGTTGATATGTTAAACGTATCTTTTCCATCGCCTCCAGTTCCAACAATATCGATTGTATTATAATCTGATAAATCTACTTTTATTGCCAACTCCATTAACGCATCTCTAAAACCAGCAAGTTCATCTGCTGTTATCGGACGCATCATAAAAACAGTCATAAATGATGCTAAATGGGCATCATTGTATTTCTCTGCAGCAATATCTTTTAAGATTTGTTTTGCTTCAGATTTAGACAATCTTTCGTGATTATATAATTTGTTTAAAATTGCTTTCATAATTCTTACTTGTCATTGCGAGGTACGAAGCAATCTCATCATTAAAAGATTGCTTCGTGCCTCGCAATGACATTTATTTATTCGCATTAATAAAATTCGTTACCAACTGCTCACCAACATCTGTTAAAATAGATTCCGGGTGAAACTGCACAGCAGAAATTGGAAATATTTTATGCTCAATTGCCTGAATTAATCCATCTTCATCTCTAGCAGTAACTTGAATTTCTTCTGGAAAACCTTCGTCTGTTGCTGCCCAAGAATGGTAACGTGCCGCCATAAATGTTTCTGAAACATCTTTAAATATTATTGCGTTTTTGTCTGTAACTCTCATTTCTGTGGCTACTCCGTGAAAAACATCTTCTAAATTGATGATGGTTCCTCCAAAAACTTCTGTAATGGCTTGTAAGCCCAAACACACTCCGAATATTGGTTTTATGCCTGCGTAGGTTTTAATTACTTCTTTTAAGATTCCTGCCTCATCTGGAATTCCTGGTCCTGGCGATAACATAATCATATCGTAGTTTCCTACATCTGCAATACTGATTTCATCGTTTCTAAAAACTGCAGGAAATTCTCCTGTGATTTTCTCTACCAAATGAACCAAATTGTAGGTAAAAGAATCGTAATTATCTAAAATTAATATTTTCATTTTAAAAAGCTTTTGGCTTTTGGCTTTTGGCAATTAGCAAAAAGCTAACCGCTAACAGCTAAAAGCTATTTTTAAATATTTTCTGCTAAAATCAACGCTTTTTTTAACGCTGCTAACTTATTATTTACTTCTTGTAGTTCTTTGTCCTCGTCAGAATGAATAACGATTCCTGCTCCGGCCTGCGAATACAAAACGTTGTTTTTACTCACAAACGAACGAATGGCAATCGCTAAATTTACGGAACCGTCTAAGCCGATAATTCCGACTGCGCCACCATAAAAACCACGTGTTTGATTTTCGTATTTGTTAATCAACTCCATCGCCTTATATTTTGGTGCGCCACTTAGCGTTCCGGCAGGAAAAGTATCTCCAACAATTTCAATAGGGTTTCCTTTAATCTTCCCTCTAACGGTAGAAACTAAATGAATTACATGGCTAAAATATTGCACTTCCTTAAACACCTCAACCGTAACTTTATCGGCATGTTTGCTTAAGTCATTTCGTGCCAAATCTACCAACATTACGTGTTCAGCAGTTTCCTTTTTATCTTCGGATAATTTTTTACCCAATTTAATATCTTCTGCCATATCGCCTGTTCGTCTAAACGTACCTGCAATTGGATTGATGGTTGCTTTACCTGCAAAAATTTTAATTTGCGCTTCTGGTGAAGAGCCCATTAATTTGAAAGATCCGTAATCGAAATAAAACAAATATGGCGACGGGTTGATAGAACGCAATGCTCTATACACATTAAACTCGTCTCCTTTAAATTCTTGTTGAAATTGGCGTGATAATACGAGTTGAAAAACGTCTCCTCTTTTACAATGAGATTTTGCTTTTCTTACATATTCTTTAAATTCTTCGCCAGTTGTATTTGAAGTTTCTTCGCCTATAATTTCGAATTTTTGTGTATTGAATGCTTGTGCATCAATAATAGTTTCTACTTCATGTATGCGAGATACTGCGCCTTCTTCGATATTTTCTATCAGTGTCATTTCATCATTAAAATGATTGATAGCAATAATGAATCGATAAAAACTGTATTGCATTTCTGGGATTGCAGAAGGTGCTTTCTTGTTTGTAAATTTTATATTTTCGAAATACTGAACAGAATCGAATGTATTATATCCATACAAACCATTGAAATGTTTTAGTTCAGCAGGACAATCTAAATGGATAGATTCTTTAAACTTATCATACAACTCGTAGAAGTTTTTATTGATAGGTTGCTCATCTAATTGTGTTCCTTTGTGAGAAACTGAAAATTGAGAATCATCTACTTTCATAGTAACAATAGGCTCCACCGCTATAAAAGAAAAACTTTCTTCTTTACTGTGATAATCGGAACCTTCTAACAACAACGTGTTAGCGAATTTATCTCTAAAACGTAAGTACAGCCCTACGGGAGTAACTGTATCCGCCATTTTTGTTTTATGTATTGTCTTAAATTGTAATTTTTTCATTTTACTTTTTATCTGGTCGAGCGCAGTCGAGACTTTTTTTCGAACCTCTCGACTGCGCTCGAGGGAACATTTCTCTTTATCTTTTTTTACTTTGGATGCTTAAAAAATCATCATAAAAAAAAGGCTTATCGTGAGATAAGCCTTTTTTAATATATTTTATACATATAGGTTTCTTCTCACTTAATTATTAAGAGAGTTCCACCAACCTGTATTTATTGTATTATTTTTCATTGTGAAACAAAAGTAAGATAGATTTTTTAATTAAGCAATGTTTAGATTGTTTTTATTTAAAACAAAAACATTATTAGACTGAAAAAGAATTGTTTAATTTAATTGAAAATGCTAACTTTATGTGTTATAAACAAAATGTAATGCATCAATAATAATGATACACTTATGTTGGCAAACATAAAAAAATGAAATATAAAAATATAACTGTTGCAGGAAGTGGTGTTTTAGGCTATCAAATTGCTTTTCAAATTGCTTTTTATGGTTTTAACGTTAGTATTTATGATATTAATGATGAAATTTTAGAAAAAGCAAAATCAAAGTTTAAAATCATAGCTAAGGCTTTTAAAACAGATTTAAATGCAACTAAAGAACAATTAGACGTAACCTTTAAAAACTTAACTTATACTTCAAATTTAGCAGAATCTGTAAAAGATGCTGACTTAATGATTGAGGCAATTCCCGAAAACATAGCAATTAAAATAAGTTTTTATAAGAATTTAGCTAAAGTTGCTCCCCAAAAAACAATTTTTGCTACAAATTCATCTACACTTCTACCAAGTCAACTTGCTGATTCCACAGGAAGACCAAAGCAGTTTTTAGCATTACATTTTGCTAATAATATATGGAAACATAACACCGCTGAGATAATGGGACACCCTACAACAGATCCTAAAGTTTTTAAAGACTTAATCATGTTTGCTAAAGCAATAGGAATGTTACCATTACCACTTTATAAAGAGCAACCAGGTTATATATTAAACTCTTTATTAGTTCCTTTTTTAGGCGCAAGCTTAGACTTATTGGTTAATGAAGTATCAGATCCTCATACAATTGATAAAACTTGGATGAAAGCTACAGGAGCACCAATTGGTCCATTTGCAATATTAGATACTGTTGGTATAAACACGGTATATAATATTAACGTATCATCTGCAGAAGAAACACAAGAACCACTTGCCCTTAAAACGGTAAAATACTTAAAAGAAAATTTTATTGATAAAAATAAATTGGGCGTTTCTACAGGTGAAGGTTTTTACAAGTATCCAAATCCTAGTTTCTTAGATTCTGATTTCTTAAAAATAAAACCAGAATAACTTAACTCTACTTATTAATACTCATTTTTAAATTATAGAGAACATCATATTTAACCAAAACAAAAAAAATCTCGCTTTCGCGAGATTTTTATATTTACAAGAATTCTTTAAAAAATTACTTCCTCATAATTCTAACATTCATCTCTTCTACTTTTTTATCACTCAAAATAGAAGGTGCGTTGAATAATAAATCTTCTGATGAACCTGTTTTAGGAAAAGCCATTACTTCTCTAATAGAAGCTTTTTTCTCTAAAATCATCATTAAACGATCTACTCCCCAAGCAATTCCTCCGTGAGGTGGCGCTCCGTATTGGAAAGCTTTGTACATCGTTCCAACACTTTTCATCATTTCTTCTTTATTGTAACCCATATTTTTATAGGTTGCTTCTAAAATTTCTGATTTATGTGCACGAACAGAACCTCCACCAATCTCATAACCGTTTAAGATTAAATCGTATTGTTGAGCGATAATTGTACCAATCTCCTCTCCTTCTCCAGTCATGTGCTTTTCTAAATCATAGATTGCTGGCATAGAAAAAGGATTATGTGTAAATGTCCATCTTCCTTCGTCTGTTTTTTCAAACATTGGGAAATCTACTACCCAAGCTGGTCTTAATTCTTTCGGATTAATCAACTTAAAGATACGTCCCATTTCTTGACGAACAGCGTCTAACGCTTTGTTTGCTGTAGCATAATCTGACGCTGAGAAAAATACAATATCCCCAACTTGAGCATCTGTTGCTTTAATAATATTAGCAGCAATTTCTTCACCTAAAAACTTAATAATTGGCGATTGTAAATCGTTTTCATTTACAATAATATATGCCAATCCTCCTAAACCATTTTGTTGTGCAATAGCTGTTAAGTTCTCAATCTGACCTTTAGAAACTCTTTTTCCTCCTTGTTCTTCAGCCGAAACTTTAATACATTTTACAATTCCGCCGTCTTCAATTGGTTTGCTAAAAACCTGAAAAGTAGTATCTTTTACAATATCGGTAATGTCTTGCATTTGCAATCCATATCGTAAATCTGGTCTATCGCAACCATATTTGTCCATAGCATTTTTATAGGTAATTACTTCAAACGGACGTAAAATCCATTTTTTACCATAAATTTTCTTCACAATTTCATTAAACATTTTAGTGTTTAAATCGATGATTTGCTGCATACTTGCGTACGCCATTTCAATGTCCAATTGTGTAAATTCTGGTTGTCTGTCTCCACGAGAATCTTCATCTCTAAAACAACGTGCAATCTGGAAATATTTTTCAAAACCACCTACCATCAACATTTGTTTAAACTGCTGTGGCGCTTGAGGTAATGTATAAAAAGAACCTGCTTGCTTTCTAGTAGGAACAATAAATTCTCTTGCTCCTTCGTCTGTTCCGGCAGTTAAAATTGGAGTTTCAATTTCTAAAAACTCTTCTTCATCTAAAATATCACGAAGTAACTTAATTACTTTATGTCTATTTACAATTGCTTTACGAACCTCATCATTTCTATGATCTAAAAACTTGTATTGAAAACGAGTAGTTTCGTTCGTTTTCATGGCTCTTTTTATTTCAAAAGGAAGCGTTTTAGATAAATTTAAAATATCTAATGCTGCTGTTTCTAATTCTAATTTACCAGTTCTTAAACCAGCATTATAATCGTCTTCTTTACGCTGAACCACAACTCCTGTTACAGAAATTACAGATTCTGATTTTAACTTAACAAGTTCATCTAAATTAGGGAATGTTTCTCTACTTAAACGTACTTGAAAAACTTCATTACTTGAATCGCGTAAATCAATAAATATTAATTCACCATGATCTCTCACACTAGAAACCCAACCAGATAAAGTTACCTCTTCATTAATTGTACCTTCTGTTAGTTGAGAAATTTTATGCGTTCTGTATTCTTCTTTTATAATGATTGGAACTGTTTGTAGTTCTTCTTCAACTTTTATTTTTGATTTTGCTCCTACAACTTCATTTTTAGAACTTCCAGCATCCACAGAACCCTGAACTCCTGACTTTAAATTCTGAACTTGCTCAAGTATTTCCGTACGGATAACTTTCCCTGAAGCTCCTTTACCAATAATACCAATTACTTTACCAACAAGAATACCAGCTTTCCCTTGATTTCCTGCTTTAATATCGTTTGCAATGGCATCATTTTCTGCAATTACTTTTTTAACGGCATCTTTAATTTTATCTTCAGAAATAGTATTGTCTTCAAAATACTTGTTGTAATCGAAGTTTCTATCTTTTAAATATGATGTAATTCCGTTTTGTACTAAAACAGACGTAATTTTATCATCTTTAAATAATTGGAAAATTTCTGTTAATTGGGCTACATCATGAATATTTTCATACTCATCTGCACCAATATTATTCACCAATGTTTTGGCTACAAAAGAAGCATCCTTAATTTTATTATTGATAGCTACAAATACTGCAGAACGTAAAGAATCTGCTGTAAAAAATTTAGCATCTTGTGGTAAAACGCCACCATTTATCAAAATAGATTCTACTGCAAAAGGCAAAGAACTAATATCTACATCAATACTTTCTACTACTTTTTTAATGTTTACAAAAGGTAAATCTGGTTCAGAAATAAAACGATAATCTGCTTCAAATTCCTTTTTACGCATGGTTTTGGTCTGCTTTAAATCTGCATCCCATAAAACCGTAGTTTGGTCTGGTCTAAACGCCTTATTTTCTACGTAGTAATTTAATTGCTTTTCAATTTCTTCCTTTAAAGCATCTACCATAAACTTAAAAGAATTTAAGTTTTTGATTTCTGTTCTTGGGTTTAAATCATACGTATGTTTTTTTCTTAGTGATACAGAAACATCAGATTTAAACTCCCCTTTTTCAAGATTTGCTTCAGAGATTTTTAAATTCTGAACAATTCTTTGAATGTATTGTGCATACGTAGAAGCATCTTCTATATGACGAATACAAGGATCGGTTACAATCTCTATTAACGGAACACCTGCTTTGTTAAAATCGACCAAAGAAATTTTCTTTTCGTGCATCAATTTTGCAGCATCTTCCTCAATATGAACTTGCGTTAAACTCACTGTAAATTGCGAACCATCATTTCTATAACAAGAAACTTGTCCGTCTGGAATTACAGGATTGTGAAACTGTGTAATTTGAATGTTCTTTGGGTTATCTGGGTATTCGTAATGTTTACGATCCCAAGAAATAACTTCATTAGAAAAAGTAGATTTTACCGCTTTTCCAAAATAAATAGCTTTGGTAATTGCTTCTTTATTTATCGATGGTAAAACCCCCATTTGCCCAGTACAAACCGAACATATATTCTGATTTGGTTTTTCTATTTCTTGATTTGCACAAGAACAGAATAACTTCGTTTTTGTATTTAATCGAACGTGTGTTTCAATACCGATTACTAACTCTAAGTCGTGCTTTTTAATAAGCTCATTTAATTGTTCCAGTTCCATTATATCGTATCTTTTAAGAAGTTAGCAAACTTCAAAACAAGTTCGTCATTATTTTTTGCTGCCGTAATTTGTAATCCTGTTTCTGTTCCTTGTGGCACTGTTAACGTTGGTAATTGTCCTAAACTAAAACCAACTGTATACGCATCTGACAAATACATTGCCAACGGATCTTTTAAACTATCGCCTATTTTTGGTGGCGAATTTGGTGTAACTGGTGATAAAATAATGTCTACCTCCTTAAAATCTTTTTCAAAATTAGCTACAATCTGATCTCTAACGTTTAATCCTTTTAAATAGATTTCATCAGAAAAACCTTGCGATAACACCTGATTTCCACCAACAATTCTACGTTTAGATTCTTCAGAAAAGTTTTCTGATCGTGTAATAGAATACGTATCTTTTAAATTATCGCCTTCTATTCTGTTTCCGTAATTAGTACCATCTAATCTTGAAAGATTCGATGCTGTTTCTGCCATTGCTAATGTATAGTATGTAGAAACTAAGGTATCAGATTCAAAGAAATCTAATTCTTTTACTTCAATTCCTTTGGCTTTTATTTTTTCTATTGCTGATAAAAAATCTGCTTTTACTTGCGCATCAATAGCATCATTTTCGATGAAATTTTTAAAATACCCAACAGTTTTTACTCCATCAGCATTTAAAATAGTTTCTTCGGATATTTCTTCTGATTGATATGTAGTTTGGTCTTTAATATCCTGACCACTCATCACATTTAAAACAATTCTAATATCTTCGATTGATTTTGCAATTGGCCCAACACAATCTGTAGACGATGCGTATGCCATTAATCCGAATCTAGAAATTCTTCCGTACGTTGGCTTTAATCCGTAAATTTTATTATAACCTGCCGGTTGACGAACAGAACCTCCTGTATCTCCACCAATTGAAAATACAGTAAAATCTTTGGCAACGTTTACTGCAGAACCTCCACTTGATCCTCCAGAAACTAAATCTGTATCAATCGCATTTTTAACGGCTCCAAAAATGGTGTTTTCAGACGATGAACCATGTCCAAAACTATCGCAATTTTCTTTTACTAACGGAATTGCGCCAGCATCAAATAATTTCTGAATGGCAGTTGCTGTATATGGTGATTTGTATTTTTTTAATAAATCTGAACTTGCCGTTGTTAAGGTTCCTTGTACCATGTACACGTCTTTAATTCCGAAAGGAATTCCCTCTAACAGACCAATTTCTTGTCCATTTGCAATTTTTGCATCTACTTTTGCAGCCAATTCTAACGCTAACGTATCTAAAAGTGAATTGACGGTATTGTGGGTGTTCGATTTTAATAAATCTAATCTTTCTTGTACTAATTGTGTACACGAAATTTCTTTGTTCACCAATTGCTGATGAATTTTACGTATTTGCGATTCCATAATTATTCTTCTATCACTTTAGAAACTACTAAATAGCCATTTTTTTCTTTCGGGAAGTTTTCGATAATGATTTGCTTTTCCGCTTGCGGACTATCAATAACCACATCTTCTCTTAAATCATTTAAAGACACTGCATTATTATGATTGCTATTAGAAGTAGAATTTGATGTATTTGCTTTTTTAATTACCTCAAATAACTGATTCACCGATTCCGATGGTTTTGCTCCTTTAATGCTAGACAAAATGTCTACCGTCATTATTTTACTCATGTCTTTATTTTTAGATTCAAAAAAAAGCCTTCCGATTTGGAAGGCTTTATTTATATATTTCTAAACAACAACCTTCCGTCCTAACAATTAGGATTATTGAAATTACGATTGTTATTATTGTTTGTCATTTTTGTTATACTGATGACAAATATATACAGAAAAAACTGTTTATATTCTTCTTTTTTAAGATTTTATACAGCCTTTACAGTATTTTTAAAATATTGATATTTATTTATTGATATAGCAACAGATTAAAGAATATTTACAAGAAACTTACTAATTAAATAGTAAGCTTCAAATAAACATCTCGATAAAATTGGGGGATTTCACTGTTTTTATTAAAATAAACTTATTTTCTTAAAGGAATTGCAATATTAGGGTAATCGGTAATAATTCCGTCTACACCCATTTTTAGTAGGTTTACCATATCCTCTTTTTTATTGACCGTCCAAGGAATTACTTTCATATTTTTATTTTGAATCGTTTTCACCTCATCTTTATTCAATAAAACAAAATACGGACTGTAAATTTCTGGCACAAAACTTAACATTTTCATATTCGTTTCAAAATCATTTTGATACGTTAAAAATGCCAATATAAACTCAGGGTATTTCTTATGAATATATTCTAAAATACGAGGATCAAAACTTTGAACCGTTATTCTATTTTTAGGAATTTTTGCTTTTATCAATTCCGCTATAACAAGGTCAGAAAATTCGGCAACAGCAGGTTGAAACTCTCTTTTTTCATCATCAGGCGTACTTTTAATTTCGATATTATAACGAATCTCCTCATTTTTAGCTTCGGCAAAAGCAATTACCTCAGACAACAATGGTTTGTATGCTTTCTCTTTTTTCTGCTCTAAGAATTTTGGATTTCCGATAGAACCAACATCATAACTTTTAATTTTTTTGTATTTATTTTTATACATATTAAAAGCCAAAGCGCTTTCTTTAGAAATCTTATTTCCTTTAGCATCTAAAGTAACGTCCTCATTTAACCAAGGCTCATGAGAAACTACAACCTTATCATCTTTACTAATTACAACATCTAACTCTAAAGTATTTACACCTAATTCTAATGCTTTTTCAAAAGCCTGAATTGTGTTTTCTGGTGATAAACCTCTCGCTCCACGATGACCCTGTAAATCAAATTCGAACTTTTGTTCTTTCTCTAAAATTACGTCGTCAATAAAAGTTACTGTTTCGTTATAAACACCTTGCCAATCGTTAGATCTTAAATCGCACGCAATTACATGGTTTCCTGCTTCCGGAAAAGAAACTTTCACTTTTTTATCCGCAGAAGTTCCTAAATCATCATACATTTTTAAAATTGCCTTAACAGAAACCACCTGATCTTGTTCTTCTTCATTCTTATAATAATAGCCAACAAATACAGGAACTTTAACTTTAGCAAAAGTTGCTGGCTTCATATTATCTAATAACATTTTTATTAAAGCCTCGTAACCATTAACATGATACGTAGTAGACCAATATTTAGCTTCTTCTTCAGGTCTTTTCTGCTTTGTAATTTCACTTCCGTTCATTTTTATAAATCCGGCTTTTCCTTCTGGAGTGGTAATTGCTGCAAATGCAGGATTTTTAAGTCCAATAAAAGGAGAATACATTACCAAACCTAAAATAGAAGCATCTTCCGAAGCTAGTTTTAAGCTTAAAGTTCCGCCAGTAGATGTACTTACCAAAATTACTTTCTTACCAATTATTTTACCAATGGATAAAGCTTCTTTCGCTGTTTCTATATAATTTTCTGGAGTTAACTTCTTAAAACTATCATCTCTCTGTATACCATGTTCTTTTAAACGAGACACATAAACATTTGCGTTGTATTTTTTAGAAAGCATACTCAATATAGGCTCTCCCTCCCTACCACTTGCTCCAAAACCATGCAAATAAACAAATGCAATATCAGATTGTTTATTTTTATAATTATCAGCCCAAATAATTCTAGCATCATTATTAGGTTTAATGTTTTTATTACTATCCTCTTTCTTTTTTACAATACTTTCAATTGTCATAATCGTTTTTACTTCTTGACCTAAAACTATAAAATTAAAGGCTATTAATAAAAGCGAAGTTAAAAATGTTTTTTGCATAATAAATTGTGTTTAAAAAAAAGCTATCTAAAATGTTTGTTAAAATACATTAAGATAGCTTTTCTATTAATTATAAGCGTTCTTAAAAGTTCGCTTTTACTTGCATTCCAAAAAATCTTGGTGCCCCAGCAATAAAGGTTGGTATACCAAAAGCTCCTCCAGTATTACCTGCATCAACAATAAACTCTTTATTTAAAGCATTATTCATAAAGAAAGTAAGTTCGTAATCTTTGTTAATTACAAGACCTGTTTTAAAATTTAAAATTCCGTACCCATCTTGAGAAATATCTGGCAAATTTGTTTCTTCAAAAAATACTTTAGATTTATACGTATAAGTTGGTCTAAAAAAGTAGCTTAAATTTTTAGTAGCATCTATGTTGATATTAAATCCTGCAGAAAAAGAATTCTTAGGTGTTAATCTAAATGTATTTCCTGCTAAAGCTTGTGCATTTCCATTAGAGTCTTCGTCATCAAAAGAAGCATCTATATAACTATAATTTGCAAAAAAGCTTGATGTCTTAGAAAAAGCATATTGCATAGCCGTTTCAAAACCAAAAGAACTTGCACTTCCACTATCTTCTGGCGTTGCCGTTAAGACTCCATCTTCAAATTTAGAAATAGTTGTTTGAAAATTTGAATACTCATACACATACGCATTAACATCAAATTGTAATTTATTATTTAAAAACAATGATTTTGCACCTACCTCATAAGACCAAACTGTCTCGTCTGATAATACATTTGTTTCTGTTGCCGTTACATTAATAACATTTGGCCTTCTCCCTCGGGCTGCTGTACCAAATAATGTAATATTATCATTTACATCATAATTTAAAGCGAAACGCCCAACGGCTGATAAAAAGTTTTCACTAGCTTCTATTTTTTCTCCATTTGTTGATGCAAACAACACATTTGGATAACTACCTAATAAGTGCCCTAAAACAGAAGGATTTTCTGAATCCGTTACTTGATATCCTGCATTAATGTTTTCTAATGTTGCTCTTAATCCTAAAGTAACAGATAATTTATCTGTAAAATCATAAGAAGCATCTGCAAAAACATCTCCAGAATAATTTTCTCCAAAGTTAGTATTAGATTCTGTATTAAAAGAATTTAACGGAGCACCTGCAAGTGATCCAAAAGTATCTGGATCATTTGGTACGTTCGGTAATAATGTTGGCACACCACTAATTAATAAAGCTTCCGGATTTAAAAATAACAATGCTACACTTTGCTCATTATATTCCCAAGGCACTCTTTGAGAACCTTTTTCATAAAAGAAGTTCCCTCCAAAAAACCCTCTAAACTTATCATCAGTATCAAAATTGAATCTTAACTCTTGGCTAAATTGTTTTCCTTCTGATATCTCATGGAAAAACAAAGCAGGAGCTGCAGTTCCGTCTGCATCAAAAGCTTCATCAGAATTAAATTTTCTGTACGCTGAAGTAGCAGTAACACCCCAAACATCATTTAAATCATGTTTTAAAATTGCAGTAACACCCCAAACAGTTCTGTCTAAACCTAATTCTTCTCCCCTTTCTAAATCTGCAAAAGTATTCGGGTTTGTATCTCCGCCGAATGGCGCATAAGTTCCGCTTTTAAAAGAAGTTCCCGGAGGCGTATCTTGTTGCCAGTTTGCAATTACATCTAAAGTAGTCTCATCATTTAATAAATATCTAAATGAGGTTCTAAAAGCAACTGTTTCTTTTCCGTTTAAATCTCCACCAGAAAGGTTTTCGATATAACCATCTCTTTTATTATAAATTGCAGATGCTCTAAAAAATAATTTATCTTCAACTAAAGGTGCATTATAATGTCCTGTTGCTAAAAACTGATTAAAGTTACCATACCCTAATTTTACAGCACCAGAAGTTTCATTTTTTGCTTTATTTTGAATAATATGCATTGCTCCTATCTGTGCACCTCTGCCAAACAACGTTCCTTGCGGACCTTTTAAAACCTCTACACGTTCTATATCATACAATTCTACCACAGATCCTCTAGATTTACTAATAGAAACTCCGTCTTGAAAAATAGAAACTCTTGGCTCTACTCTAGAATCTCCACTATCACTTGTAATACCTCTTACTACAATCCCAGGATTGTTAACACTTTGAATTTGCACTTGAAAACCTGGTACATATTCAGATAATGCATCATACTCAAACGTTCCTTGGTTTTCTAAAAAATCCGTTCCGTAAGAAGTTATTGCAATAGGCACATCTTTATTTTTTTGTTCTCTTTTTTGAGATGTTACCACAACACCTTCTAATTGATAAGCACTTTCTTTTAAAACAAAGTTCTGAATAGTTTCTAACTTATTAATAACTACATTACTAATAATAGTATTGTACCCTAAATACGAAATCTCTACACGATATGTCCCCTTAACAATCTTATCTAACAAAAACGTACCATTTTCATTTGAAGTTGCTCCTTTTGCTATTTTTTTAACATGAACATTTGCTCCCATAATAGGCTCTCCTTGTTCTGTAGTAATAGTTCCTTTTAGGACACCTATATCTTGGGCATTTATACTAATTACACTAAAGAGTGTTAAAAATGTAAGTACAATTTTTGAAAACATTGTTTTATGAGTTTATAATTAATTTGAACCGCAAATTTATCATCGTAAACCGAGACTCTTATTAATTTAAAATCATACAAACGTTACTTTTTTAATCATTAGGACCTATTCTATACAGATAATTTACAAAACAATAACACCAAAGTTTCAGCATATTAATGTTGTTTGCCTTTATCAGAAAAAACACTTTTAGATTAATAACTGATTTATAAATTATTAATCAATTTAACCGTAAAATAAGCTACTTTAAACAAAGAATCATAAACTTAACTTACACATATCCATAACACCTTAATATCGTACTAATATTCCTTCAAACTAAGAATGTCTGCTATTTTGTAGTTTTAAAACAAAAGGTTTAAGCTACTTTAAATCAACCGAAATTTAAACTCGATTTAAAAAACATCAAAATTAAATTTAACACCCATTTTAAGCGATTTAAAGCACTTTTTAAAAATTAACAAATGTTGATAATTTCAGACAATAATCTCTAAAAAGCTTTTAAAACCCCTTTATTAATTGTAAATTTGAGATTGTGAATTTTGCTTTTTAAGGGCAAATTTCATCAATCTAAAAAAACATTAATTTACTTTATATAATGAGCGAAGAAATTAAAAAAGAATATGATGCTTCCAGTATTCAGGCACTGGAAGGAATGGAGCATGTTAGAATGCGTCCTTCCATGTATATTGGAGACGTTGGCGTACGTGGTTTACACCATTTGGTATACGAGGTTGTAGATAACTCTATTGATGAAGCAATGGGTGGTTATTGTGATACAATTGACGTTACTATAAACGAAGATAATTCTGTTACAACTAAAGATAACGGACGTGGAATTCCTGTTGGAATGCACGAAAAAGAAGGCGTTTCTGCATTACAAGTAGTAATGACAAAGATTGGTGCTGGTGGTAAATTTGATAAAGATTCTTATAAAGTTTCTGGAGGTTTACACGGTGTTGGTGTTTCTTGTGTAAACGCACTTTCAGATCTTTTAGTAGCAACAGTGCATAAAGATGGTAAAGTTTGGAGACAAGAGTACTCTCAAGGTAAAGCATTATACCCAGTTAAAACCATTGGAGAAACTGATTTTACAGGTACAATTGTTACTTTTTTACCAGACAAATCTATCTTTAAACAAACTACAGTATTTAATTACGAAACGCTAGCTACTCGTATGCGCGAGTTATCGTTTTTAAATAAAGGGATTACCATTACTTTAACAGACAAACGTGAAACAGATGATGAAGGAAACTTTATTTCTGAAATTTTTCATTCTGATGAAGGTTTACCAGAATTTATTAAATATTTAGATTCTACTCGCGAACAATTAACATCGCAAGTAATTTCTATGGAAGGCGAAAAAAACGGAATTCCTGTTGAAGTTGCCATGGTATATAATACTTCGTATGCAGAGAACTTACATTCTTATGTAAACAACATTAACACACACGAAGGAGGAACGCACTTATCTGGTTTTAGACGTGGATTAACAGGAACTTTAAAAAAGTATGCTGATGAATCTGGTTTATTAAAAAATGTAAAATTTGATATTGCTGGTGATGATTTCCGTGAAGGATTAACGGCAATCGTTTCTGTAAAAGTGGCAGAACCACAATTTGAAGGGCAAACAAAAACAAAATTAGGGAACAGAGAAGTTTCTGCTGCAGTTTCGCAAGCAGTTTCAGAAATGTTAACTGATTATTTAGAAGAAAACCCAAATGATGCTAAAACAATTGTTCAGAAAGTAATATTAGCTGCAACCGCAAGACACGCTGCACGTAAAGCCAGAGAAATGGTACAACGTAAAACGGTAATGTCTATTGGTGGTTTACCTGGTAAATTATCTGACTGTTCTGAAACAGATCCAGCACAATGCGAAATTTTCTTAGTTGAGGGAGATTCGGCAGGTGGAACAGCAAAACAAGGTAGAGATAGAAACTTTCAAGCAATTTTACCACTTCGTGGAAAGATTTTGAACGTGGAAAAAGCAATGCAACATAAAGTTTTTGAAAACGAAGAGATCAAAAACATGTTTACAGCTTTAGGTGTTTCTATTGGTACAGAAGAAGATCCAAGAGCTTTAAACTTATCTAAAGTTCGTTACCATAAAGTAGTTATTATGTGTGATGCCGATGTAGATGGTTCACATATTGCTACCTTAATATTAACGTTCTTTTTTAGATACATGAAAGAAATGGTAGAGCAAGGTTATATTTACATTGCAACACCACCTTTATACTTAGTTAAAAAAGGTCAGAAAAGAGAATATGCTTGGGATGACAATCAACGTGATATTATTGCTCAAAACATGGGTGGTTCTGTAAGCATACAGCGTTACAAGGGTCTTGGGGAAATGAACGCAGATCAACTTTGGGACACAACAATGAATCCTGAATTTAGAACACTACGTAAAGTGGTAATTGATAGTCCTGCAGAAGCAGACAGAGTTTTCTCTATGCTAATGGGAGATGAAGTTCCTCCTCGTAGAGACTTTATAGAAAGAAATGCAAAATACGCAAACATAGACGTATAAGATTTCAATCTAAATAATTTTATATCATACACATTTCTAGCAATAGGAATGTGTATTTTTTTTGACCATAAAACACACATATTTCATACGTTTTGCACATACTCATTTATAGGTATTTTCTCCCTTTTTAAAGTATTAAAATATCAGTAACCTTTGTTTATTAATAAAATTATCTATTTTAGCAATCACTTTAACAGAACTTTAACCAATTATAAATAAAGCACCACAACCAATGAAAAAAAGCATTTTAATTATTATCTGCGTATTTGCATTTACATTTAACCTAAAAGCACAAGATGGTTTAGAGAACATTCTTTTTGCCGATATTTCAGACGCAAACCTACTAACAGAGGCTTATTTAAAACCAGCGGCAGAAGGCTTTATCTACGGAATGAGCAGCGGTTGGTTTCACACAGCAAAAGTTCACAAAACACTAGGTTTTGATATCACCATAGGCGCTAATCTTTCCCTTGTTCCATCTGATAAAGAAATTTTTAATGTAAATTCATTAAACTTATCCGATAAAATCACACAAAACCCAATAACTTCTCCTACCGTTTTAGGGAGTGGTGATAGTGCTTTACAAAATGGTTTTGAGGTAACCATACCTGCAAACTCAGACCCTACGATAAATAATGGTATTCACCCAGAATTAGTGAGAAACTTTACAATGCCAGATGGTTTTGGAGATGATCTACCTTTAAACGCAGCACCAACTCCATCCGTACAAATAAGCTTAGGTCTACCTTATCAATTTGAAGCAACTGTACGTGTTGTTCCAGAAGTAGGTAGCGATGATGTAAAGGGAAAATTATTTGGTTTAGGAATAAAAAAAGAAATCACCAATTGGTTTGGCCCTTTAGATAAATTACCTCTTCATGTTTCTATAATGGGTGCTTTTACGAATATGACAGTTACAAGTGCTATAGACGACCCTAACGACAATGGAGTAACCATAACTGACGGTTTAGGAGAATTAAAATTAGACTCTTATACAGTACAAGCTTTAGCTTCATTAAATTTTCCTTTTATAAATGTTTATGGAGGTATTGGATACGTTAGCGGTTCTTCTTCTTTAAACATAAACGGAACTTACGAATTAGAATATTCAGGAGGGCTTGGACAAACATATAGAAAAACACTTGTAGACCCTTTAAACTTAAACTACAAAGTTGGTGGATTAACATCTACAATCGGAGCAAGATTAAGCTTAGGATTCTTTAAGATTTTCGGAAGCTACACCCTACAAGAATACAACACAGTAAATGCAGGTATTGCATTTAGTTTTAGATAAAAAGAGTCGAAATCCTTTTCGTAAAAAGACACCTTTATAGGGTGTCTTTTTGTTTTTATAAGACTAAAACCTTAAGTAATTTTCGTACTTTTGTTAGAGATCAAATACATTATAAATCTTAAAAATTATATATATGAAAGTTTCAGTAGTAGGAGCAGGTGCAGTAGGTGCAAGTTGTGCAGAATACATCGCAATTAAGGATTTTGCATCCGAAGTTGTTATTTTAGACATTAAAGAAGGTTTTGCAGAAGGTAAAGCAATGGATTTAATGCAAACGGCTTCTTTAAACAGTTTTGATACAAAAATTACAGGAAGTACAAATGACTATTCTAAAACAGCTAATTCTGATGTTTGTGTTATTACCTCTGGTATTCCACGTAAACCAGGAATGACTCGTGAAGAATTAATTGGTATTAATGCAGGAATTGTAAAAACAGTTTCAGCTAATTTAATAGAACACTCTCCAAATACAATTATCATTGTGGTTTCTAACCCAATGGATACAATGACTTATTTAGTTCATAAAACTACTGGGTTACAAAAAAACAAAATCATTGGAATGGGTGGTGCTTTAGATTCTGCTCGTTTTAAATACAGATTAGCAGAAGCTTTAGGTGCGCCTATTTCTGATGTTGACGGTATGGTAATTGGTGGTCACTCAGACACTGGTATGGTTCCTTTAACTCGTTTAGCTACTCGTAACTCTGTTCCTGTTTCAGAATTTATTTCTGAAGAAAGATTAGAACAAGTTTTACAAGACACTAAAGTTGGTGGTGCAACCTTAACTGGTTTATTAGGTACTTCTGCTTGGTATGCTCCAGGTGCAGCAGTTTCTGCAATGGTACAAGCAATTGCTTGTGATACTAAAAAAATATTTCCTTGTTCTTCTTTATTAGAAGGTGAATTCGGTTTAAGTGATTTATGTATTGGAGTTCCTGTTGTTTTAGGTAAAAACGGAATTGAAAGCATTGTAGAAATTAAATTATCTGATGCTGAAAAAACTCAAATTCAAGCTTCTGCAAAAGGAGTAAAAGCAACTAACGCTTTGTTAGAATTATAATAAATAGTCTTTTACAACAAATTATAATACATAAAGCCTCAAAGAAATTCTTTGAGGCTTTTTTTACACCTCTACTTCTATCCCATCTTTTCTAGGAAACCAAATAGATATTACTGTACAAATATCTAAACCCGTATATTTGAGCCCCAATTGTTGAAAAAGTGAAAAATCAAACACATACCCTTTTAAAAAACGTATACGGTTACGACAACTTTCGTCCTTTACAGGAAGAAATAATCAACAGAACCATAGACGGAAAAGATAGTTTTGTACTAATGCCTACCGGAGGAGGGAAATCAATTTGTTTCCAAATTCCCGCATTGGTTTTTGATGGAATTACCATTGTAGTTTCACCATTGATTTCATTAATGAAAGATCAAGTACAAGCCTTAAAATCTAACGGAATAAAAGCTGATTTTTTTAACAGCTCCATTTCTCCGCAAGAAGAAAACGATGTAATTGGTAGAGCAATGAATGGAGAATTACAATTATTGTATTTATCTCCAGAAAAATTAATATCCGTAAGCAATACTTGGCTTAGAGAATTAAACATAAAATTAGTCGCTATTGATGAAGCACATTGTGTTAGTATGTGGGGACACGATTTTAGACCTGAGTACACACAACTAAAAGTTTTTAGAAACTCTTTACCGAAAGTACCTTTTATGGCTTTAACCGCTACTGCGGATAAATCTGCTAGAAAAGATATTGAAGACCAATTGGGCTTAACAAACTCTAAATTATTTATTTCTTCTTTTGATCGAAAAAACTTAAGCATAGAAGTTAGAGGTCAAGTTCCAAAACAGAAAAAGCTACAAGAAATCGGCAATTTTATAGAACGACGAAAAGAACAAAGTGGTATTATTTACTGTTTGAGTAGAAAAAACACCGAAGAAGTAGCGAGTCACCTGAAGCAAAGAGGTCATTCTGTAGCATTTTATCATGCCGGAATGAATAATGAAGAAAGAGAAAAAACACAAACGGATTTTATAAATGACGATACTAAAATAATTGTAGCTACGATTGCTTTTGGAATGGGGATTGACAAATCAAATGTTCGATTTGTAATTCATTATAATTTACCAAAAAACTTAGAAGGCTATTATCAAGAAATAGGAAGAGCAGGAAGAGACGGATTGCCATCAGAAACTATCCTCTACTACAACATGAGAGATTTTGTATTATACAGCCAATTTGCAGATGGTGGAGCAAATAGCGATATGCAAAAAGAAAAACTAAACAGAATGCTTCAATTTGCAGAAGCTAAATCGTGTAGAAGAAAAATATTATTATCCTATTTTGGAGAGCATCTCACAGAAAACTGTGGAAATTGTGATGTTTGCGAAAATCCTCCTAAAGATTTTGAAGGCACTGTTATAACTCAAAAAGCACTTTCTGGAATTGCAAGAATGAAAGAAAAAGACGGAATTACTATGTTAATTAATGTTTTAAGAGGAAGTAACAATGCAGATATCCACTCCAAACAGTATTATAATCTAAAAACATACGGAATAGGAAAAGATGTTAGTTTTTTTGATTGGCGAGATTATGTAATTCAAATGGCAAACCAAGGTTTGATAGAAATTATGTATAGCGAAAATTCTGCTTTAAAAATATCACCCATCGGGTGGGCAGTTTTAAAAGGAGAAAAAACAATACGACTAACAACACCTCTAACTTCAGATGACAAAAAGAAGAAAGCAAAAACTATAAAAGCAACAATTGGAAGTGAAGCAAATAAAGATTTATTTACAGAACTAAAAAAAATAAGATATTCCATTGCTAAAGAAGAAAACATGCCAGCGTATATCATTTTTAATGACAAAACATTAAAATTAATGGCAAGTGAACTTCCAACAACCGAAAATGAATTTTTAGCTATTTCTGGGGTTGGAATGAACAAAATGGAAAAGTACGGTGACGAATTTATGAGCGTGATTCGTAAATTTAAAAGCGTGGCAAAACCTAGAAAAGTTAGTACAATGCAACACACGTTTAATTTATACCAAGAAGGTTTTAATGCTTCAGAAATTGCAGAAAAAAGAAACTTATCTATCACTACTGTTTTTTCACACCTTTCTCAATTGTATATGGAAGGAAAAGAGGTGGAATTAGAAAAACTTGTGGATACAAAAGTTATAGATAAAGTACGAATTGCTTTTAATGAATTAGATCGTAAAGTAGCATTGAAACCCATTTACGAAAAACTAAACGAAGAAGTTTCTTATGGGGAAATAAGGTTGAGTATTACACTCATTTTAAAAAACGAATAACAGCCATAAATTATCAATAGGTACACATTTTTACTTTTCAACAAAAAAGAATAGCATTAAAGCCTTTTCATAATTTCTGTCTTCCAATTTAATTTTTCAGCAAGAATTTTTTCTTCATTTATTTTTTTAAGATTCATAACATAATCATGAAATTCAAAATTGAAAGAAAAGTATAATACAGAAAAATTAACCTTATCATCTACAAAGATAGAATTACCATTAGAATCATTAATAGCACACTCTGAAAAACAAACCTTAGAGTCAATATTTAAATATTTTTCCCTTAAGATATTTTCAATTTTACTTTTATTATTCATATTAGAAAAAGTATACCTAAAAAGAACTAACTTTTTTTTATAAAAATGAAGTTCCAAGATAACTTTGTCACTTCCAATTATAGTTTTAGAATATAAAATAACTGTACCACAAAGCGTTTTAACAGTATGAAAATCATCTTTAAGACCACTTTTAACACTTCTAATTGTACTGCCGAATTTAAACTTAGAAGTAAAAAAAATTTCATTTTCAGTAGTAACTACCTTCCTTAGTTTAAGCTCTTCAAACAATAACAAATAGTAGTTAATATTTTTAATACTAAAAAAAGACCTATAAAAATAACTTGCGTCTTTATAATTATTCTTTTTTAGAAAACGAAAAAACAAGCAAGGCTTTAAAAGGGAAAGAGTACTCAATTGGTATAATATTTTGGGGGTTATTGTATAATAACAAACATACTTAAATTATACAACAATCAAATCATTAAATAAAACCTTTTAATTTATTAATATAATCAAATAACTGTAATTATGTTAAAATTTTTAACAAATTCACAAATAAAACTCGATTATCACAAATAAAACGCAATTAAAAAACTCAAAATTTTATAAAAACAGTACAATATAACGATGCTATTCTAAGTAATAAAACAAATGCACAACACCTAGTCTAATACATTTTAAAAAACTAGAACACAAAGTAATAAACAACTAAAAAAAAACATAAAACATAGAATTACAATGAAAGAAAAGAGTAAATATAATTAGTTTTAAGAAGCAAGAATATGACAATTATCTTGCATTTAAAATTACATTATAATCTGTTAAAGTTCCTATCAAGAAAATTAAATTAGATTCTTTATTACAGAACGATAAAGCAATCTTTTTTATATATTTGACACATGAGAACAAAATGGTACATCGGTACTTTATTCTTACTATTTATTTGCTTCGGAGCATTTCATGAAGAGGTTACTTTACCCAATCAAGAAATAGTGCTCGAATTTGTTGATGTTAAAATTGACCAAAAAGATATTGAAAGCACCATTGCTGACGTAAAAGAAAAACTATTAAAAATTGGTGTTTCAAACATTAAAATCAATGAAACAGACAGCGGAACTTTAAAGATTTCTTACTACAGTACTTTTCATATTGATAAAATCAAGAAAAAACTAGCTAAGAAACATACGTTAGTTTTAAATGAAGACCCTGATCATAAAGAAAAAGATGAGAATTCTTATAAATACCATATTGATATTCATGAAATAACAAATAAATCTGATATTTCTAATTCTGATTTTCATTTTGTTGTAGAACTTAAATATAATTTAGATAAAATAACCAATTACAATTTATTTGCTTTCCTAAAAAAAGCAGACCAAAACAAAGAAAATCAACTCTTTAAAACTAGTTATAAAGTTCATAAAACAAATCCTTTTATAAAAGATAAAACATCTTACAACGAACCAGAAGTTAGAGCAGGTCCCAGAAGCTTCCATCTATAAAAAATGTAATCATTTACACTTTTTTATATCTACTTTAAAATCATGAGTACCAAACTCATAATTACAAAAAACAATCAACAAAAATAATTGTCAGATTTTACGAGAAACTATATATTTGCTCGTTTTTTAAAAACCTAGACAATAAAATAATTATAAAATGCAAAACAAAGGACTTATAAAGTTATTTGCTATCCTTTTTGGAATAGTAAGTTTATACCAATTATCATTTACATTTTTAGCCACTAAGGTAGAAGATGACGCTGTAGCTTACGCTGAGAGCAAAGGTGATAATATTGATGCAAGACAAAAAGCTACTTTTGAGAGAAAGTACTTAGACAGTGTTGCAAACCAAGAGATTATTAATTTAGGTGTTGCCTCTTACAGCTACAATGATGTAAAAGACAAAGAAATGAATCTTGGTCTAGATTTAAAAGGTGGTGTTAATGCTATTTTGCAAGTATCTGTAAAAGAAGTTTTAAAAAGCTTAGCTAACGACTCTAAAAACGTTGCTTTTAACCAAGCACTAGAGGCTGCAGATGAAGCTCAAAAAAGTAGTAACGCTACTTATTTAGACTTATTTTTTGAAGAGTTTGAAAAAGTTGCAGGAGACACTAAATTAAGTGATCCTTCTATTTTTGGAACAAAAGCTTTAAGCGAGAAAATTACTTTTAACGAAGCAAATGCTACCGTTAAAGCAACTTTACAAGAAGAGATTAACAGTTCTATTGGTACTGCTTTTGAAGTATTAAGAAGTAGAATTGATAAATTTGGTGTTACACAACCAAACATTCAAAGAATTGGAAATTCTGGTAGAATTCAAATTGAATTACCAGGAGCAAAAGATATTGAGCGTGTTACTCGTTTAATTACTAGTAAAGCAGAATTACAGTTTTGGGAAGTTTATACCAATGTAGAAGTTCAGAATTACTTTTTTACTGCAAATGCTAAAATTGCTGAAATCTTAAAAGACAACAGTGCAGCAGAAAAAGTAATCGACTCAACTAAAACAGATGATATTGATGATTTATTAGGTGAATCAATCGATTCTACAGATGTAAATCAAAAAAACCTTTTCACCTATTTATTTCCTAACGTAGCACAATCTCAGCAACAAATGAGTTCTCTAGTAGGACAAGCTAGAGTGTTAGATACGGCAATGGTAAATGATTTATTAAGCAGAAAAGACGTAAAAGCTTTATTGCCTAACGAATTAAAGTACGTTAAATTCTTATGGGATTATAAATCTAACAAAGGTACAGACGGAACTGAGCTAATTGGATTATATGCAATTAAAGGAAGCCGTAGTGGTAATGCTACTATTGAGGGTGATGTTATTTTAGATGCTTCTCAAGTATTTGACCAATTAAATAAGCCAGAAGTTTCTATGACTATGAACAGTTCTGGAACAAAACAATGGGCTAAAATGACTACCGAAAACCAAGGTAAATTTGTTGCTGTTGTATTAGATGACTATGTATATACTGCTCCTTCTGTAAATACGCCAATTACTGGAGGTAGAACTTCTATTTCTGGTGGAACAATGACAATTACAGAAGCAGAAGATATTGCTACTGTATTAAAAGCGGGTAAATTACCTGCAGCTGCAAGAATTATTCAAATAGAAGTTGTAGGGCCATCATTAGGACAAGAATCTATAGATCATAGTATTCAATCTTTTGGATTAGCTATTTTATTAGTATTAGTTTGGATGGCTTTATATTACGGAAAAGCTGGTTTATATGCAGACATCGCTTTAGCGGTAAACATCTTATTTATCTTCGGAATTTTAGCTTCTTTCAACGCCGTGTTAACATTGCCTGGTATTGCAGGTATTATCTTAACCATTGGTATGTCTGTAGATGCAAACGTAATTATCTTTGAAAGGATCAAGGAAAGTTTAGCTATTAAGAAAGGATTAAAACAGTCTGTAGAAGAAGGGTTCTCTATTAAAGGAGCTTTATCTGCAATTATAGATGCAAATATTACAACGCTTTTAACAGGTGTTATTTTATATGTTTTTGGTACAGGACCAATTAAAGGTTTTGCTTTAACATTAATGATTGGTATTGCAACGTCATTATTTACAGCAGTATTTATTACTCGTTTATTAATAGACAGATCTATTAACAAAGGTGGTAAATTAACATTTAATACTTCTATCTCTAAAGGATGGTTCCAAAACATAAATATAGAATTCTTAAGAAAACGTAAAATTGCGTACATCGTTTCTGGTGCTGTAATTATTGCAGGTATTGTTTCTATTTTCTCTATCGGATTAAAGCAAGGTGTAGATTTTAAAGGAGGACGTTCTTACGTTGTTCGTTTCGATCAAAGCATGAATGCTACAGAAGTTGCTTCTACTTTAAAAGATGCTTTTGGTACGGCTCCAGAAGTAAAAACATACGGTTCTGATCGTCAATTAAAAATAACAACAGTTTATAAAATTGATGAAGATGGACAAGATGTAGATGACCAAGTTCAGAGTGCATTATTTACAGGATTAAAATCTTATTTAGGAACAACTACTTATGAAAACTTTAAACCAGGTTTCGAAAAAGAAGGTTCTGGTGTAATGAGTTATATGAAAGTAGAGCCAACTATTGCAGATGATATTAAAACATCAGCATTATACGCGGTATTTGGATCATTATTAGTTGTTTTCTTATACATCTTATTACGTTTTAGAAAGGTATCTTTCTCTATTGGAGCTGTAACTGCAGTTTTCCATGATGTTTTAATTGTATTAAGTGTATTCTCTATTACATACAGCTTTATGCCTTTTGATATGGAAATAGGTCAATCATTTATAGCAGCAATTCTAACCGTAGTTGGATACTCTCTGAATGATACTGTGGTTATTTTCGATAGAATTAGAGAGTTTACAGGAACACATCCTAATTGGAAATACAGCGAAGTTGTAGACAAAGCATTAAGCTCTACTTTAGGTAGAACTATAAATACATCTTTAACAACATTATTAGTAATGTTAGCAATCTTCTTATTTGGAGGAGACTCTATTAAAGGATTTATGTTCGCCTTAATTATTGGTGTAGTAGTAGGTACCTATTCATCATTATTTGTGGCAACACCAATTATGTTTGATACTTCTAAAAAAGAAGAAAAAAATAATTAAACTTATTTATAGAAATATTAAAACCGTTTTTAATTTGTGAGATCAGATTAAAAACGGTTTTTTCATTCAACAAATAGCTATTAAAAACAACAATCTAATGAGTATTATAAAACTTCAAGATCTATATTTTAAACCTTTTATTACTAAGGAAGAAATTGCAGTAATCGTAAAGCAATTAGCAGTACAAGTAAAAGAAGACTTACCTAAAGGGGAAGTTCCTATTTTTGTAGGAATTTTAAACGGGTGCTTTTTATTTGCAGCAGACTTTGTTAGAGAATTTAATGGAGATTGTGAGGTTTCTTTTGTAAAATTAGCTTCTTATAGCGGCACTACTTCTACAGAAAACGTAAAACAATTAGTAGGTATTAATGAAGATTTAACAGGAAGAACTGTAATTATATTAGAAGATATTATAGATACAGGGAACACTCTTCAAGAAATTTATAATATCTTTAGAGATAAAAATTTAAAACAATTAAAAGTTGCAACGTTATTTTTTAAACCAGACGTATTTAGAAAAGAACTACCAATCGATTATATCGGAAAAGGAATTGAAGATAAATTTATTGTTGGTTACGGATTAGATTATAATGGTTTAGGGAGAAACTACCCTGCAATTTATCAATTATCAACACAACCTAAAATGAAAAACATCGTATTATTTGGCCCTCCAGGTGCAGGGAAAGGAACACAAGCAGATTTTTTAAAGGACATGTACAACTTAGTGCATATCTCTACAGGAGATGTATTCCGTTTTAACATTAAAAATAAAACTGAATTAGGCTTGTTAGCTAAAAAATATATGGATGAAGGAGATTTAGTTCCGGATCAAGTAACTATAAATATGCTAAAAGCTGAAGTTGAAAAAAATGCTGATGCAAATGGCTTTATTTTTGATGGGTTTCCTAGAACAGAATCTCAAGCAGAAGCATTAGATGCTTTTTTAGCTGAAAAAGGAGAACAAATAAACGGAATGGTAGCTTTAGAAGTTCCTGAAGATGCTTTAGTAACTCGTTTATTAGAAAGAGGAAAAACAAGCGGAAGAACTGATGATACTGATGAAAGTAAAATTAGAAACCGTTTTAATGAATACAATACCAAAACAGCTGTTTTAAAAGATTATTTTGAAGCTCAGAATAAATACTATGGCGTTAATGGTTTGGGTTCTATTGAAGAAATTACACAAAGAATTGCAAAAGTATTTGATACTTTATAAAATGTGTAACTGTGTAATTGTTTAACTGTGTAACCTTTAAACGTATATTACATAGGGCAATTAAACACTTAAACATTTACACGATTAAACAAGAATTATGACTGAAGGAAATTTTGTCGATTACATAAAAATATACGCTTCTTCTGGTAAAGGCGGACAAGGTTCTATGCACTTACATAGAGAAAAGTATATTACCAAAGGTGGACCTGACGGTGGAGACGGTGGACGTGGAGGACACATTATTTTACGTGGTGATAAAAACATGTGGACGTTGTTTCATCTAAAATTTAAACGTCATTTTAGAGCCGAAAGTGGTGGTGGCGGAAGTGCTAGTAGAAGTTCTGGTGCAGATGCAGATGATATTTATATTGATGTGCCTTTAGGTACCATTATTAAAGATGCTGATACTGACGAAGTAATAATAGAAATTACAGAACATCAAAAAGAAGTAGTTTTATTACGTGGAGGAAAAGGAGGTCTAGGAAACTGGAACTTTAAATCTTCTACAAATCAAACACCAAGATACGCTCAACCTGGAATGGATGGTTTTGATGGTTGGTTTAGAATGGAATTAAAACTATTAGCAGATGTTGGTTTGGTTGGTTTCCCTAATGCAGGAAAATCTACTTTATTGTCTGTTTTAACTTCTGCAAAACCAAAAATTGCAGATTATGCTTTTACTACTTTAAAACCGAATTTAGGTATTGTAGAACATAGAAATCATCAAACATTTGTAATTGCAGATATTCCTGGAATTATTGAAGGTGCTGCTGAAGGAAAAGGATTAGGACATCGTTTTTTACGTCATATAGAACGTAACTCGGCGTTGTTATTCTTAGTTCCCGCAGATAGTGATGACATTAATAAAGAATATGAAATTCTTTTAAACGAGCTAAAACAACACAATCCAGAATTGTTAGATAAAGACCGTTTATTAGCTATTTCTAAAACAGATATGTTAGATGAAGAGCTAGAAGCAGAAATAAAAGCAGATTTACCAAAAGGTGTCGAGGCTATATTTATATCTTCTGTTGCTCAAAAAGGATTACAAGAATTGAAAGACAAACTTTGGAAAATGTTGAATTAGGCAACGCAGTTGCCTTTTGTATTCTTTTAAAATAAACAAAAACTCAAACTATTACTGTTTGAGTTTTTTTATGCTTAAAAAAGAAGAAAGCAAATGATAATTTCCTTTTTTGTCATTTCCAACAGAGAGAGAAATCACATAAAATTTGATTAGTCTCTTGTTATCACTGTAATGAGATTTCTCCTTACCTCGAAATGACAATTGTTGTTGCTTAGTTTTGTGGTAGCACAGTTATGGAATGTCTAAATAATTCGAAATGAAATGATTGTATTTTCAGCGTCCAGTATTGTCATTTCGAACCTTTTCGGGAGAAATCTCATAAAGTTGCTTTTTTTTACGTTAGCTCACCTATGTAATTTCTCCTTTCCGAATGGCAGGAATTAATTATTCTGTTAATTGAATTCTAATCGGCAATCTATATTTAGTAGTAACCGGTATTCCTCTTTTGTTTGCTGGATAGATTTTTGGAAGTTTTTCTACACTCGCTTTTAGTAAACTATCTAATTCTGGTAATTCCTTTTTAAGCTTTTCAGAAGCCTGAATAGTATCTAAACTAAAGATTCCTTCTGCATTTATAATGACATCTACATACACAATTTCATTGATAGAATCTTTAACAGCCAATGAATGTTGTTGCAACTCCGCTCCTATCTTCTGATGGATAGTTGTTCTAAAACAATCCATTTTTTGTTGTTTATCAATGATAGCGTCGCAACCTTTGAAAGAAGGAAAAGTATCTACAGAAGAAAAATCTACAATCGTATCTAAAGCTGCACTATTATTGCTTTTTGGAGGGCAAAATAAATCACAAGAAGTGATAAAAACCATCATTATTAAAAAAGATAAAAACCTTAAATACATACTTTTAATTAAAATGTGAATTTACAAAACTTTAACGACTTTTATTCTAAATATTTAACACACAAAAAAGAACCTATTTAAACAAGAAAAAGCCGGAGTATGTAACCCGACTTTAACCATTTCAAATAAAAATACAATTTTCTTTTTCTAAACCTTTTTCTCTACTATTACTGCAAACGGAATTGAATATTTTACTCCTACTTTTTCACCATCTTGTTCTCCTGGAATCATTTTAGGTAAAGACTTCATTACCCTAATAACCTCTGCTTTAATTTTTGGATGTGGAGCTCTTGCCGCAATATCTACAACATTCCCTTCACTATCTATTTTAAAGCCAACAAAAACTCTTTTTCTACCAGCATCTAAACCAAGTGTATTTACCATATCTGCATCAAAATATTTTCCAAAATGTTTTTGAACACCTTTAGAAAAACATTTTTTATCTCCAGATTCACAGCCAGGGAAAGTAGGTGCTTTGTCAATTATCATAAAAGAAACAAAATTACCATCTCTTTCAGCTTTTACTCTTTCATCAACTTTATCATATAGTTTCTTTTTCAGAAATTTATTAGATTTTAAATTAAATGCTATTTCATCATTTAACTTACTAATGGAATCCTTTAAATTTTGATTTTCTAAAGCAACATTTTTTAAATTTTCATGTGCAATTTTTTCAGACTCTGTCAATCTATTTACTGTAGCTTTTGAGGCACAAGAAGTGTAAAATAACATACTTGCCAATACCGGAATCAAGACCAAATATTTTAATTGATTCATTTTTTTTGATTGTGTTTTCTTCATCATAATAATTCTTTTTTTAATTAAGGTTTTTTTATAAAATTGATTGACAAACGCTATGTTTTCAACTTGAAAAAAGTTGGATAATAAATTATTGATATACATTTCTTTGGTTGCTGATTTTGCAGCCACTTCGTCAGAAATGTACTCATGTAGTAAAGTGATTCTTTTCTGATAGAAATAAATCATAGGGTTAAACCACATGACGATTTTTAAAAACTCGAAGAATAACAAATCGAATGAATGTTTTTGTTTGCTATGTACAAACTCATGTGCTATAATTTGCTGCTGTTGAGAAACGGGAATTTCTTGTCCTAAAAATATGAAGTTAAAAAAAGAAAATGCTTTGGTTTCTTCAGGTAGTAAAACCAATTTGTAAGATGGTTTTTTAACAATTTCATTTTTGCTAATTAAGCTGATAATTTTTAAAAACTTGACTAAAAATAAGACTGAAAAAATAGCAACGCCTACATAAAATAATATATTTATATAATTTACTTCACTTACAGATTGATACATTACAGTTTTCTGTATCACTTTTTCTGGTGATAAAAAGATTTCTGGTAAATAGATAATCATTTCTTTCGGAACTGCTTTTTGAAACGTTGGTATTTTTATAAATGGCAACACAAAAGATAAAATGGGTGTTGTAAGTAAATACCATCTGTTTTTTGTAAAGAAGGTTTCTTTACTTAAGAAAAAATCATAAATAGCCAAGAACAATACTTGAAATAATATGACTTGTAAAATATAATTAATCATAGTTTTTTTAATTTTAACTTTTACTGTTTGTCATTTCGAAATGAACCTTTTTAGGTGATTGAGAAATCTCATACCAACAGATAATTATGAGATTCCTCTTCATTCTTCATCGGAATGACAGATAATTTCAATATTTAAAAAAAAAAACAACTCCTACTACAAATTGCAACTGAGAACTGTTTTTTATTCATAATAATTAAGACTGCTAACTGAGACTGCCAACTGAATACTGAAAGACTGCTTACTCTTTCTTATTCACTTCCTTTAAAATAGATTCTAATTCAGAAACATCCATTTTATTTTCTTTTACAAAAAAGGAAACCATACTCTTAAATGAACCATCGAAATAACCATTCATTAATTTGTGTAAACTTTGGTTACTGTAGGTTTCTTTTTCTATTATTGGAAAATATAAAAATCCTCTTCCAACAGGTTTATGGTCTACAAATTCTTTCGTTTCTAAAATTCTAATAATGGTAGAAACGGTGTTATATGCCGGTTTAGGCTCTGGTAGTTTATCTATTACTTCTTTTACGGAAGCTTCTTGCAAATCCCAAAGTACTTGCATAATTTGCTCTTCTGCTTTTGTTAATTGTTTGCTCATAATATCAACTAAGTTTTTAGTTCAAAAATACAAATATAACTAAATATTTAGTTTTAACTAACTTTATAGTTAATGATTATTGTAACAAACCTAATTTGTAATCGTCTTATTATTAGAAAAATGCTGTTATTATTGACTTTAAAGCAGTATAATTATTAAAATAAAATATGGATATTTTTTTATTACTCTTAGGATTTCTTTTTGTGTGCTTAGGTATTATTGGCTCATTTTTACCAGTTTTACCTGGCCCTTTAACAAGTTGGGTGGGTTTACTTTTATTACATTTTATTACGATTATTCCGATGGATTGGACTTTTTTAGGGATTACTTTAGGATTAGCAATTCTAATTTGGATTCTCGATTATTTTATTCCTGCTATGGGAACAAAACGTTTTGGCGGCACTAAATATGGCGTTTATGGAACCACAATCGGATTAATTGTTGGCCTACTCTCTCCTATTCCGTTTGGTATGTTGATTGGTACTTTCTTAGGTGCGCTAATCGGAGAATTACTTTATGATAGTAAAGACACAAACAGAGCAATTAAGGCTTCTTTTGGTGCTTTTTTTGGCTTTTTAGCTTCTACAACTATTAAGTTTTCTATTTCAGTTATTTATTTTGTGTTGTTTGTGATTCAGTTTTGGGAGTTTAAAGGAAATTTCTTTTAAAAATTGAACACATAGGAACATAGAAAACATAGGTTCAGAATAAAATTAACCTAAAGCTATAAGCCTACAAACAAGTTTAGCCCAGATTAAAGTGGCATCCTTTTTTCTGTCAGTTCGAGTGAATTTTGAAGAATGAAAAATTTGTATCGAGAACAGAAGAAAAAAGATATAACGGAAAGCTGGAAATAGCTACAAAAAAATAAAATGTAAAATTGAAGTGAGAATATCACATAAATGAAAGTACTTCGAAGTGATTAAAAAGCATAAAAAAAGCGTCCCGTTTCAGGGAAGCTTTCCATTGGTTAACAAAACCACGACGCTTTTACTAAAGCGCCAAAACAACACAACTAATGCTGCCCTAACAAAAAGCAGCCGACAAATATACGATGTTTTTTAATATTCTCAAATAAAGAAGTTGTTTTTTATTTATTTCTCAATTGTCTATTAATGCTTTTGATTGTATCTTTGTGCTCTTAAATAAACATTAGAAAACTAAACAGCAAATGCAATTATCAGAACAAGAAGTTGTACGTAGAGAAAAGCTTGTAAAATTACGCGCTTTAGGCATCAATCCTTATCCGGCAGATTTATATCCTGTAGATACAAATTCAAAGGAAATAAAAAAGGATTTTGTTGCAGAGAAACAGGTGGTAATTGCGGGTAGATTAATGTCTATCAACATACAAGGAAAAGCTTCTTTTGCGCAGTTGCAAGACGGAGAAGGTAGAATACAAGTGTATTTTAACAGAGATGAAATTTGTGCTGGAGAGGATAAAACCTTATACAATGATGTTTTTAAAAAATTACTAGATTTAGGTGATTTTGTAGGAATTGAAGGAGAATTGTTTACCACTAAAGTGGGAGAAAAAACAGTGCGTGTTAAGAACTTTACGTTGTTAAGCAAATCTTTAAAACCATTGCCATTACCTAAAGAAAAAGATGGTAAAGTTTATGATGCTTTTACAGATCCAGAATTAAGATACAGACAACGTTATGCAGATTTAGTTGTAAATCCGCATGTAAAAGAAGTGTTTATTAAAAGAACAAAGTTGTTTAATGCAATGCGTTCGTTCTTTAACGATGCTGGGTATTTTGAAGTTGAAACTCCGGTTTTACAACCAATTCCTGGAGGAGCAGCAGCAAGGCCTTTTATGACGCATCACAATTCTTTAGACATTCCGTTATATATGAGAATTGCTAATGAATTGTACTTAAAAAGATTAATTGTTGGTGGTTTTGATGGAGTTTATGAATTCTCTAAAAACTTTAGAAATGAAGGAATGGACAGAACGCATAACCCAGAATTTACAGCCATGGAAATCTATGTTTCTTACAAAGATTACAATTGGATGATGGATTTTTCTGAAAAACTTTTAGAGCATTGTGCAATAGCTGTAAACGGAACATCTGAAGCTACTTTTGGTGAACACCAAATTAACTTTAAAGCTCCTTATGCCAGAGTAACAATGGCAGATTCTATTAAACATTTTACTGGTTTTGACATTACTGGAAAAACAGAAGATGAAATTAGAACCGCTGCTAAAGGAATGAATATTCCTGTGGATGAAACTATGGGGAAAGGAAAATTAATTGATGAAATTTTTGGTGAAAAATGTGAAGCAAACTACATTCAGCCAACTTTTATTACCGATTATCCGAAAGAAATGTCTCCTCTTTGTAAAGAACACAGAGACAACCCAGAATTAACAGAGCGTTTTGAGTTAATGGTTTGTGGAAAGGAAGTTGCAAATGCTTATTCTGAATTAAATGACCCAATTGACCAACGTGAGCGTTTTGAGCATCAACTTAAATTGGCTCAAAAAGGTGATGATGAAGCTACTGAGTTTATTGATGAAGATTTCTTACGTGCATTAGAATACGGAATGCCTCCAACGTCAGGAATGGGAATTGGAATGGACCGTTTAATCATGTTTTTAACTAACAATCAATCGATACAAGAAGTACTTTTCTTCCCTCAAATGAGACCAGAGAAAAAGGCTGCTTCAGTTGAATTAAATGATGATGAAAAAGGACTTTTAGCAATTATTACCAAAGCAGAAAAAATAGACTTAAATGATTTAAAAGTAAAATCTGGTTTGTCTAATAAAAAATGGGATAAAACCATTAAAGGTTTAACAAAACATAAAGTTGCCAAGGTTTCTAAAACAGACGAAGGTTTGTTTGTAGAGATTGTTTAACTACCATATAACAACTATCATTCCGAAATGAGCCTTTTTAGGCGATTGAGGAATCTCATAAATAACAAAAGGAATTACAGCAATGTAGTTCCTTTTTTTTGATTTCTAATTTGTTGCTTCTTAAGAAATATTCTAATAGGTTTGCAATCTCTAATTTTATAGATTATCAATGGAAAAATATAAGGAAGTAATTGAATGCGTTTATAACGACGTTAAAAATATTGATGATATTGGTAAAGTAGCTAGTTATATTCCGGAATTGGCTTTTGTAGATGCTAATAGTTTTGGTATAAGTATTACGAACATCAAAAATGAAAATTTTGGAATTGGAGATTTTGAAACAAAATTTTCTATTCAAAGTATTTCTAAAGTGTTAACTCTAAGTTTAGCTTATAAGTTTGAAGGTGCTGAATTATGGGACAGAGTTGATGTAGAACCATCTGGAAACCCTTTTAATTCTTTATTACAATTAGAAGCTGATTTAGGGAAACCAAGAAACCCTTTTATAAATGCAGGGGCTATTGTAATTTGTGATGTATTGGTAAGTCATCTTAAAAACCCAAAAGCAGATTTTTTAGATTTTTGTAGAGAAATTTCTAACAATCCTACCTTAAATTATGATGAAAAAGTAGCGGAATCTGAAAGAGTTTCTGGCTTTAGAAATGTAGCTCTTTGTAATTTTATAAAGTCTTTTGGTAACATTAAAAATAATGTTGAAGAAGTTTTAGATCTCTACTTTCATACTTGCTCTTTAGAAATGACTTGTAAAGAGCTTTCTCAAATATTTTTATTTTTAACGATTGATAATTTTACTACTAAAAAAGGAGAAAAAGTAATTACTGAAAGTCAAACAAAAAGGATTAATGCCATTATGCTTACGTGTGGTTTTTATGATGAATCTGGTGAGTTCGCTTTTCGTGTAGGTTTACCTGGTAAAAGTGGTGTTGGTGGTGGCATTGTTGCTATTCATCCTGATAAATACTGTATTGTCGTTTGGAGTCCGAAATTAAATAAAAAAGGAAATTCTTATAAAGGGATGTTATTTTTAGAGAAGTTTACATCAAAAACAGCTTCTTCAATTTTTTAGAGAAATTCTAATAAAACTATTCGTATCAGATAAAAACAGCTATCTAAAGGGTAATAAAAGTCCTTTTAACCCTCTACATACTTTCTATATTCGTAATTAAAAATATGAATTATGAAAACTAAATTTTTATCTCTTGTCATTATTATTACTTTTTCTTATCAGGTTAAAGCACAAACACCTGTAAAATTAAGTACAGATCAATTTCGTTTTATTGAAGGTCCAGCTTGGGATGGCGCTGAATTTATTTATTTTTCGGATATTCCTGATAAAAAAATATACAAATACTCTGTAACCAATAATACCTTTTCATTAGCTTTTGATAATAATACCGATGGTTGTAATGGATTAATGTTTGATAACGATTCTAATTTAATCGTCTGTGGGTTTAGAGCTGGAAATATTGCCAGAAGAAAGATAGATGGAACACTGATTGAAACCTTGCATTCCGAATACAATGGAAAACGTTTTGACAACCCAAACGACATTTGTATCGATAAAAAAGGCGGAATTTACTTTACCGATCCAACAAGAAGGAATCCTCCTTTTCAATCTGCCAGAAGCGTTTATTATATCACTCCAGCAGGAAAACTAACAGTTGCCACCGAATCAGGATTCACATTCCCAAATGGCGTTTTAATTTCTATTGATGGAAAACATCTTTTTGTAAACGATTCTGATACGCATGATATTTATAAGTTTGACATCAACCCCAAAGACGGTACAATTAGCAACAAAATAGTTTTTGCTACAATCACAAACGCAAATGATGGTGAAGTAAAATCTCAAGCAGACGGAATGGCATTAGACACAGAAGGCAACTTATACGTAGCATCTAAACTTACAATTCAGATTTTTGATAAAAACGGAACGAAAACTGGTGCTATTTTATTTCCAGAACAAACCACAAATTGCACTTTTGGTAAATCTGATAAGAAAACATTATTTGTTACGGCTACAAAAAACTTATATAGTGTAGACTTAATAAAAAAAGGTTTTCAACATCCTTTTGATTTACCTGAATAATGCATTTGTTTACGACTAAATATTTTCAATAATTTCGTTGCATAGTTCAATAAAAATGAGGAACTTTCTTGTACTTTCAATTGACATGAAATGAAACAAGATGCTCATAAATTTTCTTCATTTGAAGAATACCCTACAACAGATAAAAGTCTTTGGTTAGACTATTCTAAAGAAAAAACTACTTTTAAAATTTGGTCTCCAACTGCAACTGCCGTAAAACTAAATTTGTACAAAACCGGAAATAATTCTGAAGCCTTTACAGTATTAGACTTAGAAGCTAAAGAAAATGGACTTTGGCAAAAAATGGTTAAAGGAGATTTAAACGGAACTTATTACACCTATCAAATTTGTATTGACAATAATTGGCTAGCAGAAACCCCAGGTATTTATGCAAAAGCAGTAGGTGTAAATGGACAAAGAGCCATGGTTTTAAACTTTAATAAAACAAATCCTAAAAATTGGAAAAAGGATACATATGTACAATTAGATTCGCCAAATGCTGCGATTATTTATGAATTGCATATTAGAAATATTACCATTCAAACTGAAGCCAATTCTTCTTATCCTGGTAAATATTTAGGTTTGATAGAAGAAGGCGTAAAAAGCAATCTTGATGTACCAACAGCTATCGATCACATTAAAAGGTTAGGAATTACACACGTTCATATATTACCCACTTTCGATCAATATTCTATTGATGAAAATCATTTAGAAATCCCACAATTTAATTGGGGTTACGACCCTCAAAACTACAATGTACCAGAAGGTTCTTTTTCTACAAATCCGTTTAAAGCAGAAGTAAGAATTCCCGAATTTAAAAAAATGGTACAAGCATTTCACAATGCCGGAATTGGAGTTATTTTAGATGTTGTTTACAACCATACTGGAGTTATAGAAAACTCTAATTTTAACTTAGAAAACCCAAAATATTATTATCGTTTTAATGAAGACGGAAGCTATTCTAATGCTTCTGGTTGCGGAAATGAAACATCTTCTGAACGAACAATGACCAGAAAATTCATACTTGAATCTGTTAAGTATTGGACAGAGGAATATCATTTAGATGGTTTTCGTTTCGATTTAATGGGAATTCATGATGTAGAAACCATGAATTTAATTGCAGATGAAGTCACAAAAATAAATCCAAGTGCACTTATTTATGGTGAAGGTTGGACAGGTGGAGATTCTCCGTTACCGGAAGAAAAAAGAGCGTTAAAAAAACACATTCCCCAAATGCCAAAAATAGCAGCTTTTTCTGATGAAATTAGAGACGCTATAAAAGGAAGCACGTTTGATGATAGAAGTACTGGGTTTGTTAGTGGCGCAAAATTTAAAGAGGAATCTCTAAAATGTGGAATTGTAGGAGTTATAGAACATCCTCAAGTAAATTACATGTACATAAATCATACAGATTTTCCATGGGCACAGCAACCTTGGCAAGCTATTAATTATGTTTCTTGCCACGACAATTACACCTTATACGATAAATTAAAAATATCTAGACCCGATGCCAATTACAAACAAATTAAAGCGATGCATAAGTTGGCAACTGCCATTGTAATGACTTCTCAAGGAACTCCTTTTTTACATGAAGGTTCAGAAATAATGAGTACCAAAAAAGGAGATCATAATTCGTATAAATCTCCTGATAAAATAAATGAAATAGATTGGGCTTTAAAAGTAAAAAATGCAGATGTTCTAGCCTATTATAAAAACCTGATTCAATTAAGGAAGAAACATCCTGCATTTAGAATGGCTACTGCTAAAAAGGTACAGGAAAATTTAGAGTTTAAGAAAATAGACCATGGTTTGGTTTCTTATCAACTTAAAAATAATGCCAATAAAGATTCTTGGTCAAAAATATTGGTTATTTTTAATAGAGAAAATACAACGATCAGTTATCAATTAGACCAAACTTATAAAATTGCCGTACTAAAAGATACTTTTGATTTTGAAGGAAAACAAGAAGTAACAAACCAAGTAAATGTTCCTGCTATTTCTATGATGGTTTTGTTTGAGAAATAAATAAATTTTTATTTATTTTGGCTTAATCCTATCCTAAAAAAATAGAACTTTGCATCTATAACTTTTCGTTATTTTATAGATATACACAAAAGAAGGAAACCATAATGAGCTTATCTCAGCATAAAAGTCAAATTTATAAAGTTGATAACTTTAATGATTTACTATCTACAAAATTTAAAGGAGATATTAACGCAATCTGTTGGAACCGTACTTTAAAAGGTGATTTTTCTGAAATAGTCAATAAAATTACACTAGATGGAAATATGGCAGAAATTCTTCCTAAACAACTTCTAGAACTTCAGTTAAGTGAACAAGGTCAACTTGCGAGAGAAATTCTTTTAAATGACTTCAACGTATTAAAAGAGCATGGAAAAATTCCAACGTTAAATATCATCAAGCATTACGAAAGAGATGATGCATTTCCTTTTTTCCCTACGGATGTATATTCGTTTCATGTAGATCGTTCTCCAATACCTGCAGATACTTTTTTATGCACGTATCACGGAGCGTCAAGTGATATTTTACCCAATTCACAAGGCACACAAAAAATTTTAATTCCAGAAATAAGAGCAGAACTTAAAAAATTATACGGAGAAGAATCTGATGAAGGTTTTGAATCCTTTTTAAGTGAATTTTTCTTTGATCTGCATTATCAAGCGAAGCCAGAAGCGCAACCTATTAACTTAGGTATTGGACATTTATGGAAACTAGCAATAGATCATCCAGAAAGCGAAGTACTTCCTTGCTTACATAGAGCCCCAAAGGAAAAGACAGGTGAACCTCGTTTAATGATGATTTGTTAATTTTACAATAAAATATATGAACATAAAGATTGATAAATTTGTAGTATCTATAATCATCGTAATATTACTAGCGTATCTATTTCCGCAATGGGGAACACAAGAAAACAAATTCCCTATCAACACTATTAGCTCTATTGGTATTTCGCTTATTTTCTTTTTCTATGGATTAAAATTGAGTCCGAGTAAGTTAAAAGCAGGACTCAAAAACTGGAAATTACATGTTTTGGTACAATTATCTACTTTTTTAATTTTTCCAATACTTGTTTTATTGATACATCCATTTATTCAAAATAAAGAACAAGAAACCATTTGGTTGGCTTTCTTCTTCTTGGCCGCATTGCCATCTACCGTATCTTCTTCAGTGGTTATGGTTTCTTTAGCTAAAGGAAATATTCCTGGAGCCATTTTTAACGCAAGTATTTCTGGCATTATTGGTATTGCCATAACTCCATTATGGATGGGGTTATTTGTAAATGAAATTCAATCTGATTTTGATTTTACAGAAATCTACCTAAAACTGATTTTACAAATAATTGTTCCTGTTGTAATAGGTCTTTTTTTACAACATTTTTTGGGTGCTTTTGTTCAGAAACACAATAGTAAATTAACCCTTTTTGATAAATCGATTATCCTATTAATTATTTACAAGAGTTTTGCAGAATCTTTTGAAGGAAAGATATTTAGTGCTGTTTCTTTTGTAGACTTAATGCTAATCCTAGTTGGTGTTATTGTCTTATTTAGTCTCGCTTTTTTTCTCACTGGTTTTTTATCAAAAAAACTACAACTAGATACAGAAGATCAAATTACAGCACAGTTTTGTGGAACAAAAAAATCTTTAGTTCATGGTACCGTTTTTTCAAAAATAATCTTTGGTAATATGGCCTCTATTGGTATTATCTTATTACCACTCATGTTGTTTCATGCAACTCAAATTTTAATAATTAGTGTTGTAGCAACAAAAAAGGCTGCTAAAAAATAGCAACCTTTAAGAATCTAAATAATTTATTTTTTATAAAAAGCGCTACGCTTTATATTTCATCCCTAAGTGAACCACTTTTTTGGTTTCATAAAAATCTTCTTCAAAAAAGTCAGGTAAATCATAAATTGTAGCAGATGTGTATAATTTCAATTCTTCAGATAAATCTCCACCTTTTAGATATAAAATCCCGTTTTTTAAATCGTGATTTTGCTTTTTTGAGATTCTACCTTTTGTCCAACCAACAAAAGTTTCCATTTGCGCTACTGCTCTACTTACAATAAAATCATAAGTATCTTTTATCTCTTCTACTCTACAGTTAGAAGTTTTTACGTTTGTTAAACCTAAACCTTCAACAACTTCATTTACTACTTTTATCTTTTTACCGATAGAATCTACCAAATGAAACTGTGTTTCTGGAAACAAAATTGCTAACGGAATTCCAGGAAAACCACCACCAGTACCAACATCCATTACTTTAGACCCTGGTTTAAATTGCACCACTTTTGCTATTGCTAAAGAATGTAAAACATGGCGTAAATACAATTCGTCTATGTCTTTTCTAGAAACAACGTTTATTTTTAAATTCCAATCTTGGTATAATTCTTGAAGTTTAGAAAACTGTTCTATTTGAGTTGGGGTTAAGTCCTTAAAATACTTGAGTATAATTTCCATTAATAAATAAATTTGAATTGCAAAAATAGTTATTTGTATTGGAACAATTCTAAACAAAAACTGACGTTTATCATAAAAATCCATTTCAAAAAGTATATTTTTGCAGATTATAAACATATAAATGAAAACAATAAACTTTTCAAGAGTAGATAAAGCGAAATTCTTTAGAACTCTAAACAAAAGAGTAAATACATATTTTAAAGAAAACGAAATCAAAAAAACAGGAAACTGGAAATTGTACACAAAAGCAATTATTATGTTTTCGCTATTCTTGGTTCCTTTTATTTTAATTCTAACGGTTACTATGCCACAATGGGTAATGGCACTTTTAATGGTGGTTACAGGAATAGGAATGGCTGGAGTTGGAATGAATGTAATGCACGATGCCAATCATGATTCTTTTTCTAAAAGAAAATGGGTTAATAAATTGATGGGAAGTAGTATTTATATACTTGCCGGAAATGTATATAATTGGAAAGTACAGCACAACGTTTTACACCACACCTTTACCAATGTAGAAGGACATGATGAAGATATCGACGCAGGACGAATTATTCGTTTTTCTCAACATTCTTCATGGTTACCAATTCATAAAATTCAGAAATATTATTCTATCTTTTTATACGGATTACTAACTATAAACTGGGCTATTACTACAGATATTAAGCAAATGCATCGTTATTTAAAACGTAAATTATCTTATGGTAAATTTCCAAATCCTACAACAGAATGGACAAAATTAGTCGTTTCTAAAATTGCTTATTATTCCCTTTGGATCGTTTTACCTCTATTGGTTTTAGACGTTGCTTGGTGGAAAATTTTAATCGGTTTTTTTGTAATGCACTATACCGCTGGTATGATTTTAAGTTTGGTATTTCAATTGGCACACATTGTACCAAATACAGAAATGCCGTTACCAGATAAAGACGGAAATTTAGAACACACTTGGGCAGTCCACCAATTATACACCACATCTAACTTTGCCCCTAGTAACTGGTTGGTAAACTTCTATACAGGAGGTTTAAATCATCAAGTTGAACATCATATTTTTCCGCATATTTCTCATGTACATTATGATAAATTAGCTAAAATTGTAAAAGAAACGGCCAAAGAATTTAATTTGCCCTATAACGAATACGACACTATGCGTAAAGCGATTGTAGAACATTTTAGACATTTGGGAGTTTTGGGTAAAAACCCTGAATTAGCATAAGTAACACAACAACAACTAACAGTAAGATGAAAAATCCATTATCGGACAGAATTAACAGTTTACCTGTATCTCAAACCTTAGCAATGGCTGCTAAAGCAAGAGAACTAAGAGCAGAAGGAAAAGATATTATTGGTTTAAGTTTGGGAGAACCAGATTTTAATACACCAGATTTTATTAAAGACGCTGCAATTGAAGCTATCAATCAAAATTACAATTCGTATTCTCCAGTAGATGGATATGTAGATTTAAAAGAAGCTATTTGCACCAAATTTAAGCGCGATAACGACTTAGTTTACAAACCTAGTCAAATTGTTGTTTCTACAGGAGCAAAACAATCTATTGCAAACATTGCACAGGTATTATTAAACCCAGGAGACGAAGTTTTATTACCTGCACCTTATTGGGTAAGTTACTCTGCAATTGCAATTTTATGCGAAGCAACGTATGTAGAAATTCCTTCTTCTATAGAGAATGATTTTAAAATCACTCCAGAGCAGTTAGAGGCTTCTATTACCCCTAAAACAAAAATGATTTTCTTTAACTCTCCAAACAACCCAAGTGGAACTATCTATAGTGAAGCAGAATACAGAGCGTTGGCAGCAGTTTTAGAAAAACACCCACAGATTTTTATCTTATCAGATGAAATCTATGAACATATCAATTACGAAACAAAACCTTTTAGTTTTGCAGCAATTGAAAGCATGTACGACAGAACCATTACTGTAAACGGTTTGGCAAAAGCATTTGCTATGACAGGTTGGAGAATTGGTTATATTGGTGCTCCAGAATGGATTGCTAAAGCTTGTACAAAAATGCAAGGTCAAATTACTTCTGGTACAAACTGTATTGCTCAAAGAGCAGCAATTACAGCAGTTTTAGCGCCAGTTTCTAAAATTCAGTTTATGGTAGACGAGTTTAAAACTCGTAGAGATATCATTATTGGATTGTTAAGAGAAATAGACGGATTTAAAGTAAATGTTCCTGAAGGAGCTTTTTACGTTTTTCCAGATGTTTCTGCCTTCTTTGGTAAAACAATCAACGGATTTAAAATTGAAACTGCAAGTGATTTCTCTTTATTCATTTTAGAAAGAGCAAATGTTGCAACTGTAACTGGAGAAGCTTTTGGTACGCCAAACTGTATTAGAATTTCTTATGCAGCATCAGAATTACAAATTAGAGAAGCAATCAAGAGAATTAAAGAAGCATTAAGCTAGTCTTTAAAACAAATATTTATATTGAAATCCATCTTTAATTAGGTGGATTTTTTTGTTTGGGCGTGCCCTAAAAGTCAGGCTAAGCTAAAAAGCGTGAGAGCTCAAACAACTGCTTCTATCCTTCACGCAAGCTTGTTTTCCTTCTTATTTCATAAATTAAGACACATAAAAAAACCACATCTTTAAAAGATGTGGTTTAGTACTTATAAAGAAAAGTATTAGAGGATTAATCGGGGGACAAAATTTTAATAATAATAATAATATAGTCCGTTGTTTTCTTATTCTTATTCAAATATAGAACTTAACTAAAGTTAATTCATATAAAATTAGACCATTAGCAATCATAAACCGTTAAAATGATACTTTAAACCGATAAGCAAATAACCTTAAAACGAATTTTTAGCCTATTAAGAATCAGAAACATCTAACTTTAAGAACAATATTTTTCAACTCTATTCTTAATTTATTATAAAAATAGTAGGATTTATATATTATAAATTTGGTAGATAAATGCTAATACAATTCCACTTATTAACTCCTTAAAAAACAAAAAACCATATCTAAAAGATATGGCTTCATGCTATTTTTGGGGGAACTTATTAAAATTTAATCTACATTGTCATGTAAAAAAGAATTATTAGATTTAAAACTAATTTCATCTGTATTCTTTTTAATAGATGTTTCTGTACTACTAATAGAACTATTTGTGTCTAAGTTTATTCCTAGTCTTTTATAAGCTGGCTGACGCTCAATTTCATCAATGTTCTTATTCATTTGATCATTGAACTTATAATTAAAACCTTTCATTGTTTTACGTCTCTCTTCAGCTCTTTTTTGCAACTCGGTAATTGTCAAATCTAAAGGAGAAACTTCTTCACTTTGCGTTTCTATTTGGTTAACTTCTGCTTGAGGAGCTCTTGTTTTTAGTTCGAAATTAATTTCTTCTTCAACACTTTTTTTTTCAACAATTCCAGAACTTTTACCAATCGTTGGCTGTGCATCAAAATCTTCTAAAACATAACGCTTTTCTACCACTTTTCTTTCAAAAACAACCTCTTCTGGTTGTGTAGCTTCTATCTCGTTTACTTTAGGGGTTTCTACTTCTGCTTTCGGATTTAGAGGTAAATCAAATAATAGGTGAGGCTGAACTGCTTTTGGCTCTTCTACAGCTTGTACTTCCTGAACTGGAGTTACATCTGTAATAACAAAATCATCCTCAGCGGCAACTTCTACTTCTACCTCATCATAATCAACCGCCATATTTACAATCTCATTGGTCGTTTTAACCAAGTTTGATTTTGGTGTTACTACTTCCTCTTCTAAAGTATGAACAACTTTTTCCTCTACAGCGTTAGTTAACGGCTCGTTTAAAGAAGGTGCTTTCGTAATGGTTTTTTCACTAAAATCATACGTCGCTTTTTGCTCATCCTCTAAGGTGTGAACAATTTTTTTTACCTCTGTATTTGTAATTGTACTTTGTTGATCTGCAGCAAAACCTGTAGCTACAATAGTTACAGCAATAGCATCACCCAACTCTTCATCTTCACCAATACCCATAATAATATTGGCATCATAACCAGCTTCATCTTGTATGTAATCGTTTATTTCACCAATTTCATCTAAAGTAACTTCATTAGTACCAGATACAATTAACAACAATACGTTCTTAGCTCCTGTAATTTTATTATCATTTAATAAAGGAGAATCTAATGCTTTAATAATAGCAGTTTTAGCTCTAGTCTGACCTTCTTCTTTTGCAGAACCCATAATTGCAGTTCCACTATTAGAAAGTACAGTTTTAGCATCATGTAAATCTATATTTTGTTTATAGTGATGCGTAATTACCTCTGCAATTCCACGAGAAGCTGTAGATAAAACCTCATCCGCTTTAGAGAAACCAGCTTTAAAACCAAGGTTTCCGTAAACTTCACGAAGTTTATTATTGTTTATCACAATTAGAGAATCAACATTTTGGCGCAATTGATCAATTCCTAACTGAGCTTGTTTAGCACGTCTTCTACCTTCAAAGGCAAAAGGCATTGTAACAATACCAACAGTAAGCACATCCATATCTTTTGCAATTTTTGCAATAATAGGAGCTGCTCCTGTACCAGTACCACCACCCATACCAGCAGTAATAAATACCATTTTGGTTTGGGTATTCAGCATTTGCTGAATTTCTTGCATACTTTCTTTAGCTGCTTGTGCTCCTACTTCTGGATTTGCACCTGCACCTAAACCAGAAGTTAAACTTACTCCTAATTGAATTTTATTAGGAACAGGACTGTTTTCTAAAGCCTGTGCATCTGTATTACAGATTACAAAGTCTACTCCTTTAATTTGTTGTGTAAACATGTGGTTTACTGCGTTGCTACCGCCTCCACCAACTCCAATTACCTTAATTGTGTTAGATTGTGTCTTAGGCATGTCAAATGAAATGTTATCGAATTCTGCGCTCATAATAACCGATATATTGTTTATTATTATTTTTTTGATTTTTGTTCTCTTTTCTTAATCTCAATCTTTATTCTGCGTTGTCCAAAAAATCTTTTAAACTTTCTGTAAACTTTTCAAAAAACGACTTCTTTTTAGGTTTTCGTTCTTTTTCTACTTCAACTACAGGTGGTCTTTCTTCTATAGGTTGTTCTTTCTGTTCATCAACAACTGGCTCTATAACCTCCTCTTCAATTACTTCTTGCTCTTCTTCTACAACAGGTTTTTGTTTTTCTAAACCTTCCATCAATAAACCAACGGTTGTAGCAAAAGCCGGACTAGATAAAAGTTCATCAGATTCTCCTGCCAAATGTTCATTAGGATATCCTATTCTTGCATCCATACCTGTTATATACTCTACCAACTGGCGTAAGTGCTTTAATTGTGCACCACCACCAGTTAACACAATACCTCCAATTAGTTTCCCTTTTGCAGTTTCATGTCCGTAATTTTTTATCTCTAAATACACATGCTCAATAATTTCCTGAACTCTTGCATGTATAATTCTTGATAAATTCTTTAAAGTAATTTCTTTAGGTTCTCTACCTCTTAAACCAGGTATAGAAACTATTTCTGTTTCTTTATTTTCTCCAGGCCATGCAGAACCAAACTTTATTTTTAATAATTCTGCTTGCTTTTCTATTATAGAACAGCCCTCTTTAATATCTTCTGTAATTACATTTCCTCCAAAAGGAATTACAGCTGTATGTCTAATAATTCCGTCTTTAAAAATAGCTAAATCCGTTGTTCCACCACCAATATCAATCAATGCAACTCCTGCTTCTTTTTCTTCCTGACTTAATACTGCATTTGCAGAAGCTAAAGGCTCTAAGGTAATTTCACTTAAACCTAAGCCTGCACTTTTAACACAACGCCCAATATTTCTAATAGAAGAAACTTGTCCAACAACTACATGAAAATTCGCTTCTAAACGACCTCCATACATGCCAATTGGTTCTTTTATATCTGCTTGAGAATCTACTTTATATTCTTGTGGCAATACATGAATAATTTCTTCTCCTGGTAACATTACTAATTTATGAACCTGGTTTATTAAATCTTCAATATCGTTATCATCTATTACCTCATCAGCATTATTTCTTGTGATATAATCACTATGGTGTAAACTACGAATATGTTGCCCAGCAATTCCCACAACAACTTCGTGAATCTTTAAACCAGAAACACTTTCTGCCTCTTCTACTGCTTGCTGAATAGACTGTATGGTTTGCGTAATATTACTTACAACTCCACGTTTTACGCCTAAACTTTTGGCTTTACCAATTCCTATAACTTCAATCTTGCCATATTCATTCTTGCGACCAATCATTGCTGCGATTTTGGTTGTACCAATATCTAAACCAATTGCTATTTTATTGTTCTCCATTTTGATTTATTTTGCGCACACAACTTGGTTGTGATATTTTAAATTAATCGTTTTATACTCTTCAATCGTTTTATCTTCAAATGTCTTGTTATAAAACGCTTTTAACTTCTTAAATTTCACATCAATTTCAGATAATTTTCCAAAATCAATTTTATAATTTCCACTTCTCACAGAAAATTGATACTCACCATCGGCAAATTTCTCTATTCCCACCACTTCTTTATGCAAAAAATCATCCTCTAAAATAAAGGATATTAATGGTAATAATTCTTTAACTTCTTCATCTTCTTTAACGCCAGAAACGAGCATTACTCTTGCTGTAAAATTATGAGACAAAGGTATTTTTACACCTTGTTTATCAACATAATAAGAATCTTTTTTATTTATAATTCTAGCAACAGGTGAACGTTGTTTTATGATCGTTTTTAGGGTCCCCGATATGGTTAAAAATACTGATGCATTTTCAACATAAGGGTTTTCTGAAACCGTTTTTTCCAAACTGTATAAATTTATCACAGATTTCGCTTGGTTTTTCACAGTTGTATCATTTTGTATTAACAATTTATCAACCATAGAATGTGTCAAAAATTGATTGTCTCCAGCCTCAAATTCTATGACAACTTCCGATACTTTTTTATTAGAATTTCTTTTTTCAGAAAAACTAGACAAAAAGGCCAAACCTCCTATTAACAAAAGGAATGCTATGTATTTAAAAAACTTCTTAAACTTCATTTCCTATTGCTTTTAAAAGTTCATTACTTACCTCATCAACCATCATACCAATATCACCCGCACCTAACATTACAACTACTTTTGCTGATGAATTTTTAATATCTTTTTCTAAATTATTTTTTTTAGTTAATTTTTTATTCTTACAGACAACTTTATTTAATAACCATTCAGAATCTACTCCGGCAATTGGTTCTTCTCTTGCAGGATAAATATCTAGCAATAAAACTTCATCGAATTTTGATAATGCAACAGCAAAATCTTCAATAAAATCTTGTGTTCTAGAAAATAAATGTGGCTGAAAAACAACCAACACTTTATCATTAGGATACATTTCTCTGACAGAACTTTCTACTGCATTTATCGCTGTTGGATGATGTGCATAATCATCGATCAAAACAAAATCGTTTGTTTTAATTTTATACGAAAATCTTCGTTTTACTCCTTTAAAATTTGATAAACGTTCTTTTATTAGTTCTAACGAAACTCCATAAACATCTGCCATAGCTATTGCCGCCAATGCATTCATAACATTATGCTGACCTGGTAAATGGAATTCAATATTTTTTATTTCTGATGAAGGTGTTTTCACATCAAAAATATATTTACCGCTTTCTATTTTTAAGTTAAATGCAGCATAATCTGCTTCTTCATTAACTACATACGTTAACCCCTCTAAAGGCAAACCTTTTGCTACAATTAAAGTGTTTTCTACTTTATTCGTAAACTCAATAAACGATTCGTTTAAAGCTTCTGAGTCTCCATAAATATCTAAATGATCTGCATCCATAGAGGTTACACACGCAATATTAGGACTCAGCTTTAAGAAAGACCTATCAAACTCATCTGCTTCTACAACACTCACTTTATCATCACCTAAAATTAGGTTAGAATTATAGTTTTCTGCAATACCACCTAAAAAGGAAGTCGCATTTACTGTATTCATAATATGACCTAAAATAGCAGAAGTCGTAGTTTTACCATGTGTCCCCGCAACTGCTAAACAGAAAGTTGTTTCCGTTATTTTTCCTAAAATTTCAGCTCTCTTTAAAACCGTAAAACCATTCTCTAAGAAATAACTTAGTTCAGCATGATTTTTAGAAATTGCTGGTGTGTAGACCACCAACGTTTTTTCAGTATTTAAAAATGAAATAGGGATATTTTTCACAGCATCTTCAAAGTGAATTTCAACACCCAAACCTTCTAAACCTAAAGTAATTTGAGTTGCAATTTTATCATAACCAGCCACACTTTTCCCATTAGACGCAAAGTAACGAGCAACTGCACTCATTCCTATGCCTCCAATTCCGACAAAATAGACGTTATGTATAGTATTTAAATTCACTTTTTTAATAATTTTTCTACTTCATTAACAATATCTGTAGTTGCTCCTGGAAGCGCTAATTCTTTTATATTTTCGGACAAATTACTTTGTTTTCCTTTATCTTTTAATAACGTTTCAAAAACGATTGGAAACGACTCCAATTCACTTTCTTTTAACAAAATTGCACCATGCTTATCTGCAATTGACTTTGCGTTTTTTGTTTGATGATCTTCCGACACATTTGGTGAAGGAATAAACAATACTGGCTTACCCACAATACATAATTCTGAAACTGAACTTGCGCCTGCTCTAGAAATAATAATATCTGATGCAGCATATGCAAAATCCATTCTATTTAAAAACTGATGTACTTGAATATTTTCTATTTCGTTGTATTTTTTATATTCTTCAAAATATAGTTTTCCACATTGCCAAATAACCTGAACGCCTTGTTTTTTAAAGAATTCTAAATTAGCTTCCACCAATTGATTAATTTTTCTCGCTCCCAAACTACCCCCTAAAACTAAAATAGTTTTCTTCTTTTTATCTAACTTAAAAAAGTCTTTCCCTTCGTCTGTTTTTGAATAAATTGACAACAAGTCTTGACGAACAGGATTTCCTGTTTTAACAATTTTATCCGCAGGAAAAAAACGTTCTAAATGATCATATGCAACACATATTTTGTGCGCTTTTTTACTTAATAATTTATTAGTAATTCCTGGAAACGAATTCTGTTCTTGTATTAACGTAGGAATCCCTTTTCTATTTGCCATTATTAAAGTTGGCCCACTTGCAAAACCACCTGTACCAATTGCTACATCTGGTTTAAATTTTCTAATAATCTTAGAAGCATTCCATAAACTACTGATCAACTTAAAAGGAAAAGATAAATTATCTACAGTTAACCTTCTTTGTATTCCAGAAATCCACAATCCTTTTATTTCATATCCCGCTTGCGGAACTTTTTCCATTTCCATTTTATCCTTTGCACCTACAAACAAAAATTTGGCATTCGGATAGCGCAACTTTAATTCGTTTGCAATAGCAATTGCAGGATAGATATGCCCTCCTGTACCTCCTCCAGAGATCAATATATTAATCGAGTGTTTCATGAAGTATGTTTAAAGGGTTATCATCTAAAATATCTTCTTCTGTTTCATCTGTCGATGCACTTACGCTTAAAATCATTCCCAACGCAAAACAAGTCATCCAAATAGAAGTACCTCCACTACTAATTAACGGTAAGGTTTGCCCTGTTACTGGGAATAAATTGGTTGCAACCGCCATATTTATGGACGCTTGAAAAATAATAGGAAGTCCAACTCCTACCACCAATAAAGTCCCAAAAATTGTAGTTGTTTTTCTAATCACCACAAAAATTCTAAACAAAAGAATAAAATAGATAGACACTATTAAAAAACCACCAACTAAACCATATTCTTCTACAATTATCGCAAAAATAAAATCTGATGTAGACTGAGGTAAAAAGTTTTTTTGTACACTTTTACCAGGACCAACACCAAAAGTTTCACCCATTGCAATTGCAATTTTTGCTTTTTCTACTTGATACTGTTCTTTTCCTTCATCGTCAGAAAAACTAGCGATTCTGTTTTCCCAAGTTTGTACTCTATTTGGCATTAAATCTGGAAACGCTTTGGCTGCTAAAATAAAAATTAACAACAAACCAATTCCTGCTCCTATTATAAATCCTAAGTACTTAACTGGATATCCACCAATAAAAGTTACAATTAAAATCATCGTGAAAATAATTGCCGTTGTAGAAAAGTTTGCCGGTAAAATTAAGATTAAAACAACTGCAACTGGCAACCATAATTGCCACAAGCTATCTTTAAAACCAATTGTGTTATCTTTATTCCTAGACAAATACCTTGCTACATAAACCATTAACACTAAACCTGCCAAAGTAGAAGTCTGAAAACCAATTCCTCCAATACTAATCCATCTACTTGCATTTGCTCCTCCAATGGTTGTACCCTGAGACAGCGTATAAATCAATAAAAAGACAATTACAGGAAGCATTATAACGGAGCCACCAGAGAAAAATCGATAAGGCACTTTATGAACCCCATAAATAATGGCAAATCCCATTATTAACAGCACAATATGCTTTATCAAGTACCCAAAAGAAGAACCAGAACCAACAACATACTCCAAGTTTGTGCTTGCGCTATAAACTGGCATAAATGAGAATATTGCCAAAATAGCAACAATTGCCCAAATGGTTTTATCTCCTTTTATATATTGAAAAATGGTTTTCATTAAATAGTACTTAGATTTTTTAAATATTAAACTTTACTTTATAATACAACGTATAAACAGTTACACGATTACACAATTTTTATAAACTTCTTACTGCTTTCTTAAATTGACGACCTCTATCTTCATAGTTTTCAAACAAATCGAAACTTGCACATGCTGGCGACAATAAAACAGCTTCTCCACTTTCTGCTAATTTGTGAGATACTTTTACAGCTTCTTCTGCTCCTGCAGTTTCTACTATAATATCTACCACGTTTCCAAAAGTGTTTTTAATTTTATCATTATCAACACCTAAACAAACAATTGCTTTTACTTTTTCTCTTACCAAAGGCAACAAATCATTATAATCGTTCCCTTTATCTACACCACCAACAATCCAGATAGTAGTTTTGTCCATACATTCTAACGCATAATACGTTGCGTTTACATTAGTTGCCTTAGAATCATTTATATACTCTACACCTCTAACTTTTGCTACATTTTCTAAGCGATGCTCTGCTCCTTCAAAATCTTCTAAACTCTCAATAATAACTTGCTTTCTAGCTTTTAATAATTGAGCCGCCATAGTAGCTGCCATAGCATTTTTGGTATTGTGTTTTCCTTTTACTGATAAAGTTGATAACGGCATGTTAATTTTGTCTTTATTTATATTGATAATAATATTATTGTCTTTGATATACGCTCCATACTCTAATTCTTTTTCAAGCGAAAACGGAACTAATTTTGCGCTTGTTTTATGTTCTTTTAACCAATTATTGATGGCTTTATCATCTGCATCATAAATTAAATAATCGGTTGCTGTCTGATTCTTTGTGATCCTAAATTTTGAATCTATATATTTATTAAAATCGTATTCGTACCTATCTAAATGATCTGGTGTAATATTTGTTAAAATTGCAATATGACTATTAAAATTCTCTATTCCATCTAACTGAAAACTACTTAACTCTAACACATAGTTTTCGTAAGATTCTTCCGCAACTTGTTGTGCAAAACTATCACCAATATTACCTGCAACACCTACATTTAATCCTGCTTTTTTTAAAATATGATGCAGTAATAATGTTGTGGTTGTTTTTCCATTAGAACCTGTAATCCCTACAATAGTCGCGGCCGTAAACTGTGCTGCAAATTCAATTTCTGAAACAACAGGAATTAATTTTTCTCTTAGTTGCTGAATTAAAGCAACCGTGTCTGGAATTCCAGGACTTTTCATCACTACATCTGCATTTAAAATTTTGCTTTCTGTATGTTGATTTTCCTCAAAATCGATCTCGTTATTTAAAAGAACTTCTTTATACTCTTTTGATATTTTATTTTTATCTGAAACAAAGACTTCGTATCCTTTTTGTTTTCCTAAAAGCGCTGTACCAACACCGCTTTCTCCTCCACCAAGAATTACAAGCCTTTTCATTTATCTTAATTTTAAAGTAACAATTGTAAATACTGCTAACAAGATTCCAATAATCCAAAAACGGACTACAATTTTACTTTCGTGATAGTTTGATTTTTGATAATGATGATGTAAAGGCGCCATTTTAAAAATTCTTCTTCCTTCTCCAAATTTCTTTTTGGTATACTTAAACCAAGAAACCTGCATAATTACCGAAAGATTTTCTATCACAAATATTCCTGCTAAAATTGGCAGCAATAACTCTTTACGAATAGCAATTGCAATAACCGCTATAATTCCACCAATTGTTAAACTCCCCGTATCTCCCATAAAAACCTGAGCAGGAAACGTATTGTACCACAGAAAACCAATTAATGCTCCCGCAAATGCCAGTATAAAAACAGTCATTTCTCCTGAATCTGGTATATACATAACATCTAAGTAATCTGCAAAAATGATATTACCAGAAACCCAAGCAAAAACCGCTAAGGTTAACACTATTATGGCAGATGAACCAGTAGCTAAACCATCAATTCCATCTGTTAAATTTGCACCATTTGAAATTCCTGTTACAATAAAAACAGTTACAAAAATGAAAACAATCCATCCATACTTCTCGTATCCATCACCTAAAAAACTGAAGGCTTTTGAATACTCTAATTCATTATCTTTAAAAAATGGCACTGTAGTTTTAGTAGATTTATGCGCTTCTCCAAAAACAATTTTTCGTCCATCTTTATTTACTATTTGCTGCTCTTTTGGTAATTGCTCCTTTATGGTAACTCCATCATTAAAATATAACATAGAACCTACAATAACACCTAAACCAACCTGACCTAAGACTTTAAACTTACCGCTTAAACCACCTTTATCTTTTTTGAAAACTTTTATATAATCGTCTAAAAAACCAATTAACCCCATCCAAACGGTAGTAATAATCAATAAGATTACATAGATATTATCTAATTTAGCTAATAACAAAACAGGAATTAAAGTTGCTAAAATGATAATAACACCTCCCATTGTTGGCGTACCCGTTTTTTGTTTCTGTCCGTCTAAACCTAAATCTCTTACTGTTTCTCCTACTTGCTGGTTTCTTAAAAAATCTATAATTCTTCTACCATAAATGGTTGAAATTAATAATGATAAAATAAAAGCTCCCGCAGCTCTAAATGTGATAAACTGAAACAATCCAGCACCAGGGAAATCCATTATATTTTCTAAATATTCAAATAAATAATATAGCATTCTTAATTATTTTTTAATTGATTGAAACAGTTCTTTACTTCTTCTAAATCATCAAAATGAGCTCTCACTCCATTAATTTCTTGATAATTTTCATGACCTTTTCCTGCTATTAAAATAATATCTCCTGTTTCAGAGAATTTACAAGCAGTTTTAATTGCTTGTCTTCTGTCTAAAATTGACAATGTTTTTTTATAGTTCTCAGCTGCAACACCAAGTTCCATTTCATCTAAAATAGTCTGCGCGTTTTCTGTTCTAGGATTGTCTGATGTAAAAATTGCTTGACTACTTAACTGAGAAGCAATATGTGCCATTTTTGGTCTTTTCGTAACATCTCTATCACCACCACAACCAACTACTGTTATCAGTTTTTCATTACCGTTTCTAATATCATTAATGGTTTCTAACACATTTTTTAAAGCATCTGGCGTATGTGCATAATCTACAATTGCCGTAACCCCATCACTTGAAATAACATACTCGAAACGACCACTTACATTCTCTAACTGACTAATTATGGTTAAAATTTCTAACTTCTCTAACCCTAACAATTCTGCTGTTGCAAAAATTGCTAATAAGTTAGAAGCGTTAAACTGACCGATTAACTTGGTCCAAACTTCTGTTTCATTTATTTTTAAAAGCGTACCAGAAAATTGCTTTTCTAAAATCTTAGCTCTATAATCTGCTAATGTTTTTAAAGCATAAGTTACTTTCTTAGCTTTCGTATTTTGCAACATAAAGTCGCCATTTTTATCATCGATATTAGTAAGCGCAAATGCTGACTTAGGTAATGAGTCAAAAAACACTTTCTTTACATCTCTGTATTCAGCAAACGTTTTATGATAATCTAAATGATCATGAGATAGGTTGGTAAAAATTCCACCAGCAAACGTTAATCCCTCTGTTCTTTTCTGATGAATTCCATGAGAACTCACTTCCATAAAACAATAATCTACACCTGCATCAATCATTTTATCTAAATAACTGTTGATGGTTACAGAATCTGGAGTTGTATGCGTTGCCTTAAATTCAACATCATCAACTAAAATTTTAACTGTTGAAAGTAAACCTACTTTATAACCTGCTTTTTTAAATAATTGATACAAAAGTGATGCTATCGTAGTTTTTCCGTTTGTACCCGTAACACCTACTAACGGCATCTTATTCGACGGGTTTTCATAAAAACTAGACGCCATTATCGCCAAAGCAACATTAGCATCTGCAACCTGAATATATGTAATTCCCGTTTTTTTATCCACAGGAAAATCCTCACAAATAATTGCAACTGCACCTAAACTAATTGCTTTCTCAATATATAAATGACCATCTACTGAAACTCCTTTTTGAGCAACAAAAACGTCATTCTTTTCAATTTTTCTAGAATCGAAAACAACAGCATTTACTTCAATATCTGTAATCCCAAATACTTGATCAATAGCAACCTGATATAATATGTCTTTTAAATTCTTCAGTTTATGAAAGTTTTAAAATAATAGTTCGTCCTTTTATTAATTTTTCTCCTTTTCTTAGTGATTGAGACTTCACTTTACCAACACCAGTAAACTGTACTTTTAATCCGATATTTTCTAACAAAGCCAAAGCATCCATACCAGACATTCCTCTAACATCCGGAATTTCTTGATACTCTACATTTGATTTTTTATCAAAATCTAAATACTGCTTATCAATAGCTGCAAATTCTATTTTATCATCTACAGATTGATTGTCTATAGGAGTTGTTGTATAAATCTTCTGTGCAATCTCCTTAAAAACAGGTCCAGCAACTGTTGCACCATAATATCCTTTCTTTTTCTTCGGATCATGAATAACTACAATACAAGAGTATTTTGGATTATCAGCAGGAAAAAAACCAGCAAAAGAAGCCACATAACGTTTACTTGAATAAAAACCGCCTTCCCATTCTCCTTTACTATTTTTAGTTCTAGGAATGTATTTTTTAGCAGTACCTGTTTTACCCGCCATAGAAAAATTAGGAGAATAAATACCTCTACCTGTACCTTTTTCTACTACGTTTTCCAACACTTTTTTCAACTTACTTAAAGTTTCATCAGAAGCTATTTTCGGATTTAAAACCTCAGTTTCAAAAACTTTTTCAACTTTATCTTCCTTTCTTAATTCTTTTACAAATCTTGGTTTCACCATCACACCATTGTTTGCAATAGCATTATAAAACATTAATGTTTGCATTGGCGTTATAGAAATACCATAGCCCCAAGACATCCATTCTAATGAAATTTTACTCCATTCTTTATCTTTTGGATTTGGTATGTAAGGCTTCCCTTCTCCTTTTATCTGAAAACCAATTGGCTCTGTAAAACCATATTCAGCTATTTTATCATAAAACCTTTGAGGGTTTTTATCATAATATTTCTGAATCACTTTTACGACACCAACATTAGAAGAAACCTCTAAAATTCGACCAACAGAAATCTTACCATAACCACCGTGATGAGAATCTTCTACCTTTCTTCGGTTTACAAAAATCCTACCTTTCTCCGTATCTATAACCGTAGATGTATCTACAACCTTATCATCTAAAGCAATCATCATACTTGCTAACTTAAAAGTAGAACCAGGTTCATGACTCTCCCAAACAGCATAATTTCTTTTCTCGTAATAAGTTCCTCTAGAAGTTCTACCTAAATTAGAAATTGCTTTAATCTCACCCGTAGCAGTCTCCATAACCACTGCACAACCATGTTCAGCCTCAAAATACTCTAACTTATCTAACAAAGCATGATGCGTAATATCCTGAATATTAACATCTATTGTTGTTATAATATCATGCCCATCAACAGGCTCTTTTTCATTTACATCATTTATAGGTTTCCATTGATTTTTAGCAATTTTCTGCTTCCACCTTAAACCATTTTGCCCCTGCATATAATCTGCAAAAGCACCTTCTATCCCTGCTTCACCTCTAAAATCATCATACCCAATAGTACGTTCTGCAATTTTACCAATAGGATGCGCTCTTACCGTTTTATGCTCTGCTATAAAACCACCGCTATAAACACCTTTTTTAAAAATTGGAAATTCTTTAACCTTCAAATAATCTGTATACCCTACATTTCTAGCGATTAACAAATACCTGTTTCTTCTCTTTTTTGCAGTTCTTAATTTATTTTGATAATAATAAGGTGTTTTACCAAACATGCCAGAAAGAGCCTTAGACAATGCTACAAAGTTTTTTTCAAAAACCTCACTATCCACAGCCACCACATCCATCCTAATTGTAAATTTAGACATAGAAGTAGCCAACAAATTACCATCTGCCGCATAGACATTTCCTTTATTAGCGTAAATAGTATCTTGCCTGATAGTTAATTCTGTAGACAGTTTTCTATACTTATCTCCCTCCGTATGTTGAATGGAAAAAATACGAAACACAATAGCCAACAAAAACAGCGTCATAAAAGCAGCTACTATGTAGAATTTGGTAAGTATGCTTTTTTTGTGAGTTGCCAATTTTATTAATCTTTAATGGTTACTTTTATTTTTTTGGGAGGGGATTTTAAAGGCTCTAAACCTCTTGCTTTTGCTTTTTCTCTGATACTCGACTCCATTTTCATTCTCATTAAAATAGTACCAGTATCTACATACACTGCTCTTAACTCTCTTTTCTCTTTATTCAACTTTGATATCTGAATAACTTTTCGCTCCGCTTTGTGCGCACTCGTTATCATAATCAATAACAACACAACCACAAAAATGATGATTCGCCAATTTTTAAAAGCCGCTTCATCTGTAAGAAAACTTCCTCTCAGAAAATCGTAGACTCCTTTTTTAACTTTAGACATCCTATTTTCTTAAAGTTGCTATTCTTAGCTTAGCACTACGAGCCCTATTATTAAGCTTCACTTCTTCTACCGTTGGTACAATTAACTTACCAACTTTTTGCATTGGCTCATTACTTCTACCAAACACATCTTTCTCCAACTCACCTTTAAATAAACCAGTTCTTATAAACCTTTTTACCAATCTATCTTCTAAAGAATGATATGAAATTACACTTAAACGACCATCTTCTTTTAATAAATTAGGCATCTGTTCTAAAAACTCTTTTAAAACATCTAATTCCTCATTTACTTCTATTCGAATTGCCTGAAAAATCTGTGCAATTATTTTATGCTCTTTTGCTTTCGGCAAATACTTTTGCAACACTTGCCTTAACTGAAAACTTGTATCAATTTTCTCTTCTTGTCTTTTCTCTACAATTGTTTTTGCTATATTTCTAGAATTTCTCAACTCACCATATAAAAACAATATTTCCGCTAATTTCTCTTCAGAATACGTGTTCACAATTTCTTTAGCCGATGTTTTAGATTTTTGATTCATTCTCATATCTAAATCACCATCAAAACGAGTAGAAAAACCTCTTTCCGCTTCATCAAATTGATGAGAAGAAACGCCTAAATCTGCCAAAACGCCATCTACTTTTCGAACACCATTAAACCTTAAAAATCTTGAGATATATCTAAAATTCTCAGGTATTAAAGTAAAACGCTCATCATCAATCACATTCCCTAAAGCATCTGGATCTTGATCAAAACCAAACAATTTTCCATTAGCACCCAATCTTTTCAAAATTTCTCTTGAATGCCCTCCGCCACCAAACGTAACATCTACATAAACACCATCTTCTTTAATAGCTAACGCGTCTACACTCTCTTGCAATAAAACTGGATTATGATAATTCATCTAATTCTGTATTTCCCATTACCTCTTCAGCCAAATCAGCAAAATCATCTGCTGCATCATCAATGGCTTTTTCATACTTCTCTTTATCCCAAATTTCAATGATATTCACTGAAGAAGACATTACTACTTGCTTTTTAATACCCGCAAACTCAAACAAGTCTTTCGGAATTAAAATTCTACCACTAGCGTCTAATTCTACCATCTTTACTCCTGCTGTAAATCTTCTAATAAAATCATTATTCTTTTTATTAAACCTGTTAAGTTTGTTGATTTTTTCCATCATCAAGTTCCACTCTTTCATTGGATACAACTCTAAACACGGTTGAAAAACAGCTCTTTTCACCACAAAACCATCTTGTAACACAGAATCCAGTTGCTTTTTAAAGGCTGATGAAAACATCAATCTCCCCTTAGCATCTGATTTACACTCATATGTACCGATTAGGTTTATCACTCTTAATATATATTATATTGAAGTCAAAAATATGTAAATTTTACCACTTTTTACCACTTTTTACCACTTTGTTAATAAATAACGCTTTTATTAACAATTCATTGCAGTTAGAATCTATTTTATTTTAAAAATAGTCGTTTACGAAAACGATATTTATTTCGCAAAAAAGAATTACATTTGCTTCTAAGCCAATTAAAAATTAATGACTGATAAGTTAACAGAGGAAGGGAAATTTACATATGCAGAAGCTGGAGAAGGACCTGCAATCATTATTTTACACGGATTAATGGGTGCTTTAAGTAATTTTGATTCCACATTTGATCATTTTTCCAATAACGGATACAAGGTTTTAATACCTGAATTACCTTTATACTCATTACCCCTTATAAAAACGAATGTTAAAAACTTAGCGAAGTTTTTAAAAGAATTTTTAGAACATAAAAATATAGATCACGCCATTCTTTTAGGAAATTCTTTAGGAGGACACATAGCGTTGTATTTTACAAAACACTACCCAGAAAAGGTAAGTGCGCTTGTACTTACAGGAAGTTCTGGAATGTATGAAAAAGCGATGGGAGATAGTTTTCCTAAAAGAGGAAACTACGAATATATAGAGCAAAAAGCTAGAGAAGTATTTTACGACCCTGCAATTGCAACTAAAGAGTTAGTAGACGATGTTTACAGTACTGTTAATGACAGAATGAAAGCATTAAAAACGTTATCTATTGCCAAAAGTGCCATAAGACATAATATGGCGAATGATTTACCCGACATGAAACATCCAACATGTTTAATTTGGGGAAAACAAGACGGTGTTACACCACCTGAAGCAGCCGAAGACTTTCATAAACTTTTATCGAACTCAGACTTATTCTGGATTGATAAATGTGGACATGCAGCAATGATGGAAAAACCAGAAGAATTTAATACAATTCTTCATACTTGGCTTACTTCTAGAAACATATAATTCTCGCAGAGAAATATTATAAAAATTAAAGAACCTTATACTATATAATGAAAATTAGATCTGCAGATTTTGTAATGAGCAACAGTAATGTTACGAAGGCTCCACAGGAAAGAATGCCAGAATATGCATTTATTGGACGTTCTAATGTTGGTAAATCTTCATTAATTAACATGTTGATGGAGCGTAAAGATTTAGCAAAAATCTCAGGAAAACCTGGTAAAACACAACTTATTAATCATTTTAAAATAAATGATGAGTGGTTTTTAGTAGATTTACCTGGTTACGGTTATGCTAAAGTATCTAAAAAGAAAAGAACCATTTTTCAGTTTTTTATAGAGAACTACTTCAAAGAAAGAGAGCAATTAGTATGTACTTTTGTTTTAATTGATTCTAGACACGATCCTCAAAAAATTGATTTAGAATTCATGAAGTTTTTAGGTGAAAACCAAATTCCGTTTTGTATCGCTTTTACCAAAGCAGACAAATTAGGAAGTTCTAAACTGAACAAACAAATTACTTCTTATAAAAAGAAATTATTAAACACTTGGGAAACGCTTCCTAAATCTTTTATTACATCTTCTTCAACCGGACTTGGTAGAGAAGAGTTTTTAGATTTTATTGATGGAGTGAATGAAGATGTTGCTAAAGATTTTAAATAATCAAAAATGCATTCTACTAAAGAAAATCTACAAATTTTATTTGAAGACAACCACATTATCATTGTAAATAAACGCGCAGGCGATATTACACAAGGTGATAAAACAGGTGACAAACCTTTAAGTGATGTTGTAAAGGAATACATTAAAGACGAGTATAACAAACCCGGAAATGTTTATTTAGGTGTTGTACACAGACTAGATAGACCCACTTCTGGTATTATTATTTTTGCAAAAACGTCTAAATCTCTAGAACGTCTTAATAAGATGTTACGAGAAAAAACCATTCATAAAACGTATTGGGCAGTTGTAAAAAACCGTCCAAAAAAAGAAAAGGACACTTTAATTAATTTCTTAAAAAAGAATCCGAAGAATAATAAGTCTACAGCATACGCTAAAGAAATTGACGGAAGTAAAAAAGCAATTCTTCATTACACAGTAATTAAAAAACTAGACAATTATTCTTTAATAGAAGTTGATTTAGAAACTGGTAGACATCACCAAATTAGATCGCAATTATCAAATATTGGTAGCCCTATAAAAGGAGACTTAAAATACGGATTTGATAGAAGCAACAAAGATGGAAGTATTCATTTACATGCTCGCAAAATTCAATTTATACACCCAGTAACTAAAGAACAAGTTACCGTTACAGCACCAACTCCAAAAGAAGTTATTTGGAACGCTTGTTTGTAATTTTACATTCTTAAAACACCTCTGAATATCATTTTTGACTCCAATTTTCATTTCAACGAAAGGAGAAGTCTCATAGCAGTGATAACAAACACCTACCTAATTTTATATAATTTTCCACTAAGGATAGAAATGACAAACTGATTGCAAAACCGCATAACAATTGTCTTTTCGACGATAGGAGAAATCTCATAACAGTGATAACAAGGACCTACCTAACTTTATGGGATTTCTCCCAAAAGGTCGAAATGACAAAACTAAGTGTTTTATTTTTTTCAGATGACTAAGAAGAAAACATCCTATTTCATCGGCTTAAAGATCATAACATCTTCACTTTGTTCAATTTCAGCTTGATTCAACTTCATTTTCACAAATTTACCTTGTAAATACTTTTTAGTTTGATTTTTGTAATACTTACTAAACACATTTCCAGATTGCCCTGTAGGAATAATTGCTAAACTATTTTCTATATCAGAAAAATCGATAACTCTTCTTGTAGATGGCCCTGCAGTTACCTTATAATACCCTGTGCTATCTAATTTAAAAATCTGATTATTTATCACTTCATTTCCTCCAATAGTTTCATAAGGCCCTAAATTAAATAGTTTACGCAACAAGCCACCTGCTTTACCTATGGCGTGCTCATATTCTACAGAAAAAACTCTGTTCCAAGTCCAATTTTCTACATTTTCACCTAACTGATTTTGTAAAAACATAAAAGACTTTTTAAAAGAAGCCTGAACAACATCACTTCTTGTTTCAATCTTATCTTTAGTAGTCACATTATCCCACCAAACAGAATTTTTTCTATTTAGTTGATTTGGCAATACTTCATCTTGCAATTGCGAATTGATAAACAACTCGAAACTATCACCCAATTCATCTTTATAGGTAGCACTTAAAAACTCATATAAAAAACGATTGTAAATTGTAGGACCTACAGCTGTTTTTAAATAGTTTCCATCCCAACTTTCAAGTACAGAAAACGCTTTTCTTTCCGATGCAGACAAATCAGATTTATCTACACTTTTTAACAAATCACGAATAATATTAGGCACGGTAGACGACTTCACATCATAAGTCATATTCGCAACATCTTCTTTTGTAAAATCATTCTTATTATCTAATAATTCTACAATTCTTTTAGCTCTGTCTTGAGGTTGATAATAACCAGGATACAATTTCCCTCTTACTGAATCTACTTGATTATTGGCCGAATACACATAGTTCCAACTTGGGTTTATAGCTTGCGGATTTTCTTCAAAAGGTAAAAACTCTAAAATCTCATCATTACCTGAAGATCCGCTTAAATAAGTTTTAGAAGACAAACTGTCTCTTAGTTGATACAATCTTGCCGAAGAAAACCAAGCAATATTATCTTTCGCATCACCATACATTACATTCAATCCTGGTGCGTGAATTCTAGCAACTCCACTTTTAAAATCTGCCATAGAGTTTGCATGAGACATTTTATAAGAAACATCTAACATTTCATTAGGCAATTGCGTGTACACCCAATTCATGGCAATAGGTCTATCATCTATAATATGTGTTATTAAATTATTCATTATAGGTCCATGTTTACTTACTTTAACATGAAAAGTAGTATCATCTTCATTCTTTATACGAATGGTTTTGTCCCTAAATTCATATTTTTTATAACCATCTACGGTTTTGTATTCTGCTGCATCCGCAGGATTATTTTCTTCTACATAAAAGTTTAAATCATCATTAGCCAACATAGTTAAACCATAAGCATATTCTCTATTATGTCCTAATAAAGGAAATGGCATTAAAGCAATATTGAATCCATAAATTTCAAAATCTGGTGTTTTTATATGGTTTTGATACCAAACTGAAGGTTGCGAAAACCCTATGTGCGGATCGTTTTCAAAAATCACTTTTCCGTTCTTCGTTTTTTCTGGACCTAGAATCCAAGAATTACTACCAATAAAAGGAGAAACAGGTAAATCGTCCATAATGGCAGCTACTGATTTAGAAAATGTTGCTTCAACTTTAGTTGGAATACTTGTTCTGTTAATTGTTAAATACTCATTATTAATATTCAATAATTCATTCAAATAAGAATCCCCAAGTTTTTCTTTAATTTCAGTTAATAAAGGATCTGTTTTATGAGCAACAGCAAAACTAAAAGACATATAACCAAAAACATTATAAATATCTTTTATTGTATATTTCTCTTTCTCCACTCCTACCATCGTAAATTCTAAAGGCGTTTTTCCTTCTTCTATATATTGATTGATTCCATCTAAATAAGACTGGGTTAAAATATAAGATTGAGTCGTTTTATCTAAACCTGCAATAGTTACCTCTGCAGCTTCTTCAATTCCTAATCCCCCAAAAAACTGATCTACGCTCACCAAATCCTTTCCAAAAATCTCAGACAATCTTCCTGATGCAATTCTTCGCATTAATTCCATTTGCCACAATCTTTCTTGCGCATGCACATATCCTAAGGCAACATAAGCATCTTCTTGATTTTGAGCATTGATATGAGGCACTCCAATATCATCAAAATAAACGGTTACTTCTTCAGAAATATTTTTCAATTCTAACTCCCCAGAATATTTTGGATGATATGTTGTAGAGTACAACCAAACAGAAACCACTAGCAAGACTACAAGAATTAACAGAATTTTAAAAAAACGTCCTAAAAACTTCATAAAATTGATTTTTTTCAAAGATAACAGAATTATTATTTACGGATAACTACAAAGAAAATGAAAGTAAGTTCGTATTTTTGATGAGCAAAATTTTTTATATGAAAAAAATTCAAATGGTTGACCTACAAGGTCAATATCAACAAATAAAAGAAGCTGTAAATTCTTCTATAGAACAAGTTTTAGATACTTCAGCATACATCAATGGACCTTTAGTTCATGAATTTCAGGCAGATTTAGAGAAATACCTAGGTGTAAAGCACGTAATTCCTTGTGCAAACGGAACAGATGCATTGCAAATAGCAATGATGGGATTAGGTTTAGAACAAGGTGATGAAGTAATAACTGCCGATTTTACTTTTGCAGCAACTGTAGAAGTAATTGCATTGTTAAAACTGACTCCTGTTTTAGTAGATGTAGATGCAGAAACGTACAACATAGATATTGAAGCTTTAAAAAGAGCGATTACTCCAAAAACAAAAGCCATTGTACCTGTTCACTTATTCGGACAAGTAGCAAATATGGATGCTGTTATGGAAATTGCAAAAGAGCACAATCTTTTTGTAATTGAAGACAATGCACAAGCAATTGGAGCGGATTACACCTTTAAAGACGGAACAAAAAAGAAAGCAGGTACTATTGGAAACGTAGGAACAACTTCTTTTTTCCCATCTAAAAACTTAGGTTGTTATGGTGATGGTGGTGCAATTTTCACAAATGATGACGCATTGGCTCATACAATTAGAGGTATTGTAAATCATGGAATGTACACGCGCTATTACCATGATGTAGTAGGTGTAAATTCTCGTTTAGATTCTATACAAGCCGGAGTTTTAAAAGCAAAATTACCACTTTTAGATACTTATTGTGAAGCAAGAAGAAATGCTGCTCGTTTTTATAACACAGCATTATCGACTTCAGAACACATTATTACACCTGTAACAAAATCGAACGCAACACAAAGTTGTGGAGAAATTTGCGATACTTGCGATTGCCACGTTTTTCATCAATATACGTTGCAAATTACAAACGGAAAAAGAGATGCTTTACACAAACATTTGTTAGACAGCGGAATTCCGAATGCGATATACTATCCAGTAGCTTTGCATTCTCAAAAAGCGTATACAGATACTCGTTACAACGAAAGTGATTTCCCAGTTACTAATGAGTTGATAAAAACAGTAATTTCTTTACCAATGCACACAGAGCTAGACAAAGAACAGTTAGAGTTTATTACAAAGACTATTTTAGAATTTGTAAACTAAAAAGGACAGCATTGTTATTTAGAGGAAAAACAACATTGCTATCTTATAATAACCAAACATACTACTGCATTATAACTCCTCTTAATTATGCATAAATAAAACAGAATGAAAAGAATATTAGTTACAGGAGGATTAGGATTTATTGGTTCTCACACCGTTGTAGAATTACAAAACGAAGGTTTTGAAGTAGTAATTATCGATGATTTATCGAACACATCTATCGGTGTACTAGATAACATTACATCTATAACAGGTATTAAGCCAGATTTTCATCAAATCGATTTAAGAATTAAAAGTGATGTAAAAAGCTTTTTCGAAAACAACAAAGTAGACGGTATTATTCACTTTGCTGCTTTTAAAGCGGTTGGAGAAAGCATGCACAGACCTTTAGATTACTACGAAAACAACTTAGGTTCTTTAGTATATTTATTACAAGAAATGAGAGACAGAAAGTTAGATAACTTTATTTTCTCTTCTTCTTGTACCGTTTACGGACAAGCAGATGAATTGCCTATTACAGAAAATGCACCTGTAAAAGCAGCAGAATCTACTTACGGGAACACCAAACAAATTGGCGAAGAAATTTTAAGTGATGCGAGTAGAGCACATGGTTTAAATATTATCGCATTAAGATATTTTAACCCTATTGGAGCACATCCATCTATTAAGATTGGAGAATTACCTTTAGGAGTTCCTCAAAACTTAATACCTTATATTACACAAACTGCTGCAGGTATGCGTGATGAATTATCTGTTTTTGGTGATGATTATGATACCGTAGACGGAACAGCTGTTCGTGATTATATTCACGTAGTAGATTTAGCAAAAGCACACATTGCTGCATTACAACGTTTGATTAAAAAGAACAATAAAAAGGCTTTTGAGTACTTTAACGTGGGTACAGGAACCGGTAGTTCTGTTTTAGAAGTAATTAAAGCTTTTGAAAAAGCTTCTGGAAAACCTTTAAATTATAAAATTGTTCCTAGAAGAGAAGGTGATATTACTGCTGCTTTTGCAGACACCACTATTGCAAATAAAGAGTTGAACTGGAAAACAGAAAAAACGCTAGAAGAAGCATTAGCGTCTTCTTGGAAATGGCAATTAGCTCAAAAATAAAATTCTAAAAAACTCCAATCTTTACCGATTGGAGTTTTTTTTTGCTTTAGAATATTTCTATTCTTTTTTAACAACGAATTGAAAAACCTAAACCTATATAGGTTTTACTTAATGTAATTAACTTTAGAAATGTCAGTTCTAGTGATTCCGCTTTTAGACAGAATTGTATCTAGAATTCATATAAAAGCTAAATATTCAATAGATTAATGCAATAATTTATCAAACTTACTTTTCATGAAAATTTCAGGAAAGCGTTATTTAGATTACGCTTCGTTTATCAAATTAACCTTCGGAGAAAGGGTTCAAAAAATATCTTTAGACATTGGTTTCTCTTGTCCTAATAGAGATGGTTCTAAAGGATACGGTGGTTGCACCTATTGCAACAACGATACTTTTAACCCAGATTATTGCGAACCTACCAAAAGTGTAAAACAACAATTAGAAGAGGGAATTTCTCGGTTTTCTACCAAATATAAAACGCAACAATATTTAGCCTATTTTCAAGCTTATACAAATACCTACTCAGATTTTGAATCGTTAAAGAAAATGTACGAGGAAGCGTTAAGCGTTCCTAATGTTATTGGTTTGGTTATTGGAACAAGACCCGATTGTATTTCTGATGAAGTGATCGATTACTTATCCTTTTTATCAAAAACATATTTTATTTCTCTAGAATTCGGAGTGGAAAGCACTTCGAACAAAACTTTAGAAAAAGTAAACAGATGTCATTCTTATGATGATAGTATTGCTACTTTTAATAAATGTAAAAACAGGGGTTTTCATTTAGGCGCACATTTAATTATCGGTTTACCAGGAGAAACCAAAGAGAATTTATTAAACCATGCCATTGAAATTTCGAAGCTACCTATAGACACTTTAAAACTGCACCATTTACAGATTGTAAAGCAATCTATCATGGCGTCTCAATACAAACGAAACCCCGAAGATTTTAATCTGTTTACACAAGAAAGCTATATTGCCTTTATAACCAAATTTGTTACTTTATTAAGACCAGATATTGTTATAGAGCGCTTTATTAGTCAAGCACCTATAGATTTGCTAATTGCTCCAAAATGGAACGGACTTAAAAACTTTGAAATGGTTGCTAAAATTGATAAACAACTTGAATTAGAAAATATTTGGCAAGGGAAGAATTATACATCTTATTTGAAAAATTAAGTATAAAAAACACTCTAATTTTCAACTTAAAAACAACCACAAAAGAGTTAATTTAGTTTGATTCTAAAATTAAAAAAAGCTAATTTCGTTAACTTCTGATATAAAACATTGAAACGATTTAATATTATTAGAGTTGTAGCAAATTAAAAACTGAACACAAATATGAAATATTTTTTATTAATTATAGCTTCTGCTATGCTATTTTACCCTTTAGAAAATAAAATTAAGTCTGAAATTATATTTGGATCAAAATCTGTTGAATTTAGAAAAGAAAAAGATTCTTTAATAATTTATGGTAATATTAAAGATAATGTCGGAGACTCATTCAAATACGTAAATGTGAATATTCAAAACTCAAATTTGAAAATTAAAGTGAATGAAAACGGAGATTATAAAGTAAATGTATTTGACCTTTTGAATAAAAAAGATGAATTAATCATCCAATTTTCTTTTTTAGGATTTAAAACTGAAAAAAGAAATGTAAAAAAAGAATTATTCAATAGGAATAATATTTTAGAAATTAACATTAAAATGAAAGAAGAAATAACAATAATTGAATGTCCGAATGGATAAAAAACTTGCTACAACACCGTGTATAAAAAATTGCTATTTTTAGCTTAACCCAAAGTCGTTGCATTTTTGCAAACTTATATTTTCCTGCGGAAAATACTCGTTCACAAAATCGCAACTTTCCATAACACAACAACGTTGTAGCACATAAAAAAAATTCTAAATGAAATCAAAGTACATATTAGTATTAAGTGTTTTATACTTACTGTATTCCTGTAAAGAAGAAAATAATAGCTTTGAGATTAGTTTAAATTCAAAGATTAAATTGGACACAATATATGTTTCCGAATTAATCACTAAAAAACCAATTACCCAAATTTATAAGGAGAACGAAATAAGAACTGTTCAAATAAATAGTCCTACTGTAGCCAACCTACACGATAAAAGATATAACAACCAATATCTGACTATATTAGCTCGAAATAAAGACTTGAATATATCGATTCTTTCAGATTCTACGATAATTACTAATAACAAGAGCGATTCTTTGGTCAACTATCTCTGGAAAAGTACTGTGCCATTTATATCTAAAAATAGTTCATTTATATTTAAAACTAAAAATACAGATTCTATTCTAATCTTATTTGAAAAATTTAGAACTAAAAGAGAAAATAAAATAAAGAAATTCAAAGAAAAATTCAGTTCTGAAATAGCAGATATTTTATATTTCCAAAATGATGCAAGAATTTATTCATTTTTGTTTTTTTTAGGCAGAATATCTAAAGGGTTAAACCCAAATGATAGTTACTTTGATTTTATTAAAAATATTCCGGAAGTAAACGAAACATTAAAATCGCTTCCTGATATTTATCTCTATAAATATGAAATTGAGTATTTGAGAAAAAATAAATCGATAGAAAGTATTACTGATTTTTTAAGGTTTATTGAAAAAAAGACAAATAATAAAGATTTAGCCGATTATTTAAAAGCAAACTACATTAAAGCATTGATTGAGAGTCCATCATATTGGCAAAAACATGAAAAACTATTCAATACAGAAGTGTTATCTAAAGCTTTAAGTTCTGAAAAAAATAATACTTATCATTACATAATTGAACAACCTTCTTCTTCTTTTTATGCCTCTCAAAATGGAGAAATGGCATATTTATTTGATGCTCAAGATAAATTTGGAGGAAACTTTAATTTACAAAGCTTAAAAGGGAAGGTCCTTTTTATTGATGTTTGGGCTACATGGTGTGGACCTTGTATAAATCACAGACCAAGAGTAAAAGAATTTGCTGAAAAATTCAAAAACAATAATGATGTAGAAGTTTTATTTGTTTCAGTAGATTCATCAAAAGATAAATGGTTGTCTTTTATTGAAAAAGAAAATAATGAATTTGGGAAAAATCTATTTATAAGAAAAGGTATGCATACCGAATTTGGAAAAAATTATAATATTAAATCAATACCAAGATATATACTTATAGGTAAAGATGGAAAAATAATAAATTCAAATATTAATGAACCCTCAATTGCAGCTGAGAAAGAGATTGAAAAAGCATTAAAAGATAAATAACGTGATAAACACCGTGTATAAAAAATTGCTTATTTTTAGCTAAGCCTAAGGCTGTTGCATTTTTACTCACTTCAATTTTCCTTCGGAAAATAGCCGTTCATAAAAATCGCAACTTTCCATAACACAACAACGTTAACGAAACCGAAAATCAATCACAAAAATAAAAACGAACTCTTGCTTGTTCGTTTTTTCATTTTAAAGACTCATTAAACATTTCAATAACTCCCCATATCCAACTTCTATAAATTCGATTGTAACATTTTTAAATCTTACTATTTGCCCAAAATACAATGGATTTAAAAACTTTGAAATGGTTGCCCAAATTGACAAACAACTGGAGTCAGAAAATATTTGGTAAGGGAAGAATTATACATCTTATTTGAAAAATTAAGTATAAAAAACACTCTAATTTTCAGCTTAAAAACAACCACAAAAGAGTTAATTTAGTTTGATTCTAAAATTAAAAAAAGCTAACTTCGTTAGCTTCTGATATAAAACATTGCAATGATTTAATATCATAAGAGTTGCAAGTAATTGGCGAAATCACTCAACACAAAATAAAAAAGTATGAAAAATAAGATATTTGTAATTATACAAAGTTTAGGATTATTATTTTTTGGTTTAAATATTTTTTTTGAGTTTATAAAATTTGAAAACTCAAAAGTAAATCCAATTGGTATTGTAATAATTTGTGTTATTTCACTATTATTTACCTTAAAAAAGAAGAAAAGTACAGCATAAAAATTATGAACACTCTCTCGCTCGTCAACAAAATTAAATTTATGAATTGTGGGAATTGCAAAACGTGTGAATTTACTCAAACTCTGAAAATTAAATTGGCGGAATTATCACTCAAAATCGGAATTTAGAAAGTTTGCGGAATTGAAAAATATTATAAATTAGAAAAAATAACATTATGAATAAATCACAAATTAAGGGAATTGCAGTTTTGATTTTCGCAATTATAGCATATTTATTACTTGATAATAGTTTTATGAAGACAGCTTCAGGATTTTTATGTGCTGTAGGTTTAGGATTAATTTTAAAATGGATTCCATTCAAAAAACAAAACTCAACTGAATAATTAAAAATCGGAATAAAAACAACGAAATGCCAACAATGTATAAAAAGCATAGGGCTTTTGTCTTAATTCCAAAGTTCTGTGTTTATTTACAAAGTCCGCTAAATATAAAATTTGGCATTTAAATCCGAAAATATAAAATCAAAATATTTATATTTAGCTAAGTGTTAAACCCGAAACGATAGTGCTTATCTACTGCCCTACGTTTCTTATACCAATCCGTTAACGAAACCGAAAATCAATCACAAAAATAAAAACGAACTCTTTCTTGTTCGTTTTTTCATTTTAAAGACTCATTAAACATTTCAATAACTCCCCATATCCAACTTCTATAAATTCGATTGCAACATTTTTAAATCTTAGTATTTAACCAAAACACAGCGGACTTAAAAATTTTGAAATGGTTGCCCAAATTGACAAACAACTGGAGTTAGAAAATATTTGGCAAGGGAAGGATTATACGGAGATTGAGAATATTAAACAAGTTGTAAATGTTAGTTTAAAAAAATAGCAGAAACATACTTGGTATGATTAATCGTTAAAATAAAAATCTAAAATAATTCTAGATCTATTTAGTTCGTTGTAATTTTGCGATTCCTAAATTTAACAACAATAAATCATGAATAAAATCTTAAATCAGACTTATCCTTTCCTTATACTCTCTTTAATTTTATTCAGTTGCAAAACTAGTCAAAAGAATAAATTTGAACTGCAACAAGGAGACTTACTATTTCAAAACACAGGAACAGGTGAAATAGACAATGCTATTAAAAACGTAACGGCAACTTCAGTTTCTAAAAACTATTCGCATGTTGGTATGGCAATGCAAAAAAATAAAGAATGGTTTGTAGTAGAAGCGATACCAAAAGAAGGTATTCGTCAGACTCCATTGCAAAAGTTTCTGAATAGAAATAAAAATAAACTCAATAAATCTCAAACCACAGTGGCTAGACTAGATAGTTATTACCAGCCTTATATTTCTAAAGCAATAGCCTATGGTATTGAAAGAATAAAAACACCTTATGATGAGATTTTTTTATGGGATGACAATTCTTATTATTGTTCCGAATTAGTTTATAAAATGTTTTCTTCTCAAGACCTACCTAAAGATTCTATTCCTTTTCTTACACAACCAATGACATTTAACGACAGCACAGGAAACCCTATGCCTAGTTGGAAAAAGTACTACGAAACACGCAACCAACCAATTCCCGAAGGAATTGAAGGAACAAACCCGAACTTAATGGCTAGCAGTCCTTTCATCATATTTGTACATGATTATGAGAATGAATAACGAGTAACTTATTATTTGTAAACAATTTACGACATCAGTAATAATTAAAACTCGTTTTGCTGCTTAATTCATAAGTTTAGAATATTTAATAGGTACATCAATCCCCTATTTTATGAAGTATGATCATAAAAGAAAATAAAGGTGGAAAAAAATCTCTATCTAAATCTGATTGATTATTTGACAAATAATTTATAGCTAAGTTTTAGTAAATTTACAAAAACAGTTCATAATTCACCCAAACAAGAAACAAAAACCATTAATTACAAGTAATTCTCACGATTTTCAATCAGTTTCCTGCTTTTTAATGTTCTTATATGATAATTATATCACCCTTAGAATATCATATCCATAAAACCTACTTGTAATGTTTTACATATTCATGTTTCTTCACCCTTTTATCGGATTTTAACAGTTATAAATAGACAGCCCTTTCAAATCATAATAAATTTGCAGCCGATTTATTAATGATACTAGAAAACATGAAACTGATTAAAATTAAAAGAAAAACACGCTTAGAAAAACGATTTACGCCCAAAATGGGAAAACTACACACCAATGTAACCTACATTCAAAAAAGATTATTTAATATCATACCTATAGAAACGGTACACAAATATAGAGAAACATATTACGGAGAAATTAAAGCTTGTGAAGACTGCGTTTTATCTAAATAATATTCAAAATTCTAAACTAAAGTTTAGGATTTTTTTTTGCATTATATTTAACAACACAAAAATATGCTCATCAATAAATAATAGTATTTTTAAAAGCTTAAAATCAACCAAAATGAAAAAAATATTACTTGTATTCTTAGCAACAACTTGCTTATTAAGTTGTAAAAAATCATCCGAAGAAAAAACACCAGAACTGAGTATCAATTATAAAAAAATTGAACTAGAAAACGGCTTAGGTGTTGTTTTTCATGTAGATAAATCAGACCCAGTGGTAGCAGTAGAACTAATGGTTCATGTTGGATCTGCAAGAGAAGTGGAAGGTAGAACTGGTTTTGCTCATTTATTTGAACATTTACTATTCTTAGAATCAGAAAATTTAGGAAAAGGTGGATTGGATAAAATGAGTGCAAGAATTGGTGGTTCTGGTGCTAATGGATCTACTTCTAGAGACAGAACAAACTACTTACAAACGGTACCAAAAGATGGTCTAGAAAAAATGATTTGGGCAGAAGCAGATAAATTAGGCTATTTTATAAACACAGTTACAGACCCCGTTTTATCAAAAGAAAAACAAGTAGTAAAAAACGAAAAAAGACAAAGTATAGACAACAGACCGTATGGACATAACCAATATGTAATTGGTAAAAACTTATACCCAAAAGACCATCCATATAACTGGCAAGTTATTGGCTCTTTAGAAGACTTACAAAATGCAACCTTACAAGACGTAAAAGATTTTTATAAGAAATGGTATGTACCAAACAATGCTACTTTAGTCTTGTCTGGAGATATAGATATTGCACAAGCTACAGAATGGGTTCACAAATATTTTGATGAAATACCAAAAGGAAAAGAAGAAATACCTGCATTAACTAAACGACCTGGTATTGTTAAAGAAACCAAGTTTTTATATTACGAAGATAACTTTGCCAGAGTTCCGCAATTAACAATGGTTTGGCCAACTGTAGAGCAATACAATCCAGACTCTTATGCGCTAGATGTATTGTCTCAATATTTAACAGATGGTAAATCTGCACCTCTTAATCAAGTTTTAGTTGATGATTTAAAATTGACATCTAGAACAGGTATGTACAGTAGAAATTCTGAATTGGCAGGAGAAATTCAGATTTCGATAAGAGCTTTTAATAATGTAAAATTAGACGATGTAAAAGCTGGAGTTGAAAAAGGATTGGCACAGTTTGAAACTGAAGGAATTTCAGAAAAAGATTTAAACAGAATAAAAGCAGGTCAGGAAACTAATTTTTACGCAGGACTTTCTAGCGTTTTAGGTAAAGGGACAAATTTAGCATCATACAATACCTATTTAGGCAACCCTGGCTTTGTTACAGAAGATATTAAGAGAACATTATCTGTTACCACAGCAGATGTAATGCGTGTTTATAATACATACATCAAAAATAAAAATTACATAGCAACAAGTTTTGTTCCTAAAAGTAATGCCGAATTAGCGCTGACAAATTCTGAATTAGCAGATGTTGTTGAAGAAAAAATTGTAACAGGCGCAGAAGAAAATTTTGACCCTAAAATTGCAGCAACGTATGAGAAAACGCCTTCTACTTTTGATAGAAGCGTAGAACCAAATTATGGTGAAACTCCATCTTTAGCAGTTCCTAAAGTATATGAAAGTAGTTTAGAAAACGGTTTAAGAATCTTTGGAATTGAAAATGACGAAGTACCTTTAGTTCAATTCAATATTACAATTGATGGTGGCCAATTATTAGAATCTATGGACAAGTTAGGTGTTGCTAACTTAACTGCAGATTTATTAAATAAAGGGACCAAAAACAAAAGCGTAAAAGAATTAGAAGAAGCTATTCAAGAATTAGGCGCTTCTATTTATGTCTATTCAGATGTTGAAAACATAACTTTAAGCGGAACAACTTTAGCTAAAAACTATGATAAAACATTGGCTTTAGCCCAAGAAATTTTATTAGAACCAAGGTTCGATGAAAACGAATTCGATTTACTTAAAAAAGCTACGATTGCTAATTTACGTCAGCAAGAAGCGAGCCCTAATTCTGTAGCAAGAAATGCTTACAATCAATTAATTTACGGAAAAGACAACATTCGTTCTAAAAATATTTTAGGAACAACAACATCTGTAGAAACCATTTCTATAGAAGATTTAAAAACGTATTACAACAAGTACATTTCTCCTTCTGTTGCTAAAATGTTGGTTGTAGGTGATATTTCTAAAGAAAAAGTAATTGCTTCTTTAACAACACTAAACACTAATTGGAAAGCTAAAGAAGTTACCATTCCAACTTATAGAACACCAGATACACCAACAAAACCAGCTGTTTATTTTTATGATATTCCGAATGCAAAACAATCTGTTTTACAATTCGGTGCTCCAGCTTTGGCGGCAACGGATAAAGATTTTTACGCAGCTTCTGTGATGAATTATATTTTAGGTGGCGGTGGTTTTGCTTCTCGTTTAACGCAAGAATTACGTGAAGGAAAAGGATATACGTACGGAGTTCGTTCTGGATTTTCTGGTACAAAAGCAAAAGGTGCTTTTACCGTTTCTAGTAGTGTACGTTCTAATGTTACTTTAGAATCTGCTCAATTGGTAAAGCAAATTTTAGAAGAATACCCAACTACTTTTTCTAACAAAGATTTAGAAACCACAAAAAGTTTCTTAATTAAAAGTAACGCAAGAGCTTTTGAAACTTCTAGAGCAAAACTAAATATGTTGTCTAATATTAGTAATTATGGTTGGAGTGCAGATTATGTAAAAGACCAAGAAAATACGGTTAACAACATGACTAAAGAACAAATTACAGCATTAGCTAACAAATATGTGAATCCTAATAAAATGATTTGGCTAGTTGTGGGTGATGCAGAAACTCAACTAGAAAGAATGAAAGAACTTGGTTATGGAGAACCAATTTTATTGAATAAAATACAAAGAATAAAAAATTAGCTTTAAAAATATTTTTATAGAAGCCCCAATTTCAATTTTGAAATTGGGGCTTTTTTTTGTGTTTTTTATTAAAATGCTTAGCAAAGTAAAACACAATAGTATCTGCATAAAACAAATACAAAAGAACTAATTTAATTTGCTTCTAAGTTTTTAAAAAGCTAACTTCGTTAACTTCTGATATAAAACATTGAATGATTTTATATTATTAGAGTTGTGGTTTATATGGCTCATCTATGAGCTGAAGTGAATATTCAAAAATTGCAGCTTGTTAAATAACAAAAAACGAATATTAATCATTAAATTTATATCGATATATGAAAACGAACAAAAACAAATTAATCAACCTTCTAAAAACTAGAATTCTTTTCATTGGAATTTCATTATTACTCTGGAATTGTGAAAAAGAAGAAAACCAACTAGTTCAGGAAAACACTATTTCTGAACAACTACAAAAAACCTTTAATCAAAATGATTTTAGCAACTTAATTCCTTATTAATTTACTGTAGATTTTAGCAGCCCTGTAAAATCCTACTCCGAAGATTTAGAATTATTTTACTACGAACTTCCTGTCAATTATACTTCTTTATTGAACCCCAATGAGTTAAACAAACTTAAACGAAAAGGAGGGTATTATACTAAATATAAAATAGTAGCCATTCAAAATAATGAAGGAGATTTTAATTTTTTTGCTGCCAAATTTTATCAAAATGTAGACACCCAAAATAGTCATTTAATTAATTCAGAAGTTTCATTCTCTAATTCTAAAAATTATTCTGGTATCATTTATTTAGTAGATAAAGAAAAAAACTTTGTCTATACTAAAAAAGTCGATAAAGGTAATGTAACACACTATTCACCTTTTAAAACAAAAAAAGAATCTTCAACATCAACATTTGCTAAAAGCGATTCAAATTGTGAAACTGTTAGACTTGTTACAGAATATACAGATTGGTATAATATATCTAGTGATGAAGACGGAATTTTTATAGTATACCACGGTACAACAATAACTGGGTATGATTATGAGGAAATTTGTATAACTAGAGGTAGTTTACCCGAAATGAATAGATTTGGGCCAAATGGTGCTGGTATCTATAAAAAAACAGGCACTAACAATACTGGAGAAAAAGAAGAAAAAATTGCTTTTATTAATGATGCAATTAGTTATTGTGGACCAGGGTTATTTCCTAATAGTAATGGTGATTGTGTAAAGGATTTGGAAGATCATATTGATTCCTCTGACCTTACAGGTAAAGCAGAGTGTTTAAACGATAGTTTAACCAAAGATAGTAATGATTTTGTTAAAGATTTATTAGCTAATTTTAATGGAAACTCTGAATTTAACATAAATATATCTTCAAAAGATAAAATTTTTAGAAAAAATACTAATATTGAACTTAATGGAAAAACTACGTATCTACCTGGTTCTTCATTAATAAATATTAATATTAGTACTGGAAGATTATCAAATATGTCTTCATTAGCTGGCATAAGAACTATACTACATGAATATATACATGCAGATATGTTTAGAAAATTAAATACAAAATATTCAATAAACGGTGATTTAGATTTTAAACAAACGTTTAACCATTTTAAAAATGTTAACTTTAAACCAGACCCTCAACACGAGACTATGGCTAAATTATATTTAAACGAAATGATATTAGCACTAAAAAATACTCATCAAAAATTAATACCTAATGAGGTAAAATATTACAAAGAAAATTATCCATTAAATACTTTAGATAATATTTATGAGGCGCTTGCATGGCAAGGATTAAAAAACCATAAATTACAAGCTTGGCTAGATAAAGGTAAAGACACAATTAAAATAAATAATACAATTAATACAAACCTATCGGGCTTAACTAAAAACTTTTGTAAGTAATGAAAAAAATATTTTTAGTCATATTATTTCTTCCTTTTATTTGTTTCTCTCAAAAAGTAAAAGATACTTTATTTATAAAGCTAGATGGCAAATACTTAAAAAAAGGATTTGACTATACAGAAAAAGAACATATTTTTGTATTTAAAGACAATGATAATTCAGCAGAATTTACTTCACTATCTATTACAGACACTTTGTATAATTTAAAGCCAACAAAAATATATTGTATGAATACAATAATAAAAAAATCTGGAGCCTATTATGATAATGATAAAGTTAGAAATTATGATTTAGCTGTATATTTAAATAAGCATATTGTAATTATAATTGAAAAAAAACACTTTACTAAAACTGTTGCAATTACTGAAATAGAATAATATACAAACCACAACACGTTATATAAAAAATAGCAGTTAAGTGTGGGCTACAAAGTTTGTGCTTTTCTACTATTTTGTGTATAAACTGAAAGTAAAAGCATTATTATTCTACTACTTTTCATATACCAACACGTTAACGACACCAAAAATTCGGCCACAAAAAAAAACGAACTCTCACAAGTTCGTTTTTTTAATATTTAAATATTTCGTTAAAATCTATTCCGCTAATGCAGCTCCCGAAGCAGCAACAGATCTATCAATCTTACGCATTAAACCTTGTAACACTTTACCAGGTCCTACCTCAATAAATTCCGTTCCACCATCAGCAATCATTGCTTGTACACATTGCGTCCATTTTACTGGTGCAGTTAACTGAGCAATTAAGTTTTCTTTAATTTCATCCGGACTCGTAACCGCTTTGGCAACTACATTTTGGTATACAGCACAAGTAGGTTTGCTAAATACAGTCGCTTCAATTGCAGCCGCTAATTCTGCTCTTGCAGGTTCCATCATTGGCGAGTGAAACGCACCACCAACTGGTAATAACAATGCTCTTCTTGCACCTTTTTCCGTTAAAACTTCGCACGCTTTTTCTACTGCAGCAACTTCTCCAGAAATTACTAACTGTCCTGGGCAATTGTAATTTGCTGCCACCACTACTCCATCTATTTCTGCACACGTTTCTTCAACTACATTGTCATCTAATCCTAAAACTGCCGCCATGGTACTTGGTGCCGCTTCACATGCTTTTTGCATTGCCAAAGCACGTTTAGAAACTAATTTTAAACCATCTTCAAAAGTTAAAACTCCGTTTGCTACTAAGGCAGATAATTCTCCCAAAGAGTGTCCTGCAACCATTTCTGGCTGAAAAGAATCGCCTAAAACTTTCGCTAAAATTACCGAGTGTAAAAAGATTGCTGGCTGCGTAACTTTCGTTTCTTTCAACTGTTCCGCCGTTCCTTCAAACATAATATCTGTAATCGAGAAGCCTAAAATCTTGTTTGCTTTTTCAAAGTATTCTTGCGCCAATGCAGACTTTTCGTATAAATCCAATCCCATTCCTGTAAATTGCGCTCCTTGACCCGGAAAAATATATGCTTTCATAAATTGTAATTTTGTGTCGTTGTTTGTTTGTTTAATTGTCTGCAAAAATAATCATTTTTATTGGAAGCTAATCCCGCTAGGAATTTATCTTGAGCATCGTCGAAAGGCACTCACTTTTTTTATTTCGAAACAGCATAAAAAGAGCTCAAACATTAGTTTATACTGAGCGTAGTCGAAGTACTGCAATCGGGGCTAAACTTGTTTGCCAACTATTTGTAATCCTAAAACAGTAAATAGATTTATCTTTAATAAAATTTTAATGGTGATCAACTTTAAGAACTTCATTCAATGAGCAGATATCAAAAATTTAACCATTCTATATTGCAAAACCTCAAAGGTTTTAAAAACCTTTGAGGTTTATGAATTAGGTAGCTTTGTAGTTATCAATCTATACATATTTATATTTTTAATGTACTAAAAGAACTACTTTTAAAAATAATATCAAATAACTAAATTATCAACTATTATTATTATTTGTAATCAACTTAAAAATTTTTCGTCTATATAATTAGAAAACAAAAAACAATGAAAAAAATACTTTTAGTAATCGTCACTCTTTTTGCATTATCTAATACAAATGCGCAAACAGCAATATTTCACAATTTGTTACAAAATAATGTAACCAAAGACGGAGTTGTAGATTACAAATCACTGAAACAAGATCCTTCAGAATTAAATAGTTATATTTCTTATTTAGAAAAAACGACTCCAGATAATTCATGGTCAAAAAACAAACAAAAAGCCTTATGGATAAACGCCTACAATGCCTATACTCTTAAACTTATTTTAGACAATTATCCTTTAAAAAGCATTACAGATATCAAAGAAAACGGACTTATTGCTTGGAAAATACCGTTTGTTAAAGTTGGTGGAAAAACCTACACTTTAGATCATATAGAACATACCATTTTAAGAAAACAATTCTCAGATCCAAAAATACATGTTGGTGTAAATTGTGCTTCTGGTTCTTGTCCTAAATTAGGAAACAAAGCATTTACAGAAAAAAATGTAGAAGCAGAATTAACGCATTTAATGAAAGTTTTTGTAAACGATACTTCAAGAAATAAAATTACAGAAAACAACATTCAAATATCTTCTATTTTCGATTGGTTTAAAGAAGATTTTATCAAAAATGGTACAATTATCGATTTTTTAAACAAATATTCGGAAACTAAAATTAACCCAGAAGCAAAAATTAGTTATCTAAAATATGATTGGTCGTTAAACGGAAAATAGTATTTTTATTTTTCAAATAAACATCAAAAACGATTATGATGTTGCACATTAAATAGAATTTACAAGAATCATAAAACACAACAAAGAACTTGGAAACAGGTTCTTTGTCTATTCTAAAAAGGGTTTAACAATTGTATAAAACAAAAAAACTATAACTTTATAAATTAGTATAAGCCAACTAAGAATACTCTAAAAAAAATCGTTGTAGAAGTTAAGTTCAAATAACGTCTACCAAAGGAATAAATATATAATGAAGAAAATTTTAATTCTTTTTCTACTGATAACATCAACACTATCTGCACAAAAGAAGTTAGATAAATTGTTGAACAAATTCAACAAGAACAATGTTCCTTATATTTCTGTAGATACATTAGCAACTACAAAAACTTTTCTTTTAGACGCTAGAGAGCCAAAGGAATACAAGGTCAGTCATTTAGAAAATGCGATACTTGTTGGTTTTGATCATTTTAACATCAAGGAAACAATAGATAAATTACCTGAAAATAGAGATGCAAAAATTGTAGTGTATTGCTCTGTTGGTGTTCGTTCAGAAATTATCGCACATCAAATTATAGAAAAAGGCTATACAAATGTTTATAATCTTTTCGGAGGAATTTTTGAATGGAAAAATAACGGTTTTCAAGTAATAGATACCTTGGGTAACCCGACAGAGAAAGTCCACACTTATAATAAAGAATGGAGCAAATGGCTTACAAAAGGAGAGAAAGTGCATGAATAAGTTTGCAGTAGGCAGTTGCAGTTTGCAGTGATCACTGTTATGTTTTAAAAAATATAAAATTCTTACACATAGAAACATACAAAAATAAGTTTTCAGTAGACAGTTGCAGTTTTCAGTAATCACTCTTGTGTTTAAAATAAAAATATATTAAAAAAAAATTCTAACCACATTAAAACATAGTCTATCTTCCCTATACTTCTATGTGGTGAAAACTTGATACATTAATGGAAAATAAAATAAATAGTAAAAATTTATTATTAATCTTCACCAGAAACCCAGAGTTAGGCAAAGCAAAAACACGTTTAGCAAAAACGGTTGGTGATGAAAAAGCTTTAGAAATCTATAAATTTTTATTAGAAAAAACACGTAATATTTCCTCTGAAGTAACATCTGATAAAGCGGTTTATTATTCTGTAAAAATTAGAGAAAAAGATATTTGGGAGGCAAATAGCTATCAAAAACACCAACAAGTTGGAGAGGATTTAGGCATTAGAATGTTAAATGCTTTTAAAAACAGTTTTGATGCGGGGTATAAAAAAGTAATGATTATTGGTAGCGATTTATATGATTTAACATCAGAAAACATAGAAAATGCATTCCAACAATTAGACTCAAATGATGTGGTTTTAGGACCTGCAGAAGACGGGGGTTATTATCTTTTAGGAATGAATGCTTTACAAGAAAACATCTTTAAAAATAAAGACTGGGGAACGGCTTCAGTTAGAAAAGATACCTTAGCAGATTTACAAGATAAAGCAGTATTTTTGTTAGAGGAATTAAATGATGTTGATGTTTTTGAAGATATCGAGCATCATCCTGCATTTGCACAATTTTTACAATAACAAAATTATTCTGGACTGCGCTCGACCAGACAACAGATACTGAACTAAATTCAGCATACATGAAAAAACAACAATTACAAGAAACCATCGATTTTTTAAAATCAAATGGAATTACAAACCCAGAAATCGGAATTGTTTTAGGAACAGGATTAGGAAAGATAGTTAACGAAATTTCAATAGAAAAAGAAATTTCGTATTCAGATATTCCAAATTTTCCGGTAGCAACGGTAGAGTTTCATTCTGGTAAATTAATTTACGGAGAATTGTCTGGAAAAAAGGTACTTGTAATGGCTGGACGTTTTCACTTATACGAAGGCTACAATGCTTGGGAAGTAACATACGGAATTAGAACTATGCACGGTTTAGGTATTAAAAACCTACTAATCTCTAATGCTTCAGGAGCCATTAACTTATCATACAAAAAAGGAGATTTAATGCTGATTGAAGATCACATTAATTTACAAGGAAGTTCTCCTTTAGCTTTTCAAGGAGCCAATACTTTTGGAAATATCTTTGCAGATATGTTAGCGCCATATTCCGAAGAAATAAACACCAAAATTATAGCGGTTGCCAAAGAGCAAGGTATATTATTACACAAAGGTGTTTACACAAGTGTTTTAGGTCCGCAATTGGAAACTAGAGCAGAATATAGAATGTTGCAAATTTTAGAAACTGATGCCGTTGGTATGAGTACCGTTCCGGAAGTTATCGTTGCAAAACAACTCAACTTGCCTTGTGCGGCCATTTCTGTATTAACGGATGAATGTGATCCTAAAAATTTACAACCTGTAGATATTACAGAAATTATTGCTATTGCCGGTGAAGCTGAACCTAAAATGATTACGCTGTTTAAAGAGGTGATAAAAGTAATATAGTTTGATTTAAACAAAATTAGAGTACGTCAGACCTTTCAGGTTTCAAAAAACTGAAGGATCTATATTACCGACACAAAGAACCAATGAACAAATACATCGACATCATAAAAAGTTCCTATTCTGATTATTGGAATTACGTAAAACAATCTGTTTTAATGGATCTTAATTGGGAGAACTATTTCTACGGATTAATTATTATTTCTCTAGTTGTTTGGGGATTGGAAGCTATTTTTCCTTGGCGAAAAAACCAATCATTATTTAGAAAAGACTTTTGGCTAGATACCTTTTACATGTTTTTCAATTTCTTTATACTGAATTTAATTGTGCTCATCGCTTTATCTAATTCGGCAGCAGAGTTGTTTAATGATATTTTAGGAATTGTAGGTTTGTCAATTGCAAATTTTCAATTGTTAGAAATTAATAATCTCCCATTTTTTGCACGTATTTTCATCTTTTTTATTGTGGTTGATTTTGTACAATGGTGGACGCATAGACTATTACACACGTTCGAGTTTCTTTGGAATTTTCACAAAGTGCATCACTCTGTAAAAGAAATGGGCTTTGCTGCACATTTACGTTACCACTGGATGGAACCCGTAGTTTACAGTTCTTTAAAATACATTCCGTTGGCAATTATTGGTGGATTCTCTGCACAAGATGTTGCTATAGTTCACTTTTTTAACATTTTTATTGGGCACTTAAACCACGCAAACATTAATTGGGACTATGGTTGGTTAAAATACATTTTAAACAATCCGAAAATGCACATTTGGCATCACGTTAAAGTATTACCAGAAGACAGAAAAAATGGTGTAAACTTCGGAATTACATTAAGTATTTGGGATTATATTTTTAAAACAAACTACATTCCGTATTCTGGTAGAGATATCGAATTAGGTTTTGAAGGTGATGAGGAATTCCCTAAAAACTTCATCGAACAAGAACTATATCCTATAGTAAAAAAGTAACTCTTTTTGTATCTTTATCACTTTTTAAAAACAACTATATGAAATACATTAAAATTCTATTTTTATTCCTTTTTGTACAAGTTTCTGCGCAACAAGGTGGTATGTGGATTCCGTCTCTTTTAGAAGGAATGAACGAGCAAGAAATGACTTCTTTAGGAAGTAAATTAACAGCAAAAGACATTTACGATGTCAACAATTCTAGCTTAAAAGATGCTATTGGGCATTTTAATGGAGGCTGTACTAGTGAAATTATTTCTCCAAAAGGTTTAATTTTAACCAATCATCATTGTGGATTTGGTCAAATTCAATCTCATTCTACCTTAGAAAATGATTACCTAAAAGATGGTTTTTGGGCAATGAATTTAGAGCAAGAATTACCAAATCCTGGTTTATATATAGAGTTTATTGTACGTATAGAAGATGTTACAGACAGCGTTCTTGCAGGTGTAAATGACACTTTAACTGAAAGAGAAAAACAATCTATCATTACAAAAAATGGGAATGCTTTACAAAAAAAAATTACCAAAGAAGCTTGGCAACAAACTAAAATAAAATCCTTTTTTCAAGGAAATCAGTTCTTTTTATTTGTGACAGAGCGTTTTGATGATATTCGTTTAGTAGGTGCGCCTCCAACAAGTATTGGTAAATTTGGTAGCGACACAGACAACTGGGTTTTCCCTAGACATACTGGAGATTTTTCTATGTTCAGAATTTATGCAGATGCAAATAATCGCCCTGCAAAATACAGTAAAGACAACGTACCTTATACACCAAAACACTTTTTACCAATTTCTTTAGACGGTGTAGAAGAAGGAGATTTTACCTTAGTTTTTGGTTTTCCAGGAACTACAAATGAATACTTACCTGCTACTGCAATTAAGCATATTACTGAAGAATACAACCCAACAAATATTGCCATTAGGGAAGCTGCATTAAAGGTTATTGATGCAAAAATGAAAGAGAGTGATGAGGTTCGTATTAAATACGCTTCTAAACAAGCTGGAATTGCAAATTCTTGGAAAAAATGGATTGGAGAAAATTTAGGGATTAAGAAAAGTAACGCTGTAGAAAAAAGACAAGCTTTTGAAGCTACATTTACAAAAGCCTTGGCAGAAAAAAACTTAACGGAAAAATATGGAAATATCCTTCCTGAATTTGATCGTTTGTATAAAGAGTTTGCTCCTATCAACATCAAAAGAAGAAACTTTATTGAAGTCTTTTTAGTGACTAATGAGCTAATGAGTATGACTTTTAGAGCGTATCAGTTTGAGCAAAGTATTAATAAAGATCCAGCGTCTTTTGACAAAGCAAAAGCTGCTATAGAAAGCACTTTAAAAGGCATTCATAAAAATTATGATGTAGGTGTAGATAAAGGAGTATTCGAAAATGTAATGCCTTTTTATAACGAGAACGTTGATGCTAGTATTTATGAAAAAACAGCTTTTACAAATTTAGATACCGCTTTACAATTGTTTGATGGAAAGGCTAAAAAAGTGCTTAAAAACTTGAATAATGATGCTGCATATCAATATGCTAAACCAATGATTGCTGCTTTTTACAATGATCTGAATAGAGAGTATCAACTAAAAAATGAACCGATTGTAGCTTTGCAAAAAACCTACATGAAAGCATTGATGGAAGCATTGCCAAATGCGCGTTATTTTCCGGATGCAAACAGTACTTTACGTGTAACCTACGGACAAGTTAGAGGCTACGCACCAAGAGATGCTGTCTACTATAATCCTGTTAGTTATTTAGATGGAGTTATTGAAAAATATGTTCCTGGAGATTATGAATTTGATGTTCCAGAGAAATTACGTGAACTTCACAAAACTAAAAATTACGGACAGTATGCAGATAAAAATGGTAAAGTTCCTGTGTGCTTTTTAGGTACAAATCACACCACAGGTGGTAATTCTGGAAGTCCTGCAATAGATGCTGAAGGAAACTTAGTCGGTCTAAATTTTGATAGAGTTTGGGAAGGAACCATGAGTGATATGAACTACGATCCTGAAATTTGTAGAAACATTATGGTAGATATTAGATATGTATTATTTATTGTTGATAAATATGCTGGAGCGACTCATTTAATAGATGAAATGACCATCGTACATCCGAAGAAAGATAAATAATTAAAGTATATATTAAGTATTAAAAAAGGTTAAAGAAACATGAAAATAAATGTTTCTTTAACCTTTTTTTGTGTTGAAAATTCAGTGTATTTCTGTCACTAAATAGTAATGCCACATAGTAGGTTTCGAAGTTGTTCCTCTTTGAAATGACTTAATACATTAACACATTCTAAAAAAAAAGAACTGGAACTATGAGATTCCTCTTCGTTCCTCATTCGGAATGACAAGCTAAACCATAAGCAACATAAAAATTACTTATTTCTACCTGTTTCATTCGGGTACAAACTTGGTAAACTATCACTTTGTACAAACTCTTTGGTATAAATATTTAAACCAGTTACTTTCCCTCTAAAAGCTGCACCTGTATCTACATTCCAAACATTTGCAATGTTTATTGGGTTTGGTTCATTGTAGTTTGTTGTTGGCGTATGTCCAATATAAATTTCTTTATAGTGTTGTATTCTTTTTGGATAAAATAAAGAGTCTTTTTCGATTCTAGAGTCTAAAGCTAAAAGCATCTCCCACAAAGACCTATCTAAATAAAACAACTCTTTAAATTGCTCTTTTTCTACGCCATGTAAAGAAGTAAAACCAGCATGTAAAAACAATCTGTTTTCTGTATCTATATGATACAATGGTAAATTCTCGAAAAAAGTGAGGTGCTGTTTTTTTTCTTCAACAGAGAAACCTTCATAACTTTCCATGGTCTCTTTACCTCCGTGTAAAAACCAAATAGGATTTACATCATTTGCATCTTTTAACCAATTCTGACACCAAACATCATGATTTCCTTTGATAAAAACACAGTCGAATTTTTGAGACAACTCTAGTAAAAGCGCAACAACTTGTGCTGATTCACTCCAACCATCTACATAGTCTCCCATGAAAATAATTCTATCGCCATCTTTTAATTCTAGCTTATTTAAAACCTGAATTAATGCTTTTAATCCTCCATGAATATCTCCAATTGCAAAAGTTCTCATCTAAATTTGTTTTTGACAAAACTAAGTATTTTTATAAGAGAACAAGAATTGTAAGATTAAATTTAGATTACCAAACATTATTGTCGAATAAAAGACATAAGACCACTTCATTTTTAGAATCAAGAACCAAGACTTAGTTTCTACTACTTTACAAACACCCCGAACTTAAGCTAAAATTAGTTTGTCTTTTCTCAATAAAATTATTTCAAAAAACCAGGGTGTCATTTATAAAATACGTAAAACCACTTATTAAAAAAAGGATTAATCGGAAACTAATGATTACCGAACAAAAGTATTAACGTTTAGAAGCTTTTTCTAGAGAACCTACTCTACCGTAAAGGTTTCTTGAATCATCAGGTTTACCCAAAAATCATCACTTAAACCCATTACCGTAATTTTATAATCTTCATTTAAAATTAATGCTGCTGGTGTCTCTAAATTTATTTTTGAAGTAACGTTCGAAGTATCATAATATTGAAACATTTTATCCTCTGTAAAAGTACCTGATAACAAATCACTATCAGCATCCGTAATTATCTCTAGATATTCAACATTCTCTACATAAGAACCATCCGTCCAAGTAAATATCGGCATTAATGATTCCGAAGCATCTATGGTAAGATCCGTAAACCATTCTGTAGGCCTTGTTTGATTTTTAATTTTTACTGGATTAGAAATATGCAATGTTTCATCAATAACGTATGTAACAATACACCAACTTTCTGCATCATCTGTTCTATTGTACCTTCTTAGTTTTCCTCCATAAACAGCTTCATCTGTTAGCATTTTTCTTCTATAATTAGAAAAATCATTTTTACCTACCAAGGTATTGTCTGTTTCATAATATCTCATAGCAGAAGAACCTGTTAAGAAATCATAATAAATATAAGAAAGACTTTTAGAACCACTACTACTAGCTGCAAAAGCCAATGCACTTTCAATGGTTTTAGATGAATTTAAAGCTACATATTCTTCTAAATTTCTAGGAACAAATGTTTCTAAAATTACGGTATTTACCCAATAATCATCACTAATTGCCATCATAGTAAAAAGATATTCTGTATCTTCTACCAAATCGGCAGGAGATTGCGAAACATGTATAGAACTTTCTACATTAGAGGTATCAAAATATTGAAATATTTTATCTAAAGTATACGTACCTGAAATTAAAATATCATCTTCTACTTCAGAAATAGCTTCAAAATAAATTACATTATCACTCACTCCAAAATCTGACCAAGTGAATTTTGGATTTAAAGTTGTTGGATATTCTATAGTAACTTCATCCGTCCAACTTGTTGGGTTTGTTGCATTTTTTAAACGAATTGGGTTTGATTTATGTAATTCGCCATCTAACATGTAAGTAACAATGCACCAATTTTCTTCGGAACCAGACCTAGAAAAACGCTTCAATTCTCCTTCATAAACATTTGTTGCAGTTAGGTTCTGTCTTCTGTAATTAGAAAAATCTAATTGATCTACACTTAAGCTATCTGCTTCGTAATATCTAATATCTGTAGCTCCTTCTTCTGGTGCTGTATATATATACGTTGTACTAGTGTCTCCACTTGCACTTGCTGCATATGCAAAAACGTCTCCTAAATCTGTGTTTGATGAAGTATCTATATATTCCTGTAAATTTCTTGGAACAGTAATATCGTTATCTTCGGTACAAGAAAATAAAAAAAAGCAAACAAAAACTGTTCTCAAAAAATTTTTAATAGTCATATCTTTTTAAATTTTAATCGTAATAATTGGCAAGGTAGAATGATTTGCAATATCCTCGGCAATACTTCCTGCAAAAATATGAGATAATCCTTTTCTACCATGCGTAATTACAGAAATTAAATCTGCACCTAATGCATTCGAAAAATTTAGGATCCCTTTTTCTACAGTTCTATCGCAAACATAGTTTACATTAATCATTCTATGAACATCTCCCTCTGCTTTCAATAAAAAATTATTTGCCATTTTTTCCATTTCAGAAGTTGTTTTAAATTCTTCATTTGGTAAATTCACATATAAAATATGTTTTTGGGCATTTAAAAAGTCTAATGTTTTTAACATTCTTTGAAATCCAGGAATACTTTCTTCAGAAAAATCTGTAGCTACCACAATGTCTGAAAAATCTGCATTTACCATTTCATTTTTTATAACTAAAACCGGTAAGTTTGCAAATCGTACGACTTTTTCTGTATTAGAACCTACAAAAAATTCTTTTAGACCACTTGCTCCTTCAGATCCCATAATTATTAAATCTGCATTTAATTCTTTTGCAATGTCATTTATTTCACTAAAAACTTTAAATTGTTTTATTACAGGAATAAGTTTAACACCTTCTAAAAAATCTTTAACCAGAAAATCTTTAAACTTTTTTTCTGCTAATTTTAAGAAAAAAATTGCTTTTTCATGCTGATTATCTTCACTCTCCGTTAAAGAAATTTCTTGTAAATCTAACATGTGCAACGCGTAAACAGTTGCTTTGTATTTTTTTGCTAACAAAGCTGCCGTTTTTAAGGCATGCTCAGAATGTACAGAAAAATCTATGGGTACAATTATTTTTTTCATGGTAGTAGTAGTTTTTAGTTAATATGCTAATTTAAGCGCTAATGACCTAAATATATAGGACATTCGTCATATTTTAGAATGCTAATTTTCTTGATATAATTTTCTAATTGTTGCTTCTGCTGGTTTATTTTGTGGTGTAAATCTATTATCGTTGCTTCCACCAACTTTATCGTGTTTATGAAACCACTTCCAAATAAAACCACCTGCAAACCATTCTTCTTTCCAAAACTGATTATGGATTGCCTGTAAACCATTTACCTGAGCTTGCAAATTTACACTACCTTCTACCCTATTTGCGTCCCAAGGTTCTTTCCCTGTATAATCTACACTTCGGTAACCGAACTCTGTAAATAAAATGGGTTTCTTAAATTTCTCTTGAACTTGTAAAATTTCTTTTTTGTGAGGTTGCCAACTTAATTCGAACTCCTTAACAGAAGGTGTTTTTTTATCACTTAAAGGAAAATAAGCATCTACACCAATAAAGTCTAATTCATTCCAAAAAGGAATTCGTTTGTATTCATCCCAATTTGCAGCATAAGTTAGTTTCCCTTTGTAAACTTTTTTAATTTCTTTAACTAATTGATGCCAATATTCTGGTCTGTTCATTACAAACTTTTCTAATTCTGTACCAATACAAAATATGTCTGCATTAATTTCTTGTGCTGCTTTTGCATAGGTTAAGATAAAATCTGAATAAGAAACTTCTAATGCTTTCCAGTTTTCTTCAGAATCCATTTTTATATCACCTGTAAAAAAACCATGACCAACCCAAATTTGAGGTTTCACCATAATTTTTACATTCTTTTTCTGAAATTCTTCTGCATACTGCAATAAACCTCCTCTAGTTTCTCCAAACCATTGTCTGCTAGAATTAAAACCAACTTCAGGAAAAGAAAGGTCTCTAATAAATCCAAATGGCATTAATGCAACATAATTACTTTTCGCTTCTAAGACCGAATTTATATGTGTTTTATTTATTGTATCTCTTGAAGCAACAAAGCTTAATCCGTTTATTTTTTTCTGTTGACTATTGCATGATAACTGAATGAATATCAACAATAAAAAAAGGAGTTTATAGGTTTTCATATCGCCCGAAAATAGCTTTTTAATAAAACAATGCTCTTAAACCAATGTTAAAACTTTGTACCAATAGCATAAATATTCCGCATACTGATTTACTTTCTAATTTTTGTTTAATAATTGGCATATGTGGAGGATCTTAAATATTTCTTTAGAAAACAATCAAAATCATTAATTCATATTATTTTACCAACTACAAAACTTCTTCTTTTTTAAGTTCAGAAAGTATAAGATACGTACACGGACTACCATATTTAATAAGCTCGTCTATAAACTCTTGCAAATGTAATTGATCTCGAAGCGCTACACGCATATGAATATTATAAGGCCCCGTTATTCTAAAAACCTCTTGTACTTCTGGGTACGTAGTAATTTCTGATAAAATATAATTAAGCTTACCATCAAATATTTTTAACATTACAAATACCTCTAAGCCACTACCTAACATAGCGTGGTTTAATTTTATATTATATGCTTTTATAACTCCTAAATCTTCTAATTTCTGAACCCTTTCTCTTACAGAGGATGGTGAAAGTGCAATTTTTCTTCCTATTTCTGCAAATGAAGCCCTCGCATTCTTTTTTAATATTTCGATTATTTCCTTATCTATCTCACTAACCATTGATTCAAGTTTAATTCACTCAAAAATACATTTTTAAACTACATATATGGCGTTTAAACAAATTAATCCATTTTAGTTTTGAACCTCAATTAAATAATTTTACAGTAAATAAATAACTATTTCCTGATGAATATAACCGTCCTATTAATCTTAACAATTGGAATTTTTGTAGGATTTTACGTACAAACAGTAATTGGTTTTGCTGGATCTTTAATGGCATTACCTATTTTATTATTTGCGATAAAATTGCCAGATGCCATTGCGTATATCTCCATCTTCTATCTATTTTCTAGCATATTTTTAATTAGAAAAGAATATAAAAATATTGATAAAAAAATAATTTTAAAACTTGCAACCGCATCAATCATAGGAATTCTAACAGGTATTTTAGTACTCACTTTCTCCAACCCAATTGTACTAAAAAAAGCACTTGGAATTTTCATCTTATTTTATGTAGGATATGTATTATTTAGTAAAAAAAAGGTCATTTTAAACAACGGCGGCATTATTAGCTTTGGTGTTATGGCTGGATTTTTTTCCGGTGTTTTTTCTTCTGGAGGTCCGTTGCATGCTATTTGCATCGAAAATTCCGCAAAAAACATGAAAGTATTTAGAGCAACTATGATAGGAATTTCTGGTATTGTTTCTTTAACACGTGTTCCTGCTTTGGCAGTAAGTGGAATTTTAAATTTCAGCCATTTAAAGATGGCAGTATTAGTATTTCCTTTTTTTCTTTTTGCACAATTTTTAGGTAAACGAACTTTTACAAAAATTAATGAAAACGTGTTTAAAAAATCATTATTAGTTCTTTTATCCATTTCAGGAATTATGCTAATCTTTTAGTTAAGTATCTAAAAACAAGTAATACTAACCACAATTAATAAATACTTTCATCCATAAGATAACTATTTAAAAACTAAAATATTCTCCTTAATAACTTTCATATTGCATTCAACAAATACCGATTCCTTTATTTAAATCCATTCTAAATTAATCTATACAATTAAGTTCTTAACTTTAGCTTCGACTTAACCCTCAAGAATCAATCGCCCTATGAAACATATTGTAATAATCGGTAACGGAATTTCTGGAGTTACCACTGCGAGACATATCAGAAAAAATTCTGACCATAAAATAACAATCGTTTCCGCAGAAACTAAATATTTCTTTTCTAGAACCGCTCTTATGTATGTTTACATGGGACACATGAAGTTTGAACACACCCAACCTTATGAAAATTGGTTTTGGAAAAAAAATAGAATTGAGTTAAAAGAAGGATTAGTAAGTAAAGTACATACAGACAAAAAAGAATTGGAGTTTAGCGATGCTTCTACTCTTTCTTTTGACCAACTGATTATTGCAACAGGATCTAAACCAAATAAATTTGGATGGCCGGGTCAAGATCTAGAAGGTACATTGGGCATGTATCATAAACAAGATTTAGAAAAATTAGAAAAGTTTGCACCAGACAACAAAGCTTGTAAACGCGCCGTAATTGTTGGTGGTGGATTAATTGGTATTGAATTGGCAGAAATGTTAAGAAGCAGAAAAATTCCGGTTACCTTTTTAGTTCGCGAAGACAGTTTCTGGAACGGGGTTTTACCTGCACAAGAGTCGGAAATGATTAACAATCATATAAAAGAACATCATATAGATTTACGTTTAAGCACCAATTTAAAAGAGATTAAATCGGATGAAAACGGACGTGTAAAATCGATTATTATTGAAGAAACTGGCGAAGAAATTCCTTGTAACATAGTGGGTTTAACAGCTGGAGTAACACCTAATATAGATTTTCTAAAAGAATCTGGAATAGAATTAAGCCGAGGCGTAAAAGTAAATCGATTTTTAGAAACGAATATAAAAGATGTTTTTGCAATTGGAGATTGTGCAGAACAACACGAAGCTATTGGGCAACGTAGAAATATTGAAGCAGTTTGGTACACTGGTAGAATGATGGGCGAAACTTTAGCGCAAACAATTTGTGGTAATAAAACAGCGTATAAACCTGGACATTGGTTTAACTCTGCAAAATTTTTAGATATCGAATACCAAACCTATGGTTGGGTTTTTAGCGAAAGAGGTAAACAAGAAAACGAAGCCTATTTTCAATGGCAACATCCAACGGATCATAAATGTATTACCATTTCTTTTGATAAAAATACGCATCAATTTTTAGGGATAAATACTTTCGGAATTAGGATGCGCCATGAAATTTTTGACAAATGGTTAACCGAAAACCAATCTATAGAACATGTTTTAGAGTATTTAGCCGATGCTAATTTTGATCCAGAATTCTTTAAATTACATGAAGCTGAAATTTTAGCAAAATTCAATACAGAAAACAACACCAATATTCAACCAAAAAAGAAAAGTTGGAAACGTATTTTTTCTCTTAATTAAAGAAAGACGTTTAAAGAAATCCAATTTTAACTCATAATACCCCATACTTATTTTGAAACTCATAAAACAATCAGGTTTAATCATTTTCTTAGCAGGATTAACCTTCTTTATAGCTACAATTTTTACAGGTTCTTTTAGCTTAAAACAAGCCGAATTAGATACTTTTATAAAAGAAAAAGGCTATAAAAGTGAAATTATAAAAGAAGAATTATCAAAGGCAATTGTAACACAAGAAAACTTAAATATTTTTCAATTCTCTAGCCGTGTAATCAATGCTTACGAAACCTCTAACAATCATTACGATGCGTTAATTGCTAAATATGATTCAGAGAAAAATTGGGACGCAAAAGGAAAACAATTTCAATATAAAATCTCAGGAAAACCACATAGTGTCAGTTTTGAACTTGCAAAAAAATCTGGTAAAGGTTTTGCTGCAGACAATACAGGTTTAGCTTGGTTTTTAACCTTTGGTTTAGGTATTATTGGGGCACTTATGTTTATTGTACCTGATGTAATTTTATTAGGTAAACCTGGAATAAAAAACGATGGAATTTTCTTAAGCGCAGTAACCAACCGTGGTTGGATTGGTTGGTTTACTTTTGTCTTTTTAGTAACTTTTTATATTCTACTTTATTTTTATCCAGATTTTATTGTAAACTGGGTGTATTTAGTCGATCCAATTAGTAAATCTCTAAGCGGTAACCCAGCTGGTCAATGGTTTTTATATGGTTATTTATACTGTGTTGTTATGACAGTTATGGCAGTGAGAATGTATATAAAATACCGTCATAATAAATACCAAATATTAAGAACAACTTCTGTTTTATTCTTTCAAATTGTATTTGCATTTTTAATTCCAGAAATTTTAGTTCGATTCGAAAAACCTTGGTACGATTTTAAAAACGCATTCCCTTTAGATTACGACTTTTTCTTTAGATGGAATCTAGAAGAGCTACTTGCTAGCGGCGGTTTTGGTTTATTCATATTAGTTTGGGGAGTTGTTTTAACTATTGTAGTTGTACCTGTAATGGTTTATTTCTTCGGAAAAAGATGGTACTGTTCTTGGGTTTGTGGTTGTGGTGGATTAGCTGAAACTTTAGGAGATCCTTATAGACAAAACTCAAGTAAAACTTTACTTTCTTGGAGAGTAGAACGTATTGTAATTCATACTGTTTTAATTTTTGTTTTGGTAATGACCGGTTTTGCTTTGTACACTTTCTTTACGCAAGAAAGTCAAGTTTTAGGTATTAAGACACAAACAATTCAAGATATTTATGGCTTTTTAATAGGTGCTATTTTTGCAGGAGTAATTGGTACAGGTTTCTATCCTATTTTTGGGAATAGAGTTTGGTGTCGTTTTGGTTGTCCGTTGGCTGCATATTTAGGTTTTGTACAACGTTTTAAATCAAGATTTAGAATTACCACAAATGGTGGACAATGTATTTCTTGTGGAAACTGTTCTACGTATTGTGAACAAGGAATTGATGTAAGAGCTTATGCTCAAAAAGGAGAGAACATTATACGTTCTAGTTGTGTTGGTTGTGGTATCTGTTCTGCAGTTTGCCCAAGAGGAGTTTTAAAATTAGAAAACGGACCAGAAGAAGGTAGAATTAATCCTACAGAAATTTTATTAGGAAACGATGTTGACTTAATGGATTTGATGAATAAGAAATAATAATAAACTTTACGACTTATTTTAAAGATATACTTAAAAACATTTCTTTATGTTAGAAAGAACACTAAACACATATTCCTGAATGTAAAAATTCATTTTTTTATAAAAAAAATAAAGCCACAAATTATATTTGTGGCTTTATAAATTAAACTAAACTGACATTCAATTTTAGTATAGATTTGGTAATAAAACTCCATCTATTACGTAAACCATACCATTGATACTTACCACAAATGGACGACAATGTATTTCTCGTAGAAACTTTTCTACCAATTGTGAGCAAGGAATTGATGTAAAAACTTATCCACAACAAAAAGGAAGAAACATTATACGTTATAGCGTATTAGTTGTGGTTTCTGTTCTGCAATTTATCTAAGAGGAGTTTTAAAATTAGAAAACACTCCAGAAGAAGGTAGTATTAATGCTTCATCAATTTTATTAGGAAACGATGTTAATCTAACAGATTTGATGAATAAGAAGTAGAAGTAAACTTTACGACCTATTTTAAAGCTATTTAAATATCCTTAAAGGCATTTCTTTATGTTAGTAAAAAACCTAAACACATATTCCTGAATATAAAAAATCATTTTTTTGTAAAAAAATAAAGCCACAAAATAAATTTGTGGCTTTAAAAATCAAACTAAACTAACACTCTATTTTATTATAGATTTGGTAATAATACTCTATCTATTACGTGAACGATACCATTTGTTGTTTGTACATCTGGTATTACCATATTTGCAACTTCACCACTATTTCCTAAACCAGTAACCGTAAGTGTACCATTCGTAAAAGCACCTAAAGTTAAATCATCTCCTCCTAATGGAGATACTGCTCCTGCACTTAACTCTGAAGTAAATTTACCATCGTTTGCTATTACATGGTTTAAAAGTACTGATCTTACTACCTCTACTGGTAATTGACGAATATCTTCTGGTTTTGTGAAAGTTAATCCTAATGCAGTTCCTAAATCAACAAATGCTTGATCCGTTGGAGCAAATACTGTAAATGACGGGCTACCTTCTGAAGCAGAAAGTGCTCCTGCTAAATCTGCATAAAGAACAGCTTCCACTAAATAAGTTAATTCTGGTGCCGTAAAAACCTGAGCAGTTTGAAGTGCTATTGCAGTTTGTACAATATCAGCTCCAGAAGCAATCATAACTTTATCAATTACGTGCACAGTACCATTACTTGCCATAACATCGGTTGCCAATATTTTAGAACCATTGATATAAGTATCCCCATCACGAGTTACAAAACGTCTGTCAATTCCAAGAGCAGATGTTGAAGAAACATCAGCAGAAATTGCTGAATTAAGTAAGTTTCCATTAGAAACATGATATAATAATGTATTCGTCAAAAATGATTTTTGAAGTGCTCCTAAAGTATTTTCATTTAATCCTAATCTTGCAAAAGCATCATTAGTTGGTGCAAAAACGGTATAATCTCCAGAAACATCTCCTGGATTAGGGTTACTTAAAACAACAGCAACACCACCAGCTACAGCTGCAGCTTCTAACGTACTAAAATCTTGGTTTGTAACAGCAATATTAGCTACAGAAGGTAATTCTTCTTCGTAATTAGATGTTGTTTCACATGAACTTAATGTACTAATAGCCATAGCTGACATTAATATATATTTTGATATAGATAAATTTTTCATAATTGTATATATTTTTTATTTATTGATTAAAATGAGTAAACAACACCACCGTAAACCCCTGTAGATTTACCAACGTTTCTACCACTTACATAACTACTTACTCCTGCTGTTATACCTACAGATTTATCTAATGGCACAAAACCATTAACACCTATTCTTGTATAATTTACACGTGTTGCAGGAAAAAAGCCTTCAAAACCTTCTCCTAAAATATCTACACCATCTTTATCTGATAATTGATTAGCAACAAACCCATCTACGTAAAATTTAGAGGATGCGTACCCTAACTTTAATTCTGTGATAAAAGCATTTGGAACATCGTTACCTCTTAAACTGTAACCAGCCTGACCTGTTGCAAACATTCCTGAATCGTTTTTAAAAGTAGCAATACCAAAAGCACTAAACTTAGTCGACTCATTTCCAATAGCAATAATAGATTGTAAACCTTCATCTGCGCTGTAACTACCTAAAGGTGTTTCTAAACCAGCAGCTCCAATTAGAGATAAAGAGTTTTTATCAAAATCAAAAGTGTGAATTTTATACTTCGCATAAATTTTTAAATCTTGTAATCCTTTTCTTTCATTCTCAAAGCCATTATTAGCTAAAACTTCACTACTTGCATTTCCTTCAGATTTAATATAAGGTACATTTAATACAATATTAAAATTATCGGTAACACCAATTTCTCCGTATAAAGAAATACTTGTTGTAGTTACATCATTAAATACAGGTACTCCGTCTACCTCATTAGGCACTAAAAACACCTTACTATAAGATTCTTGAGAATAAGATAAAACCAAAGCGCCTTCTCCTGTTTTTTTCATAAATCCACTTACTGGGCTCTGAGCCATACAAATAGTGGTAAACATCATGCATAATCCTGCAAGAGTTCCAATGTTATTCATTTTTTTAATTGTCATAATTGTTTTGTTTTAAATGTTAGTGACACCATATTTACGTAAAAAAACAAGTGGCGGTTTTAAAATTTTTTAAAAAACCTTAAATAAAAAAATTACGTATGTATTATATACAAGAAATAAGCGACTACATCAAAGGTTAACGAGTTTATGAATTTTATTAATTAACCTATAAATAGCAGCTAATTAACTTCAATACACTAAAGAACAAGAAACTATGATTCTTAAATATGCATTATGTCTCTTTTTTATTTCAACCTATGCTCAAAATGAAAAAGAATTTGTACAAATTTTTAATACTCAAGGAAATTTACAATCTAAAGGATGGGTTCAAAATAATGAAAAGGTAGATTTCTGGACTTTTTATCATTCAAATGGTAACATTTCAAAAAAAGGTCATTTTAATCACGATAAAAAAAATGGATATTGGTACTTTTACACCGAAAATAAAATATTATTAAAAGAAGGTACTTATACGAATGATTCTGCTAATAATTGGTGGACCTTCTATACTAATAAAGAGAAGAAAAAAATTCAGTTTAAAAACGGTGTTAAAGATGGTTATGCATTAGTTTATAAAAATAATCGTTTAGAAAAAGCAGAGCATTATAGCGCAAACGAAAAAACTGGAGAGTGGACATCTTATTTTGTATTTAAGAAGGATAATCCAAATGTAAAATTTTAATGGATCAACTAATAAAAGTAATTATACCTGCTTATAACGAGCAAGATTCTATAGCAAATGTTATTAACGACATTCCTAAAATAGTAAATGAAGTTATTGTAATTAGCAACAACTCTACAGACAATACAGAAGTTAATGCAAAAAATGCAGGTGCAACTGTTTTAACAGAAACTAGAAAAGGATATGGTTTTGCTTGCTTAAAAGGAATGGAATACATTAGTCAGCAAGAAATAAAACCTACTATTATTGTATTTTTAGATGGAGATTATTCTGATTACCCAGAACAGTTAACAGAAATAATTCACCCAATCTTACATGATAATATCGATTTTGTAATTGGTTCTCGTGTAAAAGATACGAGAGAAAGTGGTTCTATGACACCGCAACAGGTGTTTGGTAATTGGCTAGCTACTTTTTTAATGTCGTTATTTTTTGGCGCAAAATATACAGATTTAGGTCCTTTTAGAGCTATAAAATATGATAAATTACTAGCTCTAAACATGGTAGACAAGACTTATGGCTGGACGGTAGAAATGCAATTAAAAGCATTAAAACAAAAATTAAGTTACGTAGAAATCCCTGTAAAATATAGAAATAGAATAGGCGTTTCTAAAGTATCAGGTACTGTAAAAGGAAGTATCTTTGCAGGAGTTAAAATATTAGGTTGGATTTTTAAATACAGTTTTAAATAGTGGTTATAGAATACATTATTATAATTATTTACTCGTTATCGTTATTGCTCATTTTTATGTATGCATTAGCGCAATTAAATTTGCTTTTAAATTATTTAAAAGCAAGAAAGAAAGTAGATAACTCAGAAAAATATAATTTCTCAAATACAAATGAGATTCCATTTATTACCATACAGTTACCCGTTTATAACGAGTTGTATGTAATGGAGCGCTTGTTAAAAAACATTGCGTTATTAGAATACCCAAGAGAAAAGTTAGAAATTCAGGTTTTAGATGATTCTACCGATGAGTCTGTAGAAATTACCGCTAAACTTATCAAAGAAATTCAAGCACTTGGCATAGATATTCAGCATACTAGAAGAAGCAATAGACAAGGCTTTAAAGCAGGTGCGTTAAAAGAAGGTTTAAAAACAGCTAAAGGAGAATTCATTGCTATTTTTGATGCAGATTTTTTACCAGAACCAGATTGGTTATACAAAACTGTTCCCTATTTTAAGGACCCAGAAATTGGTGTTGTTCAAACACGCTGGGGACATATAAACAGAGATTATTCTACGCTTACCAAAATTCAGGCTTTTGCCTTAGACGCACACTTTACGCTAGAACAAGTGGGTAGAAATAGTCAGGGACATTTTATTAACTTTAATGGTACTGCTGGTCTTTGGAGAAAAGAATGTATTTATGATGCTGGTAACTGGGAAGGAGACACGCTTACTGAAGATTTAGATTTAAGTTATAGAGCACAATTAAAAAATTGGAAGTTTAAATACCTAGAAAACGTAGTTACACCGGCAGAATTACCGGTAGTTATTAGCGCTGCTAGATCTCAACAATTTAGATGGAATAAAGGTGGTGCAGAGAATTTTCAGAAAATGATGAAACGTGTTATTAAAAGTAAGAACGTTCCTTTTAAAACTAAAATTCATAGTTTATTGCACTTATTAAACAGTTCGATGTTTACGTGTATTTTCTTGGTGGCAGTTTTAAGTGTGCCTATGTTGTACATTAAAAATGAATATGCGCATCTAAAAATATACTTTTATGTCATGAGCTTTTTTGTAATAAGTTCATTAATCTTTTTCGTCTGTTATTGGTTTATGTTTAAAGCAATTTACGGTGGCGGATTTATAAAATTCATAAAATATATTGGATCTTTTTTTACATTTTTCTCAATTGCAATGGGATTTTCTTTACACAATACAATTGCTGTTTTAGAAGGTCATTTAGGTAAAAAAAGTGAATTTATAAGAACTCCAAAATTCAATATCAATGGATTAAAAGGAGAATGGAAAAGCAATAAATACATTAAGAAAAAGCCCTCTTTTCATGTTATTTTAGAAGGTTTATTGGCTCTATATTTCGTTTTTGGTATGTACAGTGCATTTATTGTAGGAAACCAAGGTGGAGATTTCGGTTTATTTCCTTTTCACTTTATGCTTTTTATTGGGTATAGTTATGTATTCGTTAAATCAATATTCTCGAAAGCTTAATGTCGTCTTTTACCAAATACAAAGACCTATTCCTAATTTTAATTAGCACACTTTTATATGTAACTTTTGCCTATTATTTAGAAAGAACAGAATTCTATAAACTTTTATTTTTATGGTTTTCGCTTTTTACTTGTTTCTTTTTTTTGATCAAAAGCAAATCCATAAACACATCAACTTTAATTGGATTAGTTATTCTTTTTAGGTTGATTTTCCTCTTCGCTATCCCAAATTTATCTCAAGATTTCTATAGATTTATTTGGGATGGACGTATGATTCTTGAAGGGTTGAATCCGTATTTATCATTACCAAAAAACTTCATTCAACAAGGTCTTCACCCAATAGCAGAAACATCTAATTTGTATGTTGGTATGGGCGAGATGAATGGAAGCCATTTTACTAATTACCCACCTATTAACCAGCTTTGTTTTTTAATAGCTGCGTTGTTTGCTAGTAAAAGTATATTTGGTTCTATTGTAGTTTTAAGGCTAATTATTATTCTTGCAGATATTGGAATCCTGTATTTCGGAAAGAAACTACTAGAAAGATTAAACTTGCCTGTAAAAAACATCTTTTTATATGCATTAAATCCGCTTATAATTATAGAAATGACGGGGAACTTGCATTTTGAGCCGGTTATGTTATTTTTCTTAATTTGGAGTTTTTACAAATTACATCAACAAAAATGGATATGGGCCGCAGTACTTTTAGCTTGCTCTGTTTCTGTAAAGTTAATTCCGCTATTGTTTTTACCCTTGTTTTTTCAATGGTTTGTTCAAAAATCTTCTAATAAAAAAGAGGTTACTTCTTCGAACACTCCTCGTAATACTTTTAGTGTAAAATGGATTCCTACCTTCTCAGGGATAAAAAAACTAATAGGCTTTTATGCAATAACATTAACAACAATCATCATTTTATTTCTTCCTTTTTACTCATCAGAATTCATTAATAATTATGCTAATTCTGTTGGTTTATGGTTTAGAAACTTTGAATTTAATGCAAGTTTCTATTATATTTTTAGAGAAATTGGTTACCAATTTAGAGGCTATAATGAAATTGCAATTATTGGAAAAATCACTCCCATTTTAACTATTTTATTTCTTGTTATACTCACTTTTTTCAGAAAAAACAACACTATAATTCCGTTAATCACAGCAATGTTATTTGGATTGTGTTTTTACTACTTTACGGCAACAACTGTACATCCTTGGTATCTGGCAACACCTTTAATTTTATCTGTATTTACGAAGTATCGTTTTCCTGTAATTTGGACAATTGTAATTATTTTTAGCTATCAAGCCTATGCAAATATTCCTTGGAAAGAAAACCTTTGGTTTGTTGGTACAGAATACGTTATCCTCTATGTTTATCTTATTTTTGAGCTTCTAAAGAATCCTCAATATTATAAAATTGTAAAATAATCAATTTTAGCTATTATATTCCGAGAATTTTGTATTTTAGTCTTTAATTTTTGAATCAAATATGAAAAGACTTACCATAAAAGACATTGCTAAAGAATTTAATGTTTCTATTTCTACTGTTTCTAAAGCACTTAATGACAGTTATGAAATTAGCGTAAGTACAAAAGATAAAATTCAAAAATACGCTAAAGAAAAAAACTACAAACCTAACTTTAACGCACTAAGTTTAAAGAATAGACAGACCAAAACTATCGGAATTATCATTCCGAATATGTTAAACTATTTTTTTGCTCAGGTATTTAACGGAATCGAAAAAGTTGCCAACGACAGAGGTTATAAAATAATTTCATGTATTTCTAATGAATCCTTTAAGAAAGAAGTAGAAACTATTGAAATGCTTTCTAACGGAAGTATAGATGGTTTTATATTATCGCTTGCAGAAGAAACGGTTTCTAAAGGAGATTATAAACACTTTCAAGAAGTTTTAGACAATGACACTCCAATTGTTATGTTTGATAGAGTTGCAGAAAAATTAAAGTGCGACAAGGTAGTTACAGATAATTTTGACAGTGCAAGAAGTACCGTCTCTTATTTAGTAAAATCTGGTCATAAAAATATTGCCTTTATTTCTACAATGAATAATTTAGATATTGGAAGAAGAAGACAATTAGGTTATTTAAAAGGTTTGGAAGATTATAATCTTAAAGCCGAAAAAAACCTGATCATAAATATTGATGACAACTATAAAAACTACGAGAATATTTTAACTCCTATTTTTAAAGACAACACCATAGATAGTGTTATTGCTACAGACGAATCTTCTGCTATTGCAGCAATGAAAGTAGCTATAAAACAAGGACATAAAATACCAGAAAATTTTTCCGTTATTTCTTTTTCTAACGGAATCTTAGCAAGACACTCTAGTCCAAGAATGACTACTGTTAGCCAACATGGAGAGATTATGGGAGCTACAGCTGCAGAAATGCTAATTAACAGACTAGAAGACAAATCTAAGGTTAAGAAAAAGCATGAAACTGTTATTGTTAAAACAGATTTAGTAGAAAGAAATTCTACTAAAAACATATTATAATTCCAACTCTACATACAGCATAATGAATTTATCTAAAGTAAAATTAGTAGTTTCTGATATGGATGGAACATTACTAAACTCAAAAGGTGAAGTAAGCACCTTATTCTTTGACTTACTTAAACAACTGAAAGAAAAAAATATCACTTTTTGCGCTGCAAGCGGAAGACAATATAATAGTATTGTTTCTAAACTAGATGCTATTAAAAATGATATTTATGTAATTGCAGAAAATGGTGGAATTGCAAAAAAAAATGATGATTTATTAGTCTTAAATTTACTTTCTGCAGAGAAAATTAAAAAAATTCTTCCGATTTTAAAAAGTATAGAAAACTCTCATGTGGTTTTGTGTGGAAAAAATGGCGCATTTATAGATTCTAAAGATGAAGATTTTATTGATTTGTTTCAAGAATATTATACCAAATACCAAATTGTAGATGATTTATATAGCATTATAGACAACGAGGATTTCTTAAAAGTAGCAATTTATCATTTTACATCTTCAGAAGAATATGTATACCCACTTATAAAAGATTTTGATGAAGATTTATTAATTAAAATCTCAGGCAAAAACTGGCTAGATATTTCTGATAAAAAATCAAATAAAGGAAATGCTTTAAGAGAGGTTCAAAAAATCTTAAATATTACCAAAGAAGAAACGATGGTTTTTGGTGATTACCATAATGATATAGAAATGTTAAGAGAGGCCGATTTTAGTTTTTCTATGAAAAATGCTCATAAAGACATTACCAAAATTGCTAATTACGCTACCGAAAGTAATGATAACTATGGGGTAGAAAAGATATTAGCTCAATTAATAGAAGCTAAATAACAAACTTGCTTTTATCTAGTAAGCAAGTGTTGCCCAATAGATATTGTATTATCTTTTAAGCCGTTAATTTCTTTAAGAACCTCAACACTTATTTTAAATTTTCTAGAAATAGAATACAACGTATCTCCTTTTTTAACTTCATAGTATTTACTAATAGTTTTTTGGAGACCTTTATCCTCTATCACAACTTTTGTATTTTTACGATCAACATTAAAGCCATTGCTTTTTATTTTATCAAATTCATGCAACCTGTAGTCTTCAATAATTTTAATAAGCTTATTAGGGTATTGCCTATCTGTAGCATATCCTGCCCTTCTTAACCCTTTAGCCCAACCTTTATAATCATCACTATGATAATCAAACAAAAAAGCATACCTTCTTCTTTGTGTTAAAAAGGCAGAATGATCATCATAAGAAGATTCTACATACTGGTATTTTCTAAAGCATTCTCCTTTATGATCATCATCATGATAAACGCGTTGTCCTTGCCATTCACTATGACATTTTATACCAAAGTGATTGTTAGATTTTAAAGCCAATTCACTCCTTCCTCTGCCCGATTCTAAAATACCTTGGGCTAACGTAATGCTGGCAGGAATTCTATGCAAGTGCATTTCTTTAACTGAAACTGCGGCATATTCTCTAATATAATCTAAAGTTTGTTTATTTAAGTTTGAGTTTTTAGTTATTAAATTTGTAGTTCGTTCTACTTCACTTGATGTAGGTGTTTTTACAGGCTTTGATTCATTTAAAACAACACCAGCATCCCTTTTAGTTCTACTAGCTTTTTTGCTAGACCCACAACTTGATAAAATTAATAAACTCACACAAAATAATACAACTCTTAACTTCATATACTTTTAATTATTGGCTCATTTTTCTTTTCTAACATCTGGTTAAATCCAGCTATCCCCTGAATTCCTCCTGTATGAATTGCTAAAATCTTAGTTCCTTCATCAAAAAAATCTTTTTTAATTAAATCTACAATACCAAACACCATTTTACCCGTATAAATAGGATCTAATAGAATACCTGTTTTATCTGTAAAATCATTAATAAATGTAATTAATTCTTCACTATGCTTAGCATAACCTCCAAAATGATATCCTTTTTGTAATTTCCAATTATCATTTTTAATAGTATATTTTTTTATTTCTTCGGATAAAAAGTTTCCTTTTAACGCAGGAAAACCTAATACCTTTTGTTTTCTTTTTAACGTTTTTATCAAACCAGCTAACGTACCTCCAGTACCAACTGCTGCACACACATAATTAAATTGAGCATCTTCTTTTGTTAAAATCTCTTCACAGCCATTCACTGCTAAAAAATTTGTTCCTCCTTCTGGAATTAAATAAAAATCACCCCATTTATTTTTCATTTTCTCTATAAAACCAAAAGACGTTTTTTGTCTGTATAATTCTCTAGAAACAAAATGAAATTTCATGCCATGTTCATGCGCAACCTTTAATGTTGGATTTTCTTCTAAAGTTTGTTCTAAGTTCTTCCCCAATTCCTCACCTCTAATAATACCAAAGGTTTTTAAGCCTTCCATTTTACCAGCAACTGCAGTTGCAACAATATGATTAGAATACGCACCTCCAAAAGTAAGTACCGCCTTCTTTTTAAGCTTTTTAGCTTCTTCTAAATTGTATTTTAACTTTCTAAATTTATTACCCGAAACAAAAGGGTGAATTAAATCTTCTCTTTTTATAAAAAGTTCTATATTTTTTTCTTCTAAAATAGGAAGAAAAACTTGTTGGTTCTCAGCGATAAAATCACTCTCGAAAAAGGTTTGGTTTGTATTACTCAATGTTAAGAATTTGTTACCGCAAAAATAACAGATATTATTTTGATACCTACATAATCTTCACTTTTTAAAGTTAAAACTGCAACTTAACATACTTTTTAGAAGAAACATACCCAAAACACCTTTAAATTAAACCCTTACCTAAAAACCTGCCATTAAAAAAGCTTACAAATAGTGGTTAAAGGAAGAAACAATTCTATTTAGATTTTAAAAATAGGTTATAAAAACAGAAATAAGCACCTAAGTTTTTGAGAACCTCATATAAAACCGTCAAATATTTCTACATAAAAGGAATAAAACATTGCTTTTCCTAAAGGATAAAGTAAGCTTCTTTATACTTAGAAATAACTAATTATCACTCACAACAAAACCAAATAGTTGGTTCTTTTTAACAATACTAAAATAAAACGAAATTCTAATCAACATAAAACACTAAAACAGATGAATATTAAACGCTTTAGCTACTGTTATAATGAAAGTTAACAACTAAAAAATAATTTATTATATTTTTCAACTCATGTATTTTCAATCAAAAAAAAGTATAATTTCACTTAAAATACATATCGCGATTATGCACCATAAATGAACAAATACATTGTTGCCAATCAACCAGAAAAATGGCTTTTTTCTATTGATAATATTACCGTAATTTCCTCACAAGAATATCTTACAAATCCCAAATATTCTACCATAAAAAAAGCGAGAATATTTAACCTTTGTAAAAACTACAGCTACCAATCTAAAGGCTACTATGTTTCTCTTTTAGCAGAAGCTAGAGGGCATTTAGCAATACCTACCGTAAAAAATATTGTAGATTTAAAAACATTAAAGCTGGTAAAAATAGTTTCTGATGAGTTTGATGACGAGATTCAGCAAAGCTTAAAAAACATTAAATCGAGATCTTTTACTTTAAGTATTTACTTTGGTCAGAATGTTGCTCAAAAATACAAAGGATTAAGCAGCTTGTTTTACAAACATTTTCAAGTACCTTTTTTACGTGTAAATTTCAATTTCAACAATAAGTGGAACATACAAAGTATCAAAGCTATTTCTGAATCTGAAATACCAAATGAACACTTAGAAAGTGTCTATGAATTTGCCAACCAGTATTTTTCTAAAAAACGTTATGACACGCCTAAACTAACCACTTCAGATTTTGATTTGGCCATATTAGTAGACCCAAATGATCCTGCACCACCAAGCAATGCAAAAGCACTAAAAAAGTTTGTAGACATTGCCGAGAAAATGAATATTTATGCAGAAATTATTGAACCAAAAGATTTAAGCAGATTATCGTCTTTTGATGCTTTATTTATCCGCCAAAGTACCGAAGTTAATAATGAAGCCTATGCCTTTGCCCGTAAAGCACAGCAAGAAGGTATTGCAATTATAGATTACCCAGACGCTATTTTAAAATGCTGCAATAAGGTTTTTATGGCAGAAGCTTTAAACAATGCCAATATTGCGACTCCAAAAACAATTATAGTTCATAAAGACAATATGGACGCTGTTATTGATAATGTAGGTTTACCATGTGTGCTAAAGGCGCCAGATTCTACTTTTTCTTTTGGTGTAAAAAAAGCAAAAACAGAAAGTGAGTATTATGATTTAGTAAATGATATGCTTAAAGAATCTGAACTTATCATTGCGCAAGAGTTTTGCCCTTCTGATTACGATTGGAGAATTGGTATTATAGACGATAAACCCTTTTTTGCTTGTAAATATTACATGGCAAAAGGACATTGGCAGATTTACAATTGGAGTGCAAAAAAGAAAAATGAACAAGATGGAGATGCAGATTGTTTGCCAATAGAAAAAGTACCAAAAGTAGTTTTAGACATGGCTTTAAAGTCGGCCAGAATTATGGGAAAAGGACTTTATGGAATAGATATAAAAGTAGTGAATAACAAACCAATGGTCATCGAAATTAACGACAACCCAAATGTAGATTTTGGAGTTGAAGATGCTTTCTATGGTGATTTGGTGTACACCGAAATTTTATCAGCATTAAAAAAACGTTTAGAATAAAATGGCTAAAAAATATAAATTATTTGAAGTGTATGGTATCGAGTTAGAATACATGCTAATTAATGATACTTCTTTTAAAGTTGCACCAATTGTAGATACTTTATTGACCAAAAAAAATGGCGAATTAACATCAGACATCGAAAATGGTGCTATTGCTTGGAGTAACGAGTTGGTGGCACATGTTGTAGAAATTAAAACCAATGGTCCAACAGCTAACCTTACCAATTTAGCGGATGAATTTCATAAAAATATTGTTGAAATTAATGCGCTTTTAAAACCATTAAACACCAAATTATTACCTACGGCGTGCCATCCTTTAATGAATCCTGCACAAGACACACAACTATGGAAACACAGTTATAGTGAGGTTTATGAATTATACAATCGTATTTTTGATTGTAAAGGACACGGTTGGTCTAACGTACAAAGTACCCATATTAATTTACCTTTTTATAATGATACTGAGTTTGAAAAGCTGCATGCTGCAATTCGTGTTATTCTACCATTAATCCCTGGCTTATGCGCTAGTTCTCCTGTTTTAGAAGGTAAACTTACAGGTTTTAAAGACACTCGCTTAGAGTTTTACAAAACCAATCAAAAAGAGATTCCGGAAATGACTGGTAGCGTTATTCCTGAGCAAGTTTTTTCTAAATCGGATTATCATAAAACTATTTTTGATCCTATTAAGACAAAGATTAAAAAACACGACACCAACAATATTTTAGATCATCATTTTCTAAATTCTAGAGGAGCCATTGCTCGTTTTGATAGAAATGCCATAGAAATTAGATTGGTAGACATACAAGAATGCCCTAAGGCAGATGTAGCTATTTGTGTTTTAATTATTGAAGTTTTAAAACAATTGGTAAACGGAAAGTTGTCTAGTTTACAATTGCAAAAGGAATGGAAAGAACAAGACCTATTCAGTATTTTAGACGATGCCATAAAACAAGGTGAAGATTATAAAATTACCAATAAAGAATATTTAGCTCTTTTTAATATTTATAAAAGCAGTACAATTCAAGAAATATGGAAACAACTCTTCGAGTTGGTGAAAGAAGATATCTCTGAAAACTACAAAGAAGCATTGCACATTATCTTTAAACACGGAACATTGGCAACAAGAATTGAAAATAATCTTAGCAATGATCTTTCTGAAGAAAACATTATAAATACCTACAACAAATTAGCAGATTGTTTAGAAACCAACACTCTTTTTATTCCAAATAATTAGGAATGAAACTTATTATAACTTGCGAGCATGGAGGAAATGAAATTCCAAATACCTACAAGACTCTTTTTACTGATAAAGAAATATTAAGCACGCACAGAGGTTATGATTTAGGAGCATTAGATGTTTTTAATTCGCTAAAAACGTTAGCAACCTACACTGATTACAGTAAAACAAGTAGACTGTTAATTGAGCTAAATAGATCTCTTTGGCATAAAAACTTATTCTCTGAATTCACTAAAAAACTATCTTTTATTGAAAAAGAACACCTCATTAAAAGTTATTATGAGGTGTATAGAAATAGGGTAGAAAATAAAATTAAAGCACTTATTACAAAGGAAAAAAAGGTTATACATCTTTCTATACACTCATTTACGCCTATTTTAAATGACGATGTTCGGAATTGTGATATTGGCTTGCTATATGATTCTTCAAATCCGCATGAAAAAAATATTGCCATACAACTTAAAGCTAGCTTGTATACAATAAACCCCAAATGGAATGTCCGTTTTAACTATCCTTATTTAGGAAAAGCAGACGGATTTACAACGTATTTAAGAAAGGCTTTTAGTAAAAAATATGTAGGAATTGAGGTTGAACTCAATCAAAAGTTTTCTAAAAATAACAGTATGAATTTGGAATTGAAAAATGATTTATACCAAGCAATTAGTGAGCTAAAAGATTAAAAACTCACAATGTCATTTCGAAATGAGTCTTTTTAGACGATTGAGAAATCTCATCATAATAAACCTATACTATGAGATTCCTCGTCGTGCCTCACTCGGAATGACAATCCGAATAAAAACTCACAATGTCATTTTGAAATGAGGCTTTTTGGACGATTGAGAAATCTCTTCATAATAAACCAACACTATGAGATTCCTCGTCGTGCTTCACTCGGAATGACACAAACCGACTGAAAACTCACAATGTCATTTCGAAATGAGGCTTTTTGGACGATTGAGAAATCTCATCAGAATAAACCTATACTATGAGATTCCTCGTCGTGCCTCACTCGGAATGACACAATCCGACTAAAAAACTCACATTGTCATTTCGAAATGAGGCCTTTTGGACGATTGAGAAATCTCATCAGAATAAACCCCAAACTTTAAGGTTCCTTGTCGTACCTAGCTCGGAATGACACAACTTGATTAAAAATTTGAATTTAACCTCTAAAAAAGGTAACTTCATCAAATAAATTAAGGAAAAAATCAAATGAAAAAAAAGTTCAGAATATATTATAACAGGCTTCGAGAGCAGCTATGGTTTAGACCATTACTCTTTTGTTTATTCTCCGTTGCAGGTGCTTTATTTGCGCATCAAGCCGATGGACTTGGAATTAATGATCTTGTTCCTGATATTGATATAGAGTCAATTGAAGGACTTTTAGACACAATCTCTGCAAGTATGTTGGTCATTTCCACATTTGCTGTTGCCTCAATCATTTCTGCATTCTCCTCCGCAAGCGATACAGCAACTCCAAGATCCTTCAAAATTGTTATCCAAGATGATGTATCTCAGAACGCACTGTCTGTTTTTATAGGAGCATTTATATTTAGTATCGTCGCTACAATTGCACTTGATAATGGCTATTATGGAAAAGCAGGGAGATTTATTCTCTTTTTGTTCACTTTAATATTTTTTACAATTGTAATACTCATCTTTTTAAGGTGGGTAGATAGAATTTCGAGATTAGGGCGTTTAGAACACACCATACGTCAAGTAGAAACAGTTGCATCCAAATCCTTATCAACATATATAAAACATCCTTATTTAAAAGGGCTTCCAATAAAAGATGAATTTATTGATGGAAAAACAATTTTTGCAAGTTCTACTGGATACGTGCAGCATATCAACATGGAATCTTTACAACTACTAGCTGAAGAAAAAGAGTTTAAAATTCAATTAAACTGTCTTCCGGGTAAGTTTGTCCATAAAAACTTTATTGTTGCATACCTTAAGTCAGAAAACACTTTAGATTTTGATCAAGCGCAAGAAGACATAAACAATTCTATTCATATAGGGCAAACTAGGTTATTTGACGAAGATCCTCGATTTGGGTTAATCTCATTAACTGAAATTGCAAGTAGAGCTTTATCACCTGGTATTAATGACCCTGGAACGGCAATTCAAATTATCGGAAGTCACGAAAGATTATTTTTTTTATGGAACGAAAAAACAAAAAATAGTGATAACAATGATGAAACGGTTCCTTTTGATCGTATTGAAGTCCCTAAAATCCCGATGCAAGATTTCTTTGATGATGCTTTTAGACCAATTGCCAGAGACGGTGCCGATAATATTGAGGTGATGCTAAGATTACAAAAAGCATTAACAGCTATAGAAACCCTTGCCAATCCAGAATTAAAAGAAATAGCAATGCAACATTCTATTAAGTCTTATAATAGAGCTGAATCTGAAATGAAATTTAAAGATGACCTCGCTATTTTAAAAACACATTCTTTATTTCATAAAAAACGTTAGAAAAACACCAAAGCAAAACTTATACTTGTAGAACATAAACTCGTAACGACATGCGCTTTAATCACCTATAATCAACTAAACACAAAAGACTTACAACGTATTTAAGAAATACTTTTACCGAAAATTATCTAGGAATTAAGATTGAACTCAATCAGAAATTATCTAAAAATAATTGTATGCACCTGCAATTAAAAGAAGATTTGTACCACGCTACTTCTGAACTAAAAGAATAAAAGCGTACAATGTTATTTCGAAATGAGTCTTTTTAGACGATTGAGAAATCTCTGTATAAAAAACATATAAGATGAGATTCCTCGTCGTGCCTCGCTCGGAATGACACAAACTGATTAAAAACTCACAATGTCATTTCGAAATGAGACCTTTTTGGACGATTGAGAAATCTCAATAGTTTTAAAAAAAGTATTAAGCTTCATAAAATTTAAAAAACCTCTTAAAACTTTCGAGAAGTCTATATAGTTTAGTTTGAATCTAACCTTTAAAAAGGCTAACTTCGTTATCGTCTGATATAACGAATTAAAACTCGACATATCAATAAAGTTGTGCGTCATTTGAGAAAAAACCATTATGCCAAGAAAGAAAACAGAGAATAAAGTGCCACCACCAACAGAACTAATAGTATCAATAGAAGACTTTAAAAAAGTCCTAACGGAAAGAATTAAACTCGGAGAAAAAATTCTGAATCTAAATATAACAACTCAAAAAGAATTTGACGAAAATCGAGAGGAATTCAATCTTTGGAATGACTTTAATTCTGAATTTCTAAAGCAGTCATTTAATAACGAGTATAATGAATATAGAGACCGTTATGACAAATGTTCAATGTTCATTGGATTTGCAAAAAGAGCTCAAACACCTAACAGCAAGCTTGTAAACTTCAAAGAATCCGTTAAAGCAAAAGTTACAAATCTTAATAAGTTATTGGCTAAAGCAGACCTTTTTAAGTGTTCTGTAAAACTACAAGTAAAAGAAACTGAAAAAATTATGGAACCTGAAATTTTAAGCAACAATGTTTTTATTGTTCACGGTCACGATGACAGAGTTAAATTAGATACTGCGAGAACTATTGAAAAGTTAGGACTAAATCCTATAATTTTATCTGAACAACCTAATCAAGGACAAACAATTATTGAAAAATTTGAACTACATTCAGATGTTGGTTTTGCAGTAGTATTATTAACTGCTGACGATTTAGGAAAAGTTAAAACTGATGATGAAGATAAATATAGAGCTAGGCAAAATGTTATAATTGAAATGGGATATTTCATTGGCAAATTAGGTCGTAGTAAAGTATTTCCATTATATGAAGAGGGAGTTGAATTACCAAGTGATTTACACGGTGTTTTATATATTCCTTTAGATAATGCTGGAACTTGGAAATTTAGATTGGCAAAAGAATTAAATGCTTCAGGCTATGATGTCGAAGTGAAAAATATATTATAAATATGAGAACATATACCTTTAAAGATTTCGAAATTGGAGTAAGTGTTTACCATAAGTCGAATACTAGAATTAAAATGATTGTTGTTGGAAAAGACAGTGAAACGTTTGAATTAAAGTGTCGATGGATAGATAAAGATGGTAATAGATTAGAAGACATTTTTCTATTTGCGGAACTTGTAAAATCAGACGACCACGATTATGATACTAGACCAAGATTTAGCGTGATATAAAAACGAACGCATAACACCGTATATAATTTATTGCTGGCTTCTCGCCTACTTACGAAAGTCCTCGCGGACTTTTACACTGCCCCCAAAAAGTTAGACACTATTTGAGGGTATTTTTATGGGAAGAAAAGTCAAGTATAGTTACGATTTTAAACTACGTTGTGTAGAACAAGTATTAAAAAAAAATCAAGCAGTTTCCACTGTTTCGTTATTGAACGGTATTCATCACACATCTCTTCATAGCTGGGTTAGTTTTTATGAAAAGCATGGTAAAAAAGGTTTATTACCTAGAGAAAATCAAGAATATAGCTTAAAATTTAAATTGAAAGTTTTAGAATCTATTGTAGATGATTCATTATCTTTAAGTCAAGCTTGTTTAAAGTTTAATATTCCAACCAAATCTGCAATAATGAATTGGCAAAGGAATTATAAAAAACTAGGAATTACAGGCTTAAATAATAAACCAAGAGGAAGACCTAGATCTATGGAATTTAAGAGAGCAAAAAAGAAGTCTAATAAACCTTTAACAAGGGAAGATGAACTTCTATTGGAAAATGAATCGTTAAGAGCTGAGCTGGATTTGCTAAAAAAGTTACAAGCCTTAGTTCTAGCAGCGCAAAGCAAAAAGCGCTAGCCATAACAGAATTAAGGCATAAGTATAGTTTAGAATTATTACTAAATCATACCAATATGGCAAGAAGCAGTTATTATTATCACAAAAAAAGAAGTCAATTAACAGATAAATATGAAGAGGTAAAAATCTTAATTAAAGAGATATATCATTATCATAAAGGAAGATATGGTTATAGAAGAATCACCTTAGAAATAAACAAAAGAGGACTTGTTATAAATCATAAAACAATTTTAAGATTAATGCGAAAATTAGGTTTAAAAAGTTTGATAAGAATTAAAAAATATAAATCTTACAAAGGACAGATAGGTGAAATAGCACCCAATATATTTCAACGTAATTTTAAAACAACCAAACCTAATACAAAATGGGCAACTGATATTACCGAATTTAAAGTCTTTGGAAATAAATTATATTTATCACCAATAATTGATTTATACAATGGCGAAATAGTTAGTTATGAATTATCTGAAAGACCTAACTTCGAACAAGTGGTTAAGATGCTAAAAAAGTCTTTTAAGAAGGTTCCTAACCAAGCAAACATTATATTACATTCAGATCAAGGTTGGCAATATCAAATGAAACAATATCAACGGTTATTAAAAGAAAAAGGAATTACACAAAGTATGTCTAGAAAAGGAAACTGTCTAGACAATGCAATAATTGAAAATTTCTTTGGTATCTTAAAATCTGAATTATTTTATTTAAACAAATACATATCGATTATTCAATTGAAAAAAGAAATTAAAGAGTATATAAAATATTATAATACAGAAAGAATTAAACTAAATTTAAATGGAATGAGCCCAGTAGAATATAGAGCTCTTTATTATCAATAATTAATTATAAATTTGTCTAAGCTTTTGGGTGCAGTCTACTTTCTTGGTCGGTAATTATTTACTAAATTCACTGCTTAAACAACACAATAAAGCTTATACAAACACGATAACGACATCAAAAATTTACAAACAAAAAAAGCGCCAAATACTCAAAGTGTATTTGGCGCTTTTCATTTCATCTAAGTTAGTCTACCCACATTTAGAAGAACCACAATCTTTACAAGTTAAACATCCTTCTTGATAAATTAAATTTGTAGAATTACAATTTTCACAAGTATGTCCTTTTACCTCCGTACCATCTTCTACATAACGTTTTAAAGCACGTTGTACACCATTTTTCCAAGAGCTTATAGATTCTGAATCGAATTGTAAACTTTGTATCAACTCTACAATTTTATCAATTGGCATTCCATGACGTATGGTTCCAGAAATTAGTTTTGCATAGTTCCAAAATTCAGGATTAAATTTATGAGACAATCCTTCAATAGTGGTTTTATACCCTCTCTTATTTTTATATTGAAAATCGTAACGAGTCGTTCCATCTTCATTTTTATTCTTAATAATAAATCCTTTATCTGCCCAACGCGGAATTAAAATTCCGTCTTCATCATCGGCTAATCCTGTAAAAATCTCATAAGGTCTTCCATCAACCAAACCTACAAAAGCAATCCATTTTTCTTTTTGATTTTGAAAACGAACTACATCTGCTTCTAAAACTTGAGGACGTTTTTTAGAAAAATTAGAGGTTGTTATTTTATCTTCTTTCTTTTCATCCGTAGAAATTAAAACTCCAGAACGAGAACCATCTCTATAAACGGTTACTCCTTTACAGCCAACTTCCCAAGCTTTTAAATACAATTCGCCAACCAATTCTTCTGTTACATCATTTGGTAAATTAACAGTAACACTAATAGAATGATCTACCCATTTCTGGATAGCTCCTTGCATTTCTACTTTGCTATTCCAATCAATATCATTAGACGTTGCTTTGTAATATGGAGATTGTTTTACCAACTCGTCTATTTCTTTTTGCGTAAAATTCTTAGAAGAATCGATGTTATTTACGTCCATCCATTGTTTAAAACGATGATGAAAAACCACATATTCTTCCCAAGAATCTCCAACCTCATCTACAAAATCAATACGTACATTTTTATCATTAGGATTCACCTTTTTTCTACGCTTATACACAGGCATAAAAACAGGCTCAATTCCAGATGAAGTTTGTGTCATTAAACTCGTAGTTCCTGTAGGCGCAATAGTTAACAAGGCAATATTTCTACGACCATGTTCTAACATTTCATAATACAGTTTACTATCTGCTTCTTTTATTCTTAAAATAAAAGGATTCTCTTTTTCTCTGTCTGCATCAAAAATAGCAAACGCACCTCTTTCTTTTGCTAAATTTACAGAAGCTCTGTATGTTTCTACTCCTAAAACTTTATGTACTTCTGTAGAAAAAACATTTCCTTCTTCACTACCGTAACGAATATTTAAAGCTGCTAACATATCTCCTTCTGCAGTAATACCAATACCGGTTCTTCTACCTTCTTCTGCTTTATGCTTAATATTCATCCACAGATTTCTTTCTGTAGCTTTTACAACTTCTTCTTCTGGATCTGCAGCTATTTTTGCTAAAATTCCATCAATTTTTTCTAACTCTAAATCAATAATGTCGTCCATCATTCTTTGAGCAATAACAATATGCTTTTTGAATAACTCAAAGTTAAAAGCAGCCTTTTTTGTAAACGGATTTTCTACATAAGAAAATAGGTTTATGGCTAATAATCTACAAGAATCATACGGACATAAAGGAATCTCACCACAAGGGTTTGTAGAAACAGTTTTGTAGCCTAAATCTGCATAACAATCCGGCACAGATTCATTAATAATGGTGTCCCAAAATAAAATTCCTGGTTCTGCAGATTTCCATGCATTGTGTACAATTTTCTTCCAAATTTTAGTTGCTTCTATTTCTTTAGTATACAAAGGATTTTCACTAAACGTTGGATATTTTTGCGTGTATTTACCGTCACTTTTTACAGATTTCATAAATGCATCATCAATTCTTACTGAAACATTTGCTCCAGTAACTTTTCCTTGCTCTAGTTTTGCATCAATAAAATCTTCTGCATCTGGATGATTGATAGAAACAGACAACATTAAAGCGCCTCTTCTACCATCTTGTGCAACTTCTCTTGTAGAATTAGAATAACGCTCCATAAACGGAACAATTCCTGTTGATGTTAATGCTGAATTTTTTACAGGAGATCCTTTTGGACGAATGTGAGATAAATCGTGACCAACACCACCTCTACGTTTCATTAACTGTACTTGTTCTTGGTCTATCTTCATGATTCCACCATAAGAATCCGATTCGCCATTGTTACCAATTACAAAACAGTTAGACAAAGAAGCTACCTGAAAAGGATTTCCAATTCCTGCCATCGGACTTCCTTGAGGCACTATATATTTAAAATCTTTAATAGCATCAAAGATTTCTGATTCTGTTAATGGATTGCTATATTTTTGCTCTACTCTTGCTATTTCCGAAGCAATTCTCTGATGCATTTCATCAGGAGTGCTTTCGTAAATATTATCAGCAGAATCTTTTAAAGCATATTTATTTAACCACACAGATGCAGCTAATTCATCGCCTTTAAAATAGTTAAGAGCAGCTTTTAAAGCTTCGTCTCTAGAATATGTTTTTGTTGGAGTAAGTATTGTAGAAGATTTCATTGTATTATACAGCAATTAGATTGTTTTTTTGTTTGATAAATATCCCACAAATGTACAACCTAAAAGATGACAATTATCATAAAGTTTACAAGAAAAAAACACAATACACTTAAAGTCAGCTAAATAAAACTTATCAACACGAAAAAGTTAACAAATAATTTTATTTTTATTGAATTCTCATCACTTTAAACAACATTACTTATTATCAGTATTTTAAATTTGATTAAGACCGTTTGTATAAAAAATAAAGGACTTTTATGAGAAAAAAAAGACTTAAATAAGACTGTTTTTATGACTTTTTACTAGACAATATTTGAAAGTACGGAAAACCATAAAACTTTGTATTTTTATAATGATTATCTTTTATAATGCTTACACTTAATTTGAAAAGCAATCTATTTATTTATAAATAGTAGTAGCAAATTAAGTTATTAAATAAAAATAGACAGACCTGTCTGTTTTGAATGTTTTTTTATATATTTGCAGAATGAAACATAGTGAAGTGAAAAATAGAATTACTGAAACAGCCTCCTTTTTATTTTATAAGAATGGGTATAATTCTACAGGTATAAACCAGATTATTGCAGAAGCTGGTATTGCTAAGGCGACACTTTACAATCATTTTAAATCTAAAGAAGAAATTTGTTTGGCCTATCTTCAATTTAAGAATATTAATTTTCTTGAAGATTTTGAAAAATTTACAACATCAAAACCAAAAGGAACAGATCAGATATTAGCGATATTCGATTTTCTTCAATTATTTTATCAAGATAAAGATTTTAATGGGTGTTGGTGTATAAAAACGGTTTCAGAAATACCAAAAGACAATGAAATTATTAGACATGAAATTCAGTCTCAAAAAAACGACTTCATTGCACTTATAACAAAACTAATTACAAACAATTTAGAGCAAGTTAAAAGCGAGCAAGTAAATTCATTAGCAAGACAAATCTATTTACTGTACGAAAGTGCGGTAGGAGAAAGCCATTTACATCAAGAAGATTGGCCTATTATAGAGTCTAAAAATTTATGTGAAAAAATAATAACTTAAAAAAATTTAACTCATTAAAGACAGACTTGTCTGTCTTTAATTAACAATTCAAAATGAAAGATAATAATACAACAAGTGATTACTCAAAATTAGAATTAGGTGAATTCTCAAATTTGACTGAAAATGTATTTCAACCAAGTCCTGATTTTAAATTAGATGGTAAAAAATTTGTAAAAGATGAGCTCGGATTAACAAGTTCAGAAATATCGTTTAATACAATGGCACCGAATACAGCAATTCCTCTCCTTCATAAACACAAAGAGAACGAAGAAATCTATATCGCCGTTAAAGGAAAAGGTCAATTACTTCTTAATGATAATTATGTAGATTTAAAAGAAGGAACGATTGTAAGAGTTGCAACAGATACAGAAAGAGCCATCAGGAATAATTCGGATGCACTTTTCTCTTTTATCGTAATACAAGCCAAAGAAAATTCATACGAAGGAAGCACAGTTTCTGACGGATACTTAATAGAGAAAAAACCAAATTGGAATTAATTAATAATTAAAGAATATATAAAATGAAAGAATTTGCAAACAAAGTAGCCTTAGTAATTGGCGGAACAAGTGGTATTGGTAATGCAACAACAAATGCATTATTAGAAGGTGGTGCAACGGTACATGTTGTAGGAAGAAATACGGATAAAATTGCCGATGCAACAAACTTAATTAAACACACAGCAAACATCTCTAACACAACAGATGTTGATGCTTTAATAGCTAAAATTGACGGCTTAGATAACTTAGATTATTTAGTAAATGCTTCAGGTATTTTTGGTCCTAAACCTTTTTTAGACCATACCATGGAAGATTATAATTCTTATTTAGATTTAAATAGAGGGTTCTTTTTTATCACTCAAAGTGCTGCTAAAAAAATGAAAGCAACCAACGGAGGTGCTATTGTAAACGTAGGTTCTATGTGGGCAAAACAAGCTGTAAAAGCAACACCTTCTACGGCATATTCTATGCAAAAAGCAGGTTTACATTCGTTAACTCAACATTTGGCTATGGAATTAGCAGACGATAACATTCGTGTGAATGCGGTCTCTCCTGCCCTAGTAAACACACCTGTTTATCATGGTGTTTTTGGTGGAGAAGAAGCTGCTAAAGAGGCATTGGTTGGCTTCAACGGTTTTCATCCAATAGGTCGTTTTGGTGAATCGGAAGATATTGCCAATAGTATCATCTTCTTATTATCAGATAAAGCTGCTTGGGTAACAGGTGCTATTTGGGATACTGATGGTGGTGTTATGGCTGGTAGAAACTAAAAAACACAAAGAAAAAGTCATAACCTATACATATATTAGGTTATGACTTTTCAACTTTTCTCAAATTAATTTGAGATTTAAATTTAAATTATGAAAAACTTAGTCTTAGCCTTAAGTATCTTTTTACTTTTTACCTCTTGTAAAGAGCAGGTAATATCAGAAACGGATAAAGGTTCTAACACTTTACAAACTATTAGTGAAAATCAAAAATCAACCATAAAATATAAAACATTAGAAGTTAATGGCATTAACATTGCCTATAGAGAAGCTGGTAATGTTAACAACCCAACCATTGTTTTACTGCATCATCGTATCAATACAGAAAAGTATTAGCGCAATTATCTAACGAATATCATTTAATTGCTCCAGATTATCCTGGTTTTGGTAACAGTGATTTTCCAGATTCAGAAACATTTAAATATACGTTTGATAATATAGCAACGGTTGTAGATTCTTTTTTAGAGCAAAAAAAGATTAATTCTTATGCGATTATGATTCAAGATTATGGTGCTCCTATTGGTTTTCGATTAGCCACAGCGCATCCCGAAAGAATTACCGCCATCATAAACCAAAACGGAAATGCCTACGAAGAAGGTTTAGGTGACGCTTGGGCTGAAATAAGAGCACTTTGGAAAAATAGAACTAAAGAAAACGAAGATGCTATATTACCTGCTTTTTCTTTAGAAGGTTTAAAATGGCAATATACACATGGTGTTAGAGATACTGAAACTGTAGACCCTGATACTTATAATTTAGATTTATTTTATGATTATCAGAATAATATAAAACTATATCCAAAATGGCAACAATATTTAAGAGATAATCAGCCACCATTATTAATAGTTTGGGGTAAAAATGATGCTTTTTTTCCTGAAAGTGGTGCGGCAGCTTTTAAAAGAGATGTAAAAAATATAGATTACAACATTTACGATACCGGTCATTTTCCTTTAGAGGAAGATGGTGATGCTATTATTACAAAAATGAGATTTTTCATGAGAACCCTGAATAAATAGACATATAGAATGAAACAATTTGTACTAGTTTTAATAATTATAGCCTCTTTATTTGGGTGTAAGAATACAACTGAAAAGAATGAAAAACAGTTCTTTTTACCACCAGCTACAACGTATAATTATGCAGAAATTGATAATGTAAAACTATTTTATAGAGAAGCAGGAGATAAAAGCAATCCGACAATTGTGTTGCTACATGGTTATCCTTCTTCTTCACATAGTTATAGAAATTTAATTCCTATGTTGGCAACGCATTATCATGTTATTGCACCAGATAATTTCGGCTCGGGTTATAGCACACATTTAGATCCAGCAAGGACGAAATATACTTTTGATCTATTGGCAACTTATACAGAAAAGCTAATTGATACACTTCAAATTAAGAATTATGTGATGTACATGCAAGATTTTGGTGCTCCTGTTGGGTATCGTATGATGATGAAAAATCCAAAACGGATAGAAGCTTTAATTGTTCAGAATGCAAATGCTTATTTAGAAGGTTTAACACCGAAACGACAAGATTTTTTTTAGAACAGCACAAACAGATACCTCGCAAGTAAAACATGATTTTTTATATAGCCTAACAAGTGAAGATGCGATAATAAACAAACAGTATTTATTTGATTTAGATAGCACAAATATCAAAATTCAAAGTCCAGATGCGTGGACACACGATTTGGCATTTTTAAGTTCTAAAAAAGACAGAGAAATTCAGGTACAATTATTTAAAGATTACAACACCAATTTAATTCGATATCCTAAGTGGCAAAAAATGTTGAAAGAAAATCAACCAAAAACATTAATTACTTGGGGGAAAAAGGATTTGAAATTTAATGCCAATGGTGCAAAAGCTTACTTAAAGGATTTACCAAATGCTGAGTTGCATTTATTGGATGCAGGTCATTTTGCTGCAGAAGAAAAAACGAGAGAAGTAGCAAAACTTATTCTGGAGTTTTTATCTAAAAGCGAAATAGAATAATTAACTACAAAAAAATATTAGTTAACTAAAAACTCCAACTACTTTTAAAAGTAGTTGGAGTTTTAATATAATTTAATAATGACTTGGTTTTTTAATATTCAAAAACACCATACTCACTTGTAATTGTTAATTTTTTAGTTTCAGAAGCTTCTACTCTACCAATAATTTTTGCATCTACATTAAAAGATTTAGAAATAGCGATGATATCTTCTGCAATTTCTGGAGTTACATAAATTTCCATTCTATGACCACAGTTAAAAACCTGATACATTTCTTTCCAATCTGTTTTAGATTGCTCTTGTATCAATTTGAATAATGGTGGAATTGGAAACATGTTGTCTTTTACAATATGTAATTCATCCACAAAGTGTAAAATTTTTGTTTGCGCTCCACCAGAACAATGAATCATTCCGTGTACTTTATCCGAAGAAAAGTTAGATAGTATTTTTTTAATTATTGGTGCATATGTTCTTGTTGGCGATAAAACTAATTTACCTGCATCAATTGGAGAATTTTCTACTTTATCAGTCAATTTTGTATTTCCAGAATATACTAATTCTTCAGGAACCGCAGCATCAAAGCTTTCTGGGTATTTTTCTGCTAAATATTTATGAAACACATCGTGTCTTGCAGAAGTTAACCCGTTAGACCCCATTCCTCCATTATATTCAGTCTCGTAACTTGCTTGTCCAAAAGACTCTAAACCAACAATTACATCACCTGCTTTTATGTTTGCGTTATCAACAACATCTGTACGTTTCATACGTGCAGTTACAGTAGAATCTACAATAATTGTACGAACTAAATCGCCTACATCTGCAGTTTCTCCACCGGTGGAATGAATGGTAACTCCAAAACCTTTTAGATCTTCGATTAACTCTTCTGTACCGTTTATAATTGCTGATAAAACTTCTCCAGGAATTTTACTTTTATTTCTACCGATTGTAGATGACAACATAATGTTATCTGTTGCTCCAACACACAAAAGATCATCAATATTCATAATTAAAGCATCTTGAGCAATACCTTTCCATACAGAAATATCGCCAGTTTCTTTCCAATACATATACGCTAAAGAAGATTTAGTACCTGCTCCATCTGCATGCATGATTAAACAATAATCATCATCATTTGTTAAATAATCTGGAACAATTTTACAGAATGCCTTCGGAAATAAACCTTTATCTATATTCTTAATTGCATTGTGTACATCTTCTTTAGATGCCGAAACACCTCTTTGTGCGTATCTTTTAGAAACCTCTTGACTCATGTTGTTGTGTTGTTGTTGGGTGCAAATTTAACTTTCTTTTATGTGGCATCATAAAAAAACCAAATGATTTTTGATCATTTGGTTCTTTCTTATTAATATTTCAGTTTTAATTACTCCCAATCTGGCATAATTGCTCCTGTAAAAATTTCCTCTCTACTATTATCTCCATCAATTGGGGAGGTAAATATTTTCTTTTCTGAAATACCATCGTTAGATGTATTTACATAAATTATTTCGGCCTCATTAGGTGAGAATCTTGGATCTAAATCATTCGTTCCTGATGCTTTTGAAAGAATCATTTCTGTTTCTGTCATTGTTGAAAAATTATATTTAAAAACTTTATTATTCAATCTTCTATAATTTGATGATTGAAAATCACTTACATCTTTAGTGTAAATTAATAAGTTACCATCTACAGACAAATTTAAACCGCCTAAAGCACCAACATTTGCAGAAACAACTGTATTTAATACATTTCCACTCATATCAATAGTATAAATAGCACCATCATAACCATCAGAATTATTTGTTCTCAACACTATTTTAGTACCGTCATTACTCCAATCACATTCGGTAATTAAGTGTCCATTTGCTGTTTTATATATCATTTGAAGACCACTACCATCTTTATTAATCATATATAACTTATCAAAACTTGGATAAATAAGTTGATCACCCGTTGTAGACCAAGAGAAGTCCACTTCATTCAAATCAAAAGTATTAACAGGGATATCAGAAGTTACTCTTTTTACATCCGCCCCATTTGGTTTCATGGTAAAAATATGGGCCTCATTATTATACAATCTTAAAAAAGCAATTAAATTTACAGTGTTATTTTTTCTAGGTCTCCAAGAATTTGTGCTAGATTCTGTTAATTTAACAGTATTAATTTCATCAAGCCCCTCATCTAAACTAGATGAATAAATTACATTATTACCTCCTTCAACCCTAACGTAAGTATACCTATTCTCTGGATCACCCTTTACTGTAAATGAATTTGAAGTACTTAGCACTTCAGAATTTATATTATCTGTTACTGCTACTTGCCAAAAATACTTACCACCAAATTTTAAATCAGGAACCACATAAGTTGTATCACTAAGATTTTGAACTTGAATTATATTATTATCAAAATCATTTTTAATCTCTAATCTATACGTTAACTCATCATCATCTACACTAGAAGAAGACCAAACCAACTCTACTGAACTATCAATGTCTAAAGCACCATCCATTGGCATTAACAATACAGGCGTTGTTGGCGGAACATTAAATGCTGTTTCCACCTGCATTTCAAAAACAACATTTATTGTTGCCCCTATTTCTACAGAAACTGGCTCAAAACTATTTAGAAAACCTTCTTTAGAAGCCTCTATAGAGTATTCATTTACCGGAACCTCTTCATAAGAAAACGCTCCATTCGCATCTGTAAATGTAGTATTATTTGTTGGAGACAAAGTTACTTTAGCATTCTCAATAGGCTCAAAATCACTTTTTCCCACAACCTTTCCTGTGATTACCCCAAATTCTACACTATCAATAGTAACTTCTTCTCCGCAACTAAAAAACAAGCATATAGTTATGAGTATTAATATTTTTTGTAAGGTTTTCATACTAATTTATTTTTTAAAAATAGAAATTAATTCCTGCTCTAACATTCCAAATCTTATCATTTTTATCTCCCCTAACCAAACCATCTAAATTGTCTGTTGATATAATATTTTGCTCACCTCTTAAGATAAACCCCAATTTATCAGTAATAAGATACTCTAAACCAATACCATATTGATACTTAAAATAGTTATCACTTAAGTTTTTAGTAGAAATAGAACCAACACCAACATAAGCATAAGGAGTCATCCTGTCATTAGGCAATAGATAGTATTCAAAATTCACATTAGAATCATAAATCCTTTTTTCAAATATGTTTTTATTAGAAAGCGTGCTAGAACCTAATCCTAAAGAAAATGCAAATCTAGATTTATTTAGCATGAATTTAAGTAGCATATCTGTCCCAAGACCAAACTCTGCATCAGAATAATCACCAACAATTTTAGATACTCCACTCACAGCCCCAACACTAATCTTACCCCTTCTATATTCTTGCTTTCTATTAAATAATTCTGTTAACTCCGCCTCTTCTTGTTCTTTCTTATAGTTCTTTTTTACAAAATCTACAACTTCCTGTCCACCACTAGGCTCCCATATACCATCTATAATACCTTCTGTAATTAATAATTCTACAGCTTTATCAATAGCTTCTTTAACAGCTAATTGAGCTGGCTCATTTTTTGTAATACCTGTTTCTGCCTCTAATAACCTTCTTAAAGATACATACTTAAACAAATTAGCAGAAAGACCTTGTGACAAAATAGTTTTAGACACATACACATTTTTAAGAATTTGACCCGTGGATGTAGAAACAACTCTTAAATATACCGTTATTCTGTCTTGTCTATATTCTCCAGAAGCACCAACTCCAAAGTAACGCAAACCAGTACCCCCCGTAATAATATTAGAATCGTAAGACACAACACCACCTTCTACAATGTAATTTGCAAATAATAATGGTGGCATTTTAATAGGTTTATTATCTCCTGCATATTCTTGACGAGTATTTCTAATTATCTGTCTTTCATTTAATAAATTTCCTATATTCTCTCTTTCAATTGGCTTAAACCAATTAGATTCTTCTAATGATTTTAATAGTATAGAAGTACCTCCTTGTGTAACAGCTGTACTAAAAGTAGAACCATTTTCTACTGGTTTATATTGACCAGTATGATCCCTAAACTTATAAACACCCACTACCGTTTTTTCTTTTGGAGAAAAACTTTTTATAGACATTTCTGGAGATGAATTTTCTCCAATTCTAGCTCTTGATTGATCTAAAGGTTGGTTAAAATAAGTTCCACAACTCGAAAAAAACATTGCTATTAGGAAATAGCATAAAATAAAGTACTTCCTTTTCATAGATTTCAATTAATTGTTTGGAATAGTTATTTGAGTTTGTTCTCCTGTTGATGTATTTAAAATACTTACGCTTAAACCGCCAACACCTGGACTAATCTCTACAACTAAAGAACCATAAACATAAGTTCCTTCTGACAATCCTTGACTGCCAATTTGTTCCTGAAATAAGCCCTGTGAGAGTGAGTTTAGTAATTGCCTATTTAAGTTATCTGTAAAATTATCTATCTCTGAAGATTGCGTAAATGGATTTGTATTTTCCTCTTGAAAATCATTTTGGGCATTCGCTGAAGCTAACAACTGCTGGTATGCAAATGAATCTCCCCCTCCAAAAAACGGGTTTATCGACTTATAAACCAATTGCTGTGAAAATGAAAAACTAGAAAAACAAACAAATAACACGAATAATAGTACTTTTTCTTTCATAACAATTTTATTTACATTTTACTTTTCTTTCTTAATTCTTCTCTTTGTTTTGCATAAAAGTACAATCGCTCTAATGCAACTCCTACATTCGATTTTAAAAACTCTTCATCTGGTCTAGAAAAAAACTCATGTATTTTAATTTCTTCTACCTCTACGAGAATAATACTCGTTCTACCCATACCTGGTTTTTCTTTTATTTTTATAATAAAAGGATACTTTATACCAGATAATAAATACGATTGATAAAAAAGGTCATGGTAATCTTTACCTAATTTAGTTATAGCCTCATCTACGACTATACCTTTAAGAAAAAAATCTTTCTCGTCTGTTTTCTCAGCAACTTCCTGCTGTATATTTTTAGGTAATATCCAAAGTGAATCTTTAGATATTAATTTTTCATTTTTTTTAATAAATAAATAAACTTTTAATTCTTCGTCTCCATTTAAGTTAACTTTTATGGTGGAAACCTCCATGTTTTCATTCGGTTGTATCGAAAACTCACCTGACTGTCTATTGTTAGAGTAATTACCTCCCTTTCCTTTTTTTAAGGCAATTAAATTATAAAACAACTTATCTATATGCAACAAACCATCATTATTTACCTCTGCTTTTAAAGTAATAAAATTATCTTTTTTATCAACATTAATCTTGCCGTAAACATCATTTTCAGATTGACTAAAACCAATGCTACAACTTAAACATAAAATAAAAAAAACAATTTTAGAAAAATACATTTAGTAGTTTTTAATAATAAGTGCCTGATTATTGCTGTTTTGAATTATAGCAGCTCCGTTCATCATTGAATTTGTACCGTAAATTTGTAACGAATTAGAGTTTCCTTGTTGATGAACACCAAAGTTGATAGGATTACTATTATAGTAATTAATAAAACTATAATAATTTTCATTTCCTATTTGATTTACATTTTGAGAAGTCTGATTTGAACTCTTTATGTCTGCATTATTCTCAAAGCCTACCTGGTTAAGTACTACACTATTTATGTTTTCTGATTGTTGTTGAAATAAGCTATTTTGACTATTCTCATTTGTCAACAAACTATTACTATCTACTAGTAAGGAAGTGTTATATGGACTTAACTGAGAGAAATTATTAGAAAAATACGTAGGTAGCTTTTCTTGTTGTGCAGAAACCTCAGTAACGTATAAACTACACAATAAAAAGACAAGAAAACACCATATGTTTTTATTTTTTTTCATGATAGAAAGTGTTTGAAAAATAAGTAAGGAGGAAGAACCCCTCCTTACTTATAAATTAAGTTAATAATTTATTTTTTAGTTACCAATTTGCTCAACACAAGCTTGATTAGCACCTCCACTTTGCATAATAGTACTCATATTACTAGATAAATTAGCTGTTTGAGTAACAACTGCAGTGTTTCCTGGTGTCCAACCATAAACACCCGCTAAATTAGTCTGTGTAATTGAACTAGTATTATTTCCTCCAACTGAATTTTGAGTTACACAAGCTAAATTACCTGTACCAGTAGTCCATAAAAGAAAATCTTGATTCACTGTAGAAGTATTAGAAAAAGCACCTCCAGCAACAGATGTTTGGTCTTCAGAAGATGTATTGTCAAATCCATTTTGAGTAGAAGACGCATTATTATTACTTCCCATTTGCGCTTGTTTCGCTTCATTATCTGTACCACTTTGGTTTATCTGAGCAACACTACCCGCAACACCATTAGCACCACTATTTTGATCTTGTTCTGCGTAATTACTTACACCAACCTGCATTACTGTTGCCGAGTTGTTATCAAAACGTTGCTTTTGGAACGAAGTATTTAAAAGTCCGTTTTGATTAGCACTAGCATCATTATTTTCCGCTTGTCCAACCCCTACATCTTGCTTAGCATAATTAAGAGTTCCTCTTTGCTCTACTACACCAGAGTTATTATCTCCATCTTGCTTAATATCTGAATGGTTTCTCCAACCACTTTGATAAATTAAAGCTTCATTACTACTCCCTCCATTACCAGCTCCTAAAGTGTTATCACCGTCTTGGCTAACTATAGAGTAGTTTCCTGTTCCTATTTGATAAGCATTCGCATCATTTAAGATACCTTTTTGAGTGATATCACTCGTATTGTCAACTGCTCCTCTAATTCCAGAAGTCATTTGAGTAAAAGAACAATCATCACAACTTGCTTGTGGAGTTTGTGCGAAAAGCGCACCTGTAGCTAAACACATAGCCATAATTACTAATTTTTTCATGATAAATAATTTAAATACGTTAGTTAAAAATTAAGCATATCAAAATCTATCCGATATAAATTGAATATGATATACTACAATAAATTTTTAGGGGTAATTAAAATTATTAGGGATAAAATGTTAAGTTATTAAGGATAACTTTTCATTTTCAGTCAACTCTTAAAGTAAAGAGTTGTTGTAAACTATATAGCTTGATCGATTCTGTGTTTAAACAAGTCAAATATAGAAATTTATTTGTCTAATTCCAAAAAAAATAAAAAACACAAATAAAATAAAAGCGTAAACAACTCAAAAACAAACACTTACAGGTATTAAATATAAATAAAATAAACAAAAACAGGGGAAAACACCTATAAAAAAAAGGTTAAAAATGAATAATTATCATTTTTAACCCTTACTTTTTAAGATATTATCAATTTACCTATCGTTTAATTAATAAATAACAACTCCCTATACTTAGCTAATGGCCATAAATTATCATCTACCAAGGTTTCTAACTGGTCACAATGATATCTTATATCTACAAAAAAAGGTTTTATTTTGTTACTGTATTGTTCTGCTAATTTAAAACCAAAATGTTTATTAGCTTTCACTTTTTCTGCTTCCATTTTTACTACCAAAGCATTAATTTTAGTAATATGTTTAGAAATTAACATAACTAGCTCAATTTGCTCTTTGGCTATATTTTTATATTCATCACCAAAAATTTCTTTTAAGTTCTTAGTATTCTCCAATAAAGTATTCTGATAAATTATTGCAGTAGGCACTACTTGATTTCTTGCAATATCTGCCAAAACACGTCCTTCTATTTGCACCTTTTTAGCGTACGATTCTAAATCAATCTCATAACGAGCTTCTAATTCTACTTTACTCATTACTTCCATTTCTTCAAACAAAGAAATTGTTTTCTCAGAAACTTTTGCCTTTAAAGCTTCTGGAGTTGTTTTATAATTAGTTAAGCCTCTTTTTTTAGCTTCCTTTTCCCAAGCTTCTCCATAACTATCTCCATCAAAACGAATTGCCTTAGAGTCTTTTATATATTCTCTTAGTATATTAAAAACAGCTTCATCTTTTTTAAGATCCTTTTCCTCTATTAAAGCATCTACTTCAATCTTAAATTCTTTTAATTGCTTTGCAACAATAGTATTTAAAACAGTCATTGGTATTGCACAATTTGCTAAAGAACCAACAGCTCTAAACTCAAATTTATTTCCTGTGAATGCAAACGGAGAAGTTCTATTCCTATCTGTATTATCCAATAAAATTTCAGGAATTTTACCTATAATATTTAACTTTAAATCCGTTTTTTCTTGCGGTGAAAGCTTTCCTTTAGTTACATTTTCTAATTCATCCAAAACTGCTGATAGTTGACTTCCAATAAACACAGAAATAATTGCAGGTGGTGCTTCATTAGCGCCTAATCGATATTCATTACTTGCAGACGCAATAGAAGCTCTTAACAACTCTTCGTATTTATACACCGCTTTAATAGTATTGATAAAAAAGGTAAGAAATTGCAAGTTCTTCATTGGGGTTTTACCCGGACTTAGCAAATTAGTTCCGTTACCGGTAGACAAAGACCAATTGTTGTGCTTCCCAGACCCGTTAATACCTGCAAATGGTTTTTCATGCAGCAAGACTTTAAAATGATGTCTTCTAGATATTTTTTGCATCACATCCATTATTAATGAATTATGATCTACCGCTAAATTAGCTTCTTCATAAATTGGTGCAATCTCAAACTGATTTGGAGCAACCTCATTATGCCTTGTTTTTACAGGAATCCCCAACAACATACACTCTTGCTCTAAATCTTGCATAAAACTCATAGCCCTTGCAGGAATGGTTCCAAAGTAATGATCATCAAGTTGTTGTCCTTTAGCCGGCGAATGCCCTAATAAAGTTCTACCTGTAAATTGTATATCATGTCTTGCAAGCACTAAAGCTTCGTCAATTAAAAAGAATTCTTGTTCCCAACCAAGTGTTGCACTTACTTTATTTGCATTCTTATCAAAATATTTACAAACAGCAGTAGCATGTGTATCTATAGCTTGTAATGCCCTTAACAAAGGCGTTTTATTATCTAAAGCTTCCCCAGTATAAGCAACAAAAATTGTTGGAATACAAAGTGTTGTTTCATAAATAAAAGCAGGAGAAGTTGGGTCCCAAGCCGTATAACCACGAGCTTCAAACATATTTCTAATTCCTCCATTAGGAAAACTAGATGCATCTGGCTCTTGCTGAACCAATTGTTCTCCATCAAATTTTTCCATTGCAAGACTGCCATTTATAGACTCAAAAAAAGCATCATGTTTTTCTGCAGTAGCACCTGTAAGTGGCTGAAACCAATGCGTATAATGAGTAGCCCCTTTAGACATTGCCCAATCTTTCATACTTACCGCAACCTGATCTGCAATTTTTCTATCAATTTTAGTTCCATGATCAATTGCATTCATCACACTTTCGTATGCAGCACGTGTAAGATACTGTTGCATAGCGTATTTATTAAACACATTCCGACCAAAAAGTGCTGATCTTTTTTCATTCTGAACTACTTTTATAGGACTTCTACGTAGTGTTTCTTGCAATGCATTAAATCTAATCCTTGACATATTAGTAATATTTTCTACTTATTTTTAACTTTATACAAATATACCCTTTCAAATTTAGGGATAAAATTATTTTTTAGCTATTTTAAATATTTTACCCCTATTTTTTTTGATATCTAATGAAAATATTTGATTTTTGTAGGACGAACATCACATAAACACATATATATTATGGCAAAAATTAAATTAGAATACATTTGGTTAGATGGTTATTATCCAACTCAGAACATGAGAAGTAAAACCAAAGTTGAAGAGCATGAAGATTTTAAAGGAACAGTTGAAGAATTGGGACTTTGGTCTTTTGACGGTTCTTCTACAAAACAAGCTTCTGGAGGAGCATCTGACTGTATTTTAAAACCTGTTGCTATTTATCCAGATCCAAATCGTATTAACGGTTATTTGGTAATGAATGAAGTAATGAATGCAGACGGAACTCCACACGAATCTAATGCACGTGCTACTATTGAAGATGATGATAACGATTTCTGGTTCGGTTTTGAACAAGAATACTTTATTATGAATACAAGTACAGGATTGCCTTTAGGATTTCCAAGAGGTGGTTACCCTGCTCCACAAGGACAGTACTACTGTTCTGTAGGAGGTTTATATACACATGGTCGTGATATCGTTGAAGAGCATGCTGATTTATGTATTGATGCTGGTTTAAACTTTGAAGGAATTAACCAAGAGGTTGCTTCTGGACAATGGGAATACCAATTATTTGCAAAAGGAGCAAAGAAAGCAGGAGATGAAATCTGGATATCTAGATATTTATTAGATCGTTTAACTGAAGGAAAAGGAATGTACATTGAGTACCACCCAAAACCATTAGGAGATACTGATTGGAATGGTTCTGGAATGCACGCTAACTTCTCTAACTCTATCTTAAGAGAATGTGGTTCTAAAGAAAAATACATCGAAATTTGTGAAGCTTTCCGCCCAGTAGTAAAAGAACACATTGAAATTTATGGTGAGTTTAACGACCAACGTTTAACTGGTAAGCATGAAACTGCTGCAATTACTGACTTCTCTTGGGGAGTTTCAGATAGAGGTGCATCAATTCGTATTCCAATTATCGTTGTAGAAAAAGGATACAAAGGATGGTTAGAAGACCGTCGTCCATCTTCAAACGCAGATCCATATAAAGTAGCTGCTAGAATTATTAAAACTGTTAAACCAGTTAAATAATTACGAATAGTATAAAATCTTAAAAAGCACTTACAGCAATGTAGGTGCTTTTTTTATGCAATTATTTTGGGCGTTACCAAAGGTCGGGCTACCCGTTATATCTTTTAAATTTTTAGCTATCGCCAAAATTAAAAAAGGATACCACTTCTATCCCTAACGCAAAAAAAAGTAACTTTAAACACAAAAAGTTCAGTACTTTTAAATACCATTTTAAACAATTACATTTAATATATGGAAAACACTATAAAAATAGAATACTGCACACAATGCGGTTGGCTATTACGCGCCTCTTGGATGAGTCAAGAACTATTAACCACTTTTACCGAAGAAATTACAGAGCTGACCTTAAAACCGGGTACCGGAGGTATTTTTAACATTACAGCAAACAACCAATTGGTTTGGTCTAGAAAAGAGGAAAATGGATTTCCAGAAATTACAGAATTAAAACGACGTATTAGAGATGTTATCGCTCCAGAAAGAAACCTAGGACATATCGACAGAAAAAAAACGCCAACAAATTAATGTTAGCGTTTTTTTATATCTAATTTTACTTGCCTTCTATTTAAAGAACTAAATAAATAAACAATACATACCCTAAAAATAAAAAGACACCCTTAAACCTATTTAAAATAAACTTCTTAGGTAAAAACACTAACAATAATAAAGCAGCAGCAAACCCTAACATCCAAAAAATATCTCTAGATAAAATCTGGGCTTCTGTAACAGGTATTTCTTTAATAATAGCTGTTAAACCTAATACAGAAGCTATATTAAAAATATTAGAACCAATTAGGTTCCCCAAAGAAATTGCTTTCTCACCCTTCATAGCGGCAATAACAGAAGCAGCTAACTCAGGCACACTAGTTCCAATAGCAATCATTGTAATAGAAATAACACCTTCACTAATCCCCATATTCTGAGCAATATCTTTTGCACCGTTCACTAAAAATTCCGATCCAAAATAAAGCGCAACACCTCCTATTAATAACCATCCAAATATTTTACCATAACCTATAGAAGCCAAAGCATCATCTACCTCTTCTACATCCACATCTTCTTTTCTTGCACTTCTTATCAATACAAATAGAAAAACAGCCAACCCAACTAAAAGAATAACACCTTCTAACTGTGTTAAAACACTGTCGTTCCATAAAAAGTAATACAAAACTAAAGAGAAAAGCATCATTACAGGCCAATTAAGCTTATAAAAGTCTTTACTAACCGCAATAGGACCAATTAAAGCTGTGATACCTAAAACCAACCCAATATTAGCAATATTAGAACCTATAACATTGTTTAAGGCAATAGCTGGCGATCCATCTAAGGCAGCTTGTAAACTAACTAATAATTCTGGTGCAGAAGTAGCAAAAGAAACCACCGTCATACCAATTACCATTTTAGATATACTCAACTTAAAAGATAAACCGATAGACGATCTTACCAAGAACTCACCACCAACAACTAATAAGATTAATCCAATAATAACATAAAAAATACTCATCAATTTTATTTTTTGCGAAGATACATTTTTATCACTTTAAGAAGAAAATAAAAAATGAAAAGCCAAAAAGTATTCATTTTAAAAATAGTTTTCCCTTTACTTTTAAAAAAAGCACAAATCTCTCCCTTTAAAACCTAACACTTTTTAATAATAAAAACATATTACAATTACAATAAACAACAAAAAATAAACAATACTAATTACACATTATTACATATAACACGATTTTAGTTGTAAATAAAAAATCAATTTGATTAATAAGTAATAGTTCTCTTGGAAACAAGCCTACAGTGGTTATATATTGATAAAACAATTTCGAAATTGACCTAAATTACTAACCTTAAAACCCAAACTATTATGATTCTTATTATAACTAAATTTATTAAAGACCTGTCTGATATTATATTTCTGATTTTATTATAACAAAAAAATAACAGAACTAGATTATGAAGAGAGAAAAAAGTAGCTTATCTTTAAACAACTCAATCTTTAAACACTGAGTTGTTTATTTTAGTAAATTTGAAAGCTAATTTACAACTCATGAAAAAACAAGTTTTTAAAACACTTGCAAAGATTAATAAATTAATTTTACCTTCCTTTACAAAAAAAGGATTGGATATTTCTAAAGCATCTAAACTTCAATTAGCTATTATTGGATGGAGAGCTTTTATAACTAAAAATTCATTAACCTAAAAAAAAACAATATTATGTCAGAAGATTATACAAAAGTATTTACTGATAATTCTATATTAGTAAACAGATTAAAACACTTACTAGACGAAGCAAATATCGAATCTAAAATCATTGATCGTGTGGAGTCTGGAAGATTGGCTGGTTTTGGAGTACCTACAAACTCCGTAGAATTATTTGTACTAAATAACGACCTAGAAAAAGCGCAATCTATTGTCGATTTATTTAAAACTGAAATAAATTCATAAAAAAACTAGAATTATCTTTCTAATTTAAAAAAAGGATACTATATTTGCACCCGCTTAACGGCCATGTGGCGCAACTGAATAGCGCACTTGATTACGGCTCAAGAGGTTCTAGGTTTGAATCCTAGCATGGTCACCAATAAAACCAGTACTTTACAACGATTTGTAAATTACTGGTTTTTTCATTTGCAGAATATTTGCCTACTTTTATATAATTAAGATTCTTTAAATAATCTTTATATCTACAGAAGTTCTACTTTGCCAACCTGTTACATCTGTTACAGAATACGCACAGTGATAATCTCCCGTATCTATATCATTAGGAATTGTAATTGAAATATTAATTTCATGAGTCATTACTCCGTCTTCGACCGAATAGTTTTCCATAAATATTAATGGATTTACAGATGTTTTTATAGCCTCTAAATCACATTGTACTCCCTGATCGTCATGTGTATGGTGGTCAAAATTATGGTGAATATCAATACTGTAAGAAGCTAATTCTTTATTATCTGTAACCTGAGCTCTAAAACTATAAGTTTCCCCTCTTGAGAGTTCAGTACAGCCCTGAGGAAACCCTTCATTATAATTAATAGTAATTGTTGGTTTATCTAAATCCTTATCAATGCTATTATCTTCTGAACATGCAGCAATGCATATTATAAATGATAAAAAACAAATATATTTTAGTGTAAATTTCATTTTTATAGAATTAAAACCGCATAACAACATTTAATGTTATGCGGTAATTTTATTTTTAATTAAGCCGTAACGTCAATATGTGTTTCATATTCTTTCGTATTTCCATCTTCATCTTCTACTGTAAAAATGATATGATACTCACCAACTGGGGCAGTTGCAGGAACATCTATATGCTCATGAAACTCAATAGAAGTTTCTTCATGGTACTTCTCTAAAAACTCTTGTTCAAAATCCCATTCTACCTCTCCATCAGCAACAATAAGTCCATGAGCATGTGCATCAACAGAAACACTGTGAATACCATTTACAGCATCTATTAAAAATTCTGCATGAAAATCACTACCTCTAGCAACCGTTTCATCTATAGAAACCTCACTTAATGTAATAGGTTCTAAAATTTGTATGTGCCCATCTACTTCTGTACTATTCCCTAACTCATCTGTAACTGTTAACTCTACATGATATTCTCCTGCAGGAATATTTGAAGGAACATCTATATGTTCATGAAAAGTTGGATTAATTACCAAGTACTTTGTATCCGTAAATACTTGCTCAAACTCCCATTGAACCTCATCCTCTCCTAAAACCAAATCATGAGCATGGATAGAAAGCGTAATACTACTTACAATAGCTTCTGCATTAATTTCTGCTTCTAAATGAATATCCGATCCTTTATAAGCTACTTGATCTGTAGTATGCTCACTCCCTTTTCCGTACTCAAAACCTGATATTATTGGAGCATTTAAGTCCAAGGTTTCATCACTACTACAAGAATGTAGTGTAAATCCGATAAAAGCGATTACTGCTAAAAATTTAAAATTTGTTTTCATGGTGTTTATTTAATTTAGTTTATAATTATTCTACGATGCTTAATGGAACAGATAATTTTACTGCTTCCTCTCCTTGTTCTTGTACATATATATTTAACCAATAATCTCCAAGTGGAAAACCTGAATCTATTGCCATGTGATAATGAATATGTGGATTACTCTGATTCTCATAAAGATTTTCCGGAAGTATAATCACTATTGTATCCCACTCACCTACAGCTACATTTTGCCCTTCTCTCCATTCTTCGAACCATAATTCATACTTTATCTCACTTATCGTATTGCTACCTGCGTTATAATAAAATTCGGTATCGATCTCATCACTTCCTGCAATAACCTTATTATCTACCCCTACTTCTACCTCTGAGAACTTTTTTATTATTTCAAATTCTTTAGTGATATAACTTTCTGAATTATCTTCTTCTATTACCGTAATCTTTAAATTATAAACACCTTCCGAAGGCCTTACCGTTGGAAAAGTTTCGTTTGAAGAATCAAAAAGAATATGATAATGTATATGTGGATTTAATTGATTTAAGTAATAACTTTCTGGCACTAAATAAACTAATACCTCCCAGTTTACTTTGTCCGCACTTGGCTCACTTACATTTACAGGATTAATATCAAAATAGATCTTTTTTACTTTGGTTTTCCCTGTATAATCAAATTCTATATGTAAGTCTGGATTAAACTGAGGTACTTTAAAATCGGTATTTCCAATTTCAAGACCTTCAAACCTTTCGGGATTTTGATCTATGCTATTTTCTAAATCCTCATCATTTTCACAAGACTGCAAGGAAAACCCTACAAAAGCTATAATTGCTAAAAATTTTAAATTCGATTTCATTCTTTTCATTTGTTTTAATTTAATTATTGGTTATTGATTAATTTTAAAAAGGTACCGTTACAGATAAGGATAGATTTCTACCTGCTTCTGGCACATCTATCAATCTGTAAAAACTAGTATGATTGTAATATTTTGTATCGAATACGTTATTTAGTTTTAAACGCATATGTACAGGATCATTATTTTTAAATAGATTTACCTCAGCTAAAAAAGACATATTTAACACCTGATAACCTGCCGTTTTTTCTTCTGGAGGCACAATTTCACCCTGAGACGCAGTCATTCTAAAATCTGCTACTAATTGTGGTTTCTTAAAAAAGGACACATTTTTAAATTGATAATTAGCAGACAGCAAGCCCGATAATGGTGGAGAAAAAGGTAGTGTAAACCCTTCTTTTGGTCCGCTAGTTTGTCTAGAATACACATACTCTATAGAAGCATCTAATTGCAAGTTTTTAGATATTGTGGTATTTGCTCTAAACTCTCCTCCTACTCTAAAAACTTTGGCTTGTGTGTATTCATAAATCTGCAAAGTTTCGTAATAATTAGAAGTAGGATTTAAATAAATATAGTTTTGAAATATATTTACAAACGGACTCACACCAACACTAAACGATTTTCTAGTATGATCGATATCAACATCTAATTGATAGGATATTTCTGGGTCTAAATCTAAATTCCCTCTTTCATAACGATACATGTGATAGTTCACTCCGTCTGATGCCAGTTCATTAGCCAAAGGCATTCTAAAACTTCTACCCACATTTACTTTATACGTGGTATTATTGTTAATATAACTAACACCTAAAGAAGCACTTAAACTACCAAAATCCAGAACCTTATCTTGTGCTCTCTGTAAATATTTATAGGAAGTAGAACCGTCTTCATTATTAATTGTTGACGGAAACCAATCATTATAAGATTTGGTATCTATCAATCCTAAATCATAACGAACACCTGCTAAAATGTGTAAGTTAGGTTTGATTTGAAAATGATCATAGCCAAAAACACCTGCTGTAAAACGGTTATACTCCGGAATTAAAAATCCCCAACCTCCAATATTATTATCTTGATATTCCGCATTAACACCTAAAACCATATCGTGTTGATCATTTGATTTAAACGCATCTTTTATATTTAAAGAATAGGTGCTTTTATTAAAGACCCGTTCTTTTGTGTCTGAAGGTTTTGGCATATAACCATGCGGAACTGGTTCTGAGTGTTCTTCTCTACGGTTGTTCTGGTAACCAAGATCAAAATGTATTTTGTGATTATTTGTGTTTATAGTAGTATTGTTGGTAATTTTAAAGTGATTTACTTTATGAAAAGGCAAATCGATATCTCTATTAGAACGATCATAATCGATAGTAGAAGTTCTTACTTCTAAACCATGTGCATTTGCAAAAAATCCGTTTTTAGCATTTACATTACTAAATGTAGTTTCTGATGTAATTTTATCAGAAACATAACCAATACTTACACTTGCATCTGCTTCATTCCCCGCAGTATTTCTTAAATTATTATCATGTAAATCGAAAATGTAATTTTCATAATTAATTTTATCTGTCGGCACCTTATAATCTCCGTAATCTCTATACGTTAATCTACTTCTGTAAAACCAATTCTCTTTTCTAGATTGAATCCCTGCAGAAATTCCTAATAAATCATTATTACTTTCTCCCAAAATATTTACTTCTCCACTAAAAGAATTTGGTAACGGAATTTTATTAGGCTGAATATCTATAACACCAGCAATAGCATCTGATCCATATAACAAAGAAGCAGGACCTTTTATAATTTGGATGTTGTCTATACCTTGTTGGTCTATTTCTAAACCATGATCATTTCCCCATTGTTGCGCTTCGTGTTTTATACCATTTTGTACTACAGCAACTCTATTAAAACCTAAGCCTCTAATTGTAGGTTTCGATTGCCCAGAACCAATACTAATTGTACTAACTCCTGGTATTTTACTTAAAGTTTGCATCAAACTATTTTCTCTATTATTATCTAAAAACTCTTTAGAAACAACATGAGAAACAATCGGATTCTCTTTTAGCACTCTTTTTTTTGATTTTCCAAAAACCTTAATTTCATCTAAAGACGTAGACGATTCTCTTAAGAAAACGGGCATGGTAACTATTTTAGATTTTACAGTGACTGTAACCGTTTTAGCTTCGAAACCAACATGAGAAATCTTGAAAGTATAAACACCTTCTTCCTTAAGATCTATTGTAAATTCCCCGGATTTAGATGAAATTGAAAATGAATGTTCTCCTACAACATTAACACCTTCTAAAGGCTGTAAGTTGTTATCATTTAACACAGACCCTTTTATTTGATAAGAATCTTGCGCAAACGCACTAGAGCACAGGCTAAAATATAGCCATATACTCAACATATTTTTAAACATAATTGTATACTATAAGATTTGAACATTTGTTCTTAAAAAAGAACCACGACAAAATCTATACATACATAAAGACTAACCAATAGCTTGTTTTATAAACTGACAAATAATAGCAATTAAGGTGTTTAAAACATCCATAAAAAAATGAATTGAATAAACCACTCAAAAGAAATCAATTGAATAAACACAGAACTAATTACTTATAGAATTCATAAATAATATGCATAGAAAAACTTATACTAAAAAAGGTGGAGGTCGAGAAAAGAGTTCTCTTGGAAAAGTATTCTTAGAAATAATACTTTTATAGTTTGTTATTACTTCTTTCTGAATAAAAAATTCAATATTTTTAAATTCGAGATCAGGTCCATCCGAACTAATTATTGGAGTTAGATTGTTTACAATCGCATTATCACATACTGCACAATATAGTGCATGCTCTTTATCATCTGTATGAGACAAAGCATGTAAACCTGCCATTTTCATTGATAGAAAAAGAACAAGAAACAAATAAGTGATACTATTTTTTAAGCGACTGAATTTCATTAAGACATTAAATAATGATTTAATTATTTTATCTACAAATACTTTTTACAATTAAATATAAAAAGACCTTACTACTACTAAAGCAATCAAGTTGCGTTAATGCAATTGCAAACATATTCTATTTTTAATATTATTGCAACTAAATTGCATTAAAATAATAAAAAGAAAAACTCATTAGATAAACTACCTAAAATAGCGTGAAAAACAATAATTAAAAAGCTATTTATATTTAACAATCCTTTAACTACAACCTTTTATATCATCCTCTAATTTCGCAAACCTAAACTAACAAAACATGAAATATTTAATACTTACAACTCTCTTATTTATATCTCTAATAAGCACGACCAAAGCACAGGATAAACCTGCCTATCAATTATTTAAAAATAATGGAAAGACTGCCAATTATAATAAAATGATTAAAGATCTTGCTGATAGCGATATGGTATTTTTTGGCGAATATCATTACAATCCAATTTCACATTGGATGCAATTAGAAGTTAGTAAAAGCTTGTTTGAAATAAAAGGAAACTCATTATTCTTTGGAGCAGAAATGTTAGAAAGCGGAAATCAATTGGTTTTAAATGAGTATTTATCTGAATTGTATCCAGAAAGTAAGATGATTCCTGAAATGACACAAATGTGGAATAATTACAGCACAGACTATAGACCTTTGGTTGAATTTGCTAAAGAGAATAAGCTGCGTTTTATTGCTACAAACATCCCTAGAAGGTATGCTTCTTTAATTAGTAAAAAAGGAATAAGTGCTTTAAAAGAATTAAGCCCGGAAGCACTTGCTTTAATTGGTCCTGATTTAGAAACATATTTTGATCCTACTGTAAAAGCATATGCAGAAATGGCGGATAATATGGGAGGGCACGTACCTCCAAACATGTTAAATATACAAACAGCACAAGCTGCAAAAGATGCTACTATGGCACATTTTTCTCTTAAAAACTTTACAAAAGGAGATTTATTACTTCATATAGAAGGCTCTTATCACTCAAATTACGAACAAGGTATTATTTGGTGGATTCATAAAATTAAACCTGGATTAAATTTAAAATCGATTACTACGGTTACAAAATCTGAATGGGATAAAATGACCAAAGAAGAAAAAAATACCATTGCCAATTATATTCTTGTAGTTGCAGATAATATGACACAAACAGAAAGTTAGTTTTCTGATTCTAACTTTCTTTTACAATAAAAAATCCTAGAATTACTTCTAGGATTTTTATATTTTTAGTAAACGTTAAGCTTATTCTATTGTATTTCCTTTTTCATCAAAGTATATTACATCTCCAAATTTTTCTAGCGTCCCTTTTAGTTCAGAAACTTTACCTTTAATATAAATAACCGATTTAAAAGGATCTATATATTTTTGAGACATTGCCATAATATCATCAACATTTACTGCATAATATTTTTCTACTTTACTTTGTAAATAATCATCAGGTAAATTATAATCATCTTTTTGCATGGCAAACGTAATATACGGAATTGGGGCAATTGCATTTAAAGATCGTGTATAACTACCAATTAAACTGTTTTTAGCAATTTTTAAATCTGAAGCGCTTACTTTTCCGTTTCTTAATCGCAACATTTCTAAAATGATGTTTTCTATAGCATACGCCGTTTGATTATTACGTACACTTGTACGAACAGTTCCTCTACCACCAACAGCAGAAGCTCCAACAGAAGATCGTATAAAATAACAAAGCCCTTTATCTTCTCTTAAATTTTTATACAAATAGGATAGTTGACTCGCTCCAAAAATTTCATTTAACACTTGTAACTTAATATCATCTTTAAAATAAGTATATGCATCCCCTAAATGCCATCTAAAAGAAATATCAGACTGAACTGCATTTGGCGCATCTACAACCACTATTTTCCTTTTTTTAATAATAGAAGTTTTTTTATTTATAGGGCTATTCTTAACATAAGGTTCTCCAGATTTCCAAGCACCAAAATAACGCATCATTAATTCTTTACATTCTTTTTCTGTAAAATCTCCAACAACTACTATTAAAGAATTATTAGATACAATTCTATCATTTTTAAAGTTTTCAATATCAGAAACTGTTAAACCATTATAATTAGCTTTCACTTTTTCTTGAGTTTCAATAACTTTCTTCTCATTGCCAAATAACAAGGAATCTATAATTTTTTCTATCGAAAACGGCCTTTTAGGTGTATTTACTTTTGATATTTTCTTCTTATCTTTTTCAACCTGTTCTTCTTGTCTTTTTTGAATGTACGCATCCGTAATAACAGGATGTAATAATGCATCTACATACACATCTAACAAAAGGTTTACGTCTTGTTTCATCCCTTTAATTGTACCACCATACATACTCGCATTTAACAAAGCGCCGTAGTAATTAGATATAGAATCAATTTCTCCTTTAGGGTATTTCTCTGATAGTTTATTTGAATACGCTGAATTTAAAATTTTCTTTTCTGCTAATCTTTCTTCCTCATCATAACCCGGTAATTCTATATTTACCGATATTGTAAATTTTGGATACTCTTTTACCGGAGCTAAATAAATACGAAGTCCGTTGTCTAATTGTATCGGAATTAATTTACCTACATTTAATTTTACAGGCTCATCTGCTTCTGGAGGCATAGAACGATCTACTTGTGCAATAGCCTTAAAGCTAAAACAAATAGCAAATATTAATATATAAATATTTTTCATTTTTAATAAATTATTCTGGGTGGTAAACAATTACTACTCGATTCTTTTTATCTAAATATTTTTTAGCAACTCGCTGAATGTCATCCGCTGTTACCTTATTAAAATCATCTATAAGATTTCTAATGTCTGATGTTTTATTATATAAGTGATAATAATTAGTTACCTTATCTGCAAATGTTTCTGCATGATAAAAGTAATCTACATGAGCAGATTCGAATTGCTTTTTTACTTGTTGCAATACAACAGCGTCTACATGCTCATTTTTTAAAAGCATTATTTGTTCCTCTAATTTTTCTAGTAAATAAGGTTCACTATTTTTACTCTCAACATTTGCAGTAATACGCAATGTTCCTTCCTTTTCCCAAAAATCAACTGAAGATTTAATACGTTTAATAATGGTATCTTTCTTTAAATTTAGATGATTTTCAAAATAGGAATAATTACTACTACCAGATAAAATAGCATTTATTATTTGCATTGCAGGAGCATCTGCATCACTTTGTGACATTAACGGATATCCTACTAATATAGATTCTCCTTTTAGGCCTTTTACAGTTCTTTCTGTATGCTTTTCGAGTCCAGATATTCTATCAAACTTTATAGGTCTTTTTATCTTTTTCCCTTTCGGAATATCTTTAAAATAAAGCTTTATCCATTTTTTAGTTTCTTTAATATCAATATTACCAGAAACTACTAAACAGGCATTATTAGGAGTGTAATACGTTTTTAAAAATGCATCAAAATCTTCTTTAGAAGCCGCATTAAGATCTTCCATAGAACCAATCATATTGTGTCCGTAAGTTTCATCAGAAAATAGTTTAGACATCATTTCAAAGTAAGAATTACCCAATGGTTTACTATCGTAACGCATTCTTTTTTCTTCCTTTACAATCTCTCTTTCTCGATTAATACCTTCTGATGTAATTACCGGATGTAACATTCTCTCTGATTCTGCCCAAAGACCTAATTTAAATTCGTGTGCAGGCAATAATTGATAATAATAAGTTACATCATAATTAGTATAAGCGTTGCAATACCCACCAGCATCTAAAATAATACTTTCAAATTTTCCTTGCGGGATATTTTTTGTTCCATGGAATAAAAGATGCTCGTAAAAATGTGCATATCCTGTTTTCCCTATCTCTTCATTTTTAGAACCTACATGGTATTTAGTACCAACAATTACATTGGGTTCGTTTACATCTTTATGAAGAATAACATGCAATCCGTTTGCTAAATCATATTCCTCAAAATGAACATTGTCCATCTTTTGTCCACAAATAACCAGCGGAATAAACAAGATGAACACTTTAAATAATGACTTCATTTTTTTAATTTAAATTTTATAATAACAAGAACTCTTTACAGCAAAAAGCTTGCGTATCCATTAAAAATACAATTTAAGCCCAACCACTAAACTTAGATAATCATCGCTTTTTGAAACGTAATTAATTGTTTCGTTAGATAAGCTTGTCGCTTTCCAATAATCACCAGTAAGAGAACATTCTAAGGTATTTTCGTTTTTAAGTTTTATATTAAAACCTAATTTGGTATTAAAATTAAAAGAACTGGTTCCGGTATAATCTGCAACACTATTACCAATCCAATCTACATAAATATTGTTGGCTGCATAAGGGTTGTGTTGCATATCTAAAACATGATGGTACAAACCAGAAATATTTGTAAAAAATGATGTTTTAGTAGAAACATCTTTATGTAAGCCAAAAGCTACTTTAGGTTCTAAAAACTGATAATCGAATTGATATGCATAGTTTAAATCTAACTGCTCTACATTAGAATAATTCACTCCTAAGCTCACTTTATTCAAGAACTTTTTATAGAATAAAATGTTAGCCTCTGTTTTAAAATTATAGTTGGTAGCATTAAAATTTTTAGCATAATAAGTACCTACCTCTTGCCAAACTTTACCTTTCCCTTTTAAATATTCGGCATTTAGATTAATAGATAATAAACTATTTTTTTTATATTGATTATAAACAACATTAAACTGTTGATTTAAAAAACTATACTTCGTTAACTCATCATTTTCTTCTACTCTAACAATGTTTTTATCAATCCATCTTTCTGTACCGTACTTTGTAGCACTTTCTACAGATAAATCCCAATTATTTTGTTTTAAAAGCCAATGTAATTGCAACTGAGGCAATATTCTTTTTGTTTGAAATCCATTATCAATATTTTTTATATACGAGCCTAAACCGGTGTTTAAATAATAATTTGCAGTAAGCTCTGTATTATTTTCTGGAAACTTATTTCCTAGTTCAGAATCTGTTTTAAAAAACTCTGTGCTTAAGGCCAAACTCAATAAATGTTTTTCGTTAAACTGATAACTTGCTGAAATCTTTCCATTAATTTTTAAAGCCGTTAGCTCATTTCTAGTGTCTGTTTTTCTAAAATAAAAATTGGTGTCATAATTTAAATAACCACCTAAACTCAGTTTAGAATTTACTTTATGAGCCGCACTTATTTCAAAATTATAATTCTGATGATTCCATATACCTGTTGTTTTCTGAAAAAAGTAGTATGGAGAATTATACTCTGAAATTCCGTATGTTAAATTATTTTCTACATCTTCAATTCTAGTATTTAAATATTCTAAACTACCATAAAAAGTCCAATTGGTATTTTCTAAAGCTGCTAAAGAGGCCGTTTTTAAATACAATCCGTTTTGTTTTTTAAACTCCTGCGGATGCCTTAATTTCCCTTCACCATACAAATACTTACCTTCTCCATAAGAAAACTTTTTAAGGTTAGATTGATTGATTAATGACGGTATTTGAAAGTACCTATTTTTAAATTGTTCAAATTGAAAATCTCTCTCAATAACAGACAAACTATCTATAGTTATTGCTGTTTGAGAAAAACTACTGAACACACTTAATAATAAAGAGAATGTTAAAAACATTCTCTTTATTGCTAAATGGTCTATTTTATTAGTTGTTGTAACCATATTTGTCAGGGAAAGCAATTGCTTCAAAATCTACCGTTGAATTATTTGTATCTAATAAAATAGTTCTACCAAAACGAGCAGTAGCTACTTCATCAATTTTTCTTCTATTACTTAAACCTGTATATGAAATTGCTCCATCAGCAGTTAAATAAGTAAAACCACCATCTATTACAGTAGGCATACGTTTATAATCTGCTGCTCCAGAATTATCTAAAATATCTACTCCATCAACTACGTTTTCAATAGAAATTTTCATTAATTTAGAAGTAGTTGTAGCTCCTGGTGCTGTATAATCTACAATTCCTGAAGCATCAAAAGTTGCTTCACTACTTACTAAAACAATACTTCCTGGTGTAGATAATCTAAAAAAGTTAGTACCTTCAAACATATATGTGTTAGTCATGTTTGGTACAGCAGGATTATCTAACTCAAAATAAGGATTTCCTGCACGACCTTGTGCTTCTAACCAATCTACAGAATAATGCTCTAATGTTGCATCTGTATTATCTAACTGTGCATCTGGCGCAGTACTTCCTTCTTTATAATTAACAGCGTTTAAAGCTATTACAATACTTTTACCAGCTGCTACAGGGTAATCTGTTCCTGCTCCTGGTATTTGGCTCATTACATCTGTATACACATAACTTTCATCTGTTAATACAGAATAAATTGCAATACTACCGGTAGAACCAGATCCGCCAAAAAGATTAGCGATGTACATACCATCTGCATATAAAGTTTCTGCTGAATTATTGAAAATTTCAATAAATGAATCTTTAAATAAAGTAATATAACCAGAACCAGCTGTATATACTTCTTTAATTACTAAACCTCCGTCTTGGTTCACCGCATTTACCTCTACTGTTGTTGCTACAGTTTCTTGTTTTGTAATTACAATATTATTTGCAGTACCACTTAAAGTATATTCATCTGTAGAATGTGCTATTACTACGGTATAAGTACCCGCAGAAATATCAGAAAAAGTTGCCAAACCGTTTACATCTGTATTCATAGTTAAAGTAGAATTATCTATGGTCTGTGTAATTGTTACATCTATATCTTCTAATGAAATATCATTAAGACCACTTGCTAATGTTACTTGAACTTCTAAGTTTCCTAAATTAGGAATATCCTCATCACTTTCACAGCTAACTATTACTGATATTAAGAGAAATAATGCGATTAACTTTGTTAAACCTACTTGTTTTAAAATTGTTTTTTTCATGTTGTTGTTGTTGTTTTACTGTTATTTAATTAATAAGGTTAAATTAAAACCTACTGATATTTTATTATTCAATGTTCTTCTACTTCCTAAAAACTCATAAGTTGGGTTGTTCCATGGTGCGTTATTAGCGTAAAAACTAAAAGAATGCCCTTGTTTAGTTTCTTTACGTATTTGTAAATTAAAATTACTGTAAAATGGAGTTGCTGTGGTGGTAAAAGAGTTTTCATCTCTTTTTAAATCATCAAATTCTGGGTTCATTCTATTTTCTTCCGGAATTTCTATATAAGTACCATCTATATCATAATATGCAAACGGATATAAACTTGCACCAATAAACTGGCTACTTTCCTTAAAGTTTAATTCCGCCGAAAGTGTTAACACAAAACGCAAAGAAGGTATATGTTGAATTAAAGTTAAAGTACCAAAACTTCTAATTGCCTTTGTTAAACTATTTTCATAAACACCATATCTTACTGAATTGTCGCCAACAACATAACTAGACTTATCAATATCAAAACCTGTATTTGTTACCACACTTTCTAAATAACTATACCTAAAATTAAACTGCGTATTGGTTGCCTTTATTTTCTTTGGACTTATTGTGGCTTCTACTCCATTGGTAGCAACGTAATAATTGTTGTTCATTACACTTACTGTTCTTGGTATATTGTTTACCTCTCCTGTTGGCGCTACCGTTGGCTGCACACCTATCGGCGCATCTACTACTTCATAAACAGCTTTCGGCAATAATAACAACTCGTCTGTTGTTGTAATACCTCTACGCATGTCTTTTTTAAAATAGGTGAAATTAAAATTCATAAAAGAAGGAGACCAATCAAAACCAACTTCCTTTAAATCGGAATAATTAGGTTTTAAATGCTCGTTTGTAGGCTGATAAACATAGGTTGTTACAATTGCTAAACGCTCGTCTGGATTCTCTGCATAATATTGAAAATTGATATAATCTATATAAGATCTTCCTGGATATAATTGTACCATTGCTGGAGCTTTATACGAAACTCCCCAAGCTCCTCTTGCCGTAAAATTATTATGTTTTGATGAAAAAGACATACGAGGAGATAGCAAGTTATAACGTTCTAACATGTTATCATATCTAAGCCCTAAATTTAATTGTTGATTAGACGCCTCTCCAGATCGTTTTATAATTGTTTGATGATATGCCGAAAAAGTTTTAGAAGCCGGAATTTTCTCAAAAGTTGCAGATCTACTCCCAGCAATATCTTGTGTATGAACAATATTACCAGTTGCAACTCTACCACTACCTGTATTATCATCAAAAGAATACTGCAAACCCGTTTCAAAATTAAAGTCTAAACTCTTAAAACTTGCATTTTGAGAAGCCTCAATTCTTCCATTTAAATTAATGGGCTTTCCTTTAATATCTCTAGTTTGATTAAATGCATTCGGAGAATATGTAGTAGCATAAGTTCCGCTTTCTATAGATTCTATAATTGGGAAAGGTCCGTTAATTACATAAGTATCATAAAAAGAATGTTGATTAACAACACTACCACTAAAATTATAACTTATTTTCCCTAAAAGGGATGAATGAAAATCACCTGAAAGCGTTGCCTGATAAGAAGTACTTTTTACATCCGCTTCATTTTTAAAAACCTCTTCTGGTTCATGGTTGTTTCCATCATCGGAATGCCCTATTCGTAGAGAGGTAAAATGATTCCATTTAACATCTTTAAATACTGGTAATTTCCAACGTAACCCTAAATTAAAACTTTGATAAAATAATTTACGTTCTGTTGGTGCTCCAGAAGAATACGCGTAAGATAAATCTGTATTTAAAACGCCTAATTTATTTAATTCATATCCTTTTGCAACAGATCCCTGATAATTTGTAGATGAGACATTGGCAGAAACAATATAAGGAGATTTACCTACTTTACTTTTTACTAGAATTCCACCAGAAGATAAATTACCATATTTTGGAGATGCAATACCTGTTATAATCTCTACAGATTCTACATTTGCTAAGGTTATACTTCTTAAATCTACACCGCCACCAACTACAGATTTCCCTCCATCTAAAGTAGATGAGTTTTTGGTTTGCATATTTGCATCTGTACTAATTGCTGCACCATCTAAAATAATAGCGGTACCAAAAGAATTTACATCAGAACTTACTGCACTTCGTAAATTAGCTTGTTTAGTAGCCGTTAAGTTTGTTTGCTCCATTTTATTACCAGGAATTAAACTTAACACATCGCCTAAGTTCATTGCCTGAACTTGTTTCATTGCCTGACTACCTATTTTATAAGTAGACGTACCTTCTCTACTTACCGTTTTTTTTGCAGTAACAACAATTTCATCTAAACCTAATAAATCTTCTTTAAGCGTAATTCTAATAGTAGACAAATCTGATTCTGAGGACAAATCAACCTCTTCTGTTTTATACCCTAAAAGGCTTACATTTAATTTAAAATTTTGATGAGGTAAAGTCATCAAAAACGTACCGTTTTTATTTGTAAAAGTTCCTAAATTTAAGTCTCTAACAATTACATTAACATCAGAAAGAGGTTGGTTATTAATATCTACAATTTTACCTCTAACCTCTATTTTTTTAGAAAAATCTCTTTTCCCGATAACAATGGTATTGTTTTTGAGCAATTCTATGTTATAAAATCTTTTAGGTAATGCTTTTATCAATAAGGTTTTTGCTTTTATTATACCTTCTTTTAAATGCATTGGAGAAACATCTTTAAACATATCTGAACGATAAATAAAAGTGTAATCTGTTTGTGCTTGAATAATGTCAAATATTTGATCTACAGTTACGGTTTTGTCCTGAATTATTTTAATTTCCGCATTTTGGGAGACGACATCAATTGGAGTAAAACTAAATACTGTAGAACAAAATAATAAAAATGCTGTCCTCATAATAAAATTTTGAGTTAGCTTTTTGAGCCACTCTTGAGTAAAATTAATTTTCATAAATTTGTAAAGTATTAGTTATGCATTTAATTAATATTTCTTTAGGGATAAAGCGATGTACTTTGAGCGGTATTGACTTTATCCCTTTTCTTTATTTTAATATTATTTTGGTATCGTTTACGAGATAATTTAAATTAGAACTCCTTTTAATAGAATTTAAAGTTTCTTCAAGAGTCATTTTTTTATTTAAAACACCATTAAACTTAATGGTTTCTAATTCCTTATTTTCAAAAACAATATCAATATCATACCACCTAGATAAGACTTTCATGATTTCTTTTAAAGTTTTATTTTTAAAAGAAAAGGCGCCTAACCTCCATGCTGTTTCATTATAAATATTCACTGTTTTTACATTAATTTTCCCTGTTGATTTATCAATAACAGATTGTTGCCCTACTTTTAAATTCTCTTTAAAAGCAAAATTACTAACTGCTACTTTACCTTCAGCTAATGTGGTATATACACTTGCTTCATCTTTATAAGCCTTTATATTAAATTCTGTTCCAAACACTTCTACTTCTTGTAAATTAGAAATAACTTTAAAAGTTGCTCCGTGGTGGTTTTTACTTGATGAAACATCAAAATAAGCTTCACCATACACCAATTCTATTTGCCTAGATTCTCCTTTTTTAAATACTGTTGGATATTTTAATTTGGTTTCAGAATTTAACCAAACTTGCGTTCCATCTGCCAACGTAATTTGAAACTCTCCTCCTCTTGGAGTCGTTAAATAATTATAAGCTATTTTAGACTCTGTCTTATTTGCTTCCACTTTATCTTCAAGATTAATTATTGTTTCTTGCTCTTTTTTATAAATAATCTCTTCTCCATTACTTGCTACCGTCTTATTATTATAAACTGTACCTGCTTCTAAAATAATATTAGATCCATCATCTAATGTTAAAGTTGCTTTATCTACACCAGACTCTACAACAGTTACAAAAGAGTTTAAAACCTCTACAGGTTGCTCTTTATTATAAAAAACATATACATATGAAAACATAAATACAATAACTGCCGCTGCTGCATATCGAGACCAAACGGGGAGAATTCTAAATTTCGATTTCTTTTCAGTATCAATAGAATGCCTTATTTTTTTATAAGCAGTATCTAAATCTGGTTTATTCATTACAGTATCTATATCATAAGAAGCTTTTATGTATTCATCAAATGTTTCTTGATTATTTTCCTTTTTCAGCCACAACCTAAGAGTTTCTAACTCTTGGTCTGTAATTGTATTGGCGATGTATTTTATTATTATTTTCTTCAACAGAAAGGCTGTTTTATTAAATTTATATTAACAATACGTTGATTTAACACTATACCCTTAGTTAAATTTTAATTATGTTTGTTTTTTTAATAATAACAAACAAAACAATTTGAATTTATATTTAGACGATCTTACACTGGCTACTAATATTAAGGTAGGTGATGAAAAAGCATTTAAAACATTATTTGATCGTTATTATAAAAAACTTGTTGACTATGCATTGTCCTACACAAGTAATCTGCATGAGGCAGAAGACATTGTGCAACAAACTTTTATAACTCTTTGGACTCATAGAAAAAACATTAACACAACAAAACCTATTAAAAGTTATTTATACAGAATTACCCATAACAGCTATATAGACACTTATAGAAAAAAGAAACATAAAGAAAGTTTTTTTGATGAAATTAAAGAACGTGCTTTAAGAGATAGAATTAATGATGATGATGAAATAATAGAGCAACGCATTTTAAAATTAAAAATCATAATTGAATCTTTACCAGAAAAGAGCAAAGAAATATTAAAACTTAATAAATTTGATGGACTTAAATACAAAGAGATAGCAGATCTATTAGGCATTTCAATAAAAACAGTAGAAGCACATATGTACACGGCTTTTAAGAAAATACGTAAAGCATTTAAGGGTGATGATTTCTTCTTATTTCTTCTATTTAAAATTATGCGTTAATTCTTAATTTTTTAAAAATATTATTCATCTACTTTTAGCACCTATTTACATTATTATACATATCTAACCATTATTACTATCCCAAAATAAAAGAGTAAATTATAAAAGCATCATTATTTAGCTCTAGTTATTTTCTGCAAATATACTTTATTATTCTTATTTAGACTTAATTTAAATAATAATCTTAAAACGATATAAATAGAAAAGACCTTGAACAAATGTCCAAGGCCTTTTCGTCTAACCAAACTTAGTATAAAAACTAACTACTACTATCTTTAAGGATCTTTCTAGACCCGTATATCAATCCTAAACTTATTAAAAACAAAACACCTATTAAATTATCTATAGGCAATCCCGGAGGAGGTGGCGGACCTGCAGGCATAGGAACAGCTTGACTATATCCTAACGCAGGAACCATAAAAATTATCACTAATAAGAAAGTAAATTTTTTAACCATATATATTGCTTCTTATCTATAAGACTCATATTGTTTATAAAAGTCACTACAAATAAAAAATAAAATAGGTATTTCTAAAAAGTTATTCGGTGAAAGGTACTTTAGTGAAGGTATTGCTTAATCATTATTCGGTGAGCAGGGATGCTCTTATCGTAGTTTTCTACTAATAATTCTAATATTTCTGGGGCATTTACTCCAATATCATTTTTTTGTAGATATCTAGATACATATAAATTATATGTATCATTATTCTTTTCAAAAATTAAAAAATGAGTTTCATTTAATTCTGAATAACAAATTTCATTCCCAGAAAAAGTATCAGATGTATCTAAAAAGAATGGTGAGAACTCGTAATATTTAAAAACATTTTCCATAAACTACTTATTTTCAATTATACTAATTCTGCCGATAAACCTAATTGTAATAATTTAGAGCATCTTGGTTCTAAATCTTTAAGTTCTCCAGATTTAACGGTACATTTTCCTTTATAATGCACTAAAGTAGCACACTGCTCTGCTTGCTCAAATGAATGTTCACAAACAGTAACTAAAGATTCTATAACATGATCAAAAGTATTTACATCATCATTATGCAATACTATCTCATGCTGAAAAACCTCTTGTTCTAAGACATCTACCTCTTCTTGTATTTTTTCTTTTGTACTCATTTTACAAAATTACAATTTATTGTATTTTAATGCAACCCAATTATTTCTTTCTATAACAGTTTCTAATTTTAAATTGTATTTAGAAACCTCCGCATCTATAACAGGTATATCATCTTTATAAAAGCCACTTAATAAAAGCACGCCGTTATCGTTTAAACAATTGGTGTATGCTTGCATATCCATCAATAAAATATTTCTATTGATGTTGGCAATAATAACATCATATTTTTTATCAACTAAAAGCGCTGCTTCTCCTTCAAAAACTGAAATATTTTTACAATTATTTCTCTCAACATTTTCTACAGAATTTTCATAACACCAATTATCAATATCGATAGCATCAATAGGATTTGCTCCTTTCATTTCAGCAAAAATTGCTAAAATTCCGGTTCCACATCCCATATCTAACGTTTTTTTACCTTCTAAATCTAATTGCAATAAATGCTGTACCATCATGTGAGTCGTTTCATGATGCCCAGTACCAAAACTCATTTTTGGCTCAATTACAATATCATATTTTAAATTAGGGTTTTCATGAAATGGTGCTCTAATACTTACCACATCTTCCACTTGGATAGGTGAAAAATTCTTTTCCCATTCTGCATTCCAGTTAGTTTGCTCAATCTCCTTTTGATCGTATTCTATAGAAAACTCTTCAGAATTTAAAACAAAAATATCATCTAAAACAGTAGCGCTCCAATCGTCTTTTTGAATATAAGCTGTTACTCCGTTTTCATTTTCAACAAAACTCTCAAAACCAACCTCTCCTAATTCTGCAATTAAAATTTCTGTTGCTGGTTCTTTTGGTGTAACTGTAAAATTGTATTCTATATAAATATTGTCCATAAATGTCTTGTAAAAAAAATGCATCGAGATTTTAAAATCTCGATGCAAATTTATTGTAAATATCTTTAAGTACGATGCTTAAATAGCTTTAATAATTCCTGTAAAATCATCTACATTTAAAGCAGCTCCACCAATTAATCCACCATCTACATCTGGTTTAGAGAAAATTTCTTCTGCATTTGCAGGTTTTACACTTCCTCCGTATAAGATAGAAACAGCATCTGCAACTTCTTGATTGTATTTTTTAGCTACAATACTTCTAATAAAAGCATGCATTTCTTGCGCTTGTTCTGCACTTGCAGTTTCTCCTGTACCAATTGCCCAAACTGGTTCATAAGCTAAAATAATGCTTTTCCAAGCATCTGCTCCTAAATGGAATAATGCATTAGAAATTTGGCTTTCTACTACTGCAAAATGGTTTTCAGATTTTCTATCTTCTAACAATTCTCCAAAACAAAAAATAGTTTCTAAATCATTTTCTAAAATAGCATCTACTTTTGCTGCTAATGAAGCATCTGTTTCATTAAAATAAGTTCTTCTTTCTGAGTGTCCTAAAATAACCGTTTTAATTCCGATTGCTTTTAACATATCTGCAGAAATTTCTCCTGTATAAGCACCATTTTTAGCTTGGTGCATATTCTGAGCAACTACTTCAATTGCAGAACCGTCTGCTGCTTTTAAAGAAGCCGATAAGTTTACAAAAGTAGGAGCAACTATAACACGAGTATTTTTTAATTTCTCTTTTTTAATTGCTTTTTTTAAATCTTTGATAAGTTTTTTACTCTCTTTCTTATCATTGTTCATTTTCCAGTTACCTGCTACTATTTTTGTTCTCATAATTATTATTTTATAACCTAAAAGGCCCTTGTTAATGTTTCTATTAATTTGGATGTAAATTTAAGAAATGGAAAGACAAAAAACACTTAGAAAAGCAAATAGTTACTATAACGTTTTATATAGTTTTTTTTTAATGTGTTAAAAAGACTTTAAACCGCTATCGCTGATAGAAAAAGGGCTAATAAACATCTATTCTTATAGAAAACGAAAAGGATAAAATTCAATCAAAAATACTTACTCTTTTAAAGCTTCAATTATATCTTTATCGGAAGCATCTATTTCATTAAATAATGTTATTTGACTGTTTTCATCAACCACAACATATCTCGGAATCCAACTAAGATTTAAAAAATCAACCAAATCTCCTGTCTTCATTCCTTGTGGTAAATTGTAGTGTTCTCCAATAACATCATAACGCTTTACACCTCTTTTCCACGAGTCCTTCTTTTCATCAACAGATAAAAATAAATACACCACTTCTGGAAACACTGTTTGCAATTCTTTTACTTTCGGCATTCCGACTAAACAATCTCTACACCAAGAAGCCCAAACATCAATTAAAATCTTTTTTCCTTTATGTTGATCAATTACTTCTTTAAACGTACTTACTTCGTCGTTTAAATCGTACACTTTTTCTTGAAGCGCTTTTTCTGTAAATTCGGTTGGAGTTTCTAAACTACAACTCGCTAAAATAGATACGAGAACTAAGACTATTATTTTTTTGAACATTACTTATTTTTTGTTTTTTGTCACCTAAAGATCTCAATACTTACAATTAGACGCTTTGTTTAAAAACAAAAATACCTATTTTTGCAAAACTTATAGAAAACAAATGACAACACAAGAACTTATTGCCCAGATTAAGAAGAAAAAATCATTTTTATGCATCGGATTGGATGTGGATTTGAATAAAATTCCACAACATCTTTTAAAAGATGAAGATCCTATTTTTGCATTTAACAAAGCAATTATCGATGCTACGCATCATTTGTGTGTTGCCTATAAACCCAATACCGCTTTTTATGAAGCCTACGGAATAAAAGGTTGGAAATCTTTAGAAAAAACGATTCAGTATTTAAATAAAAATTACCCAGAAATCTATACAATTGCAGATGCAAAACGTGGCGATATTGGTAATACCTCAACCATGTATGCAAAAGCTTTTCTAGAAGATTTAGCGTTCGATTCTGTTACCGTTGCGCCTTATATGGGAAAAGATTCTGTAGAGCCATTTTTAGCGTTTAAAAACAAACATACTATTATGTTAGCATTAACATCTAATGAAGGTGCTTTCGATTTTCAAACAAAAGAAGTAAACGGAAGAGAATTATACAAAGAGGTTTTAGAGACCTCTAAAGGATGGAAAAATTCTGAAAATTTAATGTATGTTGTTGGTGCTACAAAAGCAGAATATTTTACTGAAATTAGAAAAATTGTACCTAATTCTTTTCTTTTAGTTCCTGGTGTTGGCGCACAAGGCGGAAACTTGCAAGATGTTTGTAAATATGGCCTATCAGAAAATATTGGTTTATTAATCAATTCTTCTAGAGGAATTATTTACGCTTCTAAAGATGAAAATTTTGCACAAAATGCTGCTTTAAAAGCCGAAGAATTACAACAAGAAATGGCGACTATTTTAGCACAATAAGTTCATGGAATTTCAAGATCAAATAAGACGGATTTTAACGTTTGATAAAACGCCGAAACGGATTATTTGTCTTGTACCAAGTTTAACAGAATTATTGGTCGATTTAGGTTTAGAAACCTCCATTGTTGGTGTTTCAAAATTTTGCGTTCATCCCAACCATTTAAAAGAAACTAAAACGATTGTTGGTGGTACAAAAAGTATTCATATTGATAAAATAAAGGCTTTACAGCCTGATATCATCCTTTGTAATAAAGAAGAAAACACAAAAGAGATTGTAGAGAACTGTGAAAAAATTGCACCAACGCATGTTTCAGATATTTTTACTATTGATGATAATTTAGAACTCATAAAGCAATACGGAATGTTGTTTTCCCTAGAAAATAAAGCTTCAGAAATTATTCTAAAAATCAATTCTGAATTAGACATCTTTAATGAATTCATCAAAAATAAAGAAGTAAAAAAAGTTGTTTATTTTATTTGGAAATCTCCTTGGATGGCTGTCGGAAACACTACGTTCATCAACCATTTATTAGCACTAAATAAGTTTGCTAACATCTATCAGTACAAAGAGCGCTACCCTGAAATCGATTTGGATGAAATGAAATTACAGTCAGAACTAGATTTTATTTTTTTATCATCAGAACCATATCCATTTAAAAAAGAACATTTAGCAGAAGTAGAAAACTATACTAAAAACGCCAAGGCTGTTTTAGTAGATGGAGAAATGTTTTCTTGGTACGGAAGTCGGTTAATAAAAGCGTTAGAATACTTTAAAACACTTCATTAAAAATAGCCTTTTAGAAAAAAAATAAATTATTATTAAGCTTTAATCATAAAAAAACCACCTTAAAAAGGTGGTTTTAATATTTAATTAAGTTAAAAATAACTTGTTAGTTTTGATCTGCTTCCGTTAAATTTGGATTTGCATCAATTTCTGCTTGTGGAATTTTCCAAATCCAATCATCATTTAAAGAAGGTTTTTCTTGAATGAAACCATCTCTATATAAATTATCATCAGCTCCAGAGTTCGTTAAATCAATTCCTTCATCCCAACGAATGTGATCATGGAAACTAAACCCTTCTCCGTAAAGTTCTACTCTTCTTTGCCATTTAATATGATCCATTAAAGCATCTACAGAAGTAAATACAGAAGAATCATAATCAGTATCTCTTGCTGAACCAAAAGCTTGAAGAGCTGTTTGAGCACCTGAAACATCAGATAACATTGTTTTAGCCTCTGCTTCTATTAAATACATTTCTGAAGAACGCATATAAAGAACATCATCTGGATCAATAGATCCTGGATTTTCCTGCAAAAACTTAACCGCCATATATGGGTGTGTGTTATGCGCAGAAGTCATTCCATATTTGTTTATAATTGAATCTTTAGCAGCAAAAAATTCTTCTTCGGTATCATAATTAGGATCAGTCTCAAAACTACCACCTTCTCCGTTAGATGCAGAAGAATTTGTATTTGGAGCCCAAGCTAATGCCATATTAATTCTAAAGTCTGTAGATGGAATTGCATCATAAACTTCTTTATTCATTAACTTAGGGTTTGATCTATTTTGACTTCCATTAAAAGTTGGACTAATAAAGTAGAAGAGAGATTGATAAAAGTTTGTTTCTGACTCAATAACAGTACCTCCCCAAATTACTTCAGAAAGATCTACTGTATTAAAACCAGATAACCAAGCATCTTCATCTAACAAAGGAAAACCTTCACGTGCAGCTATTGCCGCATCTGATGCATCTTGCCATTTACCTTGCGTTAAATCTATTCTTGCTTTTAAACCTTGCGCTGCATTTATAGATAAATGAGATTTATCAGCTGGACTAGAAGCACCTTCAAAGAAACTGATAGAATTTGCTATATCTGAATTTATTTGATCGTAAACAACTTGAACTGTAGATCTAGGAGCACTTGTATAAGGAGTTCCTGTAATTAACAATAAAGGAACACCTGCATCTGTCGCAGGATCACCAATTAAGTACCCTTTTGCAAATGTTGAAATTAATTGATGATACGCCCAAGCTCTATACGCATAAGCTTGACCAAGAATATTTCTTACATCTTCATCTGCTTCTGGAAAACCATTTGCTTCAATTAAATTAATTAAGTTGTTAGATGATGCTATAATATGGTAACGCATATACCAAAAATTACTTACTGTTGTAAAATTTGCATTTGTATGTGTTAACCATCTTAATTCATTTGTCATCCATCCATTTCCTGGTGATGAGTGAATCATTTGAGCACCCATTGCATCTAATGCTGGCATATAAAAACTCTGCCCACTTCTACTTGAAGTTCCTCCTGATATAGGATTTTGAGCATACATTACCCTATGCAATCCATTTAATACCAAAAACATATTGTCTACACTTGCAAAAGCATCTGCTTCTGCAATAGAATCTGTTGGTGTTGTTTCTAGAAATTCTTCTTCACAACTGGTAACAAATACTACTAATAATCCTAAAATTAATAGATTAATTTTTCGTAACATAATATAATATTTTATTTATAATTTATAATTTAATAATTTCTAGAAAGTTAAATTCAACCCTAAAGTTACTGTTCTAGAAGGGCTATAATCATATCCGCTTGATGTACCAGATAAACTATATTGAGGATTTAAACCTGTTCTTTCTGTGCTAATAAAAATATTTTCACCAGAAAGAGAAATACGTAAATTACTTAAACCTAATTTTTCTGCAACATCGTTATCAAAACTATATCCTAAGTTTACGTTTTTTAAAGAAATGTAAGATGCATCTGTTAAGAAACGAGTAGAACCAGCAATTGTTTGGTTTGGGTTTCCGTTTTCTAAACGAGGTACGTCTGTAATATCTCCTGGAGCTCTCCAAGCATTTTCTGCATCTACATGTAAAGCTCTACCAAAAGTACCTGGGTGCATTAATGAAGAATATCCACTATCTAAAATATCTCCTCCAATACCAAAAGTAAATAAGAAATCTAAAGAAAATTGTTTATATCTAAATGAGTTAGAAACAGATCCTAATAAATCTGGAATACTACTACTATCTGTAAATGCTTCTCCAGCTTCTTGATAATCGTTAGTAGTTGCTTGTGTTCCATCTGCATTTAAAACAGCTGTTCTTCCACCCCCATCTGTATCTTCAAACATGTAGTATAAAGCATCCCCATTTGCTGAATCAACTCCTGCATAATGATAGATGTAGTAATCATAAATAGATCTTCCTTCTTCCCAACGTTTAGTACCGTTATCTGCAGGACTATCAATTTTTGTAATTTCATTTTTAAAAGTACTAGCCTGAACACTTAAATCCCAATTAAAATCTTTTGTTCTTAATAAGTGACCTGTTAAACTAACCTCTATACCTTGGTTGTAAAGATCTCCTAAGTTTGTAGGGAATACATCTAATCCTTCTGAAAGAGGAATACCTAATTCATATAATAAATCTTGAGAAGATTTTTTGTAAAATTCTACAGAACCATCTAATACATTATTAAACATACTAAATTCTAAAGCAACATCCCAACTAACTTGGTTTTCCCACTCTAAATCTACATTTCCTGTATTACTCCAAATAATACCAGGTGCACCTGCGTTTGGAATAATCTCATATAATGCTTGAGAAGCGTAATAAGAACCAACTCTTTCATTACCAATTTCACCGTAAGATGCTCTTAATTTTAATTGATCTATAAAAGAAACGTTATCCATAAATTTTTCTTGATCAATTCTCCAAGAACCACCTACTGAATAAAAAGTTCCCCAACGTGCATCTTTAGCAAATCTAGAAGTACCATCTCTTCTTACAGAAGCACTTAAGTAATATTTGCTATCAAAATCATAGTTTAATCTAGCAAAATAACCTTCTATTCTGTGATCTGTACTATTTCCATTTACATTATCACCTGCAGCAAAATTATCAAATTCATAAATACCTGTAGCAGTTTGAGTATTAGCAATACCTCCTAATGTAGAAAAGTTTCTATCAAAACTTTCATGACCTAAAGTAACATCTATATTATGAACATCTTTTAGAGAAGTATTATAAGTTAAAATTTGATTAAAATTCTCTACAACTCTTCTATATCTATCTTCACTATATCTACCTGATGGTGCTCCATCACCTACTGTTTCGTTTTCATAACCTTTAGTAATATTATCTTGAATATCTCTACCATAAGTTACTTTAGCTTTTAATCCTTCTGCAAGCTTAACTTCAAGATAATTTCTAAATCCATATAAGTTTAACTTATCTTGATCTTCATTTAAAATTAGCTCAGCAATACCATGTCTTCCTGGATTGTAAGGTCTTGTTTGAATATTACTATCCGGATATCCTTCTCCTAAATCGTATAAAGGGTTACCTGAAGCATCATTTACAATTTTACCACTATTATCTACTAGGTAAACAGGGTAAATAGGACCTAAGTTATTAGCCCAACTAAAAGGATTTGCTGTAGAAGACCCTCCTCCACTAGTTGGTCCATGAGAATCTGTAGCTGTAATATACACACTACCACCAGCAGAAATATTATCGGTTAGAGTAAAATCTGCATTTAATCTATTAGTTACTCTTTCATAATCACTTTCAATAACATATCCTTCTTCTTTTAAATAAGATGCAGAATAAAATATAGAATGATTTTCGCCACCAGAAGCAACATTTACAGAGTGATTTTTTCTACTACCAGTTCTTTCTAAATAATCGAACCAATCTAAAGACTCATACTTAAGTTCTGCATTAGGATTTAATTTACCGTCAGTACCAACAATTTGATCATTTGCTACATTAAATGGGTTATAACCTAATTGATTAAATATTTTTGCAGAAGCTTCAATTTCTGGATTTGCACCACTAATTGTGTTCTTGTAACCTTCCCACATTAATTCATAATAAGAACCAGCTCCTACTCTATCATAATTAGGTACAGATCTTGTAATAACACTGTATTGTGTTGATGCACTAACAGTTGTTTTATTATTTCTTCCTTTTTTAGTTGTAACAATAACTACACCATTTGCTGCTCTAGAACCATATAATGACGTTGAAGCCGCATCTTTTAAAACTGTCATAGAAGCAATATCATCTTGATTGATAGAACTTAGAGAACCATCAAACTGTATTCCGTCTATAATGTATAACGGAGTTGAACTACCATTAAGAGTACCAACACCACGAATTACAATTGATGGCGAAGAACCTGGTTGACCTGATGCTGCAACAAACTGCACACCAGTTGCCTTACCTTCAATAGCTCCAATTGGAGACGTTACAGATCTAAGTGCTAAATCTTTTGCACCAACAACATTTGCAGAACCTGTAAAAGCTTCTTTAGTTGTTGTACCATATGCTACAACAATAACCTCTTCTAAAACACTACTATCTTCTTGTAAAACTACATTAATAACAGCAGAAGCACCAACTTTCTTTTGTGTCGATTTATAACCTAAATAACTAAACACTAACACGTCACCTCTT